>JAGVMA010000047.1 GCA_020054095.1 Bacteroidia bacterium | reverse complement strand
ATTCCCCCCAAAAATTTAAAAATCATTGCAGATTTTGTCTCCTCATTTAAGTAATTTTTCCTAATGTTATCAACCGGTGTAGGTGTTTTTCAGGATTAAATAACTAAATAAAAATCAATTGGGATAAAAAAATCCCTGAAGGACTTCTCGGGATTTTTTAAAAATTTGAAAGGAATACTATTTACCGCCACCCATTTTTTGCATGTTCTTTTTTAATTCTTCTTCGGTAGTTTCGGGGTAACCGCTTGGGATTTCAAATTTATCTGCAGATATTTTTTCATTAACGATGCTTTTGCATGTAAATTTTATGGTCATCCCTTGTTGTTTTATTTCATATTCCATCAGCATTCCGGGTATATCGCCAAACATTTTAAAGTCTGATTTATAAGTTGGTACCTCATCGCTGTACCAGACAATTACGAGATTTTCCTTACCATCTTTGTCTTTCATGGTAACCTCGGCTTTTTTACATTTATAACCGGCAATAGTTTTGGTTTCGTCTATCAGTTTTACTTTTATGTCATCCGGATTATATTTCTTTTTATAATCATCAAGCGAAGTTTTTATCATGTATTTCTGGCCCATAGCATCCATAAGTCGCACTTGTGTTTTTGCAGCGCCATCGGTTATAATTATAGTAGTGCTGAAAGCCGTTACAGATTCCGCCCTTGATTTATCTCCTTTTATATACGTTTTGGTTTCGGCACCTGCCATGTAAGCGGCTGCTTCGGGCGGCAATCCTTGAAAATCCATAGTGTAAGAGATGGTACCTTCAAATGTGTTTTGCGATAACGCAAGTGTTGTTAGCAGCAAGCTATATGCGATAGTTAAAATATTTTTTTTCATTGGGGTTGTTATTTATTGGGGTTAAGGTCTTCTAAAATTTTATTCAATTTATCGATGGAAGTTTTATCAAAATCAGCCGGCACATTAAAAGATTCATCATCAACCGATTCTTTGGTAACTTTTTTGGCGGTAATTTTCATGGTGATACCATATTTTTCTACCTCAAATTCCATCATCACTCCTTTTACATCAGCGTAAGGATTGCACCAGTTAATATTTTTAACACCAAGTTCAGGCGTATAATACGCATCAATAGTGCTCCCGTTACTTAAAGTAGCCTGCACTTTTTTGCATTTATAGCCACATATATCTTTTGTTCCATCAGCTTCTTTTACGGCAGTAATAAACTCTTTATTCATTTGCTGAATACGATTGTAATCCACATCGGCAACATATTTTTTATCTATCAAATGTAAAGTTTGCTTGGCTGTTTTGGTTTCGTCAAAAGCTATAAAAACTATGTTAACTAAGCCCATCATACCTGAAAAACCTGTAATACTATTTCCATTTTTAAAGCGATAAATGGCTTTATCAGGAAGCCCCATTAAATCGTTAGGATCCATACTTGGGTAGGTAACTTCGTATTCTATAGTACCCTCGGCAGTTCCAGTACTTCTGCCTCCGGAACAGGAGTTTACGGTGATAATTATTGCTAAACCTAAAACAAGATAAGTTTTAATGAAAATACTGCTGAGAAATTTAGTCATAGGGAATTTTAACTTGTTCCGTGCTTAAAAAATGTGAAAGCAAATATAAATTTATTTTCTTATACAAAATTCCGAAAAATGCACACAAAATCGGTTATTGTATAGACGAACATTTACATTAGTACCCAAGTATTTTAAGCATTGACTTGTAACTCTGTTCCTTGGCAAAAAGTTTGGTTACTACATCACCATTTTCATCGCGAGTAATAAGAACATGCTTTGGGGCTGGCACTAAGCAGTGTTGGATACCTCCATAACCACCCAGCGATTCTTGGTAAGCGCCTGTATGAAAAAAGCCAATATACAGCGGCTCTTCATCGTCTTTATTATACTTAGGCAAAAACACTTGGTTGGCATGAGCTTCGGTATTATAAAAATCCATGCTATCGCAGGTAACCCCACCAACATTTACTCGTTGATACTCTCTGTTCCAATGGTTTATGGCTAATAATATAAAGCGCTGGTTTATCCCCCAGGTATCTGGTAAGGTGGTAATAAAAGAGCTATCAATCATGTACCATTTCTCTCTGTCGTTTTGGTTTTTTTGGTCTAAAATTGAGTAAATGGCTGCACCGCTTTCACCAACAGTGAACGAACCAAACTCAGTAAATATATTCGGTTCTTTGATTTTATGTTGTTTACAAAACGATTTTATCTGTGATATAATCTCTTCAATTATATACTCGTAGTCAAATTCAAAACCAAGCGATGTACGTATAGGCATGCCACCGCCAATGTTAAGCGAATCTAACTCAGGGCATATTTTTTTTAAATCTGCATAAACATTGAGGCATTTAGCTAATTCTGTCCAATAGTAAATGGAGTCTTTTACGCCAGTGTTTATGAAAAAATGGAGCATTTTCAGTTCAAACTTAGGATCGCCCTTTATTTTTTCTTTATAAAAATCTACTATCTCTTTATATCGGATGCCCAAGCGAGAGGTGTAAAACTCAAACGATGGCTCTTCTTCAGATGCGATGCGGATACCAATTTTGGTTTTAGTTTTTACGTTTTTCTTATAATAATCGAGTTCGCCCTTATGGTCGAGCACCGGAATTACGTTAAATCCATCATTAATAAGCTGCACTACTTCTTGCTGGTAGTTTTCGCGCTTGTAGCCGTTACAAACAATGTAAGTATCCTTAGTTATGAGCCCTTTTTTGCAAAGTTCTTTTACTATAGGAATATCAAAAGCCGATGAAGTCTCAATATTAGCTCCATTTTTCAGCACTTCTTCTAATACAAAAGAGAAATGTGAGCTCTTTGTACAATAGCAATAAGTATAAGTTCCCTTGTAATCCGATTTAGCCATTGCAACTTTAAACATCTTTCTCGCCTTTTCTATTTGCGATGCAATTTTTGGCAAATACGATATTTTCAAGGGTGTTCCATATTGCTTTATTATATCCATAAGTGGAATATCATTAAAATAAAGCTGGTTATCCTCTACCCTAAAACCTTCTTGCGGAAAGTTAAATGTTTGCTGGATTAAGTCAATATACTTTGTTTTCATGCGGTTTTGTTTTAGAATCCAACTAAGCCAGATTTGCTATTTATTGCAAATGTAATTGATTTGGGTGTACATTAAAAATGATTTTTGTTGTTTAACAAAAGCATAAAGCCTAACTAATTTAATACTGCTCATACCAGCTAAAATTAGATGATACAATTTTTGTTTTTTCCTTTTGTATAAAATCTAAAAACGCAGTGGCTACCGGAGAGTGTTTCTTGCCTCTTGGCCACACCAATGTCCACATGGTCTTAATCGGTAATCCTTGCACTTTTATTATTCGTAGTTCCTCATTGTGTAACTCGTTTTTTATGCCGATTAATGGCATGATAGAATAGCCCAAGCCAGCGAGCAATGCCTGCTTAACAGCCTCATTAGATGTGAGCTCCATTTTTTTTTGAACTGTAATTTTACTTTGCTCAAAATACTGCTCCATTGCTTGCCTCGTGCCCGATCCCTTTTCTCTAAAAATAATAGGCAAGTCATTAAATATTTTTTTAGTGTACTCTTTCTTATCCAAATCGGATGTGGATTTTCCCACTAAAAACAGTTTATTCTGGAGCAACTCCAGTTTTTCTACATTAAGATGTGGTGGCAAAATGGAAACGAGTGAAAAATCAACTTCGTTATTCTCCAAGCTGTCAATCACTTTACTTTTGTTCGTTACATCCATCATTAGTTCAATGCCAGAGTGTTGCTTCATAAATTCTGATAAAAAGTAAGGCATCACATATTTACCTGTTGAAACCACAGACTGCTTTAATCTGCCCGCCAACTGTCCTTTATGGGCAAGTGTTTTATAATTTATTGCATAAACCTGATTTAAAATTGCCTCGGCAGATTGTGCAATTTCGTGCCCGAAATCGGTAATGAAAATTTTACGACCAACAACTTCGGTAAGCGGAATTTCAAACTGATTTTGAAAATTTTTCAGTTGAATAGAAACCGCAGGTTGTGTTAAGTGCAACTCTTCAGATGCCTTAGTAATACTATTGGTTTGAACTATTTTTAAAAATATCTGTAACTGGTTTAAAGTATAATTCATAAAATAATTTTATGTTTTACATTACAAATATAAATAAAAATATATGAATTTATTGCCGCATGTTTGCATCGTTAAATCAAAAAAAACGCAACATCATGACAAAAATCACAGTAGCAAAAGGCGATGGAATAGGCCCTGAAATTATGGATGCCACGCTCGAAATTATTTTAGCGGCAGGTGCTAAAATTGAAATTGAAGAAATACAAGTAGGCGAAAAAGTTTACTTAGCGGGCAATACCGCAGGTATAGCACCCGAAGCATGGGATATAATAAGACGTAATAAGATTTTCTTAAAAGCACCCATTACCACTCCACAAGGCGGTGGTTATAAAAGCTTGAATGTAACAACAAGGAAATTCCTCGGCTTATATTCTAATGTGCGACCATGCATGAGCTTACATCCGTTTATTAAAACTAAGCACCCAACCATGGATATTGTGATTATCCGCGAAAACGAAGAGGATTTATATGCCGGCATTGAGCATCAGCAAACAGATGAAGTGGTGCAATGCCTAAAGTTAATTAGCAGACCGGGTTGCGAAAAAATTGTGCGTTATGCTTTTGAATATGCTAAGCAGCAAAACAGAAAAAAGGTAACCTGTTTTACTAAAGATAATATTATGAAACAGACGGATGGCTTATTTCATCAAGTGTTTGATGAAATTGCTAAAGAATATCCCGAAATAGAAAACGAGCATTGGATTATTGACATAGGAGCCGCGAAAATGGCCGACACACCGGAAGCATTTGATGTAATTGTGATGCCTAACTTGTATGGAGATGTGTTGAGCGATGTTGCAGCACAAATTACCGGTTCGGTTGGTTTAGCAGGCTCGGCAAATATTGGCGAGGAGTGCTCTATGTTTGAGGCTATACACGGCTCTGCTCCTCGCAGAGCGGGGCAAAACTTGGCAAACCCATCGGGCTTATTGCAAGGTGCAGTTATGATGCTTAATCATATAGGGCAAACCGATGTGGCGGAAAAAGTTCAAAACGCTTGGCTAAAAACCCTCGAAGAAGGAACTCATACTTACGACATTTTTAAAGAAGGTACAAGTAAACAAAAAGTAGGAACTAAAGAGTTTGCAAAAGCAGTGATTGCAAATTTGGGCAAAAAACCTACAATACTTAAAGCTGTTTCGTTTGCAAATAGCAAATCGCTAAATCTGCCTAAATACAAACGTAAAGCGGCTGCTAAAAAAGAGCTTGTAGGTGTAGATGTATTTGTACACTGGGCCGGAAGCGACTCAAATGAATTAGCGGCAAAAATTAAAGCGATAGAAAAAAACAACATCAAACTATCGATGATAACCAATCGCGGTATAAAAGTGTGGCCCGATGGCTTTAAAGAAACTTTTTGCACCGACCACTGGCGCTGCCGTTTTAAACCAACAGATGGCGCAGAAATTAACAAATCGCATATAATTGATTTACTAAAATCTGCTTTGGATCAAAACATAGATGCCATTAAAACAGAAAACCTATATGCGTTTGATGGAAAAGCGGCCTTTTCACTTGGGCAAGGACAATAAACATTCACTCAATAAAAATCAATAGCCATGAACATACAATTATTAAAAGGCAAATTCAGCAGCAAAGATGCTATTGATTTGCTTACGCAACTCGCTCATGTTAAAATTAAGTATCACGAAAACAAAATAAAAGATGCCGATAGTGAAGAAGACATAAAAATGCGAGAGACGAGAATAAAAGAAATACAAAAAGATTTATTTGAAGCACGAAAGCATATCGAATCGTCAGCAAACGGAATATCACTCGAATCATTAATTAACATAAACTAAAAAACATGGAAACAAAAAAACAAGAAGTATGCCTCATTGATGGCATTTTTAGCACAGAGGATGCGAAAGAACTTTTGCTTAATCTTTTAGACAAAAAAATTCAATTTCATCAGATGAAAAACTTTAGTTCCAAAGAGCGATTTGGTGTAGATGATAAAATCGCCACTCACCGTATTCCTATGTTGGTTGAAAGTAAAACTGAGTTAGAAAGATTTATAGCCATTGCGAAATCAGAGAACAAAAAACTAAAAGTAAATTCAATAATTAGTCTTGAGCTTGAGTAGTTTTAACGGGCGTAATTTGCTAATTGCAACAATGCATGGAAAAGAAAAAGTAATTGCGCCCGTTTTAGAAAAACAATTAGGTGTTAAATGCTTCACCATTAATGATTTTGACACAGATGTTTTTGGAACATTCACTGGCGAGATAGAAAGAAAAAACAACCCGGTAATAACCGCTAAAGCAAAGTGTTTGGCGGCAATGAAAGTAGCCAACTGTGATTTAGCAATGGCAAGCGAGGGTTCGTTTGGCAACCATCCTGCTATTTATTTTGCAACTGCTAACGAGGAAACACTTTTGCTTCTTGATATTAAAAACAATTTAGAAATTTGGGCGAGAAAATTAAGCACGGATACGAATTTTTACGGCTGCGAAATTAAATCCATAAACGAAATTGATGCAATAGCCGAGCTGGTTAAATTTCCATCTCATGCACTAATTGTAAGAAAATCAAGAGAAGAATTTACTCACATAACAAAAGGAATAACCAGCAGATCTATTCTGGAAACCCAATGCTTAACGCTGATAAAAAAATACGGCAGCGCTTTTTTAGAAACAGATATGCGGGCAATGTATAACCCATCGCGAATGGCAGTGATTGAAAAAGTTACCTACAAATTAGTTGAAAAAATTAAATCGCTTTGCCCCAAATGCAACTGTTCCGGGTTTGGCATCACCAATGCACTTGGCGGATTGCCTTGCAGTTCGTGTAACTATCCCACTCACTCCGTTATATCACATATATACACTTGTCAAAAATGTAATTACACTTTAGAAAAAAAATACCCACATAATAAAACCAGCGAAGATCCAATGTATTGCGGTAAATGCAATCCTTAAAAATGAAAATTATACCATATGAATTTAGATTTATTGACAGAAAATTTAACTAATCCTGCTCTACTATTTTTTGTACTTGGCATAGTTGCAGTCTATCTTAAAAGCGATTTGGAAATTCCGCCTAACTCATCAAAATTTATTTCACTTTACCTGCTATTTTCAATCGGATTTAAAGGCGGCCAAGAGTTATCTCACGAAACTCTAACAACCGAGATTGGTTGGTCAATGTTATTTGGTATATGCATTTCACTTGCAATACCACTTTATACTTTTTTTATTTTGAAAAGAAAACTAAGTGTATTTGATGCCGGAGCCATTGCAGCAGCTTATGGTTCGGTGAGTGCCGTAACATTTGTAACAGCTGTATCATATTTAGAAGCGCATCAATTAAACTTACAAGGACACATGGTAGCAATTATGGCGCTCATGGAATCGCCCGCTATTATTATTGCATTAGCTCTTGTTTCAATATTTAACAAAGAAGAAACACAACTATTAAAAAGAAAAAATGCAATAACACATTCGCTTACCAATGGAAGTGTTTTGCTAATACTTGGAAGTTTAGTGATAGGATATTTTGCCAATGCAAAACAGGCAGAAGGAATAAAACCATTTACCAACGATTTGTTTAAAGGATTTTTGGCAATATTTTTATTGGACATGGGAATAACAAGCGGCAAAAAGCTCAAAGCGTTTTTTTCTTTCGGATGGTTCCCTGTATTGTTCGCCATATTTATACCACTTATAAATGGAAGTGCGGTAGCATTAATCAGTTCTTGCGTTACGGCAGATATAACAAACCGATTTATGTTTGCAATTTTGGCAGCAAGCGCATCGTACATTGCAGTGCCCGCAGCCATAAAAATATCTGTACCAAAAGCAAACCCCGGATTATTTTTGCCAATGGCACTTGCCGTTACATTTCCGGTAAATATTACTATAGGAATGCCGGTTTACTTTCTCATTATCGAAACATTCTGAGAATTAACTCTCGAATATTTTTCGTATAATTGAAGTACAATTATACTTTTAGAAGTATCTGAACGATACTCAAACATAACATTTCGGATGAAAACCATAAAATTAATAGAAGTAAAATCGGAACTTGGAGCAGGAACACGCGGTGCAAGTATGGGCCCCGATGCAATAAAAATTGCAGCACTCGATTTTGGCAGTTCGTATTTTAAAAAGCATAAAACTGTTGAAGTGCTAAACGAGAACAAGCTACTGATGGAGCCCATCGTACACGATTACGCCAAACGTATAAAAGGAATTTTAAGCGTGTGTGATAAAGTAGCGAAAGAAGTATCAAAAACAATCACGGAAGGAAAAAACTTTCCGATTGTACTTGCTGGCGACCATAGCACGGCCATTGGCACTATATCGGGATTAAAAATAGCAATGCCTGATAAGCGCATAGGCGTAATTTGGATTGACGCTCATGCTGATATGCACTCGCCTTACACTACTCCATCGGGCAATATGCATGGTATGACTTTGGCTGCCTTGCTGGGAGAAGATAACATGACCAATGCCGTGAACAAACCCGATGAAGAAACGGTGGAGCATTGGAATCAGTTAAAAAACTTAGGTGGAATTTGCCCGAAAATAAACTACACCGATTTATGTTTTATTGCACTTCGCGATTTTGAGCCACAAGAAGATCACTTGATAAAAACAAATAAAGTACGGATTTTTAACTTGGCAGAAATACGAAGAAAGGCCGTGGAGCGTATCGCGATAGAATCCTTAAACTATTTAGACCAATGCGATGTGGTTTACATTTCGTTTGATGTTGATAGCATGGATAGCAGCATTAGCAAAGGAACCGGCACACCGGCACCACAAGGCATTACAGAAAAAGAAGCAGGTAACCTTATCTATTATTTACTGCGCTCACGTAAAATTTGCTGTTTGGAAATGGTGGAAATCAACCCTACACTTGATAAAGAAAACTTGATGGCTGAAAATGCTTTCGAGATACTGCTTAAAGCAAGCAACCAAATCACTAACGATTTTTAAAACACGAAAAGCATGAAATCAAAAACCACTATAACTCTCGCCATCTTGTTTTTAATATTCGGATTTACTATTCGCAAAAAACATTACACAAAAAAATACGCACCTCCTGGTACTATGTTACTAACACCCGATTCTGTTTTTTTAGATGAAACTGAAGTTCGCAACCTCGATTGGATTGAATACACTTGGTGGACACAGCGCGTTTATGGTAAAAACAGCAATGAATATAAAAACTGCCTGCCCGACACTACCGTGTGGGGAAAGCTAAGTGCAGATTTAAAATATTTGGATACTTCTTATTTCAGAAATAAGCAATACCGAGATTATCCGATAGTAGGAATTAGCTACGAACAAGCAACTGCGTTTTGCAAATGGCGCTCTGATAGAGTTTTTGAATACACGCTAATTGCCGAAGGAATTTTGGATTGGAACATGAATTACGATGCGTCAAACTGCTTTACAATTGAACGCTATTTTAAAGGCGAATACAAAAACCTAAAACCCAACCCTAATTTTTTTCACTATCCAGAATACAGATTGCCTACAAAAGAAGAATGGACAAAAGCGTACAATTATAACGCAAGTAAAAAAGCAGGAAACACAAATGTGCAATACAACTTAACCGAAAAAGGCAAATTGCCATTGTTACCCGTTTTCATGGAATCGCATACAAATGGAAAAAGAAAAATAAAATCTGTGTATTATAATATATCGGGTAATGTAAGTGAATACTGCCTTACGCTAAACGAAACGCTTGGCGGAAGTATTTTAGACCATTACCTGGAACAAAACAACAAAACCCAATTGCACGATGCTCCAAATGCCTTTACAGGATTTAGAGCAGCCTGTGAATGGAAGAAATGGAAGTAAGCCCTCTGCCATATTGCAAAGGGCTTACAATAATTTAATTAATCTTTATTTCACGTATCGTTTTCTTTTGCTCCTCTTCCTTTTTAGGGATAAGTAATTTCATAATGCCGTTTTCGTACTTTGCTTCTATTTTTTCTGCATTAGCATTTTCGGGCAATGTAAACGAGCGTGAAAAAGAACCGTAACTAAACTCTTTTCTACTGTAATTTTTCTCATCAATATTATTTTCGACTTTTTGTTCGCCCTTAACTGTTAGAAGAAAATCCTCAATTTCGAGTTTAATATCTTCTTTATTAAATCCTGGTGCCGACATTTCAATTACAAATTGTTTCTCCTCCTCGCTAATATTTACAGCAGGCATGTGTGCCGCAAAATCTCTACCAAAGAGGCGCATGTTTAAAAAATCATCGAAAATGCTTGGCATTTCAGGGAAAAGAGTTTCTCTTCTCACGGTGTGGTTTGGGGTTTTCCATTTAATCAGTGTCATCGTTTTTAGTTTTTAATGGTTAAACATATTTTTGTAAAAACGAAAATTCATATTCAAATTATATTCCAGCGCTAAAAAAACTGTCAGCATGACAAGGTTGCTGTCAAAATATATTTTTAGGGAAATAATTTTTGTCAGGGTGGTGTTAAGAAATGTTAAGGAACAATAATTGACTGTGCTGAACGTCAATTAAAGAAGTAAATTTGTATTAACTAAAAAACAAAAACATGTTCTACGGATTCGATCCTATATTATTAGCCATCACAGTTGTATTTATGATAATAGGTATGATTGTAAGCAGCCGGCTAAAAAGTAAATTTGCTAAGTATCAAAAAACACCGCTATCAATTGGCATGAGCGGCAAAGAAGTAGCTGAAAAAATGTTGCGCGATTATCAAATACAAGATGTAAAAGTGGTATCCGTTCAAGGGCAACTTACCGATCATTATAACCCTGCAACCAAAACAGTAAACCTTAGCCACGATGTTTACAATGGAAGAAACATAGCAGCCGCTGCTGTTGCTGCTCATGAATGTGGACACGCAGTACAACATGCCACAGCATATTCTTGGCTACAAATGCGTTCTACCCTGGTTCCGATTGTAAATATCGGCTCCACGCTCATGAATTTTATTTTAATGGGAATGGCATTTTTAGCATACGGAGCTCCGCATTTTGGTAACACGGCACTCATTATTGTTATCATCTGCCAAGGAGCAATAACACTTTTTTCGTTGGTTACATTACCTGTGGAAGTAGATGCAAGCCAGCGGGCACTTAAATGGCTTGATGGTGCGTATATTGCCCGCAATGAGCAAGAGAACCGCGAAGCAAAAGATGCACTTACTTGGGCCGGCTTAACTTACTTTGTTGCAGCCTTGGCATCTATAGCTACATTGCTGTATTTTATTATGCGTTTTGTAGGTAATAACCGCGACTAACCAATTTTTATATATTTTTACAAAAGAGCATCTACGTATAGATGCTCTTTTGGTTTATGGAATATACCATCGCTTTTCATCTCTAACACGAACTAAAAAAACAGAAACATGAATAATAAAATTATTACTACCGTTACGGCCTTACTTATTTTCACGGCAACCTATTCAAAAGAAAATGCGAAACTAGTAAAATCAGATATAAATGAAGTAACCGTTTTTTTAAGCGGAGCTCAGGTTACAAGTGTTGCAAGTATTTCTATACCTGCCGGAACTACAAATATTGTATTTGAAGGCCTATCGCCTTATATTTTAAATGATAATATACAGGCGCGTGGCGATGCCGATTTCACTATTTTATCTGTGGTAAGAAAACTAAATTACCTGACTGAAAATGACATGCCGAAGGAAATAAAAGTTTTAACGGACTCAATGGAATCGTTACAAACAAAACTTGACTTCCAAAAACAATTACGCGAGATATACGAACAAGAAGAAAAAATGTTACTCGCCAATAAAAGTATTGGCGGGCAAAACACGGGTGTAAATGTTGCTGAGTTGGAAAAAGCTGCCAATTTGCTGCGTAGTCGCCTAACCGAAATTCAGCTAAAAACATTTGAATCAAAACAAAAAGAAAAAAAACTACAAGACCAAATCTATAAGATTAATCTTCAGATTAATGAAATGAATGCGAAAAAGCTAACCAGTGTTTCAGAAGTTACTGTAAGCGTTTCGGCAAAAATGCCCGTGAGTGGAAAATTATTTATCAGTTATTTGGTTAGCAATGCCGGTTGGATGCCATATTACGATATAAGAGCGATTGATAATAACAGCCCCATTAAATTAGAATACAAAGCAAAAGTCTGGCAAAACACTGGCTACGATTGGGATGCGGTAAAACTTACATTATCAACAGCCAATCCTAATCAAAGTAACACGCAACCCAATATGCTTGCTTGGAATATTTACCTCTATGATAATTACCAGTACAAGGATAAATCGGATTCAAGTTCTTATGGTTATACTAATAGTATGCCTCCGAGCTCATCCTATGAAGTAGAAGTAGACGCGAAAAAAGAAGAGACAAAAAATGTGAGTTCTAATACAAGCTCATCATTTACAACAATGGTAGATAACCAGGTGAATACTTCGTTTGAAATTAATATCCCCTACACCATTCCTACAGACAATAAAAAGTATGCGGTAGATATTCAAACATTTAGTGTGCCTGCAACTTACAAATACTATTGTGCGCCTAAAATTGATAAAGACGCATTTTTACTCGCCAAAATTACGGGCTGGGATAAATATAATTTAATGAACGGTGAGGCAAATATATTTTACGAAGGCGTGTATGTCGGCAAGTCATTTTTAAATACCCGCAACACTACCGATACGCTTGATATTTCATTAGGTCGCGATAAAAATGTGGTAGTTACTCGCATTAAGCTACAGGAATTTTGCGAAAAGAAAGTAATTGGCCTAACAAAAAAGGAAACAATCACATTTGAAATTTCTGTTCGCAATAAAAAGAAACAAGAAATAGAAATTTTAATCGAAGATCAAATACCTGTATCAACTAATAAAGATGTTGAAGTGGAGTTAATGGAATCTACAGGCGCAAAATACGATGCTGTTCAAGGAAAACTTTCGTGGAATTACAAACTTACAACAGGAGAGAATAAAAAAATAAAAATGTCGTTTTCGGTTAAGTATCCAAAAGATAAAGTACTTAGCGGTTTTTAACAACTAAACAAAACAGAAAATGGAATACAGAAGATTAGGAAAAGCCGGCATACAGGTAAGCGCACTTTCATTTGGCTCGTGGCTCACCTTCGGCAAGCAAATAGAAGATAAATTATCAGATAAGTTAATGAGCATGGCTTACGATAGCGGAATTAATTTTTTTGATAGTGCCGAAATATATTCGCGCGGGATGGCAGAAAAAGTAATGGGCGCAATTTTGAAAAAGAAAAAATGGGACAGAAGTTCATACGTGATTGCAACAAAAGTTTTTTTTGGCGATGGTGGTAAATTACCTAATCAAACAGGACTTAGCCGCAAACATATTAGGGAAGGAATAAATGCATCATTAAAGCGCCTGCAACTCGATTATGTGGACTTATATTTTTGTCATCGGCCTGACAAAAACACACCAATAGAAGAAACCGTTTGGGCTATGCACAATCTTGTGCTGCAAGGTAAGATACTTTACTGGGGCACATCCGAATGGAGTGCTTCAGAATTGATGGAGGCATATAACGTGGCAGAAAAAAACAATTTAACTCCGCCCAGTATGGAGCAACCTCAATATAATTTATTTGAGCGCGAAAAAATGGAGAACGAATACTTGCATTTATTTAAACACAAAGGTATGGGCACTACTATATGGTCGCCATTAGCATCGGGTTTATTAACAGGCAAGTACAATAACGGATTTGCAAAAGGCACGCGGCTTAGCATTGAAGGAATGGATTGGTTAAAAGACCGAGTGATGATTGATACCAAAATAAACAAAGTGAAACAACTAACTAAACTCGCTAAAGGAATGGACTCAAGCGTTTCGCTTTTATCGTTGGCTTGGTGTTTGAAAAACAAAAACGTTTCTACAGTAATTCTGGGTGCTTCAAAAACCGAGCAGCTTACCGAAAATTTAAAAGCAATTGATTTGTATCAAAAAATTACGGATGATGCGATGGTGAAAATAGATGCTATTATGCAAAACAAACCTACTCTGCCGCAGTATTAGTGAAACAAATTATATAAGTTTCACATTAAAATTCTCAGCCATTTTTTTTAGTTGCTCATCCGTTATAGCGTGCGTGTTTTTCCCACCATGCCTGTTTTCGGTGGTAATAAAATGAACCTGATACCCGCACGTAGCGGCCAATTTAAGATAAAATGCTATCTCCCACTCCATAGAAAAAACATTATGTAAAAATATTTTACTCTCGCCTTTTAGCATTGCTTGTTCGGTATTTTTTTCGCAAGATTTATAGGCAAGGTAATTTTTTTCAAAATCAAATTTATAATTACCTGCCTCATCTGTAAAAAAATCATCAACAGAAAAACACGGGTATTTACCGTTTTCTGAAAGTAGTTTAGCAAGCGTAGTTTTTCCGCTGCCCGGTAATCCTCTAATTATTATTAGTGCTTTAGTCATAATAAAAAAAGCAACTATGTTAACCATAGTTGCTTTCAACACATAAAATTAAGAAAATATTAAGGGCAATTAAATTTTGAAGTAGAAGTAATTTCTACCCTTCTGATTTTTTTTATATCTATAGTGCCTGTAATAATTCCTCCGCCATTATCGTTCCCAATAATTAGCTTGTTACTTTTAGTAATAGTTAGGGATCCTTCTAATTTGCCGCCACCCACAATTTTCATTACGTTGCCACTGCCTATTACTACGTTACCTTTAACGTGGCCATTGTTTCGTAAGTTAACATTGCCGCCATCACTAACGGTTATGTTACCTTCTACTAAGCCACCACCTTGTACTGTAAGTGATCCGCTGCCTATTACCACATTGCCTTTAACATGTCCTTTATTTCTCACCACAAGCGATTGACCTTTGCCCACAGTAAAATCTTGAGTTACGGTAGTTGTAATTTCTACAGGTGGTTCAATAATTACAGGTTCTACTCCTGTGCCTATTGGTGTAGGTTCTTCAAAATCAATAGCGGTTGTAGCTGGATTTGTTGGTGCCAATCCTGTTGATGGAAAATTAGTGTCACTAAATCCATACGTACCACCATCGTCATCTAATGTAATTGTTCCTGATATTTTATCAGGGTTTACTGTTGTAATTGTTCCTGTTGCCATAAGTTATTTTTTTAGTTTGTGAGCGCCAATTTATAATAAAATATTATATATCTTTCCAAAAAAAACAAAAAAAGCACAGTGCGCTTCTCTCTAAAACCTAATAATATCAAGGTTTTTCTGTATACAGAAATAATTTTGTGCATTCTGTTTTTTTCAACTGTAAGGGCAGATTTTTTTTCTGATAGTGTTAACACGGTGATTAATAACACATCAGCAGATACATCTAAACTAAATATTTACATAAATGCCGGCAAGTTTTATGAAAAAAATTCGGGGTATGATAATGCTGAAAAGTATTATAAATGCGCCCTTGCATTGAGTGAAAAACTCGGCAATTACTCAAAAATAGTTGAGCTGTGTTGTAGTTTAAGTTTTATTGAATTACAAAGAGGTAACTTTAATACTTCAGAAAAATACATTTCAAAAGGCATAGAAGTTTCGCAGAAAAACAATTATACAGAAGGGTTAGGCCGCTGCAAGCGTTCATTGGGCGTAGGTTATGTGTTTCAGGGCAATTTTGAAAAGGCAATTGTATATCTTATTGATGCCCTTAAAATATTTGATGAACAAGTAAACAATAAGAAATTTACTGCCCTATTGTATTCCGATTTAGGAAGCTGCTTTTACAGATTAAATGATATGCAAAAGGCAGAAGATTATTGGAAGAAATCTTTGGAACTGCATCAGTCGCTAAATATGGCAATTGATATAATTATGGATTACTCGAATATGGCGTTGCTATACACAACTAAGAATGATTATATAAATGCTGAAAAGTATTACAGCGATGCACTAAAACTTTCAAAAGATAAAAACATGCTTTCAAGTGTTCCTGAGATATTAAACAATTTGGGTTTGATGGAATACAACCAAAAAAACTATGAGAAAGCATTAAATTACATGAAACAATCTGCTGATTTAAAACTGGCATCGGGCAAAACTTATAGTTTGGCGAGTACATATATTAATATTTCGGAAATACTTTGCCTGCAAAATAAATTAAAACAGGCAGCTGAATATGCTTATAAAGGATTGCAAATTGCAAAACAATCGGAACAATTACCTGAGATGCTACAATCGTGCGGACCATTGGCAGATATTTATTTTAAACTGAATATATACGATAGCGCATTTAAGTACAAAAATCTTTATATAGAACTGAACGATTCGATATACAATCGAGAAAACATGGAATTTACAAATGAGTTAGAAAAAAAATACGAAACCGATAAAAAAGAACAGGAAAACGAAATACTGCGCGAGAAAACAATTAATCAGGATCTGGAAGCCGGAAGAAAAAGTATCATACTTTATTTTGTGAGTGCGCTTGCAGGTTTATTTATTTTACTTGCGTTTTTGGTTTTCAGAGGATATCGTCAAAAAAACACTGCTAACATTCAGTTGGAAGAAAAAAACAAATTGATTGAGGAAAAAAACACAATTGTAGAAGAGCAAAATAAAGATATTAAGGACAGCATACGTTATGCTAAACGCTTGCAGCAAGCTATTTTGCCTCCGTTGCCAAAAATGACGGAATCCTTTCCGCAATCGTTTATATTATTTAAACCAAAAGATATTGTGAGCGGAGATTTTTATTGGTTTGAAACCTGGGGCGATGATTTGCTTTTTGCTGCTGCTGATTGTACAGGACACGGTGTACCTGGGGCATTTATGAGCATACTTGGTTATAATTTATTAAACCAAGCAGTTAATGAATATGGATTAACCAATCCGGCTGCGATATTAAATGCGGCAAACAAAGGCCTCGCAAAATCATTAAACCAAAGTGCCGATGAAGCCACTGTGAAAGATGGAATGGACATTGCACTATGCAGCGTGAGCAAAGATTTAAAAAAACTGCAATACGCTGGCGCATTTAATCCTATATGGATTATTCGCGAAAAGCAAGCAACCGAAATTAATGGCGATAGATTTTCGGTAGGTGCATCGACACCTGGACAAATGGCGCAGTTTACAAATCATGTTATAGATTTAATGCAAGGCGATTGTATTTATATTTTTTCGGATGGATATGCCGACCAGTTTGGCGGACCAAGAGGCAAAAAATTTAAGTACAAGCAATTGCAAGAACTTTTAATTACAATTAACGAAAAACCAATGCCCGAGCAGCGCAAAATACTTGCTGATGCAATTGAAAACTGGCGCGGTAACTTAGAACAGGTGGATGACATACTTATTATCGGGGTAAAAATATAACACTACTATTTTTAATATTTAGTATTACTTTCGTGCTGCTTTATGGCAATGCCTAATAATGTGATAAAAACAAGTTTTGCTACTGTTACACGCATTAAAAGTAATTTTTTGCGAGTAGAAATAAACGCCAATGCTCATGTGGATACTGAAATGCTTGATGAAGCACGATTGGTTTATGAAAAAATGGTTGATTCTTTTCCTGTTTATTTTTTAACAATAGTTAATGATGGGGCTACGGTTTCGATAGATGCTCGCAATTATTGGTCAACCCCGGAGCGCTGTAATTTAAAAATTGCCGAAGCTTTTGTTATAAAAAATTTGGCGCACCGGTTAATTGCCAACTTTGTTTATAAAGTGCAGAAACCGAAACACAAAACAAAATTTTTTAATTCTGAAAAAGAAGCACTTAACTGGCTTCTAAAGCAAATGAAATAAAAAAGCTGCACAAATTATTTTCATGCAGCTATTATTTTCTCTTTATTTTTTTACAAATGAATTACTTCGCCATAAGCGACTGCAGTAGCTTCCATTACAGCTTCGCTCATAGTGGGGTGCGGATGCACGGCACGTAACATTTCGTGTCCGGTAGTTTCTAATTTACGAGCCACCACAATTTCTGCAATCATTTCGGTTACGTTAGCACCTATCATGTGCGCCCCCAGCAACTCGCCATATTTAGCATCGTAAATAACTTTTATAAAACCATCTTTGCTGCCGGCAGCACTTGCTTTGCCACTTGCGCTAAAAGGAAACTTGCCCACTTTTAGTTCATATCCTTTTTCTTTCGCTTGTTTTTCGGTGTAACCTACCGATGCAATTTCGGGCGAAGTATAAGTACAGCCCGGTATATTATTATAATCAAGTGGCTCAGGATGATGTCCGGCAATTTTTTCTACACATATAATTCCTTCGGCAGAAGCAACGTGCGCCAATGCTTGCCCGCCCACACAATCGCCTATGGCATAATATCCAGGCATATTGGTTTGGTAATACGGATTAGTAATTATTTTTCCTTTATCGGTAACAATGCCCACTTCTTCCAGCCCTATGTTTTCTAAATTAGTTTGAATACCCACTGCCGATAAAACAATTTCGCAATCAATAATTTGTTCGCCTTTAGGCGTTTTCACTTTTACTTTGCAGCCATCGCCTTTAGTATCTACCGATAATACTTCGGATGATGTCATCACATCAATACCAATTTTCTTAAAAGATTTTTCAAGTTGTTTTGATACTTCTTCATCTTCAACCGGAACAATGTTTGGCATAAACTCTACTTGCGTAACCTTTGTTCCCATCGTAGCATAAAAATAAGCGAACTCGCTGCCTATAGCTCCCGAACCCACTACCAGCATTGTTTTAGGCATTTTAGGCAATACCATTGCCTCGCGATAACCAATTATTTTTTTACCATCTTGAGGCAAATTAGGTAATGCGCGCGAACGAGCGCCCACTGCAATAATTATATTTTTAGCATCGTACACGGTTACTTTTCCTGCATCATCTTTCACTTCCACTTTCTTGCCCGATTTCACTTTTCCGAAACCTTTGATAACATCTATTTTATTTTTCTTCATTAAAAATTGTACGCCTTTGCTCATTCCATCGGCAACATCGCGACTGCGTTTTACCACTGCCGAAAAATCAGCATCGCCTCCTGTAACTTTTATTCCGTAATCGGCTGCATGTTTTAAATACTCAAACACCTGTGCCGATTTTAACAATGCTTTGGTAGGAATACAACCCCAGTTTAAACAAATACCACCAAGATTTTCGCGCTCTACAATTGCAGTTTTTAATCCTAATTGCGATGCACGTATAGCAGCCACATAGCCACCCGGGCCGCTGCCTATAACTATTAAGTCGTAACTCATGTTGTTGTGTAATTTATGAGGTGCGAATGTAGGAAAAAATTTGGGCGAAAACTCACAAAACAATGTTGATTAAATCACTGCTGATAATTTATGCGCATTGGCTTACATTACTAACTTAGTGCTGATGAAACGCACCACTATTTTAGTTTTCCTTGCAGCAATAACACTAAGTGCTAATGCCCAATTTTTTCAGGGCTGGGGCCTGATGGGCGGCTTAAGCATGGGCAAGCAAAAATGGTTTACCACCATGCCCGATGGCGCTACGGCAAAAGAAAAACACAAATTTGTTTATCGTTTTAATGGCGAGTTGTTAGCCGAATTTTTTAGCCACTATAATTTTAGGTGGAGAACAGAATTACAGTACAACATGAAAGGAACAAAATATAAACCTACGGGCGATAAAAACAAGTTAGACTATATCTGCTGGAATAATTTTTTAATGCTCCGTGGCGAAACATACGATGGCTACCCTTATTTATTAGTAGGACCGCGCGTAGAATATTTATTTAAACAAAGTACACCATCCGTTACCGATACATTTTCTAAATTACATTTCACTTGGTCGGCAGGCATTGGTTGGGAATTTATTACTTACAGCCGCTTAAAACCTATTATTGAGTTGCACTATAATCCGGCAGCTAACTTATCGTACAATACAGATTTGGTAGATATAAAAAACCGTGTTTGGGAAATTCGTGTTGGATTTAAAATAGGTAGCGCTAAAATTGGTTGCCCCAAAGTGTACAGATAATTCTACTCCTTAAAAAAGGAATCAACAAATTCGTGTTTGTTAAACACTTGTAAATCTTCGGGCTTCTCGCCCACTCCAATATATTTTACCTGAATTTTAAATTGGTGCGAAATACCAATTACCACACCGCCTTTAGCTGTGCCATCGAGTTTTGTAAGCGCAAGTGCATTCACATCGGTGACGGCTGTAAACTCGCGGCATTGCGCTATTGCATTTTGCCCGGTAGATGCATCAAGCACCAGCAATATTTCGTGCGGAGCATCGGGCACCACTTTTTGCATCACCCGTTTTATTTTACCCAGCTCGCTCATTAAATTAGCTTTATTGTGCAATCGCCCTGCGGTATCTATAATCACCACATCGGCATTTTTTGCTACTGCCGATGATAAAGTATCAAAAGCAACTGAAGCCGGATCGGCATTCATCCCTTGTGATACTACTGTAACATCGGCACGCTGTCCCCATATTTTTAATTGGTCAACTGCGGCTGCTCTAAAAGTATCGGCAGCACCCAGCACCACCATGTTACCCGCTTGCTTAAACTGATGTGCTAATTTACCTATCGTGGTAGTTTTGCCCACACCATTTACGCCCACCACCATTATCACATACGGTTTTTTGCCGTTAGTAATTTTAAAATCGGCAGTGGCATTGTGTTCGGGTGTTTCCATTAGTGCTGCCACTTCTTCGCGCAGCACGGCATTAAGCTCGGCAGTATTAATGCTGCGCTGTGCAGCCACACGCTTTTGCAGGCGTTCTATAATTTTTAGTGTTGTATCCACACCCACATCGGCACTTATCAGCACTTCTTCCAAGTTATCAAGCACTTCATCATCTACAGTGGCTTTGCCCATTATGGCATTAGCCAACTTGCCGAAAAAGCTTTTGCGGGTTACAAAAATTCCTTGATCGAGTTTCTCTTTTTTTTCTTTACTTAAAAAACTAAATAATCCCATTTAATTGCTGCTATAATTTATCATCAAAAAAAAAGCTCCTCATTATTACTGAGAAGCTTTAATATGCTTAATGCGCAGTTTTTATTTTTGCGACAAAAAATCTTTAATATGATCGTTATGCACTATTTCTTCTTTAAATGAATAAGCACCTGTTTTAGGTGATTTTACCATTTTTATAACTTTAGTAAAATCTTTGCCTTTTCCGGTTTTTAATGTTGCCACTACTTTCTTTGCCATTTTTTTAGATTTTAGATGTTAGACTTAAGATTTGAGGATTTCAATTGTCCCAAATCCTTGCATCAAACTATTATTTAATTTCTTTGTGAACAGTCATTTTCTTTAAGATTGGGTTGTATTTTTTTATCTCCAACCTGTCAGGCGAATTTTTTTTGTTTTTTTGCGTAATGTAACGCGATGTACCCGGCAAACCTGTGGTTTTATGCTCGGTACACTCTAATATAACCTGTATTCGGTTTCCTCTTTTTGCCATTGTTATTTTTATTAGGGCTGCAAATGTATAATTTATTGCTTACACGGCAAATTTTTTTTTGTTTTTCACCGATGGCTTTATACATGAAAAAGAGCCATTAAATGCCGGCATTGGGTCGTCATTAGTATGTGGAGGGATGACGAGTTTGACCTGCTTTTGCTCAAATACCTTTAACTTCCGTTGAAGCGTTGGCTACTTTTGCTTCAACACCTTTAAGTTCCGCTTGAACAAAAGCAAACTCCAGAGCCCGTTTTTTTACGAGTATGGGCTAAAACCTACCAGTTGGTATACAAATGCTTGGCGGTGCTCGTAAACCTGAACGGAAGCGCCCCGCTGCCCTTGCTTGAACAAGGTGTATCGGAGCTTTTTTTTTGTGCTAATTGATTAACTACATTTTTTTAACCGTTATTAATTAGCACCAAGTATTTATTATTTGTGAACCTGCGCCTGCCTTCTGCAGTCAGGGATAAAAATTGTTCGCGGGAACACACAAGGGAAAATCGGGTATAGTGCAAGACTTAAAACTGAGTAAAACAAGGCACATAACAATAACTGTTTTGCAAAAAAAACGGTGTGCGATTTAAAACACTTGGCAAAAATGTGGCAGTTGCTAAATAATATAAACACTTCCCTTTTTTTATGTTTGAGAACAATAATGCCAAAACAAGTAATTTCACTAATAAGTATTTGGATGGTAATAGCTACTTGTAGTGATCAAACTAAGCCAACGGGAGCAGAAGAAATATCTGCAAAAACAGAATTGGCAGATACAGCAATGGAAAGATGAAAATAAATTTCGGTGATTTTAAAATGAACGTAGCAACCGAAATTAACAATGGTGTGCTTAGTATAATAGAAGATAAAAACGGAAATTATTGGTTTGGAAATAATGGCAGAGGATTACTTATGTATGATGGAAAAAGATTAACTAATGTTACTGATGAACAAGAGTTAAGTAACAGCGCATTTATAAAAACCGGAAAACCAATAAACGGAACACTTGCAAGAGTGTGGGCAATAAATGAAGATGACAACGGCAACTTATTGTTAGGCACAGGCGAAGGCGAATTGTGGCTGTATGATGGAAATCGTTTTGTTAACTATAAGTCAGTTGGTGTAAATAGCAGCGGAATAGAAGTTATTTATAAAGATAAAAAAGGCGAAATTTTGATTGGCACTAATGGTGATGGCGTATATAAGTTAAATGGCAATAAACCTGAGAAACTAAAGCGGTAAAAAACTATTTGTACTGTTCAAATAAGCGGCTAACTTCTTCGTCAAGCTTGGGTATTTCGCGAATTACAATTGCCCAAATAATATCTTCAGAAACGCTATCGCAACCATGGCTAATTCTATTGCGAGTATCAATAATTTTTTTCGCATTTGTTATTGGAAAATCGGGCTGCGATTTTAAAATTCTTTTTACTGCTTCGCCAATAATTTCAATATTTCGCTCTATTTCCCTTTTGGCTTTTATGTCTTTTTGAAATTGAAGAAAATCTTTTTTCTCCGGAAGGAATTGATTAATCTCGATTATTGCCTGTTTAATGTCGGCTAAGCAAGTAGCAATCTCATGCCTCATAAATAAGCACTTTGGTTTTGTCTATCTCTTTTTTCAATAAAGGATGCGGATACATTTTTGTTCTAAAAGATCCACATGCCTGTTAAATATTTGTTCGAGTTTTTCTTTCAAACTAAAATAATTATCCGAGTATATTAATGGGTCGGTATCTTAAATTTCCACAACCAAGTTCACATCGCTGTTAACGCTAAAGTTTTCATTTGTAACAGATCCAAAAGCAAAAAGCGCTTTTACCTTGCTGGTAGCGGATGCATTTTTATTTGTTCAATATGGTTGTTGAAAAATGTCATCAAAACAAATGTATAAATTTTATTTTGTTTTCCCTACTTTGGCTATGTGTAAGCATATATAGATTGTGGTATGTTTCACAACTTTGTAAGCACACAAAACGTAAACGATGAACCCGTTATTTTTTAAAACAGAAAATGATTTTAGAAAATGGTTAGAGAAAAACCATTTGAAAAAAACCAAATTGCTTGTTGGTTTTTATAAAGTAGATAGCGGCAAACCAAGTATGACTTGGAGCCAATCGGTAGATCAGGCGCTGTGTTTTGGTTGGATAGATGGTATTCGAAAATCAATAGATACCGAAAGCTACTGCATACGTTTTACTCCGCGTAAGCCAAAAAGTATATGGAGTACTATTAACATAAATAAAGTGGCAGCACTTATAAAACTAAAATTAATGCGCCCCGAAGGCATTGCTGCTTTTGAAAAACGCGAAGCGGCAAAATCGGCAATATATGCTTACGAAACTACCGAGAAAAAACTAAGTGCTGCTTTCGAGAGAAAATTTAAAGCTAACAAAACTGCTTGGACAAATTTTAATGCCATGGCACAATCGTATAAACGTACCGCCATCCACTGGGTTATTACAGCCAAGCAAGAAAGCACTCGCATAAATCGCCTTACGGCACTAATAGCCGATAGCGAAAAAAATATAAAAGTGAAACCTTTTAGGTGGTAATTACTGCTTAATTATTTTTTTAGTAATGCTTCCTGTGGTGGTATTTATACGCACTAAGTAAATGCCCATCGGCATTTCGGCAATATTAATATT
The DNA here is from genome assembly GCA_020054095.1 of Bacteroidia bacterium. Taxonomy (GTDB): domain Bacteria; phylum Bacteroidota; class Bacteroidia; order JADZBD01; family JADZBD01; genus JAGVMA01. The sequence continues at coordinate 11,549 of JAGVMA010000047.1, read as the reverse complement.
GGCTTGTTTGCCGTTAACACGTTCGGTGTAAACCACATTGCCAAGCACATTTAACACTTGCAGGGTTGCTGCTGTGCTTTTGCTAAAGTTGATTACAAAACTGGTGTTAAACGGATTGGGCGCCAATGAAATATCGGAAGCAGTTAATTCTTCTTCAATGCTTGTGCAGTTTAAAACTACCACACATATTGTATCAGTAATGGTGCAGTTACCTGTATCGGCTACTGTAACAGTGTAACAAGTGGTTACCGTAGGCGATGCAATGGGGTTTTGACAATTAGTACAGCTAAGTGTATTTGCCGGAGACCAAGTGTAAGTAGTTCCGCCTTGAGCTAATAAAGAAGTTTGTCCGCCTTGGCAAACCGAATCGTTAGCGGCAGCTAAACTGAAAGCAAAACAATTATCGTAAGTGATGCTGATGTATCCATCGCCTGTATGAAATCCCTGTGTGTGTACTACGTTAGTTGCTAAGTTATCGGTATAGCTGCTGCCACCACCACCGGGTCCTAAGCCACCGCCTCCGCCTCCATAGTATCCGCCTCCGCCTCCGCCTCCTGCACCGCAAGTTACGTTAGGGCCTTGTTCACCATTTCCGCCAATGCCTAAAGCGCCCGGAGTAGAATTTCCTACGGTGCAGGCCCATGAGCCATTAGCGCCACCGGCTATTGCCGTGCCACCGTATCCAAAATTACAAGTTGGAAAACACGATATTGATTGGCCGTCTTGTCCTGCCAAGCCACCACCGTGCCCACCAAGTGCTGCGCCACCAGTGCAACCCGAGCACGATGCGCCACCACCACCACCTGCAATTAATTTTCTGTCGGTAAGTGTCATTCCACCTATGCGAATATCTGATGCGCCACCACCACCACCTGCATTGTAGTTAAAAGAATTGTATCCGCCATAGCCGATGCCGCCACCATTAAAACCTCCGTTAGCGGTAAAACAAGTCAGCGTTAAGCTATCGCCTGTTCCGTGGCCGCCCACAAATAAATAAATGGTGGAGTTGGGTGTAACCGGAAAAGTGCATTGCACTCGTCCGCCACGTCCGCCCTGGCCACCAAATGGTGCTTGCGACATATTGCCGATATCGCCACCGGAAGCTCCGGTCATATCAACATCAATACTAAAAACACCGCCAGGCACCACAAATGTTTGCATGGCTCCGATGTGGTTAAATGTTACTGTGGTTTGTGCAGTTATAAAATTGCTTGACAAAAATATGCAAACAACAAGAGAGTAAATTAATTTCATTTAATCAGGGGTTAAGGGTAAACAAATATATTTAATACTGTTTACTAAACAAAAAACAATTATCAGAAATATTAGTTTTTTATCTGATAAGGTTAAAAACGCTTTCTTGTTTCATGAGCGCTTCAATTTCATCTATAATTTTGGGTACACCTGCCGATAAATTTTCGGGAGCACCTGTGGTGATGAGTATGTCATCTTCTATTCTGATGCCGATGTTCCACCATTTGGGGTCGCAGTTGCTGCCTGCCGGAATATAAATGCCCGGCTCCACCGTTATAACCTGATTAGGTTCAAGCGCATTGTAAAGTCCTGCATCATGCACATCTAAACCTAAATAATGCGAAGTGCCATGAAAAAAATATTTAATTGCCTCGTTCGGATTTTTGATAATGCCAAGTTCTGATAATTTTTGGCCTATAATTTTATACGCTTCTTTATGCGGATCACGAAAATCATTACCGGCAATGCATTTTTTTATTCCTGCCATTTGTGCATCAAGTACTATGTTGTAAATAATTTTTTGCTCGGGCGAAAACTTTCCGCTCACAGGTATTGTGCGGGTTACATCGGCAGAATAATCGTGATACTCGGCACCGCAATCCATTAAAAGCAATTCGCCTTTTTGCAACTTGCGCCTGTTGGTGGTGTAATGCAAAATACATGAATTTTCGGCACCACCCACTATGCAGGGGTAGCCCGGATATTCCGATCCGTTTTTCTTAAACATGTATTCCATTATCGCCTGCGATTGGTATTCGGTCATGCCCGGCTCAAGTGCTTTCATTACTTCTCTGTGTGCATCGCAGGTCATTTTAATTGCTTTTCGCATCAGCACAATTTCTTCGGGCATTTTATTTTGGCGCAGTTCGGCCATTATCAGCGATAAATCTGTGAGGTTAGTTTTAGCTTCCGATATTTCTATTTTAAGTTTTAGATGTTTTATTAAACTTGCCAAATCGCCACGGTCGGTTTTATCATCGGGCACATCGTAAAATTTATCGGTGTATAAAATGGTTTTAAACTTTTTCAAGTCAATTTTAAAATCGGCAAAATCCGATGCGTTTTTAGTGCACTTAAAACCAAGTGTTTTTTTTGCGCTGTCTCTTCCCATTCGCACACCCGTCCATCGCTCCTCAAAAATATTTTTGTCCTGAATAAAAAGAATTTCGTGTGTTAACGCATCGTCCACATCTTGCTCGTCTTTAAAAATCACGAGCATCGAATTAGTTTCGCGGCAACCGGTTAAATAATAAAAATCGGGGTCTTGTTTAAATTGATATTCCACATCGTTGCTGCGTATTTTTTCGGGTGCAGAAAAAAAGAAAGCTACCGAACCCTCGGGCATCTTCTCTATTAAAGCTGTTCTGCGGCTTTGGTGAAACTCTTTGGTTAAATAATCGTTATCGTAAAGCGGCTTTTTGTTTTGGGCCGATGCCGCAAAAACAAAAGTTAAGAAAGAAATTAAAACTGCTTTATGAATCATAATAAAACTAAAAAGACGCTGCTACAAAGGTAACAACGTCTTTTGTATAAAATGGTGAGTGTTTTATTTAATAAATCCGTTAGCGCGGGCTTCTTTAACACAAGCATAAAGACCATTTTTGCTGATGTTACGCATGCCCGAAGTAGATACTTTTAAAGTGATCCATTGGTTTTCTTCGGCTAAAAAGAAACGCTTTGCTTTTAAATTTATATTGAATTTACGTTTTGTTTTGCGGTTAGAGTGCGATACTTTATTGCCTGTTAAAGCTCTTTTTCCGGTTATTTGACAAATTCTTGACATGACTTTACTTTTTTTACTTGTTATTTTTAAGGGCTGCAAATGTAAAATAATATATTAAACGAGCAAAATATTATTGTGTGCTTTCGGCATTAAAAAACTGATTGGTATTAAGCGATGCAACTGCAAAACGCTGTTTCCCGCTAAAGTCGTTAAGTATATTCACAGATTTAAATCCTTTTTCTTTCAACATCGCTTGCATTGCCTTGCCCATGCGCTCGTGTATTTCAAAATATAGTAAGCCCTCATTTTCAAGATTATTGGCTGCGAAGTTGGCTATGGATTTATAAAAGAGCAATGGATCGGTGTCATCAACAAACAATGCCAAATGCGGCTCATAGTCAAGTACATTTTTGCTCATTTCTGCTTTATCCGAAAGCAGCACATAGGGCGGGTTGCTAACTATTATATCGTATTTTTTATCGGCATGTTGCGTTAACTTAAGCGCATCGGCAATAAAAAAACTTACCTCATTGTTATTGTAACAAGCGTTTTTATTTGCCAAATCAATGGCAGGAACAGAAATATCTGCACCAAAAACGGTGGCAGCCGGAATGTGTTTTTTTAGGGAAATGGCAATACAGCCGCTTCCGGTGCAAATATCAATAATGTAGGGCGAATGAAATTTATTTTGTTTTACTATTCCCATTACCAATTCTTCAGTTTCTGGGCGCGGAATAAGCACGTGTTCGTTTACATAAATAATGCAATCGGCAAAAGGCGTGCTGCCTATTATGTATTGAATGGGTTTATTACGTTTTAAATCTTTTACTGCAAAATTATATTTCAATAATTCCGATTCGCTTACAGATAAATTAGGGTTGGCAGTAAACTGAGTTCGGCTAATGCCCGAAAAAGAATTAATACATATAAAATAAAAGCTGTCAACTTCTAATTTATCGTACATGGCGCTAAGCTCTTGATTGAAAAAAGAGCGAATATCTATTAGCTTATTTGAATTGATTTTCAATTACTTATATTATTTTAACGAAACCTATTTGTTAAATACTGCAGATACCATTTTTGCCAAAAATAAGCATAATTACTAATGACAAAATGTTTATAATTTACCGATGAACAATATTGTAATATCGATAAATAGTGGTTGATTTGCCAAAATTTAACCCTTTAAACTAAAAAACTAAAAATGGAAACAATCGATCAAAATGCTTCGGGAGCTAAAAAACGCCCATCTTTTTTAACAGTACTTTGTATTTTAACTTTTATTGGTGCCGGACTTGGATTACTTGGTGGTCTATGGTCATTAGTAACTGCTGGCGCTACTCAAAAATCGATGGAATTGCTAAGTGGCTATTCTAACGAAATGAGCAGCAGCATGAATACACTTACTGACAGCTTAAGTTCAATGACTGGTGGCGAAACAGGCGATGCTATGAACAAAAGTATGGATGCACTTGGCGATGTTATGGGCGGTATGATGGAATCGGCAATGTTGTTAGCAAAATACGCTTATATACTTGCGGCAGTTAACATTATTGCTAATTTGCTTTGTTTACTTGGAGCATTATCAATGTGGAAACAGAAAAAAACAGGTTACTATATGTATGTTGCAGGTCATGCTTTAGCAATTATCATCCCAATGGTTTTAGTAGGTACTGCTGGCTTAGGCGGTGCTTTATTTGCGGGTCTTTGGATTTTAGGAATGATTTTCCCAATCGCATTTATTGTTATGTACGGATTGAACCTAAAGCACATGAACTAATAATTGATATTTTTCAAAAAAACCTTTCGGAAGTCCGAAGGGTTTTTTTTTGCCAAATCAATTAATTTAGCTGATAAAACAAGGCTTTTTGTATATAAAGTTTTATTATATTTGCTTTCCTAAAAAATAAAAATGTCGTTTTCGGTAGATAAAAAAGATAAATACGCACACATTAAAACCAGTGTAGAGAAGTTGGATAGCAATGTGGCTCCATCGTTAAAATCGGAGTTAGTGGTGCTAAATGCCGAAGGCGTAAAAAACATTTTATTGGATTTAGAAAAAACCCGCTATTGCGATTCATCGGGGCTTAGTGCTATTTTGGTGGCTAACCGCTTGTGCAAAAACTCAAATGGCGCATTAGTTATTACGGGTTTAAACGAATCGGTAAAAAAACTAATTACTATTTCTCAATTAGATTCTATTCTTAAAATAGGTGCTACTGCCGAAGAGTGTTTGGCGCTGTTCAGCAATGCTGAATTAGCTCGCAAAAGCACAGAAAACTAATCACCTCCAAAACCATTTACAATGAATAAATTTTTACTCGTAGCATTATTTTTTTCTACAGGTTTAACCGCTGTTTTTTCGCAAAACTGTACTCCCGATCCCAATAATCCGGTAAACCCCGGAGTTTACCCTGATAGTGCAACCGGCTTTGTACAAGGATATGCCAACCAGGCATATTTACAACTCATTACTATTAAAGTTCCGCAAGATACACAGCCAATTACATGGCTTCCGCCAATAGCATGGGACAGCACCGTTTTAGGTAACATAACAGGCTTACCAAATGGGTTTACATACGCTTGCTGGAACAATGGCACAAGTCCTAATCGTTGTTCGTGGAGAGGTAATACAAAGGGATGCGTAGTGATTACGGGTACTCCTACTATCAATGATACAGGAACTTATAACTTAACAATACCAACTTTTAATTATTTGGGCGGCTCCTCAACTGCAAACAACTATGTAATTACTTACTACAAAATAAAAATAAACGCGCCAAGTAGTATTCCTGATTCTGATAAAGATAAATTTACGGTTGCACAAAATCAGCCCAACCCGTTTAAAGGAAATACGCTGATTGAGTTTAACTCGCCCGATCCGGATGAGGTAACAATAAAGGTTTATAATTTAGTTGGCAGCATGGTATTTACAAGGCAAATAAAAGCCAAGCAAGGGATAAATAAATTCAATTTTGATGGGCAGCAGCTTAACGAGGGTATCTATATTTATACCATCAGCAATGGCGAACAAAACATAACCAAACGAATGGTTATTAATCGCTGATGCGAAATTTTTCTGTTACCGTTTTAGGCAGCAGTTCTGCCACACCCACAGCTAACCGAAACCCAAGTGCACAAATAGTAAATATTAACGAGCATTGCTATTTAATAGATTGTGGTGAAGCTACCCAAATTCAAATACGAAAATATGGAGTACGCCTGCAAAAGATGGATACCATTTTTATCAGCCACCTGCATGGCGATCACTTTTATGGTTTGCCCGGATTACTCGGCACCTTACATTTGCTTGGCCGCACCAATGAACTTACCATATACGCCCCGAAAGGTTTAAAAGATATAATAGATGTAATTCACAAATATTCTGATACCTGTTTACGTTATCAGCTAAAAATTATTGAAATAGATACCACGCAAAATAAAGTTATTTACGAAAACAAACACTTGGCTGTAAAAACCATACCGCTTAATCACCGTGTGGCCTGCTGCGGCTTTTTGTTCACCGAAATGCCTCACCAGCGTAATTTGAAAAAAGAAAAATTGGCGGAATATAAAATACCTGTAGAATACATTAATGCCATTAAAGCCGGAGATGATTACACTTTACCTGACGGAAAAGTTATACCAAACACCGAACTAATACTACCTGCTGCCGAAATCCGCAGCTATGCCTATTGCTCAGATACTTGTTACCACGAACCTATTATTGAACAAATTAAAAACTGCAACCTGCTTTACCACGAATCTACTTTTGCTAACGATAAAGCCGATAGAGCAACGGAAACCTACCATTCTACCGCTGCACAAGCAGCAACCATTGCATTAAAAGCAAATGTGAAAAAATTAATGCTTGGTCATTTCTCAGCTCGCTATAACGATGTTTCGGTGTTACTAAACGAAGCACTGCCAATTTTTGAACACAGCCATATTGCCGAAGAGGGGATTACTTACGATGTAATTTAGCTTTCAACAGCTAACAGCTAAATGTTAAAAAATACAAGCGAAATAAATTTGGCTGGTATGATAGTAAAGTATAGATTTGCGCTGTTTAAAATCATTCTAAATAATAAAAATGGAGAAAATCAAGATAATAGTAGCCGATAGCAACTACCTTACACGGGAGGGAATAAAGGCATTGGTGCGCGAAAATCGTGATTTTATATTGCTTGGCGATTGCGATACAAGTGCGGAACTTATAGCTAAAACAGAGAAAACAAAACCCGATGTAGTTATTATTGACCATGCGTCTGATGGCTTTTCTTTAAGAGATATAGAAAAAATAAAAGCAATCTCAATTAATACCAATTTATTATCTATTACCGCACCACTTGGGCAATTAGCAGTTGCTAACGCCATAGAAGCCGGCACGCTTAGTTATTTATTAAAAGATTGCGATAAAGTGGAAATAAACGAAGCCATTTACGCAACCGCTAAAGGCGAAAAATTCTTTTGCGGCAAAATAATACAAGCCGTATTACCTGCCGATGATATTACCGTAAGTGCCATATCATGCGATGGTATTCGTGTTTCATCGCGCGAAGTAGAAATTATACAATTAGTAGCCGAAGGATTGAGCAACAAACAAATTGCCGATAAACTTTGTATAAGTGTGCACACGGTAACTACTCACCGCAAAAACATAATGAGCAAACTGGGCATCAATAACACAGCAGGCTTGGTGTTGTTTGCATTAAAGCAAAACATTATCACTCCCAATAAATTTTTATTTGCGGGAAGTTAATCTTAGATAATTTTCGCAACCTCAAAGTGCATTCCATCTTTTCTGGAAAAATGACCGCCCCAATAAAAGCCAAGCTTGTTTGCAATAGGTATTAATTCTCTAATGCATCCCTCCTGCCCTTTTGTAGCCGGAATTGCGCCCAGTTTATTCCACGGCACGTTAATATCTATGGCAATGCCAAAAGTGTGGTTACTTAAAACCGAATTGCTGCCTCGCACCAAGCGCGGATTAAACGAGCCATCAAATGTTTTTATCTGGGGAATAAGTTTTGCTTTTTCCCATTCGTTAAAAAGTTTTACAAATTGATTTGCCACTTTAGTGTGAACGCTTATTTTTTTCACATTGTAAGGCGGCAATCCTTTTATCTGCGGAATTTCTATACTCACAATATTTTTTGCTGCCCAATCGCCAAGTATTTGCACTGTACTTTTATCGGGCATTATTTTATAATCAAATTTGCCGAACATATTAATTATTTGTGATGGACTAAGTGGTTTAAAATCGGGAGCCGTAGGCCAGTTAGGACCATCCTTTGCAGCATCGGCATCATTAACCACTAACTGAAATCCAAGTTTCATTGCAACAAGAAATGTGTCGTTTCCCACCACTCCATCCGCAAGCAATTTATGCTTACGCTGAAAATCCAAAGTGGCATCGTGCGTATTTTTTCCAAAATCGCCATCGGCTACGATTTTTGAATAACCTTGTCCTATTAAAAAATATTGCCAAGCAACTACTGTTTTACCTTTACTTTCCTTCTTTAATGCTTCCATATTTTATGTTTTTTTGTTTGATATGAATGTATTAAAAAAGTGCTTATCAAATTAATGACAAGCGCTTTTATGATTTTTTTTTAAAATTGTAGTTTAATGAAGCATTTTCTCACAAATAAATAGAATAGTTTCACCTATAAAACTAAACTACCAATCGGTCGCCTTTTAAAAATGGGATGTGTTTTGTTTTATCTAATGAAAAACAATATTTAATATCTTTCTTTAACCCCATGGCAGCCAATCTGCGAGAATGTGATGAGTTGTGAAAAAATTTAATTTGACTTTGTTGCGTTTGCTGATATAAAAACAATGATGCCAAAGCAGCATCGCCAGTGGTGAACTTTTCGCTATTCATTAATCTGTCAGTAACTGCACCAGCAAAAACACTGTCTTCTAAATTTAATCGGTTTTTCCAGCCCGAGCATAAAAGTAAAACGCTTTTATTTTGTAACAACAACCAGTTGCATAGCGCAGATATATTAGTAAAAGCACCTATTACTATTTTGTATGCATTTCGGGCAGCTTCTATGGCTTGTGTTCCGTTAGTAGTAGAAATAACAACGGTTTGTGCTTTTATTTTGTCGGTCATGTAACTGTAAGGCGAGTTGCCAAAATCAAAACCATCAAGCGCTATTCCGTTTCGCTCGGCACCGACTAAAAACCCTTTTTGTTTGTAGGCGACAGCTTCTTCTACTGTTGCAACCGGTATCATGTCTTTAACGCCATATTCAAATGCAGTGCATATTGCCGATGTGGCTCTAAGTACATCTATCACAACCACAATTGTGTCTCCTCTTTCGTAAGCCGGATAAAGTTGTGGCGAAAGGCAAACATCAACAATCAGTTTTTTTTCTATCATCAATTTACAGTGGCAGTTATTTTTTCAGGAAAGGCATTTTCACCACTTTGGCTTTAATTGCTTTGTCTCTTATTTTGATGAAAATTTCGGTATCGGCTTTTGCAAATTCTGTTTTAACGTAACCCATACCTATTGCAATATTTAGCGATGGCGATTGTGTGCCCGATGTAACTCTGCCAATTACTGCACCGGCAGCATCAGCAATTTCGTAATCGTGGCGAGGAATGCCACGCTCTAACATTTCAAAGCCAACTAATTTTTTTGTTACACCTTTTTCTTTTTGCTCAAGCAGCACTTTGCTGTTTGTAAATTCTTTTGTGAATTTTGTAATCCATCCCAAGCCGGCTTCTAATGGCGAAGTAGTATCATCTATATCGCTTCCGTAAAGACAGAAACCCATTTCCAAGCGCAATGTATCGCGTGCTCCCAGCCCTATTGGTTTTATACCAAACTCTTTGCCTGCTTCAAATATTGCATCCCATATTTTATCTGCAATTGCATTGGGGAAATAAATTTCGAAGCCGCCTGCACCTGTGTAACCGGTGTTAGATATTATAATTTCATCAAATCCGGCAAATTTACCTACAGCAAAACTGTAGTACTCCATTGCTGATAAATTCACATCTGTTAATTTTTGTAGCGTAGCTAATGCTTTTGGACCCTGCACAGCGAGCAAACTTGTAGCATCTGAAATGTTTTTCATATCCACACCATGCACGTTATACTTTTGTATCCAATTCCAATCTTTTTCAATATTCGATGCGTTTACTACCAAATAATACTCATCCGCTTTGTAGCGATAAACTAATAAATCATCTACAATTCCGCCTATATCATTGGGCATACAAGAGTATTGTACTTTTCCATCGGCAAGCTTAGATGCATCGTTGCTTGTAACGCGCTGTATTAAATCAAGTGCTTTATCACCTTTTAAAACAAATTCGCCCATGTGCGAAACATCAAACACACCCACTCCATTACGCACAGTAGTGTGCTCATCGTTAAGTCCTGTATAAGAAACGGGCATGTTGTATCCCGCAAACGGAACCATTTTAGCGCCTAATGAAATGTGTTTTTGCGAAAGTGCTGTGCTTTTTAATTCGGTAGTTGTTTCCATAGTTATTTTACAATATCGTCAATCGTTGGTTTTATATTAATGGTTGAAGGTACTATAATTTGTTTTAGATTTTCGGCAGGTAATTCGCCTTCTTCGCTCACGGGTTGCCATTTAATAAAGTATTTGTCATTGGTAGATTTTACTAAAAATAAATTATCTCCGGCACCTGCCCACCAGCCGCTAAGCACTGCAATAGTTTGTGCAGGTGCATTAGCCCACACGGGCAATGTTTTTTCAGCCATTTCTACCGGTGATGAAAACTTACCAACGTTTAGTGTATCGCGTTGTGTACCTCGCACAACAATAATATTTATGCGCGATGCATTTAATTCATCAGCGCTATTTGTGGTGCTGTAAAGTTTTATATCCCAATCAAAACTGATGTCTGACTCGCTAACCGTATCTGTTTTATTAATAATTAAATCGGTTGATGCGGTATCAGTTGTTATATTGTTATTGTCCGCAACATCGCTGCTGCAAGATGACATGAAAAATAAAATGAAAAACACAACTGCAAATCGCATGGCGCAAATTTATAATTATAGCAATTGCCTCAGCAGGTTTAAATAATTATTCTTTTGAGAATCTACCGAATATTTTTCAACAACAGTTTGCCGTGCCGCTTTGCCCACTTTTTTGCGAAGCTCTTCCGATTCAATCAGTTTACTGATAACATCAACCCATTCATTAGTCGCATCAGCTAAAAAACCATTCTCGCCATGCTCAATAATTTCAGTATTAACTCCCACGGGCGACATAATGGTAGGAATTTCCAAAGCCATGTATTGTAACCCTTTTAGGCCGCATTTTCCTTTAGCCCATTCATCATTAGGTAATGGCATAATACCAATATCGAATGATGAAAGTTCTTTTATTTCATCATCCGCTTTCCATGCTTTACCTTTTATTCCAAGCATTTTGTTTTCGTAAGCACTATCGCCTATTACATTAAAATAAATTTTATCGGCATACTTTTCTTTTAATTTGGCGAGAAACGGGAGGGCATATTCAAAATGTTTAATCGTGGTTATGCTGCCTGTCCAGCCGATGCATACTTTGTT
>JAGVMA010000019.1 GCA_020054095.1 Bacteroidia bacterium | reverse complement strand
GCCTGTGTGTGTTGCATTATAGTTTTTTACCAAAATGCTTATAAAGTTTTTGTTAAACTTGGTTTTGTTGGTAATGGTGTAAACACCACCGTTAACAGATACCACTGCATTTTGTGCATCTTCTAATACACCTTTGTTTATTATAATGTTTTCATTAATGTTATCGGCATATATGCCATCCCACATGTAGTTGCAAAATGCATACAACCTTGAGTTTCTAATTGTGAGTGTTGCGCCATTTGTAATTTCAATTTTTGCATTTGCGCCCATTCTCACTTCGCTTCCTTTTAGTTCTAATGGAACATCAACAGTAAATAAATTATTGATGTATAAAAATCCTCTGTTACCACCGCCATTATTATTGTCGTAAATATTTGGTGTTTGAAAAGCTGGGTGATTATTACTTTGCAGGTATGCAATCAACTGGCTTGCTGTAGTTATATTATTAGGCGAAAAGTCTGTAACAATATCATTGGTTTGTGCATTGCATGGCCCACAGCAACTATATACTGTAACACTTGCTGCCGTGCTACATGCAGGGTTCCCGTTATTCACATTTAGTGTAACAGTTTGGTTATTACATACTGTTGCAAACAAAACTGTTATTTGTGGAGTACCTTGTCCGCTCGTAATAGTTCCGCCCGTTACACTCCAGTTATAATTTCCTAACGATTGATTTTGGAGTGTAAATGTTTGAAAAACCCCATCGCATAACGAATAGTTATTAGGAACAATTACAGGTGTAATTGGCAATGCCTGTGTGCCAACTACCGCAACCGATGTTCCCGTGTTGCCATTAGCATCCGTTACTACTATCGTGTAATTGCCAGCTGCAAGTCCTGTAGCTGTTTGTGTGGTTTGGTTCGTTGGTGTCCACAAATAAGTAAATGGCGGTTGTCCGCCTGTTACATTGGCAGTAGCTGTTCCATCTGCTTGCCCTACACAATGTTCATCAGTTACAGTAGTTGTAACAGTTGGACATGAAACGATATTGACAACAATTGGGTCAGAAAAAGTAATACAGCCGTTTGTTCCAACATTTATTGCATAATATGTTCCTGCGCTTGTCGGAGTAAATGTATTGCCCTGTGCTAAATAATTCCCCAATTGCGGATACTTTACCCAACTCGTATTTACTGATGGCGATGCAGTTAAAGTTATTGGCGTATTTAAACAAACATTTAAAGTACAACAGGGTGTTACTATAGGCTTAGGCGGAGATGCCAATACTTGCACCTGAAATTGAACCGTAGAAGCACATCCATCAATAGTTGTACTATTACATATGATTGTATAAACTCCTGGGGCCACGGGTCCTGTAAAAGTTGCCTGACTACCACTAAATGTAAAGTTTGGAGTTGACGGAGTAATAGACCAGTTGAAGTTTGATGCGTAAGTAGCATTTAGTGTATATGTAAAATTGTCTTCAGAACATAGACTACCCGTAAGAGAAGAAGAAAAATTTGGTGCTTGACGCATTGATACATCGTCAACAAACCAGTATGATGTTTGTGATATGTCGGTTAAGGGTATATTATCATTAAAATCTCCAATAATAACATACACATTGTCAGGAGTATTATTAGTGAAAATATAAAATGCTGTAGCTTTCATGTAACCATTTCCAGCGCTTTGAATATTCATAGGTAACTTTATAAGGTTGTTTGGAGTTAATGCCTGAGTCAAACTTGTAGTTACTGCAATACCAAAATCCTCGGGACCCCGAATGTCGGCATGAAAATACATTTCTATAACATACGCGCTGTTAGGTGTTAAGTTCTGACTAGTGCTATTAATAACAAACTCATTTCATAAATATTTCCATTCGGAAGATTGTTTCCCATTCCAACATATCCTTGTCCAGCATAAGGTTGATAAGCATTAACACAAGATGAGCCACTGGTATGAAAGTAATCTGGCGTTAGTAAACAAGGTGAATTTTGCGAGTCTAAACATGAAAACCAATTAGCAGCTAAATCCGCTCGATTACAGTAGAAGTTAAAATAGGAACAGTTATTTGGATTGTTTGTAGGAAGTTGGCATCCGTTACAAGAAGGCAGGTCGCTATATGTTTCAAAATCTCCATTGTTAATCAAATTTGGGCAAGGCGATTGTGCACTAATAATTGTTGTAAAAGAAATAAGTAAGAGCAGTGTAGCAAATTGTTTTTTCATGGCATTTGTTTTTATCGGGTTAGTAGTTTATTGTTTTTTCACTACTAACCCGCTGCCGTTTCAGGCGTGAGTTAGTAGTTTATCTGTCTAAGGCACTACGAAGAGCCCACCGAACAATAAGCTACGCCCACGCCTTGCGTGAGCGCTGTGCTTATCCACTGTTCGGTTAAAAATTCGTAGTTTTTAGTCCAGTTGAATAATACTGCGCAATTGCAATATTTTATTTTTGTTTTATGTTGTATTCATTTCTTTATTCTTCATTCAAATTTATAACATTTGGTTAATTATCAAAATAGAAATTGTTATAAAAAAACACTACCTTTCTTTACTCAAAATTTAACATCTGTTATGAACCACTTTTTATTCGCCATTGGCTTTACCTTAACTTTACTCACCGCCCAAGCGCAAACATTTAACGGCAGCACCGGATTAGTATCGGATGATGGAGTGCCTAACGACTTTACAGCAACCGTTAGCGGCTTAAATCCTTCTAACATAAATGCTGCATTTGGTTTAAAAACAGTTTGCATTAACATGACACACACTTATACCAGCGACATGGAAATACATTTGATTGCACCCGATGGAACCGATTTACTTTTGCTTAACGGTGTGGGTGGCGGTGGCGATGATTTTACAAACACTTGCCTCGATGCTTTTGCTACCAATAGTATATCGCAAGGCAATCCGCCATTTACAGGCACCTTTAAGCCACAAGGTTATATGGGTAATATTAATAATAACCAAAACGGTAACGGAAACTGGACTTTGCGCTGCACCGATAATTATGCTCAAGACCAAGGCAATTTACTTAGCTGGACTATAACATTTGGCAATGCTGCGCAAGGCCCAATGAGCTACAACTCTAATTTGCCGCTGGTTTTAATAAACACTAATAATGTTTCTATTCCTAACGAGCCGAAAATTCCGGCTACCATGAAAATTATTTTTAACCCGAATAATCAACCCAACAATCCTAACGATTTTCCGAATATTTATAACGGCAATATTGGGATTGAGCGCAGAGGAAATTATTCCAACTCATTACCTCAAAAACCTTATACGTTTGAAACCCGCGATGGCAATGGGTTGGAAATGGATACTTCTTTTTTTGGGATGCCTACTGAACACGATTGGCTGCTGATAGCCAACTATAACGACAAAGCTTTTACGCGCAATACACTTGCTTATAAATTGTTCACCGAAATGGGGCATTACGCACCACGCAGCCAATATTGCGAAGTTTTTTTAAACGGTAATTACCAGGGCATTTATTTGCTGATGGAAAAAATAAAACGCGACAATAACCGTGTAGATGTTGCCAAACTCGATTTAGATGATAACGCAGGCGATTCTATAACGGGTGGCTACATTTTAAAAAACGATTATTACGATGGCAGTAACAGTTGGCAATCGAACTTCAATCCTATTAACTATCCTAATTACAATGTATATTTTGTGTACGAATATCCTAATCCAACGGACATCACTAATCAGCAAAAAAATTATATCCAAACATTTATTAATGATTTAGAAACAGCACTTTACGGAAATAATTTTGCCGATACAGCCAATGGCTATGCCAAGTATATGAGCGTGCAATCGTTTGTAGATTATTTTATAATTAATGAATTAGCACGTAATGTGGATGGTTTTAAGAAAAGTATTTTTATGCACAAGGAAAAAGATAAACCTAACGGAACGCTTGGCAAATTAAAATACGGGCCGGTGTGGGATTTCGACTGGGCATGGAAAAATATTTTGGATTGCAATATATTTCAAGCTACAAATGGCTCGGGGTGGTCGCACCAAATAAATAATTGCAACCCCGATATTTATTCAAGCGATTGGTTTGTGCGCCTGTTGCAAGACAGCAATTTTGCTAACCGCTTGCAATGCCGCTGGTATAATTTGCGCCAAACAATTTTAGATACCAACTACCTTGTAAATTATATTGATTCAATTGCGCTACATTTAGATTCGGCTCAAATGCGTCATTATAGTACTTGGGGGCACTTAGGCATAAACAGTGGCGCACCCGAAGTGGGCACTATTCCCACCACATTTCAGGGTGAAGTAAACGCACTAAAAAATTGGATAAAGCTGCGTGTTACTTGGCTCGATGCCAACATGCCAGGCACGCTTTACGGTTGTTCGTTAATTGGCATGAATGAAAATAAAAGCGAACTAAATTTTTCTGTTTACCCAAATCCATCATCAGGAAAATTTTTCATCAGCTCAAGGGTTAAAATAAAAACGGTGCAGGTTTCTGATGTGTTGGGTAAAACAATACTCTCATTAGCTCCCTCAAAAGGAGAGGTAAATGTGGAATTTGATTTAACAGCCACAGGCAGCGGAATTTATTTTGTAAAAATTACCGATGAGGCAGGAAATAGTTTTACTAAAAAAGTAGTGGTGAACTAAACCATTGCCGAAGCTGCCCTGCGCATAGTTTTGCGAGCCATTGCTTCTTTTATATCGCCTAATTCGCCTTTGGGTATGGCACTAATAAGTTTGCGAGTGTAATCGGTTTGTGGGTTTGCATAAATGGTATCGGCATCGCCCATTTCTTCAATTTTACCTTGGTTCATTACCACCATTCGGTCGCTCATGAATTTAACCACCGATAAATCGTGCGAGATAAATATATAGGTAAACTGAAATTCTTTTTTTAGTTCATTAAGCAGGTTAAGCACCTGCGCTTGTATAGATACATCGAGTGCCGAAACCGACTCATCGCAAATAATAAATTGCGGATTGAGCGACAAGGCGCGTGCAATGCAAATACGCTGGCGCTGCCCACCCGAAAACTCGTGCGGATAACGGTAAAAATGAAGTTCGCTCATGTTCACTCGTTTTAAAAGTTCCATCACTTTTTCTTTTCGCTGCTTATCGTTTTCAAAGATACTGTGTACACGCATGGGCTCCATAATGGCTTCGCCTATGGTAATGCGCGGGTTAAGCGATGAGTAAGGGTCTTGAAAAATAATTTGCATATCCTTACGCATCTCACGCATATTGCGCTGTGGTATGTTAGTAATATCGCGGCTTTTAAATGTAATGCTGCCGGCAGTAGGCTCAATCAATCGTAAAATGGTGCGGCCTAAAGTGGTTTTACCGCATCCGCTTTCGCCTACCAGCCCTAGTGTTTCGCCCGGAAAAACATCAAAACTCACATCATCTACTGCTTTTACATAACTGGTGGCTTTGCCAAACATTCCTTTTTTAATAGGGAAATAAGTTTTTAAATCTTTTACTTGTAAGATAGGTTGCTTGGCATATAGTTCGGTGTGCGCTTTGGTACGGTCGTCTTTTGTAACAATAAATTTAGAAGTTACTTCTTCTATCGTTTTATTGCTTTCGGTCATCACGCCTTGCTCATCGGTTTTCATAAAATCGGCAACGGTGGGCAACCAGTGCAAACGCCTGTTTAGCGGTGGGCGGCACGCTAATAATCCTTTGGTGTAAGGATGTTGCGGGTTTGAAAAAATATCCCACACATTGCCCTGCTCCACTATTTTGCCTTTATACATCACCACCACTTTATCGGCAAGTTCGGCTATCACACCTAAATCGTGGGTAATAAACATAATGCCCATATCGTGTTTCTCCTGCAAATCTTGCATTAAATCAAGTATGGTTTTTTGCACCGTTACATCTAATGCCGTGGTAGGTTCATCGGCAATTAATATAGATGGGTTGCAACTCATAGCCATGGCAATCATCACACGCTGCTTTTGTCCGCCCGATATTTGATGCGGGTAGGTATCAAAAATTCCTTCGGGGCGAGGCAATTGCACTTGCTTAAATAAATCAATGGTTTTTTCTTTTGCTTCTTGCTTGGTTACTTTTTGGTGAAGCATAATGGCTTCCATCACTTGGTCGCCACAGGTATAAACCGGGTTAAGCGAGGTCATTGGCTCCTGAAAAATCATGGCAATTTCGTTGCCACGAAATGCGCGCATTTCTTTTTCGGTGAGCTTGGCTAAATCTACTGTGCCTTTAGTTTTAGAATGGTAAATAATTTCGCCCGATGCAATACGGCCCGGAGGACTGGGTATTAAGCGCATGGCGGATAATGATGTAACCGATTTGCCCGAACCCGATTCGCCCACTATGCCAATAGTTTCGCCACGGTGCAGCGAGAAACTGATATCGTTAACCGCTTTTACAATTTCGTCTTCTGTTTTAAATTCCGTAACCAAGTTACGTATCTCCAAAAGCAAATCTTTACTCATAAAGCCATTCTGTTTTTAAAGGAAGCTAAAAGTACAATTTTTGGGGTATTGGGCAAAAAAATACTTGCCTCGCTCTTGTAATTTCGACCAATTAATTTAACGTGCAGATAAATAGAGCCGGTGCAATAAGCCAAGCTATTTTGCGATGCCGATGTTAATACCCTATGTAACTTTTATTGTTGCTGCTCGCTTAACACACCTGCCATTATTACTATTATACCCGCAAGCGCAAGCAATGCCATGGGAAGGTTGCCGGTTTTTTCATATTGTGCTTTTAATTTATCGCAGTTTAACTTGCGAATTTCGGATGCCTTATATGCAGATGCTAATGCGTAGCCCACAAGTGTAGCGCCTATAATTACTATTGCCATTTTTTCCATTGTGATTTTTTTATTGTTTATGTACAAAAATATCAAAAAACGGTTGGACTTATCGGGGTTTTAATCGTTCAGTTTTTTCGCGTGTTTTTCAGCGGAAAATTTTAGATAAAATTCAGTTGAAAAGGAAAACAGAAGTTAGCCGGAATTTCAATGGCGGTTATAGTTGGTGTAATTTTTCTCTGGCCTGTTTGCTGTAAAAGCCATTTGCATCGGCTATTTCTTTTAAAATAGTTTTTGCTTCTTGCTTATCGGTTTTAATGAGTGCAAGTGCTTTGTGCCATTTTGCCTCTTCGTAAAACGAACCATTTAAACTGGCCATTACACTTGTTAAATAGCTTATCGCTTTAGCGTTATTATTAGTGTTATAGGCACACAGCGCTCCGTAAAAAAGAGCGTTCACATCTTCGGCATTGTGTTTTATAAGCACATCAAAAAGCTTGAGGGCATTGGCATATTCTTGTTTGCCAAATTTATTTAAAGCAGCGCGCAGCACTTGTGCGGTGGTGGTAATTTCCCATTCCTGTAATTTGTAAACGCCATCGGTAACATCTTGCTTATTAGCAAAAGCGGGGTTAATGCCCGAGCTAATGGATTTTAAATTATCAGTGTTAACGAAATAATATTTGCTGTAATCGGTAATTTTAAAATCGTAAATAAACGTATCGTTACCTAAAATTAAAACAGGCACTGCCGATGGTTTTAGGTCGGTGCCGATGTCCATTGAAATAAATTCTACTTCTTTCTGCGGCAGGTAAAGTACTTCGGTAGTAAACGCTTCTTTAGGATATAGTTTTTCTACTTTTATTACTGATGCATCGGGCGTGGGTATAATTTTTATTTCCTGTTTCATTTCATCGTTTTCGATGATGATGGTATTTTCGGGTGGCGATGCCTGATTGGTAAAATAATTTTGGGCAACGAGTGTGTTTTGATTGGCAGCAGTTATGGGCGAATGGTTATTAATGCTCAGGAAAACTGCAATGGCAGAAATAACTGCGGTAGTTACGCCCACCAGGGCAATAAATGTTTTTGATTCGGCAGCAGGCATATAGCTGTTGCCCGTTACTTTATCAATCTTGTTTTTAAGCGCATCTATTTCGGCTACCGAAAAAGGCAGCAGCGCATAACCCGAAACTGCATCGGAACAGAGTTCGCAATCGAGCAAATGATCTTCAATAACGTGGCGCTCTTTAGCGTTAAGCTTGCCGGCATGGTACTTTTGCAATTGCTCAATACCTATGCAGGTGTTATTATTTCGCGGGGATGCGTTCATTTTTTTGGGTTAAAATTATTTTTAAGTTTCGTTTGCCGTTTTGCAAAAAGCTTTTCACTTGTTTTAAAGAAAAGCGGGTGGCAGCCACTATTTCGTTATACGATTTTTCTTTTAAGTAGAACAACTCCACACATATTCGCTGCTCGCTACTAAGTGCTTGTATGGCTTCTTCCAGCTTGTTATACTCATCTTCTTTATCGGGTTTTTCTATTCGTAATTCGGGCTCGGTTTGTTTTTCGGTAGTGTAATTATAATCGAGCATGCGGCTGGTTTCGGTTTTTTGTTTTCGCAGGGCAGATATGCAATGGTTGCGCGAAACAAAACAAAGCCAATTTTTAAAGTTTTCTACTTTGTGCTTTTGCAATTCGTCAAATAACTTTTCAAATATCTGCAGCAGAGCGTCTTTGGCATCGTCTTTATCTTTATAGTAATTAATGCAAAGCCCCAGCACCAGATGCGAATAACGCTTAAATAGTTCGCCCACATAGTTTTTATCGAGCGTGGCTTTATACCTCGATATTAAATCAAGGTCGGTCAGTAACGACAAATTTTCGCGCTGCGAAGGACCCATAAAAGCGCATTCTGGTGGTTATGACGCAAAGCTAAAGTTTATTCCACAAAAAAAATAGCTCTTTTAATTGTGTTTGCTTGCGTTACTGTTCAGCATTATCTTGAATTAAAAGGAGGGATTTAAAGATTTTTGTAAAAAATAAAAAAGTGGAAAAACAGAAATATTCAACAAAAAGATAGAAGACATATTGCTAATCGCTTTACCTCAAAAAAACCATTTTGCTTTGATAGCCAAAAATGCACGATGCCAACAGCAAATGCACCGGCTGAAGGTAAGCGGGCACGGCAAAATAATTTAGTGTAATACCTGTTAAAATTTCGGTAGCTATAAAACACATTACCACAAACGATGCGTTGCATATAGCTGTATTGTTTAATTCCGATTTTTTGATGCGATAAAATACAAGTGCATTTAAAGCCAAAACCAGTATTGAAAACGATCTGTGGACATAAAACCATAGTCCAAATTCGCCCGACCACAAGTCGCGATTATCTATTCGCTTAGCAATTTCATCTACCTGTTCGCGCACTTGTGTGCCCATTAAAGTTTGTGCCACTGTTAAAATTACAGTGAGCCACAAAAGCGGTTTTAGTTTTTGTAAAAACGGATGCGTGTTTTCATTTGCCCGTTTCACAAATTGAATAATGTAAATAAACAATGCCAAAATGAGCAGCGCCACCACCATGTGTGTAGTTATTTTTGCTGCTGCTAAATTAGAGCTCACCACCTTGGCGCCCAACCAGCCCTGAAAACCAATGAGTAAAAACGAAAAAAGCGTGAGCCAAAAAACTGCACGATTAGTTTTCAAAAATTTGATAGACAAAAGTAGCAACACAAAAACTGATATGCCGAGCAATGCACCCATCAGGCGATTAATGTACTCGGTATAAGTTTGAAAAACATTAAAAGTCATTTCGCCCGAAAGATGCATTTTCAAATATTTTTCGGGTAGTTGCTCCACTGAAGTTGGCGGAATATATTGCCCAAAACACTTGGGCCAATCGGGGCAACCCATGCCTGAACCTGTGGCACGCACCACAGCTCCGGCAATAATAACTGAGTATGTTAACAGCAAAGTAATTTTTGCAAAGCGCAGGAATGTAGCTGTTTGTTTTTCTATCATTTTTTAATTTGCAACTGCTTACTCTACACTGAGCGAAGCCGAAGTGTACATACAATTAAATTTCTTTTACAAATTCTTTTATCAAATGAGTCATTTTTTTTTCCGCAATTTTGGCTACGTGCTGCACTTCTTGGTGTGTGGTTATACCTATTTTGCCTTCCACACCTAAATCGGTTATCACAGAAATTGCAAAACAATTCATGCTTGCATGTCGGGCTGCAATTACTTCGGGCACGGTACTCATGCCCACACAATCTGCACCTATGGTGTGTATGTATTTATATTCGGCCGGTGTTTCAAAAGCGGGGCCGCTTAGGCCTGCGTAAACTCCTTGCTGCACTTTTATATTATTTTTTTTCGCAACTGCTTTTGCTTTTTCTATCCAACTTTTATTGTAGGGCTCGCTCATATCCGGAAAGCGCGGACCTATGTCATCGTAATTTTTTCCTATTAAAGGATTAGTAGAAAATAAATTTATTTGGTCGGTGATAATCATCAAATCGCCTACTTCAAAATCGGGGTTTACACCACCGCTTGCATTAGAAAGTATTAATTTTTCGATTCCTAAAAATTTCATCACCCTCACCGGAAAAACCACTTGCTGCATAGTGTAGCCCTCATAAAAATGAAAACGGCCTTGCATGGCTACCACATTTTTACCGCCTAATTTTCCAAAAATTAATTTGCCCGAATGCCCCTCAACGGTTGACACCGGAAAATTTGGAATATCCTGATAGTTTAATTCGTTTGCAATTTCAATTTCGTTCACCAGCCCGCCCAATCCTGTTCCCAAAATAATTCCTATTTCGGGTGTTATAGATGTGTTTCGTTTTAAATGTTCGGCCGTTTGTTTTATTTGTTCTATCATGCCGCAAATATAGGTTTACTATTAATGCGATTTTGTGATAAAAAAACCCGAAATTTAAAGCCCTAAAACAAATACTGTATGCCTACCAAAGTGGATGAATTTAATGCCTATCGCGAACAAATGAACGAGCGCATAATGGCTGCTGATAATTTAGTGCTGAAGCGATTATTTAATTTAGATACCAATACTTATAGTGATGGTGCGCTAACTATAAAAACAAAAGAGATGCTGGGGCTGGTTGCAAGCATGGTTTTGCGTTGCGATGATTGCGTAAAATATCATCTGGGAAAATGTAAAGAGCAAGGTGTGAGCAAAGAAGAAGTGTTTGAAATTTTTTCGGTAGCTACCATCGTGGGCGGAACCATCGTGATTCCTCACTTGCGCAGAGCTGTAGAATATTGGGACGAACTAAACAACACCGACCATTAAACTTTTCTTAAATTTAACACTCATAAAAAAACAACTTATTTTAATGAAACAATGTGTTTTGTTTTTTATTGTTTTTGTAAATATGGCTGTAGCCCAAACCAAGGTTACGGGAATAGTTTACGATGCCGAAACAAAAGAACCGCTTCCATTTGTGGGCATTGTTTTTAAGGGCAGTAAAATTTCGGCCACTACCGATTTTGAGGGGCGCTACACAATTGCCGCTACTGTTCCGGTTGATTCATTAGTTTTTTCTTATGTGGGTTATATCACACTTAAAAAAGCTGTTAAAAAAAATGTAACCCAAACTATTACTGTAGAATTAAAACCCGACCAAAAATTATTAGACGAAGTGGTGATTTTGCCCGGAGAAAATCCGGCACACATCATCCTCCGCAAAGTGATAAAAAACAAACCCAAAAACGATAAGGAACAATACGATTCGTATCAATACGAAGTGTATAACAAAATTGAATTTGACCTGAACGACATACCACCCAATGTGAAAGATAAAAAAGTGATGAAGCCGCTAAAATGGGTGTTTGATAATATTGATAGTTCAAACGTGAAAGAAAAACCCTATTTACCTTTAATTATATCTGAAGCCATTTCTGATTTTTATTTTAAGCGAAATCCGAAAAACAAAAAAGAAGTTATAAAGGGCACCAAGATTAGCGGTGTGGAAGATAAAAGTTTTTCAAAGTTTATGGGCGAAATGTATTTGGCTGTAAATATTTACGACAATAATTTAATTGTTTTCGAGAAATATTTTGCCAGTCCCATTTCGGATAACGGATTGTTTTACTACAAATATTATTTGATTGATAGCATGTATGTGGGTAACAATTGGTGTTATCAAATACAATTTAAACCCAAACGCAAACAGGAATTATTATTTGAAGGCAACATGTGGATTGCCGATACATCATTTGCACTAAAGCAAATAGAAATGAAAATTGCGGGCGATGCCAACATTAATTACGTACGAGCTTTTAATGTGATGCAAGAGTTTACTCCGGTAGATAGTTTTTGGATGCTGAAAAAAGAAAAGTTGGTGGTAGATTTTAAACTGCAAAAAAACCAGGCAGGATTTTACGGGCGGAAAACTACATCATACAAAGATTTTAAAATTAACAAGCCCATGCCCGATGAGTTTTACTCGCGCACCGATAATTTAATTGTAAACGAAGATGCGCTAAACAAAGACAATACATTTTGGGAAGAAAACCGCCACGATACTTTATCGAAAAACGAAAACCAAATTTACCAGATGGTAGATTCAATTCAGAAAATGCCGCTGTATAAAACCTGGCAAGATATAATCGTTCTGTTTTACTCGGGCTATAAAGTGTGGGGATATTGGGAATTTGGACCGTATTATAACTTAGTAAGTATGAACCAATTTGAAGGAGTGCGGCTTCGTGTGGGCGGGCGCACAAGTAATAAATTTAGCAGGTGGTGCGAGATAAACGGATTTGTTGCATACGGAACAAAAGATGAGCGATTTAAATACAAAGCACAATTCAAAACATTTATTACAAAAAAACCAAGGCAAATTTTATACCTCGATTACAAAAACGATTACGAATTGCTTGGTCAATCGCAATACTCACTAACAACTGATAACATTTTATCATCACTCTTTAGGCGCAATCCGCTTAATGCACTTTACGATGTGGCGCAATACCGATTTGGTTACGAGTTTGAACCTTTCAATGGCTGGAATAATCAGGTTTATTTTATTAATCGCATCATCTCGCCTATTGACACCGTGTTCACTTATGCAAAATCATCCAGCGAAAGTGCAACCAAGCCAAATATTAAAACAACCGAAATAAAATTTATATCGCGCTTTGCTTGGGGCGAAAAATATATTGAAGGCACATTCTCGCGCCAAAGCACCGGCACGCGCAATCCGGTAGTGCAATTAGAATACACACCCGGACTCAAAGGTGTTTTTAACAGTGATTACACTTATCACAAACTATATATTAATGTGGATGACCGCATCAGAATTAATCCGATAGGCTACATAAACTACGTGCTCGAAGCCGGAAAAATTTGGGGCAAAGTTCCTTTTCCGCTTATGTTTTTGCATCCCGGTAACGAAACGTATGTGTACGACTGGGCGGCCTATAACCTCATGAATTTTTATGAATTTGGCAGCGACCAATTTGTGGCTGCATCTATTTTTCATCACTTCGATGGATTTTTTCTGAATAAAATTCCGCTGATGCGAAAATTAAAATGGCGCGAAGTATTTACGGCCAAGTGCTTAATAGGAACTACATCAGAAGCTAATCGCAACGAATTGTCTTTTCCTAATGGATTATCATCCTTTAAAAAAGGGCCGTATTACGAAATGGGTGCCGGCATCGAAAATATTTTCCGCATCTTCCGTATGGATTTATTTTGGAGACTATCGTACATTGATCAAGAATATAAATACAACTATAAATTACTCACCGGCAAAAAAGTTCCGCTGTGGGGTTTACGAGGTTCAATACAAGTAATTTTTTAAACACATGATTTTACGGGCAGATAATATTGTAAAAAAATACAAAAACCGAGCGGTTGTAAAAGGCGTTTCGTTTGAAGTAAGGCAAGGTGAAATTGTGGGTTTGCTCGGGCCAAATGGTGCCGGAAAAACCACTTCGTTTTACATGGTGGTGGGCATTATAAAACCAAACAGTGGAAGTATTTTTTTAGACGATTCTGTAATAACTAACGAGCCTATGTACCGCAGAGCGCAATTAGGCATTGGCTATTTGCCACAGGAGGCAAGTGTGTTCAGGAAATTAAGTGTGGAAGATAATATTAAAGCGATTTTAGAAATGACACCGCTTAATAAAAAGCAGCAAGAAGAAAAGTTAGAAAGTTTACTCGATGAATTTGGCTTACAACATATCCGAAAAAATTTGGGCGACCGGTTATCGGGTGGTGAGCGCAGGCGAACCGAAATTGCCCGTTGCTTAGCCGTTGACCCAAAATTTGTATTACTCGATGAGCCATTTGCAGGTGTTGACCCTATTGCAGTAGAAGACATACAGCAAGTGGTTGCCAAACTAAAACAAAAAAATATTGGCATTTTAATTACCGACCATAATGTGCACGAAACACTTTCGATCACCGAGCGTGCTTATTTATTATTCGAGGGCAACATTTTAAAAGCCGGCACTGCCGAAGAGCTTGCTAACGATGAGCAAGTGCGCAAAGTGTATTTGGGGAAAAATTTCGAGTTACGAAAATCGTAATACTAATCATCCCCCGGTTCGGGCGCTTTTTGATAGCCGGGTTTTTTGGCTTTTAATTTTTTGTAAAAAATTACGTTTATTAAAATGTCTTCGTTGGTAAGCAATGTGGTAGAAATGCCGTTTACAATTTTAAGTTCAGTGTTCGGGAATTTCGATTTTTTTTCAATTGGTTCGTAAGTGCCGCCATCTTGCTTGAGCCACATTTTAACAATTTTGCCGCCTGCCACTTCCACTTTGCCGTTGTAACAATCGGCACCGGTGCCATGCCCTGTGCGGTAAGTAATAATTACGTCATCGTAAGTTCCATCGGCAATATCATCGCTGCCACGTTCTTCAAATTTTTTTACCCACTTTAAATAGCAGTTGGATTCGGTGTTATTTTGAGCATTGCTTAACGTGAAAAAAGCAAAGGTGAAAATAGCAGTTAAAAAGAGTAGAGGTTTTTGCATGGTTATTTTTCTTGAGGTTTAAAGATATAAATTGAATTGGTTTCTGCAAATATATAATCCGTGCTAAAGTTTTATTTTTTATTGCTGTATTGGGTTGCAATTTCTGTTAAATCGTCAAACCATTGTTTGCCAAATTTGCGGATGAGTGGTTCTTTTAAAAATTGGTAAACGGGTAATTTTTCTTTTTTACCTAATTCACAAGCCGCTTTACATATATTCCACTTGTGGTAATTTACTGTTAAGTAAGTTTTGGTTTGCTCCAGCCGAATGGGATATAAGTGACAGGAAATAGGTTTTTTGTAATCTATTTTTTTTTCGAGGTATGCTTTTTCGATGGCGCATTTTGCAAAGCCATTTTCGAAATAGGTATATGCGCAGTGCGCTCCGTTTACTAATGGCGTAACGTAATCGCCATCACTATCAGTAATGTATTTGCCTTGTTTTTCAATGGCTTTAATGCCTGATGATGGAATATAAGGTTTCGCCTTTTCGTAAATTTTTTCTAAAACGGGTAACTCATTAGCATCAAGCGGAGCGCCTGATTCGCCTTCGACACAACAAGCGCCTTTACAGGCACTTAAATCGCAAATAAATTTTTTTTCAATTACATCTTCTGATAATAATGTATCGCCAACTACAAGCATATTTTCATTTTTTCTCCAAATCGGTAATTCGTTTTCTGTAAATCCTCAATTAACTTTTGCTGATCTTTTATGGCTTACAATAAAACAGTAATCATCATATTATAATTCACGGCTTTAAAATTTGTTGCGCCTGTTTGTTCGCCTTTCTCGTTCTACTCGGGGGTTTCCATATCGCGCACCATTTCCGGAATCATTTTTTCTAAATCGTGTGCCGTGAACCCATATTGTAATGTTTTGTAAAATTGCATATTTGTGCTTAACCCTTGCTTGGGTTTGTATATGTAAATATACAGAAAGAAATTTCTTCGATGGGGAAAAAAAAAATTGGAAAAAATTATTGTATTACTATTTTTTGCGAATATACTTTATCTCCCTCCAATAATTGCAGGTGATAAATACCTTTTGCCATTTGTGCTAAATCCATTGCGCTTGCTTGGCTTTGAATTGCAGTTCGCAAAACCACATTACCCAACACATCATAAACCACCACCGTAGCTTTTGCATCTCTTTCTCTCTGCAATGTGAAAATGCCTGTGCTTGGGTTAGGGTAAAGTTTTAAGTCAGTTCTTATTTCTTTTTCTTCGTTTACAGAAACAGGGATGTTAGATGAACACAGAAAAACATTTTGCACCGATGTGTTTGAAATTTGTATGCTTGCAGGAGGAAAGCTAAAACTTAAATTATACCTGCTGCCGCCTGATGATACTATTAAACTTGGATTGGTTATAGTAGGTGCTATTGTTGT
>JAGVMA010000049.1 GCA_020054095.1 Bacteroidia bacterium | reverse complement strand
TCGGCAAATCGCACGTAAATGAATCGTTGATAATTTATTGAAATGGATTTTGAGAAGTAAAACGTAAAAACGAAGTTTTTTCACAACCTGACGGTTTGCCAACTGGCGCAGTAGCGGATTTATTGCTCCCAAACTGTCCAGTTACATTACTGCTAATTTAATGCAAAAATGTTTATATACGCACTTCCCCCGCTATTGCGCCAGTTGGCTGTTATAAGCTGGGCGGTTTTGTCCACCGTTGTTCAGTGCTATTGTCTGCCGAGAGTTTGCACTTACCTGTCTATGGAACACTTTTTTCGGTCAGTGGTGAGTTGGTTGAGCGGTTGCGGTTTAAATTTTTACAGAAGGGAAGGCATTTTTTTCTTTTTTTCACGTCACGAATACACGGGCGGGTGGGAGAATGGCAAGCTCTTTTGCATTTTTTGGTCGTGCGGTGGGATTGTGCGAAATGCAAATGTGCTTGACATTGTGGGTTTGCAAGTCAGACGGCTTGTTTTTAATCTTTCCCTCAATAAGAAAAGCCTAAAACAAAATTTACGGCATAACCACCAGGATTAATATTTGGTCCGTTGTCAAGTTTGGTTTTGTTCATTATCCATTTTGATTTTTCGAAGGGTAAATAATAAGCTGCTCTAATTCCAAGTATAAGACGGTTTTTCGTGTCAGGTAGTTTTATAGCGTAGGTTAAATGTGTTGTTACGTTTGCCAAAAAATTATTTGTTGTCATTTCAAGCTGATTACCAACAACAGAAACATAGTTGTTAAATTGAGTTGAAGAAGGTATTTCTTTTATTACTTTGACAGTTGTGCCAATATAGGTTAAACCAAAACAGGAATACATCTTAAACTTTTCGTTATAAACATAAGAATAACCGAATAGCGATTGCCCAAAGCTTATACTTCTAACAGAAGTAGTAATAGTATCATTTTTTCTCGACTGCTGATAAAGAAACAATTCCTGCTCTATTGCTATTTTCTTTTTAGTGAGTTTTACCATGCCTAAGCCAACCGAAAAATTATTTGAATTTAACTGAGGATAATTATTTAATCCTAAAACGGAATTCAATTCCTTAAAATCGGTTGCTTGTAATCCATAATACGTATGGAACTGTTTACTGTTTGTAACAGATGAATCTGATTGCCCGAACGACAAAAAGCCGACAAACAACGTTGCTATTGTTAAAAAAAATGTTTTCATAGTGCAAAGTTTTATTAGTAGAACATGGTGTTTTAAATTCGTATCCCTATAATCAGTATATCATCGGTTTGTTCATTTATCCCTCTCCAGTTTTCAATCGTTTCACTCAGTATTTCCTTTTGCCTTTGCATGGATTGGGAATTAATTGTAATAAGTAAATCTTTTAATTTCTTGTATTTGAATTTTTTATTCCCCTTACCCCCGAACTGGTCGGCATATCCATCAGTAAAAATATAAAAACTATCGCCCTCTTCCATTTTTACTGAATGATTTGTATAAGGCTTCAACTCAACACCTGAGTAACCAATAGGCATTTTATCCGTCTTTAATTCTTCCAGATTACCATTTTTACGAATAACATAAATTGGATTATTTGCTCCCGCAAATTCTATTTTATCATCATAAACGGTACATAAAGCAATATCCATCCCGTCTTTATTTTCTTTCTCGCTATGCTGTTTTAACGAGTTAATAATTTCAGTTCTTAATGTATTAAGAATTTCATTGGGCTTGGAGATTTTATGAGTGTCAACAATTTTATTTAAAAGAGAATTTCCCATCATACTCATTAAGGAACCGGGCACTCCGTGCCCCGTACAATCAACGGCCGCTACTAAAGGATTTTTTACCTTCCAGTTTTCACCTTGTACTTTATCAATAGCCGGAAATTCTTTTGGGTTTGTGCTAATCCAATAAAAATCACCGCTTACAATATCTTTAGGCTTAAATAAAACAAACGAATCAGGAAAAGCCGTTTCAAATTCATCGTCTGTTGGCAAAATTGCTTCCTGTATTCGCTTTGCGTAATTAATACTATCGGTAATTTCTATGTTCTTTTTCTCAATAATGTTTTTTTGCTTTCGTATAAAGTTAAAGCGATTAATGAGGAAAAATGAAAAAATAATAACTAAAATTAATCCCGCTGTAATTGAAAGGATTATAATATTTTTTCTTCTATCGTCCGCTTCCTTTTTTATGATTTGATTTTCTTTTTCTTTATTTAATATTTCAATTTCTTTTTGTTTTTTATCTGTTTCATATTTTGCTGACATTTTAGCAATATCACTCATTTTTTGCTCATCAAAAATGGAGTCCTTAAGGGCTGTATATTTAAGATTAAATTCATAAGCATCACGATAATTGCCTGTCAGCGCATTTAAATCACTAATACTTTTATGCACAGCCATTTTACCCCTTTTATCACCAACTTTGTTTGCAAAATATAAACTCTGAAAAAAATATTTCATAGCGTCCTTGTAGCGTCCTTGTTCCTGTAAGCAGCTGCCAATATTATTCAAGGAAATTGCCACTGAGCTTAAATCATTAGCGAGCATGGATGCTTCCTTAGAGAAAGTATAATATTTAATTGCTTCGTTTATTTTTTTTTCAATAAAATATATTGCAGCGATATTGGAATAAGTTAGTCCGAGCGCGTATTGATTTTTTGTTCTTTTGAAAAATTTAGCTATTTTAAAGTTTATCTCCTGTGCTTTATTATACTTACCTTGGTATGAATATACCATAGCAATATTACCTAATGCATTAAATATTCTTGTCGAGTCTTTTAATTCTTCCGCCATTTTTAAGGCAAGGAAATAATTCTCCAGTGATTTTGATGCGTTGTTAGTGAGCCTGTAAATTTCCGCAATTACGCTTAGAGCATTAATTATGCTCTTTTTATCACCCGTTTTTATTGATTGATTATATACGGCTATGGAGATCTCAAGGGCTAACGAATAATTGCCTATGTCTTTATTTATAATTGCCATTTGATAATTGGCATTTATTTTTCCTTTTTTAAATTCTATCTTCTCAGATAGTTTTAAGGCTGTTTGGGCATATTGCAAAGCAACATGCGGCTCTGATAAACGGGTTTCATCAGCCAATTTGCACAACAATATTATCTTGGAAGTGTCAGCAACTGTTTTTTGCAATTCATCTTGTAAACTGTCGACTTTTGTATTTTTAGCTTCTTGAGCGTTGGTAAAACCAGCGGTTATGATAAGGACGATACTTAATAATGAATAGTAAGCAGCCGCTTTTTTAGTATAAAATTTAACTAATGATACCATTACTAAAATGTGTATGTATTCAAACCAATCTGTACTTTTTAGCATAAAAAATTTAGGACACTTTCTTTTTTAAAATTAGTTAATTTTTTTGACTTTGATTTGCAGTCGT
>JAGVMA010000082.1 GCA_020054095.1 Bacteroidia bacterium | reverse complement strand
GAGGATTTGCAAGTGTATAATAACTTGCGGTTTCATATTGTGCAGTTAAATAATACTCTACGTTTACCCAATCAATATTAAACTCGTAAATACGAATATTGTAATAAGTGTTAGCGGTTAATCCATAAATTGTCATAGATGTTCCCGTAGCCTCATACACTACATAGTTGGAATTTCCCAAATTACTTCCATTCCCGAACGTAGAACTGCCTGTGTAGTCATTGCCAAACTGTGGTAATGAAGTGCCACTTGAAGATAGCTTACACACAACAAGACATTTGTCGCCATTACCACGAGTCCAGTTAATAGATAGCGAAGAAGTGCTGCTGCTGCTAAGTGCTAAGTTGTTAGCGGGCACCGTAGGGGCTTGTGCATTTAGTTTATTAGTAGCCGACAAAAGGCCTAATGAAATGAAACCGATAAGTAGAAAATTTTTCATAGTGTTTATTGTATTGTTGGGTGTATTGGGTTCTATTTTTAAAGCAATGCAATATTATAAAAAAAAATCCTGATAAAGTTCAGTTATTTCTCTACAAACTACTGCAATATGCTGACGTAAATGTATCACATAAGGTTGGTTATCTAATCGGAAATAAATATCTATTTGTGGATTATTTTTAAAATACAAATTTAACTAATGTCAATAATACCAATATTTATAAACAATTATTGGTATATATTTGTGGAACAACAATGCAAAAATCAAAAATCATACAAGTCTTACAAACTTTTTCAGCTAAGGAAATTCGCCTTTTTAGCGAGTTTGTGTCATCTCCCTTTCACAATAAAAACAAAAACATAATTGCATTTACTCTTCACTTAGCCAAGTTTTATCCAAAATTTAAAAATGTTGGTCTTGAAAAGCAAATAGTTTACAAGTCGGTTTTTAAAAACGAAAAACTTAACGAGCAGCGCCTTCGCGATTTATCATCAATGGCTCTTGCATTGACAGAAGAATTTTTGGCCCTGCAAAATTTCAGTAACCGAAAAATGCTAAAAACTAATTTTTTGCTTGATGAGTTAAACAAACGACAAATAGACACGTTGTTTGAAATGCGAATGAAATTGGCAAAAAAAGAATTGGACTTAACCGAGTTTCGCGAAAATTTTTACCACGAAGAATATTTAACCCTTAATAACGAGCTTAATTTCAAAAACCGAATTCATTTTGGTGATGATAAAGCACTCGAGAAATTTTTTAGCGGAAGAGACAAAATAAAGGCGCTCACATCTTATTACCTTTTTGAAGCACTTGTGAGTTATACCTTTTGGGTTAGTGCCGGACAAAAATTCAATCAGAAAACATCTTTCGCAGATATTGAAAATGTATTTCACCAACTGAAAGAAAAATTAGTAGGCGAAAACATTATCATTGAATGATACTTGCTTACCTTAAAAATGCTTGTTACAAACGAAGAAAGTCATTTCATGAAACTGAAAGAAATAGTTTGCAAAGATGATTTTACGGGCGTTTCGGGTTATGAGCTTACAGGCATTTTGGTAAACTTAAGTAACTTTTGTGCCGAACGAATTTCCAGTGGCGAATATCGTTTTTCGGCACACGCTGTAGATGTTTATCAAACACTTTTGAAACGGAATTTATATTTACAAAGTGGTGTTATTTCGCACATATTTTTTACCAATGTGGTAGTGCACAGTATTTATTGTAATAAAACCGAATGGATTTCAGGATTTATAAAGTCGTATCAAAAATACTTACAACCCGGGCTAAAAGAAAGTACTATAAATTATTGCTATGCTCATCTTAATTTTTACAATAAAAACTACAACGAAGTGCTAAAGTGCTTGTCAAAATCGTACACCAATTCCATTTTACGGCAACTAAATATCAAAGCAATGCAGGCGCGTGTTTACTTTGAGTTAAACGAAACCGAATCGCTTAATTATTTGCTAGATACCTACAAGCACACATTGTTAAATGCAAAAAAAATTCCTGTAAATATTTACGATGGACAAATGCAGTATATAAAAAACATAAAAACGCTTTTAAATATATCGGTAAATTATAATAAAGCTGTGGCCGAAAAATTTGAAGCTAATTTAAAAACAAGCAAAGCGGTTTACCGCGAATGGCTGCTGGAAAAAATAAGGGGATTGGCTAAAAACTAAAATTAAGTACGAAAACAATAGCACTAACTAACGAAAAGCCGGCAAGTGCAATCCAAAATGCAATAATTTGAATGTCGCGCACTTCAGTAATTTTGTATTTTCTTCTAATTAAGTTTATCAGGGGCATAACTACTTGTAATTGACGGTAAAAATCCTATTTTGGTTTTCTTTGGCGCTTTTTTTCTAAAAGTTTTAGACAAAACAGGTGTTCTGTTCTCTAAGTTTCAGAAACTAAGCCACGAAAAATTTATGCCAAAGCCGAGTTATAGTGATTTACTATTTCGGTAAAAACAGATTGTAGTTGTTGGTAATTATCGGTAGTAACTAATCTTAATCTAAATTCTTTAAAATCGGGAAAACCCTTAAAATAGTTAGTATAATGTGGGCGTGTTTCAAAAATTCCTAATCGCTCACCTTTCCACTCAATTGCTTTTTGCAAATGTGTGTGACACACATTTACTCGTTCTTCTATAGTTGGCTGGGGCAAGTGTGCACCCGTTTTCATAAAATGTTTTATCTGATTAAAAATCCATGGGTTGCCAATTGCCGCTCTGCCAATCATCACTCCATCTATTCCATATTTATTTTTTCGCTCCATTGCAATTTCGGGGCTGCTTATATCTCCGTTTCCGAAAATTGGAATTTTAATGCGCGGGTTATTTTTCACTTCGCCAATCAATGTCCAATCTGCAGGGCCTTTATACATTTGCGCTCGCGTGCGCCCGTGTATTGATAGCGCTTGTATGCCTATGTCTTGTAACCGCTCGGCAACTTCAATTATATTTTTTGTTTTATCATCCCAGCCCAAGCGCGTTTTTACAGTAACAGGTAAATTTACGGCCTTCACTACTTCATCGGTCATGCGCACCATTTTTGGAATATCCTGCAAAAGTGCTGCCCCCACCCCTTTACACGCAACTGCTTTCACTGGGCAACCGTAATTTATATCTATTAAATCCGGATGCGCTGCTTCGGCTATCTCTGCTGCCTCGCGCATGCTATCCACGTTACCACCAAAAAGTTGAATGCCTATTGGGCGTTCGTATTCAAAAATATCTAATTTTTTTTTGCTCTTTGCAGCATGCCTTATTAATCCTTCGGATGATATAAACTCGGTGTACATTAAATCTACACCTTGCTGCTTGCATACGTATCTGAATGGCGGATCGCTCACATCTTCCATAGGTGCAAGCAAAAGCGGAAATTCGCCTAACTGTATGTTGCCAATTTTTACCAAGCGGTGTAAAGTGTTTTTGTAGTTTTGACAAAAATACAAAACAACAAATGATTAAAGATGTAAATCCTATTATCAAACTAACCATCATTTTAACCCTGCTATTATTAATAGGTACAGTTTCTGTTTTGGGCTCGGGTGGCGATGAAGATATTACAGTTTTCGGAAAAGGGTTTTTATACATCGCACAAGTATTAGGCGTAATAATTGTTTTTGTAATTCCTGCTGTGCTGTTCGCCATCTTACTTACATCGGAAAAATTTAATTATTTGCAATTACACATCAAGCCACATCTGCTCACGCTTATTTTAGGTGCATTGGTTTTTGTTTTCGGATTGCCACTCATTTCATACTTGGGCGAACTAAATAGTAAAATGATTTTACCCGAATCGTTTGCAGGAATAGAAACTTGGATGAAAGCAACAGAGAAGCAAGCAGCCATTGTAACCGAATATTTAATGAGCGGCACAAGTATAAAAAGTTTAGTCGTTAATTTATTTGTGATAGCATTTATGGCTGCCTTAAGCGAAGAGTTATTTTTTAGAGGTGTGCTGCAACGCACATTATTAGAAGTGGTGAGAAATAAACACATCGCTATATGGATAACCGCTATTTTATTCAGTGCGTTTCACATGCAGTTTTATGGTTTTATTCCGCGCATGATAATGGGAGCTGTTTTGGGATATTTATTTGTGTGGAGTCGCTCACTGTGGGTTCCAATTTTTGCTCACTTTATAAATAATGCTTTAGCGGTTTTTGTGGCACACCTTATTAAAAAAGGCAGCATTAGTGCCGATGTAGAAAAAATGGGGACTGTTCCGGGTGAAATGATTTTGCCCGTAACAATTAGCACTGCACTTGTTATAGGCATACTATTCGCCATCTATAAATTAGAGGCGAACAGAATTCCTAAAGATTAATACTGTCGGGATTAAACCATTGATTTTTGTGAGCGTCAATAAATAAAATAAGGGGCTATGAAAAAAATAACCACAACTATAGTTGCATGCTGCACTATTTTCAGCACCACATCATTTTCTCAAAACGATTATAACGATTCATTGGGATTGCCCGGAGATGGGCTTGATTTATATGGCGTGATGGAGCTTTTTAAAACTGCTGATAATCTCGAAAATTTTGAGAAAGCAATTAATAATCCGGATAACAAAGTAAATAATTTAGACTTAGATGATGATGGCCAAGTTGATTACATAAAAGTGGTTGACCATGTGAACAACGATGTGCATGCAATTACGCTTCAAGTTCCGGTTACTGAAACCGAATCGCAAGACATGGCTGTGATAGAGTTGGAAAAAAAAGGAGAAAACATTGCCGAAATGCAAATAGTGGGCGATGAAGATATGTATGGAAAAGAGTACATTATTGAAGCTAACAAAGATGAAGGTGCCGTTTATGATGAAGAATTTTTTTCGGCAAATTTTGGAGTTTATGTAAATGTGTGGGGCTGGCCTTGTGTAAAATATATGTATGGCCCTAAATACGTTGTGTGGGTATCGCCATGGAAATACAAATATTACCCTGTGTGGTGGAAACCTTGGCCGCGTGTGTGGTGGAACGTTCACCGCAAAAGAGTTATCCATTATCACGCCTGGGGTTATAGAGTAAATACGCACCGCATGGTGGTTGCTCACGGGCACTATCACAAGCATCGTGTTACATCAGTAACGGTTCATAAAAAACATGTTGTGCACCATAACAACAAGCCAAATAATAAAACAAACGGCAAATCGGGCAATGTTCAAAAGCAAAAAAATAAGCCAACTAATAATGTGAACAAAAAAAGTGGCGGTGGCGGAAACAAAGGCGGAAAACGCAAATAATATTTTTCATCTCCAATTTTTTCTTAACGCCCGAGTACAATTCTCGGGCGTTAATATTTTTATACTTTTGCAAGTGCTGTAAAACAGGAGAGGTGTCAGAGTGGCCGAACGTGCAGGCTTGGAAAGCTTGTGTACCGCAAGGTACCGCGGGTTCGAATCCCGCTCTCTCCGCTGAAAAATAAATGAAATGCTTTGTTTACATACTTTTTTCTGAGTCGCACAATCGTTTTTACATCGGGCAAACAAATAATTTTTCTGTGCGATTAGAAAAACATAATAATGGATATGAAAAATCTACTGCACCTTTTGCCCCTTGGAAACAAATTTTGATTATCGAAAAAAACTCAAGGAGTGAAGCCATGATGCTCGAGAAAAAATTAAAAAATCTAAATAGTGATGACTTGCGAAAATTCATACAAAAGTATTCTTAATGTTTTTAATGGGTCGCGAGGCACACTCGCGATGGCGAGTTCACCTCGCCATTCGAATCCCGCTCTCTCCGCTGAAGGTTACCAACTAAAAATTTCTTTAATAAGGGCTTTACCCCAAGGGCTTTTGCCAAAGTCTTTTTCGAGTTTTGTTTTTAACTCGGCAGGTGTGTAAATTTTGTTTTTACCTTTTTGGGGCATCACTGTATCTAAATTCGGTTTAATTATTTCTACCGTTTTTGCAAAATAAATTACTCCGCCATCTTCGGTAGCTAATCCCAAAATTGCACCGGGCAATCCTTGAAAATTTTCGGGGCCGGCTACAGATATTATTGCATCGGTGTACCACACATAAATGCGTGTGCTATCGTTCATTTGCCATATCGCTTTGCGGCAATCGTATCCGGCTATTTTGCGTTTGCTGCCGGTGATTTTCCATTGGCGTGTGGCTATGGTATCTTCAATGTACACACCTTCGCCCCACACACTTTTTATGGCCAATTTTTTTTGTGTTTTATAATTTTGGTAAGTGGTGTTTCTGCTTGTTGCCCAACTCATTTTTTCTTTCAGCCCTGTTTCCTGAGGTTTAAAAACCGATGCAGTATCGTTAAAATACAATTCAAAAATATCAACTTTGGTTTTTTCATCGTCATCCAGCCATTCTTTCACATTGTCATCTTTGTATTTTTTAAACAAATTGGTTTTGCGTTCGTAAGTAATTTTGCCATACGTGATTTGTGCATTTGCAGCAATAGCAAAAACAAAAATGAATAACAGTGTGTATGTAAACTTAAAACATGCCATCTTCTTCTTTAATTTTATTACTGTTAAATTTCCAAGTTAAGCGCAGCATAAAAAAACGTGTAATGATTTGTGTTTTGTTATCCGTTATCACATTCTCGTTCACATCGCGGTTGTTAAGCAAATTTTGGTTAAGTATATCGTTAGCTTCAAAAGCCAAAATTAAATTTTCGTTTTTCAGAAATGCTTTACTAAGCGATGCACCCCAAATTAAAATATTGGTATTAAATCCGGCAGAGCGATTAGCTTGTATGGAGTAATCTAAATTAGTTTCGATGGTGAATTTCTTGGGAAGCATCCAACTAAAGTTAGCTGAGTAGCGCTGATTGGTATAAGGTTTATTACTAAGCGTGCTTAACGATGATTGCGGCACATTATAATCTGCACCCACAGAAATTCCTATCGTAATGGTATCATTCGTCCACTGAAAATAAGAGCTTAAATCGGCACTGAAATTTTTTGTTATGTTTTTTTGTCCGTTAATATAATTAGTGCGCGAATCGTAACCACTGAAAAAATAAGGACTCATGGTTATTGCGCCTTTAAAAATTTCAGTTTCGCCTCCTATATAAATATTGGCATTGTAATTTCCATCTACATTTATGGTTTGCGAAACGGTGCGACCCAAACTATCAAACCTTGTAGAATTAGCAAACGCATTATTAATGTAATTTGTATTCATACCGCTCCAAACTGATTTTCCGCTAAGCGGTTTAAACGAATTAAAACTAAATCCCAAGCTATGCTCAAATGTGGGAAGCAAATTAGGGTTGCCAATAAAAATACTATTAGGGTTATTGTTGTTAGGCACCGGTTGCAAATTATTTATTGAAGGCAAATTAGAACTTGTACGATAATTAATTGACATTGATTTTGTATCACTCGCTTTGTACCGATAAGATGCAAACGGTAAAATATTATTTACAGATTGGGTTATAACTGTATTGCTTACCAAGTTTGTATTGTTGACGCTAATGTTACGCAAGCGCATACCGGCAGTAAATTTTATTTTGCTGTTTTCGAAAATATATTTTAACGAAAAACGATTGTTCAGTTTTTCGTTCTTGAAATTATTAGTGAAGATGGTATCTAACAGTGAATACTCACCGTTAAAAAAGTTGTTAGCTATTTTATCTTGTGTAGCGGTATTAAAACTAATATTGTATTCAAATTCTAATTTTATTTTTTTTGTAATTGGCTCCTCATAAACTAATGTACCCGAATGTGAAGTGCTAATCGTATTGGATGTTTTTTGCTGATCAATACTATCGTTAGGTAGCTGCAACTGATAATACTTATTATACGATTTTAAAATGCCCGAACCCTCATCGTTACTGGTGTTGAAATTATAAACCAAGCGCATAGTTCTATCCGCTTTTTTAAACTTACGCCTTAGCTTAGCAGTTGTATTCACATTGTAACCTATGTTTTCACTGATGTTAGAAATAGTGGTGCGCCTTGTTGTGGTATCAAGTGATGAAACAAAATCGGTTAACTCGCTATTATTTTGTCTGCCCGATGTTAATTTCAATTTCGATTCTAATTCAAATTCGGTAAGCGAATCTATCGTTTGCTCATAATCTAAATTAAAGCTGTGAGAAGTACCTTTTTTAAAATTATTATAAAAGCTTTGAGTATTGTAAGTTGTATCTGTTAAAAAATATTGCGAATAACTTTCTTGCTTAGTGCTTAGCGTACTTGAGTTGTAAGTATAGTTAAGTCCAAGTTTTGTTTTCTTGCCAAATTTTTCATTGTAATAAAAACCGCCTTTATAATTTTGGGGATAACCGCTATTTGCATTTCCATTTGAGCTGTAGTATGAATAGCCATCATCTTCATCACGCGAATATTCATATTCATTATCTAAACCATATTTATATAAATCTCCAAAATCAAACCTTGAATTAGGCGTATTGCTTGCCAAACCAAACACCGATATTTTGCGTGCACTATTAAATTTGTTAAACAGCACATTGCCTTCATGAAAATTCTGGAAATCGCTGGCAGCACTCATTTTCCCGAAATAACCTTTCTTGGCATCGTCTTTTAATTCTAAGTTCATCACTTGCACTGTTTCTTTGCCATCTTCGGTAGTGTTTTCATTTTTTTGCTCATATACTTTTACGTTTTCAATTGTATTGGCATTCAAATTTTTTAGTGCCGTGTTAGGGTCGGTACCAAAAAACTCATCTCCATCAACTAAAAGCTGGTCAACTTGCTTGCCCTGCACCGTAATTTTTCCATTGGCATCTACTTTAACGCCCGGCAATTTTTTTAGTAAATCTTCCACCGTTGCATTGGGTTTCACTTTAAACGAATCGGCAGTATAAACCAGT
This sequence comes from Bacteroidia bacterium, assembly GCA_020054095.1. Lineage (GTDB taxonomy): Bacteria > Bacteroidota > Bacteroidia > JADZBD01 > JADZBD01 > JAGVMA01. Next base: position 983 of record JAGVMA010000082.1, on the reverse strand, counting down.
GTATCGCCAAGAAAGTAAACAGGGTCTTTATATGCAAAAATGGTAACCTCTTCCAGCACATTTGTTTTGGGAGGCATAATTATTTTATTTAAATCGAACGAAAAATTGGTGGCGCTGCCAAAAATAAAATACAATTTATCGCCATAATTGGGGTGCGAAATGGTGAGCTCTATTGTATCAATAGGAATTGTGTTGAGCAAAAAATTACCATTAGCATCGGAGCGAGTAAAACCAAGTAATACCGAATCTTTAATGCGCACTGCCATGCCAACTGCATTAGCCACCGATTTTTTTTCAACCGTATCGGTAACGGTGCCTTTAAAAATCATGTTTTGCGCAGCAGCATTTTTGCCCGTGCAAAATATGATTGCAATAATTAAAAAGTATTTTATTGTTGTTTTCAAAATTAAATGCACTGCGTTTTTACGAGTTGACAAAGAAAAGGTTTTGTTTTTATTACTAATTGTTAATTATTGTTAGTGAGACTTCACGCTTTAGCTTGATTAGTCGAACTAATCCCGCCCGTTTTGGCAGGATATTTTTTTAGAAATCGTTTTTATTTAAAAGAACTGCTATGTCCACCACAATGTCTTCGACAGGCTCAGACTGACCGCGCGCAAGGTCATATTGAGCCTGTCGAAATATGTGCGATGGATTATAAAAAATTTCAATTGTTTGTTTTTAAATAACCTGTTATTTACTAACCACCACAAACTCCACTCTGCGGTTTTGCTGCTTGCCTTCATCAGTAGTATTATTGGCTATGGGTTTGGTGCTGCCATAACCTTTGAAATTTAAGCGGGTTTTTGTAATGCCTTTTGATATTAAATAATCATACACTGCTTTGGCACGGCCTTCGCTTAGTTTTTTATTATCAAGTTCATTGCCCACATTATCGGTGTGGCCGCTTATTTCTATTTGCATGGCCGGGTTTTGCTGCATTTGTTTTACTAATTTATCAAGCTCCGCAAACGATGTTTTTT
>JAGVMA010000058.1 GCA_020054095.1 Bacteroidia bacterium | reverse complement strand
GTGGCAATACAGCGCCAATATTGCCGAAGATGGCTGGACAGATGCAGGCATCACCGTTAAAGCAAGCACATCCATTAGCGGATTGGAAAGCGAAAAGCGCTATTTTTTCCGTGTGGCAGTGGTTATCAATAACCAAATGGGCCCTTTTAGCGAAGTGAAAGATTTATTGGTGTTGTAAAAAAGAAAAGCGGTTTGAGTGATTGTTCATTCACACTTCGACAAGCTTAGTATGACACACGTAGAAGTCATGCAGAGCTTGTCGAAGCATGACGGCAAGTGATTATTAAAAACATTATCACTACTTCAAAAACATCATTATTGACATCCAATAATCGGTAGCGTTAGGGTTTGTTTTCCATAATGCTTTAGAGCCGTGTTCGCCACCTTCTGATGGGGCGTAAATGGTTTTCTTGGTGCTTACCACATCTTTTACCAAATCGCCTACTTTTTCGCGCTCTTTAGCAGAGCAGGCAACATAAACGGGTATGTTTAAATCAGTGATAGATGTTTTTAAGGTTAGTTTTTTGCCAAAATATTCACCGGGGCTAAATGCTAATACTTTTGAAACTTTTTCGTTATCAACTGCAAGTTTAAGCACCAATGATGCTGAATAAGAACTGCCCACTAAAACTATTTTTTTGCTTTTTCCGCGCTCAAATAAATAGTCAATAGCAGCCACAATATCTTGTTCGGCATCTAAATATTCGGTGGGTTTATTTTTTTTGTCGGCATCTTCGGCAGTATTGTTTTTCACATTGTTACACTCAAAGCCCGAGCGCAAATCTACAGCCATGCAGTTATAGCCAAGTTTGTTAAATTTTTTTGCCGTTTGTTGGTATTCACCACGGCTAAAGCTCGCTTGGTGGCAAAGTAGCATCCAAGGGAGTGAGTCGTTAACAAAATATTCATCGGCAGTTATTGTAACGCCATCGCCAGATAAAAATGTTATTGTTTTTTGTGCAAAAATTGAACTTGCGCTTATTAGTGCAAGTAAAGTGGGGAGTATTAATTTTTTCATTTGTATTTAGTTTATGATTTAATAGTTGTCAAATGGAGTACGCCATATTCATTTTTGCAGGTACGCATAAGGTATATGGCTATTTCATGATTCTAAAGTATGAGTTTATTTTTGAAAAGCAATTGCTACTGCCTTTCAAAAATGAAGCCAAAAATAAGGAAAATTAGTTGCCCTTACGTTTTTTAAATGCTGCTATGCCTCTGTCAATCCAATCGAGGTACTTTTGTATGTTAGGGTCGTAGCTGGCATATTCGTGCATTGGAGTTCCATCGTAATCTACAATCCAATACTGTGGCTGCGCATTTGATTGGTATTTGGTGGCTTGCAAATAGCTCCATTTATTGCCTATGGTTTTAAGTGTGCGTTTGCCATTCCAGTCCACTTCTTTTTGTTCGCTGGCTGGTAGTTCGGTTTTTTCATCCACATATAGTGAAACTAATACTACATCGTTGTTTAATTTTTCTTTCACTTTTGGGTCTGACCAAACTTGCTCTTCCATTTTGCGGCAATTAACACATGCCCAGCCTGTGAAGTCTAAAAGCAATGGTTTTTTTACTGATTTAGCATAAGCCAAAGCATACTCGTAATTATCAAAGGTGGTTATGCCGTGTGGGCCGCTGTGTGCATGTTCGGGTAAACCGGAGGTTGAATGGTGCCCGCCACTACTACCAAAACCGTTAGGCGATTCGCTGTAAAAGCCCGGAGGCGGAAAGCCGCTTATGAGTTTTAAAGGTGCGCCCCACAAACCGGGTATGAGGTAAACGGTGAATGAAAAAACTAAAATAGCAGTGGATAGCCTGAAAACTGAAAGGTATTTTACATCGCTATCGTGTGCTAATTTAAACCAGCCCATTAAATACATTCCGAGTAATCCGAAAATTACAATCCAGCAAACTAAAAATACTTCGCGTGTAATGTAACCGGCTTGTACTACTAAATCGGCATTGGATAAAAATTTTAATGCTAACGCCAATTCTAAAAACCCGAGAAACACTTTTACAGAATTTAACCAACCACCCGATTTAGGCAGGGTATTAAGCCATGCAGGGAAAGCTGCAAACAATCCGAAAGGAAGTGCTAAGGCGGATGAAAATCCGAACATCCCCCAGAACGGCCCTGATACAGTTCCTTTGGATGCAGCTTCAACAAGCAATGTTCCAATAATAGGCCCTGTACATGAAAATGAAACAAGCGATAATGTAAATGCCATCAGGAAAATTCCTATTAATCCGCCTCTGTCTGATGCGGCATCAATTTTATTTACAAATGAGCTTGGTAGTGTAATTTCAAATGCGCCCAAAAACGATGCGGCAAATACTACAAGCAGTGCAAAAAAGAAAATATTAAACCACACATTGGTTGAGAGTGCATTAAGGGCATCGGAGCCAAAAATGAGGGTTACGCCTAATCCTAAAGTAACGTATATGGCCATGATAGAGCCGGCATATATAAGTGCGTTAGAAATTCCTTTTACTTTGGTTTTACTTTGTTTGATGAAGAAACTAACCGTCATGGGAAGCATTGGAAAAACACAAGGGGTAAGTAGTGCAAGTAGGCCGCCTAAAAATCCTTCAATAAAAATTCCAATCCACGATTTATCGGATACTTTTTCGTTTTCGGCAGGTGCTTTGTTTTCTGTTTTTTGTGCTGAGGTGTTAGCCGATGATGTATCGGGTGCTGAATTGTTTTTTTGCGTACTGACCATTTTTAAAATGGCAGCAGTATCACAAAAACAATCGCTTGAGTTTTTATTTTGTGAATCAATATTTGTGTCAACGCATTTTTTTGCATCGGTAATTTTAAATTCAAAATCAAAAGGCGGAGTAAAAGGTATGCATTGCGCTTCGTTACAAGTCATGCCTTCAATATTTCCTTTTATGGTTATGCTTCCATCGGTAAGTGATTTTATTTTCTGTTTAAAACTTACCGATTTTTCAAAATAGTTGATAATCGCATTGTTAAATGCCGGTTCGGGTAATGAAATGGGCTTCGGCTCAATGGTTTTGCCCACCAATTTGTACGATGCTGATTTGTCAAAAATAAAAACCGTAGGTAACGGGCCATCTTCGGTAGGTATTTGCGAATAGAGGTGCCAGCCGTTTTCCATAGTGGCTGTAAAAATTAATTCGTATTCGCAATCGGCTGTTTTTTTTACTGAATAATTCCATTTCACAGGCATTTTAACTTGTGCATGTGTGGTAAAAAAGTTGAGAGTTAAAAAGGAGGTGAGAATTAATAACAGTTGTTTTCGCATAATTTTTTGTTGGTCATCAAAGATAATTTATTGATATAAAACTACTACGCAATAATATAGGTGCAACATTAGTATTTTACCCATTTTAACAATAATTAGCAATTGGCTAAGGGAATTTAAATCTTTACAATGTGAATGCGCTGGATAGGAATGTGAATGCTGCCTTTTAAAATCACGCGTTTATCGGTTAAGCCCCACACGGTAGTTTCCACTTGTTTGTAGCCATCATCATCTTCAAAAACAATTTTAACTTTCCCGTGCTCAATATTGCCGAGCGATAAAGCACGTTCAAGTTCGGCTCTGCGTTTTTTTATTTCATCGGCATTTTGCAGCACTTCTGCATCCGGAAATTTAAGCGATGCAACAGTTTCTTTACTGATACTTTGTGGAATTACTGGAACAGTGGTTGACATAGGCAGCAGTTTTAGGGTTAGCAATTAAATAGCTAATGTAATGTGCCAAAACCACAAAATCAAGTTTTTAGTTGATTTTTTACAATTTCGTAAAATTCGTTCGCGCGTTGGCTGCCAATTCTATAAGTGTTACCTTCTTTATCAATCAGTTCTATGGCTTCGTTACCCGAAGTATAAAATTTTATTGCTCCTTTGCTGTGCAAATTAAAAACGGGCTGTTTCAAACTGAGATTAGTGTATTTGATTTTTTTTACTGAAACGATATCTGCAAAATTAATGTGTACCACTCCGCGCTTTGTCCAAAGGCCAACAAGAATTATTTTTTTTTCGGTGGTGGTGGTGTGCAGGTGTTTTACAAAAACCAATAATGCCGAAACTATAAGAAGTATTATGCCTAATAGAAAAAATAATTCTCCTGAATTAGGAATAGTATCAATAGGGTAGGAGCCAATTTGTATGCCCGATACTTCAACCGGTTTTGGGTTTTGCGACCAATAGTATGCAATGAAACAAAACAGGCAAATAATCATTCTTCGGATTATTGAAAATTTATTGAACCCTAAAAACTGTTTTTCTTCAAATAGTATTTTTTCTTCCTGCATTATTTAAGTTCAATTACAAATGCTTTTTTTGTTTCGGGTGTAATCTTGTAGCGGTCGTCAATTCGGTGGCCTATAACCCAGCATATTTCGTGCCCCGATTGCAGTAACCAAACTCCTTCTTTATCATCTACATTAATCTTATTATCAATTAAAAAATCGCTCACTTTCTTTTTCCCTGTCATACCAAGCGGCACAAACCTGTCGCCAAACAGCCACCTGCGCAGCTTTAGCGGAAATTTTAATTTATCATAATCTAAGCAGGCAATATTATTGGCCGATGGAATGGTGAATTTTTTATTTATTGCTTGTTTTTCGATCACAAGTTTTAATGGCGAATTAATTTTCTTTTCAGTTTTTTTAACGAAAACATCTTCGGTTTCGTCATCGCCTTTTATTTCTGATAAAATTAAATACTCTCGGTCTTTAATCAGTTTATGAGATTCAGAGTAAAATTTTTTGCCCGGTGTTTCATTTATTGATTCGCAAATTTGCTCAGTCAATTTATAGTTAAATCCATATTCGCGTAAAAACTCAAACAAATAAGTGCTAAGCGGGTTTAGCTGTTTTAGTTTTTTTATATTAATGTTAATTTTTTTGCCTCTTGTTTCAATGCAGCGCTGACGTTCTGCCTGCAGATGATTTTTTAAAATCAATTCAGATGCATATAAATTTTTTGAAGTTTGAATGGCAGTGTATTCAATAGACGGGTTAATTTCTTGCAGTAACGGAATGATACGCATTCTTATTTTGTTTCGCACGTATTTTTCTGAACTGTTACTGCTATCGTATCGAAATGGAAGGTTGTTTTCCTTTGCAAATCGTTCAATGTTATCTTTTGTAGCGAATAAAAGTGGCCTTATTATGTTGCCTTGTTTTGGTAAAATACCGTGAAGTCCGGCAATACCCGTGCCTCTGGTAAAATTAATGAGCATGGTTTCGAGCACATCGTTTTTGTGGTGAGCAGTTGCAATGTAATTCAGTTTTTGTTTTTTTAGTATATCATTAAACCAATTGTATCGTAGTTTGCGGGCTGCCGTTTGAATAGATAGTTTGTTTTCTGCCGCATATTTTCCAGTATCAAAATGTTCGCAAGCAAATAACACTTTGTATTTCTTTGCCAATTGCTCCACAAATTTTTCATCATCATCAGCTTCTTTTCCACGCAACATAAAATTGCAATGTGCTATTGCAAACTTTAATTCTGCTTTGTGAAATAGTTCAGCCATTACTACCGAATCTACTCCACCGCTAACGGTGAGTAAAATTTTGTCATCAGCAGTAAATAATTTTTCTGATGCTATAAAGTTTTTAAGTTGCTCTACCATCGTTCTAATTTAGTTATTATCTCTTAAAACTTCAAACATAGCTTTTGCTTTAAGCAAACATTCTTCATACTCTTGCTCTGCATTAGATTGGGCTGTGATGGCACTGCCAACCATAAACGATAAATACTTGTTTTTACTGTTGTATAATATGCTTCTTATCACAACGCTAAAATCAAAATTTCCGTTTTCGCCTATATATCCAAGCGCACCGGAGTAAACCCCTCGCTTTGTTTTTTCGTATTGTTCAATTAGCTGCATTGTTTTTATTTTTGGTGCGCCAGTCATTGAGCCCATTGGGAACAATGCGTGTATTATGTCTTTAAAATCAAACTGCTCATTTAACTCGCTACTTATTGTTGAAATTAATTGATGCACTTGTTTAAATGAGTACAGCCCAAATAATTCGTCCACTTTTACTGTTCCGCGTTTGGCTATTTTTGACAAATCGTTTCTCACCAGATCAACAATCATAACATTCTCTGTTTTGTCTTTTAAGCTGTTTTTTAATTCTTCCTTTAAAATATCGTCAGCATTTTTTTCGTCATCTCGCCTTGCAGTGCCTTTTATTGGTTGTGAAATTATTTCATTTCCCTTTTTTTGAATAAATCTCTCAGGGCTCGATGAGATAATGTATTTATCATTCAGTTTAAGGAATGCCGAAAAAGGCGCTTCTGAAATTTGATTTAATTTCTTGTAAACCGATAAAGGATTTATCATAGCGTTTTCTGCATAAAACTCAATGCAATAGTTTATCTCATAAATATCGCCTTTGGAAATGTGCTCTTTTAATTTACTTACTGTTGAAATGTATTCTTGCCTCGAAACCCTTTGTTTTATTTCTATTGCGGCATTAGATATTGTATTGCTTATTGATGATAAATGTATTGGCGTATTAAAATGCTGTAATTCTATCGGCTCGAAAAAAAACAGTTCGTCAAAGTTTAAATGATCAATATTGCAGGATGTGAGATACTCAATTTTGTTTTTGTAATCGTAAGAGATGTATCCAAAATAGTTTTTACCTTTCTCTATTTCGGCTATTGACTTTACTGTTTTTGAATCAGCGTTGCCGGTAGCAACAAATGAACTTGATGTGTTATTTCCATTTAAAACACAAACATATTTATTCGATAGTAAAGATTGAAAGTCTGTATTCATTAAAATACAGTTTACATTAAATTGCTTCAGACACGTTTTCTAACTTCATACCGCGCGAGCCTTTTACAAGAATGTATGTGTTTTTTATTTTCTGCTGTTTTACAAATTTTGCAGCTTCTTCAGTAGTGTTAAATGTTTTGAACGAACTGCTTCCTTTGCTTTGTTTAACAAAATTAGGCCCGACTAAAATCACATTTTTTAAATTTTTTTCTTTCAGCAGTTTTAAAATTGCCTTATGTTCTTCATCGGCAAATGCTCCTAATTCAAACATGTCGCCAAGTATTGCTAATTTTTCTTTTTGCGGATTAGCTGCAAAGTATTCTATTGCAGCGCTCATGCTTGTTGGGTTTGCGTTATATGCGTCCATAAAAATAAGATTCGTTCCTTTTTTTATTATTTGTGAACGGTAATTTGCAGGCAGATACTCGGTTATGGCAGCATTAATATCGGTTACAGAAATATTAAAATAATTTCCTATACAACATGCGGCAAGTATGTTTTCGTAATTGTGTTTGCCGGTAAGCTGGGTTGTTATAACCGGTTTTTCGTCAAGCGAGAGAGGGTCTTTTTTTCCTCTCCATTTTAATTCAATAAAATTATCTGAATTAATTAACCTTCCGGCTAAGTTGCAAAGCCCCGATGCTCCATAAGTACAGAGTTCCATTCCTTTTGCTACATTCATCAGCGTAGGGTTATCGGCATATAAAAATGCGGTGCCGTTATTTTTTTGCAAGTGCTGGTATAATTCAGTTTTGCCTTTTAATACGCCAGTAATTCCGCCAAATCCTTCTAAATGCGCTTTCCCTATGTTTGTTATTAAACCAAAATCGGGTTTGGCAATATTGCAAAGTGCTTCTATTTCTCCTTGGTGATTTGCACCCATTTCAATTATCGCAATTTCGTATTCATCAGTAATTGATAAAATTGTTAACGGCACACCTATATGGTTGTTTAAGTTTCCTTCTGTGGCAAGTGTGCGATATTTTTTTGCGAGTACATTACGCACTAATTCTTTTGTAGTTGTTTTACCATTTGATCCTGTAATGCCAATAATAGGTATAGTTAGCATTGAGCGGTGGTATTTTGCCAAATCCTGAAGAGCAGTTAACACATCATCAAACACAATATATTTATTGCCTTTTTTATATTTCGCATCATCTATTACTGCATAGCTGCAACCTTCTTTCAGCGCTTTTTCGGCAAATTCATTTGCATTAAACTTATCTCCTTTTAATGCAAAGAATATTGAGTTGGGCACAAGCTTGCGAGTATCGGTGCAAACTTTTTGGTATTTTCTGTAGATGGTATATAAATCGGAAATGGAAGTTGGCATGGGCAAAAATAACAAGTCCTCCCTTTGAGAGGAGGACTTGTTAATAAAATGTAGCTAAATGATTATCTATTTTTTTCCACCGTTTCCGATTGGGCTACCTACACGAGTCATGCAGCAACGGAAGCCGATATAAGCAGTAGATTGTCTTTGATCAAGATATCTGCGTGTGCCAGGGCTCATCCAGTATGCGCGATCTTTCCATGAACCGCCTTTGTAAACTTTCGATTTGTTGTTTATCATAGATGATTGGAACTCTTCGCGCGGCTGTTGTTGCTTATCTTTTGAAATAGGGTATTGATACATCAAGTAGTTTGGATTATCCTGAGGAACATCCACATCATAGAACATAGATGAGTTTTTATGGTCACCATCCAAGTAGTTAATATAGTCGGCATATTTATAGTTTCTGCGCTCATCTAAATGGTCGTCTTTGTATTTGATGTCAACATTCCGTTTTAGTAACATGCCCGGACGAGTAACTAAGTTGCCTTCAGCATCATAAATCAATGAATCACCTTGGTCAACCATCATATCATTAGCGTTTGCTGAGTCTTTCATCCATGTTTGAAACACATTACCACGAAATGGGCGGAAGTCAGAGAAATCTTCAGGAGATAAATCACGATAAGTATCTAAAACCCACTCACTCACGTTACCTGCCATGTTATATAATCCATAATCATTAGGCCAGTATGAGAAAACAGGTGTAGTAATATCTCCGGCATCATTCAATTTACCGGCAATACCCATGTTATCACCTTTGTCGCGTTTAAAGTTGGCTAAGAAATCACCAATGAATTTTTCTTCGGGGTTACGTATAGCTTGCCCGGTCCATGGGTAAATTTTACGTTCTTTAATAATGTAATCAGGCGACATGTTGCCGATTAAGCCAAAAGATGCAAATTCCCACTCTGCCTCTGTGGGTAGGCGATACTTCGGTAATAAAATACCATCTTCCATTTTTACCGGACGATCGGTTCCATCGGGTTTTGGTATATTTTGTTTTACATTACCCGTAAATTTACCTGCTAAATAGGCATCGGTATTAAAGTTATTAGCAAGTGTTTGTCCTAAGTCCCAATCAAAAATGCCTTCGCGGATTAAGATGTACTCGTTCACGCGATCTGTACGCCAAGTACAAAAATCGTTACATTGTAACCAGTTAACACCTACCACAGGATAATCGCGGTAAGCCGGATGGCGGAGGTAATACTCTACATAAGGTTCGTTATAAGCAAGTGGATCGCGCCATACTAATGTATCCGGCAATGCTTTAATGAATACTTCTTTAAATACATCGTCAAACGCATAAACGCGTTGCAACCACCAAAGGTATTCTAACCAGTCGAGATTACGCACTTCTGTTTCATCTAAGTAAAATGATGATACAGTTACCGTGCGCGGAATATTGTTCCAATCGTATTGAACATCCTGTTCAACACGGCCCATAGTAAAACGGCCGCCCTCTATTAATACAAGTCCTGGTCCTGTTTCCTGTTCCGTGTATGGTAAAACCTCAAATCCGCCATTATCGGCATCATTATAATCCCATCCTGTTATGGGAGAGGTTTCTTTATTACAAGCTACTGTTAAAGCAGCGAGGGCTGAAAATATCAGCGCTTTCCTGGTCAAGTTTTTAACGCTCATCTGTAATGATGTTTTTTTGTAATTGACTTTATACCTTAATTTACAATTTAAGGTTACAATATTAGTGATTTATTTTGATTTATTTAAAAAGAAGGGCAACTTACTGTACGGAATTTCTTCTTTTTTGGGCGGCAAGTAAACTGCATTTGAAACGAAATTTCATGCGAACCTGCACTGGCATTAGCTAATCTAGAGATAGTTACATCATAGCTATAACCCATTTTTACTAATCCTTGCTGGAATCCTATTAATGCAATAAAAGAATCTTCGTTTCTGTACCATAATCCACCTACAATTGGTCCTTTAGATACGTATAGTCCCAAGTTTAACTGAATAAAATCTTGTTGTTTTTGGAATAATATGTTTGGCGATATACTTGCTTCGCCACTACGTCCGTCAAGAGGAATAACTGCTCCGGCATGTCCTGTGTACTTCATCGGCAATTTAGACTGACCTAAGAAACCTTCATCGGGCTCGGTTAAGTGATTAACTGCAAAACCGAAGAAATAACGCTTGCTATAACCTAATAAACCTGCCGACAAATCAATGTTTGATCTTGCAGTTTGATTTCGTTGCTCTAAAGTGGTGAAAACGAATCCCCTGCGAGGGTCAATCATATCGCCAAATGTTAATTTATCCCAATCTACTTTTTTCTGAGCATAAGTGGCCTGGAAGCCAAATTTCATTGAAAACTCGCGAGTAAGATTTAGTTGGTATGAATATATACCGCTAATATTGGTTGTTATAAGTGTTCCTTCACCGGCTTTATCGTTAGTAACTAAAAAACCAACACCGCCTGCTAATGCATCAAAATGTTGGTCGTACGAAGCGCTATATGTAACAAAGGTTCCTGTAAGCGCAGGCCACTGGTTACGGTAGTTTAACGCAATTCTTGGGCAGCGTGCCGATCCGGCAAAAGCAGGATTTAAATAAAGCGGATTGGCATAAAACTGTGTAAACTCAGGGTCTTGAGCCCAAACCGAATCGCTCGCCATTACAGAAATGAAAGCAACTAAGGTTAGTATACGTTTAAACATATATGGGGTCGATTTTAGTGGCACAATAATACAAATAAATTATTAACAATTAAAATATTATTACTCATTTTGTGAAATTTAATCAATCTTACACAATATTTCAACTACTATGACGTTGTATACCTTAAACAGTTGCTTTCAATTGCTTAAAAAAACAAAATCACAATGAATTTTTTACGTAAATTTACACTCAATGTATATGATTAAAAGAACAGTTCGTCATTTTTTGCCATTAATGGTATTGGTTTTCTTTTCGCTAAGCGCTTTTGCAAACAACAGAAAACTGATTTGGAAACAAGCCGTAAAATCAACTTCTATTGATTTAGTGGAGCGAAGTTATTTGTTTTTTGAAGGCGCTCAATACGATATCAGTATCAATTACCTTCCGTTTTACTATGAAAAACTGAAACTGGGTTCAAAAAATCAGCCCAAATGCCAATTAAATATAACCAATGAGCAATTTGAGCCTCTGAATGCTGCTGAGCAGGTAATTTTCGATAAAAGCAAATCTGCTCAAATTGTAAACTCAAAGCAAGCTGATTTACCTTTTTCGCAAATTAATGTAGCCGAGATAAAAAAAGAATATTTTGCATTTATAAAAATAAACCCTTTCCGTAAAAATGTGCAAACAGGCAAATGGGAAAAGTTAATTTCATTTGACTTTACTGTTACTGAAACAGTTGATATTACTCAGAAAACAGTATCACCGTCAAACTTTGTTGCTAACTCTGTATTAGCAAACGGTAACTGGCATAAAGTGGGTTTAACGCAAGATGGAATTTATAAAATTACTTATACGCAATTACAAACACTGGGGGTAAGTGTGAGTGGAGCGAATCCGGATAACATAAAACTTTATGGAAATGGAGGTGGTTTAGTGCCGGCTAAAAACAGCGACCCACGTAAAGATGATTTGCAAGAGAACGCAATTTATGTTTTCGATGGCGGCACCGCAGGCATATTTGATTCGACAGATTATATTTTGTTTTACGGACAATCTCAGCACAGATGGTATTATGATGCGGCAGGTTGTGGGCAGTTCAAGCATGTTACACACGGGTATTCTGATACAACTTATTATTTTATTACCTTAGATGCCGGATCGGCAGGAAAAAGAATTTCAAACCAATCATCGTCCACTGCTTCGGTTACCAATACTGTAACATCCTTTAACGATTACAAATTTCATGAAAGCGATGCTACCAACCTTATAAAATCGGGTAAGGAGTGGTATGGAGAGCAGTTTGATGTTTTAAATAGCTACACATTCGGCTTTGATTTTCCGAATATAGATGTAAGCACACCTGTAAATGTGAAAACTGATTTAATAGGAAGAGCGGATGTGATTTCTAATTTCTTAGTGAGTGCAGGTAATGGTTCATCTAACATAAATACAAATGCTACTAATGTTAACACTTATTTTGCAATTTATGCCAATCCGGGTTCATCGTGCTTTAATGCCAATGTATCTACATCCAATTTCCCGGTAACAGTTACGCGTACATCGCCTACCAACTCCTCAAGCTATGTTGGCTGGTTAAATTATATTGAAGTTACCGCTCGCAGAAACTTGGTGATGAATGGTAGCCAACTTTTTTTCAGAGATGTGAACAGCGTGGGTGCCGGAAATGTATCACAGTTTGTTTTATCATCAGCTACCTCAGCAATTCAAATTTGGGATGTTACCGATCCTGCAACAGTGAAATTTCAACAATCAAATTTTAATGTAAATACAGTTGACTTCACTCAATTATCAGATACTCTTAAAGAATATGTTGCTTTTAACGGTCAATCATTTTTAACACCTACACTATTTGACGCAGTAGCTAATCAAAACTTACATGGCCTTTCGCAAGCAGATATGATAATTATTTGCGACCCATTATTTCTTTCAGAAGCAAGTGAACTTGCCACACTTCACCAAACAAATGACGGTTTAACAGTACATGTAGTAACAGAGCAGCAAGTGTTTAATGAGTTTTCGTCAGGTGCGCGAGATGCAACTGCAATAAGAGATTTTTTGAGAATGTTTTACACGCGTGCTCAAAATTTTAATGAACTACCACATTATGCTCTGTTTTATGGCGATGGCTCTTATGACAATAAAAACAGACTTGCCAACAACACTAATTTTATTGTAACCTACCAATCGCAAAACTCACTCGACCCCACGCGCTCTTATGTTGCCGATGATTATTTTGCAATGATGGGTATTAATGAAGGAGCATATGGCCCTAATGATTTAGACCAAATTGACATAGGAATAGGCCGTATGCCTGTAAAAACCAAAAGCGAATCACAATCGGCACTCAACAAAATAAAAAAATACGTATCTCAACCGGGTGCAGTTGATTATACGAACATTGTTAATTGCGATGAGAATAACTGCACACCGTTTGGTGATTGGCGCCATTGGATTTGCTTTATAGCCGATGATGAAGATGGTGGCTTGCATTTAAACCAAGCAGAGGCAATTGCTGATTATGTAGATAGTACTTATCTATATTACAACATTGATAAAATATATCTTGATGCTTACAATCAGGTATCTACACCTGGCGGAAACAGATACCCCGATGTTGTGGATGCAATTAATAAGCGTGTTCAAAAAGGTGCATTGATTATTAACTATACCGGCCACGGTGGCGAAGTGGGCTTAGCGCATGAACGAATTATTGAAGTTTCGCAAATTAATGGGTGGGAAGGCATTTGCAATATGCCATTGTGGATTACCGCAACCTGCGAATTCAGTAGATGGGACGATCCAGTAAGAACATCGGCCGGAGAATATGTTTTTCTTAATCCCAAAGGTGCAGGTATCGGCTTAATGTCAACTGTACGCCTAGTTTATGCCGGACCAAACTTCACCCTTAACTACAATTTTTTTAGATATGCTTTGCTCGATACAATTATGGGTGGCCGCACTCCGGCACTTGGCGATTTATATATGCTCACTAAATCAACCCTCAACCCCGATGAAAACACACGCAACTTTACTTTGCTCTGCGATCCGGCACTAAAATTATCTTACCCAAAATATCGGGTGGCAACCACACTTGTAAACACAGTACCTGTTAATCCTTCTGTGCCAGATACTGCAAAAGCACTTAGTAAAGTAACCGTTACGGGCGAGGTACGCGATTTAAACGGAAACAAACTCACTAACTTTAACGGAATAATCTTCCCTACCATTTTTGATAAAATGGCAAATGTAAGCACTCGCTCTAACGATGGTGTTAACGCTAGCCCTTTAATTAAATTTGGTTTGCAAAAAAATATTCTTTTTAAAGGCAAAGCAAGTGTAGTTAATGGCGATTTCACATTCACATTTGTGGTGCCTAAAGATATTGCTTATCAATACGGGCCAGGTAAAATAAGTTATTACACACATAACGGAGTCGAAGATGGACATGGAGTATATGAAAACATTATTATTGGCGGAACGGATTTAACTGCCCCGGTAGATAATACAGGCCCTGACGTGAAACTTTATATGAATGATATAAAATTTGTAGATGGCGGCATCACAGATGAAAACCCTTATATTTTTGCTATCGTTAGTGATTCCAATGGCGTGAACACGGTTGGTAACGGCATTGGCCACGATATTACAGCTGTGCTTGATGCCAATACAAACGAAGTGCTTGTGCTGAATGATTATTACCAATCGGATTTAAACAATTTCAAGAAAGGCGCTGTAAAATACAGATTAGAAGACATGAGCGTGGGCGAGCACAATGTAGTGCTTAAAGTGTGGGATGTTTACAATAACTCCTCTGTTGTTTCCACACGGTTTGTTGTTGCCTCATCTGAGAAAATGGCGATAGACAATGTTTTAAACTATCCCAATCCGTTTACATCTAAAACACAGTTTTTTGTTGAATCTAATCAACCCTTTGGCGAATTAGATATTCAAATACAGGTAATGACTATATCGGGCAAATTAGTAAAAACGATAAACAAAAAAGTGAAATGTGAAGGCTATCGCACCGAAGGAATTGAGTGGAACGGACAAGATGAATTTGGCGATCAGCTTGCAAAAGGGGTTTACGTATATGCTATAAAAGTTCAAAGTGCCGATGGGCAAGTGGCCAGCAAGTACGAAAAATTAGTTATTTTAAAATAAATTAATAAATTCACCGTTTAGTTAAAACCCAAAGAAATTTAGATGACGAATATGATGCCCAATATAAAAATCACTACATTGTGTCTTGCCATTTTTGCAAATACTTTTTTCTCAAATGGCGGCAACTCTTTAAATGCTCAAGGTAATTCGTTAACCACAAGTCAATTATTAGGTCAGCTTAACACAATTACCACATCTGTGCCTTTTCTTTTAATTTCTCCCGATTCACGCGCAGGCGGCATGGGCGATTTAGGCGTTGCATCATCACCCGATGCGAACAGTATTCACTGGAATCCCTCTAAACTTGCTTTCTTGGATAAAAAAATGGGCTTAGGCATTTCGTACACACCATGGCTGCGTGCATTAGTACCCGATATTAACTTAGCATACCTTTCGTATTATCACCGCTTTAAAAAAGGAACATTTGCTACATCGCTTCGCTATTTTTCATTAGGCGATATTACTTTTACCGATGTTGTTGGAAATGTTACAGGGCAGTTTCGGCCTAACGAATTTGCATTAGATGCAGCTTACGGAATTAAATTAGGCGAATTTTTTTCAGGCGGAGGTGCAGCACGGTTTATATATTCTAACCTAACAGGAAACGCTAACGCAGGTGGAAGCTCTACCCGTCCGGGTACATCCTTTTCGGTTGATGTATCAGGTTTCTACCAAAATAAGCAAGTAGAATTAAGCGGGAAAAAATCGGTTGTTACGGGGGGCTTCAATATTTCTAACTTAGGAGCCAAAATTGCTTACACATCTTCTGGCATTAAAAACTTTATTCCTATTAATTTACGCTTGGGCGGAGGTTTAGAAATGAAATTAGATAACTATAACAGTATTACATTTTTAATGGATATTAATAAACTATTAGTACCAACTCCACCTCTTTACGCAAAAGACTCGAATGGTAATTTCATACCCGATCCTGCAGGTGGCTATGTTATAGAAAGCGGCAAAGACCCAAATAGAGGAGTGGTAAGCGGAATGCTTGGCTCATTTAACGATGCACCTGCCGGATTTAAAGAAGAATTACGCGAATATATTTTAGCTGGCGGAGTAGAATATTGGTACAGTAACGATAAAGGAAAACTATTTGCTGTGCGTGCCGGTTATTTTAACGAAGCTGCCACAAAAGGCAATCGTAAATATTTCACCGTTGGTTTTGGTATTAAATACACCGTGTTTGGTTTTGACTTTGCTTATTTAATACCTACCACGCAGCGTAACCCATTGCAAAACACTTTGCGTTTTTCTTTACTGTTTGATTTAGACAGTTCAAAGAAAACATCCGAAACACCGAGCAATTAATGCGCCCTCGTATTGGCTTTGGCTTCGATGTTCATCCGTTAAAAGATAATCATCCATTTTGGTTAGGCGGTATTCAGTTGCAATATACTAAAGGAGCTTTTGGCCATTCAGATGCCGATGTGATGATACACGCAATATGCGATGCGTTACTTGGCGCTGCTAACTTGCGCGATATAGGTTTTCACTTTCCTAATACTGCATTGGAATTTAAAAATATCGACAGCAAAATTTTACTTGCAAAAACAGTGCAACTGCTGCGCGAAAAAAAATACACAATCGGAAATATTGACGTTACCGTGTGTTTAGAAAATCCGAAAATAAACCCACACATACCGCAAATGCAAATAGCACTTGCCGTAGCAATGCAAATATCCGAAGGCGATATTTCAATAAAAGCCACAACTAACGAAAAACTTGGTTATGTGGGCCGCGAAGATGGCGTTTGCGCTTATGCTGCTGCCATTATTTTTTCTGCCTGAAAAAATCTATTTCGCTTTATCATTTAGTTTCTTTAATATTGTTATGCCCCATTGTATTACACGCCAATGCCCCAAAGTAAAATTGCGTATAAAAAAGAAATTAAATTGCCGCATGCCGTAATTCGGTTGCGAACCGATTTGATAATAGAAATTACAAGTGCCGATGATTTTGAATACGATGTGGATGCGATAAAACAAAATCACGAAGCCATAAAGCAGTTAAAGGAAACACCCAAAGCACTAATATTAAACCTTGCCGGAAAATTTACAACAGTAACCACCGAGGTGCGCGATTTTGTAGCCACAGCACCACACCAAAGTTTTATTGCAGCCGAGGCATTTGTAATACAATCATTGGCACAAAAAATATTAGTGCAATTTTATTTAAAAATGAACAAACCTAAAGTGCCTGCAAATTTTTTTAACTCAGCAACCAAAGCTGTAGAATGGCTTAAAAATTTTGGTTAAGTTGCTCTTCGTTTAATTTTTTTAATAAATAACTATAAGCTTTTTGCAGCACAGCCGAATACGATTTACCCTCAAACTGCTGTCCGCTATTGTCTTTTTTATCAGTTATCATCAACTCAAATAGCTCATCACCATTCATATCCAAGTGAAAGGAATAACGCTGCAACAATAGTTTTAGTTTGGTGCTGTTACGCATGGTGTAATTTTTTTTAGCAAATATAAAATATGTACTTTAGTAAACTGTGAAACTTAAAGCAGCACTATTTTTTTATTACATCTCTTTTTTGCTACCATTAGCAGCCCAAAACATTGCCGATGTAAAATTTCACAATATTGATGCAAGTATTTTTGGAACTAAGCGATGCGTTTATCAGCAATAGGATAAATCAGGAAAAATGTGGATGGTTACCGAAAAGGGCTTTTTGTCATACAATGGTTATACCACTAAGCGATATTTCCAAAACGAGAAAGATTCTAATTCTATATTATCAAACAATATCAGCGCTATTGTAGTAGATGAGAGCGACCAAATATGGATTTCTTACTTTGATAAAGTAGCGCTTACAAAATTTAACTCTGCTAAAAATTTATACAAACACTATTTACATGATGATAAAAATCCCAAATCACTTCCAGCAGGTGGAATAATTAAAATAAAACAATTTGATGATAATAAATTGTGGCTACTTACATGGGGCGAAGAACTTATAGAGTTAGATTTAAAGAAAGAGGAGTTTCATCACTACAAGTTTCAGAAAACTAACGAGCCAAAACCCAATCTTATACCGTGTTCGCAAGTAAAAGAAATGCTTAAGTGGAATGATGAAGAGTATTTACTTGGATTTTTTGGTGCGAATGATAATAATTCCGCACCTGTTTTTTTAATCCTTCTAAAAAGCTTTTACACCATTTGATTTTAAAGATTACTTTATTAATTTAGATAAAGCCGCAGTTTTGCGTATTACTGCGATGTTACGTGCAGTTCACTTTATTGAAATTGATAAAAACAATAATTTGTGGATAGAGACTTATAGTGGATTGCTGTTCTTTGACACAAAAAACAAAACCGCCAAACGCGTATCAGGAAAAAAAGTTGACGATAATGTAATTAATTTAGAAAATACTCGCTCGTGCATAAAAGATGAAAACGGAAACTTATGGATAGGCACAACAAGTTCGGGGATATTAAAAGTTAATCCTGATGACCAATCGGGAGTTTACATCCAATCGCAAAAAAACAGTAACGAATCATTAGCCGATAACTTAATATTTACCACAGCTAAAGATGCCGGTGGAAATATTTGGATTGCTAACGGCCTTGTGGGCTTTAGCATTTACGTTCCATATTTTTTTCCGGATGATAATATTATAGACTTTTTTTACGATAAAGATGGAGTGACTTGGATACTATCAGGCAATGGCCTTTACACGTATGACGAAAAAACCGACAATGTAAAATTTATGAATCCTGAAATAGGATTAACGGACGAAACAATAGAATCGTTTTCGCAAGATAGCGAAGGCAATTTTTGGATTTCGGTTTATCGCAAAACAATTATTTGGAACAGTAAAACGGGCGAAAAAAAGTATTTTACGGATGAAATGGGCTTTAACCCCGGTAACATGAACCAAGTAATTGCATCCATTGCTCATTTGCCCATAGCCGAACAACAAGAAAATTTAGAACATACATTTACCACTTGGCAAGCCAATTACGAACAACTTGATGATGTTTGCGTTTTTGCGGTTAAGGTGTAGGGCTATTCCTCACCTTTCCCTTTTCCACCACTGCCGGCATAACCCAATTGAATGGTGTAAGCTACACCAAGTATAGAAAGTGTTATGGGGTTATTGGTTTGAAAATCGAATTGTAAGAGGTAATAAAAATCTAACGTGTGGCGGTTGTTAATGGCAATTTCGGTGCCTGCATATAAGCGTGTGCGGTCGAAATTAAATCCTTGTATTTCGTCCACGCGCGGGTTGCTGAGCATAAAACGTAATTCGGTACCAGTATATGGTGTTAGTTTGCTGTCGGACAATTCAAATTTAAGATCGAATTTGTGTCGCCAGTAAAATTCTTTAATAAAATTAATTCCAAACTCATCGGCACCCGGGTAACCCACCTCACCCTGAAAACGTGAGCGGTAACTTATGCCAACATTGTTCGCTTTTTTCTTAAACGTGAAATCTAATTGTATGCGATGTTTTAATCCGTAAAAGCCATCGTCATAAGCTTTTTGAATATTTCGGTAAGAGAGTGCCGCTTTAAAATTTTTGCTTTTCTTGTATTGTAATCCAAATTCGCTGTAAAATAAATTTATGCGCGTAAAATTTTGTTTTAACCTAAATTCTTGCGTGTAAAAAGCCATCACCTTTTTATTAAACGAGTAATTAAGGTTTAATGTGCTCCACATACCAAGGTCGTTTTCTTGCGCTATGGCTGCACAGCTAATAAGTAGTAAACTAAAACTTGTAATTATTGTTTTCATCTTATCGTATATAAATCTGATTCTGAAACTTTATACATAATACTTCGTGCTTTCTATTGTTTGCTTGCTTCTTCGTAATAATAAATTTTAACTGTGGCAGTATCGCGCAGGTAATCTACTTTGCCAATACTTACTTTGTGAATATTTAAACCCGTGCGCTTTTTTAAATCTTCGAGTAATGCTGCTTGGTTTTCTGGCTTTACTAATTCTATGTTATCGTATTGTATGTTTTTAATAATCTCGTTTTTCAAAAATAAATTACCATCGAGTGCAACTACCATTACTATTACTATTGCATTGATGATGCATATTTCAAACAAATTTCCCTTGTTCACAGCCGTGATAATGCCGAGTGCAATAACAATGAAAAGGTAGGTCATGTCTTTGGCCGATATATCTTCAGTTCTGTAACGCAACATGGAAAAAACTGCAAACAAGCCAAATGCTGCTCCTGTTGATAGTTCTACTTTATTTAACAAGTAGGTAATAAAAAAGATGACAATGTTGAACATGAAAAAAGTAAAAAAGAAATCTTTTTTACGATAAATAGGGAAGTAAATAAAACGGATAAGAACCAGCATGGTTACTATATCAATTATCAGGCGTAAGAAAAACGAGAAATTAAATTTATCGAGCTTAAATTGAAAAAAGTCTTCTTCTTTTTCGGCTGTATCTTTTTTCTTTTTCTTTTTATCGGTACTGATGTCTTCCGTTTGTGTATTATCAGGAAAGATTTGTGCCACGCTATAGCTGGCGGGTATTAAAAATGCAAGTAATAAAAACAATTTTAGCGATAATGATTTAAGCTGCATGATGGTTTATTATTTTGTGAATGTATCGTACGTTTTCTTTAAAGTTGTTCATTTTTATATCGGGTACGCAGCTCATCACGCCAAGGCAATATTTGCTGATGGAGCCAATTTGTATGCGCATTTCTTTCATGGTACTTAAAACAGGCGAAATAGAATTTGCTTTGTCTTGTTTTACTTCAGCAATTACCAAGTTACCATAATCTACACGGTTATTGTTTTTTATAAAATGCAAACCCACATCAATTGTTAGGCGCTCGGGCGATAAATTATTTACCAGTGTAATGCGCGAATAATTTACCCACAAAGCTGCATTTAATGTATCGGGTACAATGCTTGTGCTTTCGGCAAGCAGTTTTTTGCTTTTGTCGCCAAGTTCTTGTTCAATGCCTTTGGTTTTAATTCTATTTTTAATTGTTCGCTTTTTGTTGTTCTTGAATTTTATTTCAAAAAAACATAAATCAGATTCTACATATTTACGCGAACGAATTTTAAACCTGTTCATTTTTCCGCACTGGTGGCGCATGTATAAATCATAGTTAGCTGTATCGTAATACAGAGTTTCGTATTTGCTCATGCGTGCCGCGCTTACTTCTAAGGCGCGGTAGTGTGGTTTTAATTTTTCGAGCAACAGCGGCAGCTTACTAACGTGAAAAACAAATTTTGTATCAGTTCTGTCCATTAGTTTCACACTATCCATCTCGGATAAAGTGATAGGATTAAAACTGTTTAAAACTGTATTTGCAGTAGCAATGCTCATTAATATTGATACACGTATTTTTTTGTTTCTATTAAATTATTGACGCTATCGTAAGTTTTCTTTTCAATCTTCAATCCTTTTTTGTCATACGTATAAACCGACTTTTTTGCGAGTACGTTGTTCTCGTCATACACTACTTCCATTGACTTGTCGCCATTGGCATTGTAGGAGAATTGTGTTTTTTTAATTTGTTTTCCGGTAGCGCCATCTATTTCCACTTCTTCGGTTTTATCATCATTCACATTATACTTGTATGTAAATTTTACATTCCGCTTGTCGGTTTTGTTGGCATCCGTTTTCGGGTTTTTGTCGGGCAAAATGGGGTCGAAGTTGATTTCTTCTAATTTGTTCCCTTTGCTGTCGAACTTAAAAGTTTGTTTTCGTTTCACGTTTCCATCAGCAGCGTAATCTGTTTTTTCAATGGTGTTTCCATCTTTATCAAAAGCAGTATAACCACTTTTGTATGTTGTTTCAGCGCCATTAATTTTCTCGATGGTATTTTCAGTTACTGATTTTATTTTATTTGCCTTTACTTGCTTTCTGCTTTGGGCAAAAGCGCTTCCGCTGATGCTATATGCAATTATAAAAACGTAAATAGTTGTTGAGTTAAAACGCATAAAATTATTTCAATATGGTAATTTCCGGAACTTCCACTTCATCTTTCTTGCCACTTATTTGCACGTCTTTTACAACTTCGACTGTTTTTGATGCAATTATGTTGCCGTTATACCGTGCTGAGTCTTTTGAGTAAACTACTACAGTGTAATTTCCTGGGCGCAAATACCTAAACTCATAAGTGCCATCGTAATTTGTTTTTACTGATTGGCTATAACTTCTGTCATCGCCATAAATGATAAATACGTTTTCTTCTTGTGCATAGTAACTTGCTTGTAGTGTTGTAAAAGTTGCGTCATAGTTAAGTGCTCTTACTTTTCCGTAAATAGTAGCCTTGCCGCCTTCGCCTGCTCCTTTGCTGCATGCCGAAATAACAAGTGTTAATGTAATCGCGAAAACAGTAATCAGTTTGAATTTATTCATGGTGTAAATTTTAAGTTAATTGTATGAGTTATGCGTTATTATTTTTTTTGACTTATGTAGTTACAAGTATAGCTATTTATTAGTGGTTTATTTATATAATCGGTGAAGGATTATTATTCATCGGTTTTTATAATTTCCACTGTTTTTGAGTAATCTCCGGCATTTATTTTTATAAAATACATTCCGCTGGCAAGCGAATAAGCATTGGCATTAAATTTTACGCTATGCTGTCCCATGCCTGTAAATTGGGTGTTTGAAACTATATCGGTAATTTTATTTCCTATCACATCAAATAGTGTAATTGCAATTTGCGCTTCGGCAGGCAGCTCAAAGTTAATGGTAACATCATCCGAAAAAGGATTAGGAAAAACATCCATCCTGTATTCAAGCGGCAGGTAATAGGCGGTGAACGTATCGTCATTATCTACATTAACGGTGAGCGAAACATTGGTATATGCCGAAGGTTGGACTGTATTTGATTGCCAGTGCGAAAATTTATATCCGGGTTTTGCAGTTGCTGTCATTGTAACAGGCGCTCCGTCAAAATAAACTCCTGTCCACGGAAATGAATCGGGAATAATGGTGTTAATTTGAATGATACCGGCATTGGCAGGCAATGTTTGCAATGTAACATCTACTTGTTCTATTAATTGAAAAATAGATTCAATATGATTACGCGAAATGGCTTGCCTGTTTATATCAAATTGTTCTATTTCGCCAAGTTCGCTCATCCATTGTGGCACATTGTTAGATTGCCCCACTATCCCCGACCAATTAAATTGATTTCCCCATCTGTTAAAATGGCGCGTCATTTCGGGTGCTACTTCATCGCGCAAAGCGTACAAAAGCTTTTGACGATTAACGGGATGAAAAATAGTGTTCAGTAAATCGGCATAACGATTTATAAAGTAATAGCGAAATTCTGTGTTTTGAAGCAGCGCGTATAGCATTGCGGAATGCGGATTCCAGGTGGGAGGCATAATTGCCCTAAGTAGCATATTAGTAGTATCTGCACCATCAAAAAATGAAGCCAAGCCAAGTGATACATCTGTATCCCAAAAAATATAACGCCACTTGCCGGGCGGATTATTGGGCCGCCAATATTTTATGTTATTAGTGTATGAGCCAAGCCAATCAATATTTACAATATGTGTTTCGGAAATAAAATAATCGCAAAAATTTTCAATGTCGAGCATTGCTTTTGCCGAATCGTAATTGGGGGCTAATGTCATATTGTTAGTGTACATGAATGTTGCCATGTTTATAAATGCAGCGTTAGTTCCTTCAATCACACTTCCATCAAACGATAGCAAATCAATTTTATCGGCATCAATGCCTGTGTTTTCTTCAATGTAATTTTTGTCTTGTCGCTCGCGCAATTCATACACACCCCAATATTGCCCATTAATAAAAAGCAAGCAAGGCTCGGCATCCATAATATCTACATGCGTTTTTTTAATTGTTTTATGGTTAAAACGATCACGGATATGGCCGGTGTTCCAATCGCTGCCGGCATTGCGCACATTAAATGCTTTTAATTTATTTACTTGCGGCTTATCCGGAAACATGGTGTAATTTATATCTGTGCCGCCATAATTATCTTTTGTTCTGATGGTAAATCCTCTTTGCGGCCAAGCTTTCGACCAGTTGCCTTGTATTTTTATTGAGGCATCGGTTTCAAAACGAAAAACCTTCTGTTTATCAAAAAATTCGATGTTGGCAGGGCGGTCCCATTCGTTCCAAAAATTTGCGCCATAAAATGGAATGTTGGTGCTATCGGCATTTGGGCCAAGCATATAAATTCCAAAGTTATTATCGAAAAGATTAAATGGATCGGATGTTAGCGACACAACCGGCAGTGTAACATTCTCGTTAATAAAATAATTATTGGTTACAATTTTACTTGGCAGGAAATTAAAGTTTGATGGAAAAACGCGCGCACGCAAACTCATATTAGTGCCGATAGAAATAGGATTGCTGTAAACTAAAGAAAAATTTGTAGGGTCGCTGCCATCGGTAGTATAGCGTATGGTTCCGCTTGTGGTGCTTGCTATGGAAGTGGTTTGGTTAGTTGGATAAAAACCTGATTGTAAACTAATAACCGGTGCAGTTGCATAATCGGTATAGCAAACAGAATTGTTGTTGGTTGTATCGGGGCTCGCTATATCAAACAAGCACCAGTTTGTTCCTCCATCAGTTTGTCTGCCACGCGAATCGTTCATTTGCATGGCGCCAATTAGTTCTTGGTCAACTATTGTTCCGTTAGCGTTTTTTAAAATAATGGTTTGGCCCGTACTGTTTAGATTAAAATCGGTATGCAGGCGCACATCGGCAGCAAATGGGTAGTAGGTTACATTTGTATCGTTAACGCCTATTAATAAATATGGCAGTTGTGTTAAATCATCGGTGCCTCCCGAAAAATTATGTGTTTGTATTGCAAACACATTGGTGCCGGGTTGTTTTACTGAGTTAATTATTTCAGGAGCGAAGTAAAAGATGCCTGATAAATCGCCATTCTGGTAAAATTGCGCTTCATGCTCATCATAGGCCGAAACGGAATTAGATGGGTAATCGCCTTGCACGCCTACATTATAGCGCGCTACTTCAACTCCATTTAGATACGCAACAAAGCCATCATCAAAATCGGTTAGAAATGCACCTGCAACTATTTTACTTGTATCGGTAATGTTAAAACTGCTGCGCATAAAAACCGACATCGTTGGTGGTGTAGTTGTAGCGTCATCACCATCACCATAGCCAATACTTGCCGGGCCGCTAAACCAAGTGCCATCGTTAAAACCGGTGGTGTACCAGTTAGACGGTGGGTTAACTGTGCCTACAAAATATTTCCAATTTAATTGCGGATAAAGCGGAACTTCCCAATGATCGAAATAAATATTTCTGTTTTTTTTGGAGCAATAAACAGTGAGATGGTCGTAGGGTTTTATGATAATGGAAGGGAATTTCCATGAGTTGGTGTCACCATTTTCTACTCTGCTTATTTTGTAGCCGTTAAGATTTATTGCTGCGTTAGAACTGTTGTAAAGCTCAATCCAATCTTCCATATCGCCATCTTCATCTAAAAAATTAACATCGCTCGCACTCGATACTTCGTTAATTACAATTTGTGCTCGCGTTAAACTACTGTTAATTAAAACAAGCAATGTGAGGAGTAAAATTTTTTTCAAAGCGATAGTTTTTTTGTTGCTAAACTTACAAAATTTTTACCGTTTTTTTAGCGTATTACTTCCGGTTTTTTAAACGATGTATTGTTTATAGTAATTGAAAATAAATCCGATGAAAGAAAAGATGTGCTTATGTTTAGTTGGTTAGTGTTTTCTGCATATTGCTCAAAAACAATATTGCCAAGCAGGTCGAAAATTTTCACATTTATTCTTTCCTCTGTGGTTTCAAATTTCAGTGTTACATTATCTGTTGCAGATTAGGGAAAACTGAAAAATAACTATTACGAGTATTATCGTTAGTGCTAAGGTAGCAGCCAAAGGGAGCCAACGAACTCATAAGAGAGTTTCTGCGATTGGTAATAAATGATTTTAATCCCGGATAATTTCCTTGACTTGTAATATTCATACTTTGATTATCCTCAAATTGCTGATTGGTAAAAAATTTATTCGGGTCGGCATATACATCGTTTCTAATTCGGTTAGCTAAGCTGTCAATAATAGGGTCGAGGTTGGCGTTACTAAATAGATAGGGCTGCAACAAAGTATAAAACCAATGATGTGTATAACCGATGAGCCAACAATGGTATGGCTATCGCTATTAGAACTTTGTGCATTTATAATCGCTGCCTATAAAGCGGTTCAAATGAGCAGAGTGGTTTTTTTCATACCATTAATTCGTTAAATTTATGTAAAAAGTTTCTGCCAATTTGTTTATGAATTTATTTTGATATCACGTCCATTTCGATAATTATAAAAATTACTGCATAGCTATGGTGTATTAATGACGCAAGTAAAGTGTAAGTGTTAAATATTTCTGCAATCAAAAATGTTCTTACTTTTAGAATTATATTTCTTAGACTTGAATCTACCGCATAGATTATCGAAAATAGCAAAGCTTTATTCTTTTAAGCAGGATGAGACCCATTGTTCATTTACATAGCATATTACTCTCGCTTACATCGGATGAAAAGGGATATTTTAAAAATACTGCCAGCGTAATGGCGATGCGTCTGTGTTTAAATATTTGAGACTATTTGATGGAATATATAAGCAAGCAGAATAAAAACCAAAAATAGAATTAACCAATGCCAAGGTGCAACTCTAAAAAATTAGATAGCTTCGATCCTCTTTTTGAGTTTGAAAAATCAATGCTCTATTTTTTTAGAAAAGATTTTGACCATACTAATATCAGGCAATCGTTTAAAAAGCGATTACAAAATTTAAGTGCGCTTGATAGCAACTTGTATGAGCAGCGTGTGGAAACTTATTTTAAATTTATAAATTGGGTAGAAAGCAAAATAGCATAACCGATGAATTACATGGAAATAAAACTTAATGTAGCTGTACTAAATTCGGATAATGAATTAAGTGCAGAGAAAAAGCATCTGCTTTCATCAGCCATAGCTGCGGTAGAGAATGCTTATGCTCCATACTCAAAATTTAATGTGGGAGCAGCAGTTTTGTTAAGCGATGGTACAATTGTAACGGGCAATAACCAAGAAAATTTAGCTTTTCCTTCGGGCTTATGTGCCGAGCGTGTTGCACTATTTGCTGCCAATTCTAATCATAAAAACAAAACGGTTAAAGCAATTGCGATAAGTACATCTGATACTAAATCTGCAAATCCATTAACGCCATGTGGTGCTTGTAGGCAGGTTATAGTTGAGTACGAAAAATTAGGAGGAACGAATATGGAAGTTATTTTACACTCGCTTTCAGGAAAAATATTTGTTGTAAAAAGCGCTGCCGGATTATTGCCTTTAGCATTTGATGGGGAGTTTTAGCTGCGTATCATCCAACCCAACTTTAAGCCTAATACACTCCATCTTCCACTAAATGAATGTTCTGCAATATTTAAATAATATGTTTGTGGGTAGTTATATTCAAAGTTCTGTTTACCATATGCCAACATAAAACCAGCTTCTGTTGAAATAAATATTCTTTTGTAGTGAAATGCTGCAGTTAGCAGTTGCCTGACACCTACGCCCAAGTATCTCTCTTTTCTATAGCCGCTATTTGACATGAATTTATGTCCGTAGAAGTTACTTACAATACTTGTTTCAATGCCTGTTCTAATATTTTTTCGTTTCCCTTTTGTACGCCTATTTCAGGGAGTAGAGACCCAATTTTTAGCGTTTTTCCAAATTCGCTTCCTGACACATTGTAGTTTTCGCTTATAGAAGTTTTAAATAAAAATTTTGATTTACAATTGAAGTAATAGTTTATGTTGAATAAATGTTGTTCACGTCTAAAAAAATAATACATGTTTTCAATGCGAGCTTCAAATTTTCTAATTGTGAGTGGCCAAGAATTGAATCCGATTGAGATACAATTTATCTTTGTACTATCTTGTTTTATTGCAAATGAATAGTGAGAATTTGTGAAAAATACAATGACTAAAATAACGAAATTGTTTTTCATTTTTGACATTTTAAAATCTTTTACTCAAAGCAATACTAATTCCTTGTGCCGACTGTTTTTCGGAAAAAATGTATCCGTTAATATAATAGCTATCAATGTGCAATTTAATTTGTGCAGGAAATGTAATTTCAATTTCGGCACCGGCATTAAAATTTCCGTAACCGCCATAAGCTGTGGTGGCTGCAAATAGTAGTTTTTCGGTAGGCATATATGTTAGACCTACATAATAATAGGGTTTGCAATTAGCTTTATAGCGATAGTTTATTCCTTTTTCAACAATCCATTTTTTGCCATAATAGGTTTGAGCAGTTATGCTAATGATGCCGGGTAAAATAGTATTATAACCTTCGTTGCGTTGTTTCATATTTGCCTGTAAAATACTATCCTGATTAAATGTGGGAATAATTCCGCCATCGTTACCAAGTAGATTTTGCACTTCTATTCCCGTGTAATTGTAATTAGAGTCAATTTGATAATAGCGCGATTTATTGTTCCAAAAAATTAAACCTAAATCCCTTACATCTACCCGTAATATACCATCGCCATACCAAGTAACGTAAGGTATTTCGTAATACAAATCGGTAGAAAATCCTAAGCCGTTAAATGCGCTAAGTCCTGTTTTTGTGGTATCGGTGGTTCGCATGGTGGCGGCAATGTCTAAATCAATATATGTTCCGCCAAGTGCTGTAAACATTTTAGCGCGGTCAATGTCAATCATGGTATTGCTTTGCCCTTTTAAAAACGAAAACGCAAACCCGAAAGCACCGCCAGAGGTGTCGCCCTCAAACTCCAGTGAAGCGCGTAACTGCTGATAGCTTAAAAAATTAACTGCAGTGTTTCCCAAATCGGCAAAATTATTTTCGTATTGCTTGTTGCCATACATGAGTACTTTAAAAAAATCGCGCGAAAAAACGGCATCAGCATGTATGCGATTACGTAAGCCAATACTCCATGTAATATCTGTGCGACCAAACAGCGAATCGGGTTTTCGGGTTAATGCAAATCCGGTGTTTACATCAGCACCTATGCGGTTGCTGTATTTTAGTTTACCTGAAACATTGTTTTTTAAAACTTCATCTATAAATCCGCTTTTGTAAACCGTGTTTACAAATTGAGTAGTGATAGCATTGGAGTTAACAAAATAATCGGCATTAAGTTCAATTTCCCAATAGGGTTTTACACTGCCTGTACTATCTGCCTGTGCCAAGCAGGCGTTAACTGAAAAAAATAATAGAAAAACGTATAAAAAATATCTTATCACACGCTAATGATTTACGTTGTAAAAAAAATCGCCAACAAGTTTCACATCAATTTTATAATACTCGTATATTTTTATCAGTTGCGGATAGTCAACCGTATTGAAGCTTATGCGGATGTATATTTTTTTGTAATTGTAAAGGTTTTGCATTTTTTGTGCATTGATTGGAATTACGAGTTTGGTTAATTTGGGTTGAGTAACAATATAGCTGCTATTCACCGGAGCGTTATCAATAGTGTTAATTAAAGGCATTAGTGAATCCACTATTAAGTTATTGTCATTTAAAATAAACAAGCGTATGCGTGCCTCAAACGGAAACCCGTTTTCGGCATAAACGGTGAGTGTGGCATTGTCCACATCTTGGTCGTCCACAGAAATATCGTAAGCAATTGTATCAGCAAATGTTAAATTACCTGCTGCAAGGTACAGTGGCACTTCGGCATTCAAATTTACTTTTATCCCGCCACCGTAATAAATAAAATCGTGCCCACCCGAAACATTTCCAAGCGGATTAATTTCTGCATCTATGCTGTATCCAATTTTGTTAGGTAAATTTTCTACTAAGTTTTTAATATTTGAATTTCCATTATCTAAAAAGAAAGAATAGATAGTGGGCACCACAGTTCCGTTAGCATCAAATGCGCGAGTAATATTTATACTGCTGCCAATTACAGGATTGGTGAGCGAAACGGAAGAGTTATTGTAAGTATTAATGGATGTGAGCCCATTTATTTTAACTTTTGCATCAGCGCCCACGCTATTGTCAATTTGCAAATTCATGCGAACAGAATCGAGTAGGAGCGAGCCACCAACAATATTTGCAAACACATCAAATGCAGATGTATCGCTATATGAATAAGTGCCTGTGCCGAAGTATCCTTGTGCATATTGCGGAATCACATCAATAAAACTATTGTAAAGTGCAACCGAATCGCCAGGCAGAACTTGTATATTTGATTGGGTAGAGGCAGGATCAATTTGTGCAGAGTAATTTGTGCGAAGCGTATTGAAACTACTTCCCATCTGTCCGCGCATATCAATTTCGTATCCGTTTAAGTTAAAAGTATCAGTAAAAGTGCCGGGCGTGTTTCCAACTTTTGCGGGTACTATAAAAGTTTTGGAAAACGGAACGCTGTTTTTCTCTGCATCGGGTAACTGATAGATAACAATTACTTTTTCTCTTATTTCGTTTTTGATAAAAACATTTATGTAGCCCGATCGAATGGTAGCTCTTCTTAATTCAGGTCCGTTAAAATTAAATGTACTTTGCGAAACCGAGTTTATAACATAATCGCCCGGATTATAGTTGAGCGTAATAGGCGTAGTGTAAACATAACTTAGCGTAGTATCCGGAATTTTTACAATTGTATCGGCAGTTAGATTAAAAACCGTGTTATCGAATACAAGTGTAACAGATTGGTCGTTATTTATATCTAACAACGAATCGGCAATGAGGTTATTGATACCAAAATTTGTGTGTAAAATGGGGGCAAGTATATTGGTATCCCACCTTGGCCCGCCAAATTCTTTTCGGCAAGCGTACACAAGCGCAAATAAAACAATAATTAAAAATGTACTTTTCTTTTTCACGTACGTAAATGTACCTAAAATACATTTATTTACAATGATAAAATCATTTTGTAAATTTGCCACAGCATTAATGTAGCTCGGGTTTATGAGTAATAAAAAGTTTTTTATTTCTTGGATAATTGCATCAATCATTATGTTTTTGCTTTCCTATTTTTGGCATGGCATAATGCTTAATGACTTGCGTTTTATTAGTTATCCATTACCATTATTCTTGGCATTTGCAGCCATTGTTTATTTATTGGTGGGAGCGGTAGTTGCAAAGGCGTTCTCTTTAAAAATTTTCAACAAAGTTTCTCGCAATTTATTATTGAAAGGATTGGTTGTGGGCTCACTTTGTGGTGTGCTTTTTTACATCGTTACATTAGTATTCGGGGTATCGTTTACGCGCGAAATAAATGCTGGCGAGCTTATGATTGATGTTACTTGGCATGCGATAGAAGAGGGTATTGGGGGCTTATGTGTGGGTTTTGTGCACATGCTCGTTTGGGACGATAGTATGATACGTGCAGAAGATATGGACTAATTGGTCGATTTTTTTTGTTTTACATTTTTACCTATTAGTTTTTTTTGAATATTTGTTGCCTATATGAACGATTTGAGAATAGCGGCAACAGATAATTCACCTGAAGTTATATTTGATATTAATGCCAAAAAGCTAAAGCTAAAAGGCATCTGCACAGCCGAAGATCCTAAGGAAATTTTTGACCCCGTTTTCGCTGCTTTAGACGAATATTTAAAAAAAAATAAAGCATTACTGATAGAAGTTTATCTTAATTACTTTAACACAAGCAGTTCAAAATATTTACTCTATCTGTTTTTAAAAGTATCAAACAAGCCAGAAATTAAGCCCCACATCACAGTAAATTGGGTAGTGGATAATGATGACAGCGACTTAGAGGAGTCGGGATTTATATTTGAAGAAATTACAGGTTTGAAATTTAACTACTCTACCGGTGATAATTAGTCTTTCCTTTGTACGGGAGCTAAATGCGCCCGTACAAAGGAAAGGATTAAAGTCCTTTTATTTTCTCTTTGTGCTTTTTTATTTGTTGCTTTAGTGCTTGTACAGCTGTATCGGTAGCTTCTTCAAAAGTGCGGCATTGGCGCTTTGCAAATAAATCGTTACCCGGAATTTGTACCCGAATTTCAGCAACTTTATTATCTGTACTGCTCGATTTGTCAATTTTCAAGGTTACATCGCTGCCAATAATGGCATCGAAAAATGTATTGAGTTTATTTACTTTTTCCTCTACGTGTGAAAGCAACTTTTTGTCGGCATCAAAGTGCACTGATTGAATTTTTACAGTCATGGCTCTTGTTTTTTTTAGGTTAATAATTATTTGAATTATGCTTTTGGGTGTGCTTTGCTATGCACATTTTTTAATTTTTCTATTGAATTATGGGTGTAAACTTGAGTGGCCGCTAAATTGGCGTGGCCTAATATTTCTTTTATCGCATTTAAATCGGCACCATTGTTAAGCATGTGGGTAGCAAAAGTGTGTCTTAGCACATGCGGACTTTTTTTATTTAACGTGGTAACCAAGCTCAAATATTTTTTTACAGTACCATAAACCAAGTGCCGTCCTAATTGCTCTCCGGCTTCATTCACAAAAAGAAAATTGGCTTTTTGCTCAATTTGGCTTAATGCACTTTGGTATTTTTTTATCGAATTGGTTAAAGTGTGGTGTATTGGAATGATGCGTTCCTTATTTCTTTTACCAAGCACTTTAATTGTTTGTTTACTGAAATCAATATCAGATAACTTAATGCCAATAAGCTCGCTTAAGCGCATGCCGGTTCCGTAAAACAGCTCTAATATTAATTTATCGCGTGTGCCGGCAAAATCTGTATCAAATTTTATTTCCTCAAGTAATTCATTCATGCTGCTTGCCTCTAAAAAAACGGGCAAGCGCTTTTCTACTTTAGGAGATTGTATTTTAAGCATCGGATTTTTATCCACCACTTTTTCGCGTAGTAGAAAGCGGTAAAATGTTTTTAAAGTGGTGATTTTTCTGTTTGCCGTGCGTGCACTTGTTCCGCTATCCATAAGCGAAACTATCCAAGACCTTATAAGGTAATGGTTGAGCTCTGAAATTGACTCAATTTGATATTGAATACTTATGTAATCGCGAAATTGAATTAAATCAGCTTGATAGGCACTAACTGTGTTAGCAGAAAAGCGTTTTTCGTTTTTCAGATACCCTACAAATCTTTCAGTCCATTCATTCATGTTAACTCAATTAATTAGTTAAACGAATATATATCAAAAAAGTTTTATTTAAAAATGTTAAAAAATGCAAAAACCCGAACTTTAGGTTCGGGTTTTTCAGATACTATGTAATATAAACTAATCTTGCTGGATATTGAGATGTTGACGATAAATTGCCCCTTTAATCTCTTCTCTGCGAGCAACAGATTTTTTGGTGAACGATTGACGTCTGCGCAACTCTCGAACAACGCCTGTTTTCTCGAATTTCTTCTTGAATTTTTTTAGCGCTTTCTCTATTGGTTCGCCTTCTTTTACTTGTACTATTAACATAATAAATATACCTCCTTTACTTTTGGGACTGCGAATGTAGTAATATTTGCCATGTTTACAAAAGATATTTTTTGTTAATTATCTATTTCTATATCCTTAAGGTTAAATTTCACAAGTCCACTTATTTTATTCAGTTGTTCTGTAAGTTTTGTTTCGTCTCCGGCAATAATAAGCTTGTATGAATCGGGGGTAAAGTATTTTTTTACCACTTTATTAACCGTTTCTAAATCTATTTTCTCTAATTCAACAAAATACTGTTTGCGTTTTTCGTATTCTGAGTAAACTTGAGGATTTATGATGCTAACAAATTCAGCAGGAGTTTCTATTGCCAATGCCCCCCCCCTCAGTTGAGTTTTTGCCTTGTCTAAATCTTGCTGGCTGATTCCTTTGGTGAAAAATTCGTTTAATAATCTGTCGAATTCTTGAATGCAATCGTATGTAACTTCATCCCGTACCATTGTTGCAACGGTGTATATTCCATTGTTGTTTGCGGTGCTATAGCTTAACCCAATTCCATAGGTGTATCCTTTTTTTGCTCTTATTTCTTGATAAAGTATTTCGTTAAAAACAGTGCTTAAAAGATTAAATGCGATAACATCTTTTGATTTTGCATCTGGGGCTTTTTTAT
>JAGVMA010000076.1 GCA_020054095.1 Bacteroidia bacterium | reverse complement strand
TTTACTTGCAAAACACAGAGCTGATTATTTATGATTTAACAGGTAAAGAAATTTATCGCAAACAAGAAGATTATATTGCCGAAAAAACAGAAGTTGATACCTCTGCATTTCCGCAAGGCATTTACATGATTGAACTAAAAAATAATTACCACCGCGCTGCGGTTAAATTTATAAAACAATAATGTTCTTTTGTATTCTGAATAAGCAAAACTTATGCGTGGCGAAGTGAAGAATCTAATGATTAATGTAACCTGCCATACCTCGACAAGCTCAGAATGAAAACTGTCGCAATGGCGGTGAAAACTAAAAATGCTTAGCTTTGTCAACAAGTTGACTTTGAAAAAATATTACCTTCACTCTTTAGTCTTATGCTTAATTTTTTTATCATGCAATCGTGCTAAAAAGCTAAGTGATTATGGCAGTAAGTTTGCCGAGATTATGAAATCGGAAAATGCTTTGTTCAGAGGAAATAATTTGGGCGATGATTTATATCCGGTTCACGAAAACGAAATTCCTCTTCAGCCATCGCAAGAAGAAACTGATTATTTGTTTTACGAATTGAAAAACGATTCGGGAGAATTATATTCTATTGAATACAATTTTAATGATAAAAAAAAATTAGCCGACATCCGTTTTGATGGCTATTTCACAGAAAAAACAACCGCACACACTTTATTCGAAAATTTTAAAACTTACTTTAATGAAACGTATGGCAACACCGAAGATTCTTTTGGGTACGCAATATGGAAACTAAAAGACGGCACAACTATTGAACTTGCTGATGAAAGTACGGAATACAAGCAGGGGAAAATCACACTACTTTTTTACAAAAAATAATTCTCGTAAAATTACTTTGTAGTGCTTTCGGCTTGTTTAAAGCCAACCAAAATACCAACACAACCGGTAGGTACAATTTTATTATCGGATGTATTGGGCGGAACAATAACTTCGATTGTAACTTGTTGTGTTGACTCTGATTTAAAGTCCCACACATCGGTTTGGTTATGCGCTTCGCTATCAAAAATTAAATTCCCCGATGCGTCTTTTACTTTAAAACGTAATGTGCCTAATACCGATTGACCACAAACCAATACTCGGTAAGTTTGTCCTGAATAAAAAGTCATTTGCGTTTCTGCACTTGCACCTGCCGCCAGCTGTGTTGCATTTAATTGTCCGTTAAATAAAAACGGACTTAACTTTGGTATGCACGATTTTTTTACAAATCCTTTGCATTGGCCGTAAGCGTTTAACGAAATATTAAGTACAGCAAGAATAGTTAATGTGAGGGTAAATTTTTTCATGATGAGGGGTAGTTGTTATATTAACACCTTAAACGATAATGTTGATAAATAAGTTGCAAAATTAGTACCAATAATTTAGTGCAAACTGTAATTCGCTGTTATTCAGCGACTAAGGTTTTATGATTTCGTTCCTGATTTCGGCAGTTTTAGTTAAAAGTGCATCAAATTGCTCTGGAGTGATGCTCATTTTATCTTTTCCGCCAATGGTAGTTACTTTGTTTTTTTCATCAGTTTTTACATCAGCAGTTCCGCCCGATTTTCCTATTCCATCGTAAACAGTTTTTAACCCATTAATTTTTTCGAGTAGCGGGTCAATTCCTTCCTGACCTTTATACAATGTTAAAAGACCAATTAAATTTTCGAGCGAACCTTTTAGTTCGGCAATACGAGTTTTAATCGCATCGCTATTCGTGTTTTTTCCCATTTGTGTGCCAATGTAGAGTGCCTCTATCCAGCCGCCTGCAATAATAAGTGCCGATACATTTGCTCGTCCGTTTTCTTTTAAAAAATCATCTGTTTCGTAATACGAATCGGTGATGATGCCTAATAATGAATCGCGGTTGCCTTTATTTGCTTCCATGCGCGATACTGTATTATTATCAAATGCACCGGTAATGCCAAGTGCTTCGGATAGTGCCGAGGCACATTTCAAATAAAATATTGATTCTTGAGTTTGATCAAATATACTGGTGATAGATAAATCGGCACCATAAACACCCATGTTAAGTGCTTTTTTGGTGATGGATGAATATTTTGATTTATTTTCAATAGGGTTTAGTAACCCTGCATCGTAAGATGCACCTGCTTGCTGAATTAAAGTGCCCAACTCTACAGGCGATGGAATGGAATAAAAAACATTTTGTACAGTTTTATTTTCTTCCGGATTATTTGTATTAGTTGTATCGTCTCCGTTTGATGTTTCATCTGTAGCATCAGAACCGCAGCTTGTGAAAAGCAATGTAGCAGGAAGTGTTAGTAGTAAAGCCGTTTTTGTGAGTGTATTTTTAATAATCATAGCAGTTTTTTTTGCAGGTCAAACTTACCTAATTTTTTCTGAAGCACAAGACCGATAATAAACGCAACTTACTTCAAGTAATTTATCACGTATTTGCCTATCACATCAAACTCAATATTTACGATGTTGCCTTTTTTTATTTCAGAAAAATTAGTGTGTTTGTAAGTGTAAGGTATAATAGCCACCGAAAATTTATTGCCACTCACATTAACGATGGTGAGCGAAACGCCATTAACGCAAATTGCTCCTTTTGCAACAGTGAGCAGTTGTGCGTCTTTATTTTTTTTATCGGTTTCAAATTCAAAAAGCCAACTGCCTTTTTGGTCAGTTATTTTTTTACAAACTGCAGTGCAATCCACATGACCCTGCACAATGTGGCCATCTATTCTGTCGCCAATTTTCATGCAGCGTTCTAAATTAACCAAATCGCCTTTTTTTAGTTTGCCTAAATTGGTTTTTTGCAGTGTTTCGTTTATGGCGGTTACCGTATAGTTTTTGCCATTTATATCTACCACAGTTAGGCACACTCCATTGTGCGCAATGCTTTGGTCAATTTTTAATTGTGAAGTAAAAGCTGAATTTATGGTAATGTGTAAATTTTTTTGCTCATTTTTAAGAGCCACCACTTTTCCTTGTATTTCTATAATTCCTGAAAACATTAGTAAAATTTACTTTTGTGAAATCGCTACTGGAAGTTTCTCAATATATGCAGCATCAACATGATTTTCGACAATTTTTGTAACCGTAGTGTGAGAAAATGTATGCATAAATGAATGGTGAACTGTTAATATTAAGTCTTGAAGATGATTATCTGCTTCCATATCAATAATACTTACACCCATCTCTTTACATTTGTTTCTTGAAATATGCCTTGCGTGAGACTTATTTATTTTGTGATCACTAAACTCTTTAAGTATTTTTTTTGCCAACCCACCGTTACCATCGCACATGTTTCGTTTTAGCCACTCTTCTACAAGTTTTTCAGACCAATCGATTGAGTTCTTACACGATCCAAGAAAGGTAGGGTGATACTTACTTATAATAGTTTGCCATAATGCAGCGGACTGTGGATTTTTTCTAATATCTTCTTTGGCTTGTTCAAATTCATCAAGCACCGCTTGGCAGGCCACACCGCCCATCTGTGGGTCTATGGGACCTAAATTTGATTGCTTTCCCATTATTATTTGTCTACAAGAAAGCGCAAACATAGTTCCTGCCGACATAGAGATTTGGGGAATAATCGCTCTAATATTTTTACCAAACATAGCATGCAGGTAATCAACAATACTTTCTGCCGCTGCCAAATCCCCTCCGGGTGTATGTAGTATTAAATCCAAACCCTTTGCCCTATCCAACTTATGGATATTTAGCATAAATGCAGACTTGTCTTTATCATTAATTATAACATCAATTGCATTTCCTCTGTGAAGCCAACCGGAATAATATGCTATAACATTTCTGCCAGTGTTTTCGTAAATTTTTTTTAAATATTTTCTCCTTACAGTATCTAAGGGCGATTTATCTCCTTTTTGAGCAGCTATTTGAATTTCCTCTAAAACTTCCTTCCAATTAGGCATGTATTAAATGAAACTTGAAGTAAGAGAATCGGTAGACGATATGCTATTGGGGGTTTCGCTGTAAAGCGAAAATTTAGTAAAGGCGTCATTGGCTCCTTGCCATTGAATATTATAAAATTGATTATTTGATTTTCCAAATTTAAAAGACGACATAATTTTTTTATGTTCCGTAACAAAATCTGTCTTTAATTTTTTGTTTTTTTTCCCTTTCATAGTCTTTTAACGTATTGACCAAATTTAATAAATTAATTAATATGTAAGCAACCACGCATTGCTGTCTTGCGTGCGCACTTTAGCAAGTTCCGCAAGCGCCTCTTCTTTAGTGCTGTGTGTGCTATAAGCCACAGGGTGCAATCGGCCCAAGCTTTTATCAATAATTGCAGCGCTGTATCCTTTGCTGCGAAGCGTTTCGGCAAAGCGCGTTGCATTGTCATACACTTCAAAACAGCCGCCAATAATATAGTAAGTGCCTGGTGTAGATTTCACCGTTACCGGAAGTTCCTCCGTTTTCACGCTCGTGTTATCTGCTGGAGCAATAGTTTTCTCCTCGGGTTTTATTACAATACTGTGCGTAGCGTTTTCGGTAAGTTTTACAGTTTTTATTTCGTTGTAATTGGTTTTTACGGTATTTAAAATAGTGTGTTCGTAAACTGCAACCGGTTTATCTGCATGCTTGTATTTTGCAAGTTCTTTGGCAGCAAATGGGTTAAGCGATGATATATTTCCGGTGTATAAAAAATCAGTACGAACAGGAATCCACACGGCAGCAAAAATGATGGGAGCAAGTAATGCAAGTGCTACCATTCTTCGCACATATATTTTGCGTTTGCCTTTTGTGTTTTTCTCCAGTGGTATTACTCGGTCTTTAAATTCTTTTTCTAATCGTTTTACATGGCCATCGCGTTTAATAGCTGGCGATGTAATTTTATCCAGCCCGAATGAGTTTAATAAAAAATTGGTTTTTTCTTCGGGTAAAAATTGAATGTTTTGCTCGGCATCGTAATGCAAAGTACCCACTTCGTTAACTTCTACTTTTTCGCCTTTACCAAGTTGCGCAATGGTTTGTTGCACATATTGCTGCACAATAATTTGTGCATCGTTATAGGTTTTGCCTTCTTCTACCGAAACTTGATTGATAAGCAGTCCATCGTTGTTTTTTAGATTGCCGTTAAACACCACATTTTTTTGTGGTGGGCTTAATAAATGCTGAACCGGATGAATTTGAGCCGGTTTATAGTTGCAAACAAAACCACCCAGTTCAGGCACAATTACGCAATCGTAATTATATAAAAGGGTGCTTATGTGTTTGTCTATTTTCATTTTTTAATTCGCCATAAAATTAACAATTTACGGCTATAAAAACCGAACTAATTACGCACAGAAACATAAAAAATAGGCGAAAAAATTAAGCTGTTACAGGAAGCTCAACGGGCATTTTTGTTTCTTTTATTTTGGCATAGCCGCCATAAACATTAACAAAATTAGTGTAGCCGCGTGCTTTTAATATTGATGCAGCCATCATGGAACGGTAGCCTCCGGCACAGTGCATTATATAGGTTTTTGATTTGTCAATTTTATCTAATTTTTTTTCTAAATCACAAAGCGGAATGTGTATTGCATTTTTAACATGACCATTGTCAAATTCACTTGTTTTACGAACATCTAAAACGGGCATTTTCCCGAAATTGCTTTCTACTTCTTGGGCTGTAATTGATGTTACGGTGTCTGTTTTATTGCCATCGGCAACCCAACTGCTAATGCCGCCCTTCAAATATCCTTTCACGTTTTCGTAACCCACACGGGCTAATCTTAAAACTGTTTCGTTTTCTTTTCCATCGGCTGTAATAAGCAAAAGTGGCTTGGTTATATCAACCAAAGTGCCTACCCAAACTGCAAATTGCCCGTTAAGCCCAATGTTTAACGAACCGGATATAAATGCTTTTTCAAAATCATCGGCAACACGAGTATCTAAAATAAACGCTCCGGCAGATAATTGTTTTTTAAATTCATTTACATCTAATGCTTTGGCGTTATTGCTTATTACCTCATCAATGTTTTGGTAGCCGTTTTTATTGATGAAAGCATCTTTGAAAAAGTAAGGTGGTGGTGCTGCAAGGCCGGTTGTTATTTTATCTACAAATTCATCACATGTCATTTCTTGTAAAGCATAGTTCGATTTTTTTTGCTCGCCTATTGTGCTCCATGTTTCTTTACCGATGTTTTTTCCGCAGGCTGAGCCCGGCCCGTGCGCAGGGTAAACAATTACATCATCGGGCAATGTTTTAATTTTTTTAGTGAGCGAGTTATACATCATTACCCCCAGCTCTTCTTTGCTCATTGTTCCATCAAGCAAATCGGGGCGGCCTACATCACCCACAAAAAGTGTATCACCTGTGAAAATGCAATGCGGTTTTCCGTTTGCATCGTGCAGCAGATAGCATGTAGATTCAGGCGT
This sequence comes from Bacteroidia bacterium, assembly GCA_020054095.1. Classification (GTDB taxonomy): domain Bacteria; phylum Bacteroidota; class Bacteroidia; order JADZBD01; family JADZBD01; genus JAGVMA01. The sequence continues at coordinate 44,999 of JAGVMA010000076.1, read as the reverse complement.
GTGGCCGGGCGTATGCAAAACTTTAATTTTTAATTTCCCAACTTCAAGTTCATCGCCATCTTTTGCATTGTGTACTTTGTATTTGGTTTCGGCCATAGGGCCAAAAATTATTTTTGCTCCGGTTTTTGCCGCTAAATCTATGTGACCTGAAACAAAATCGGCATGAAAATGAGTTTCTAAAACATATTTCAATTTTGTGCCTCGCTCGTTAAGCTTAGCTATATAAGGTTCTGTTTCGCGTATGGGGTCAATTATAATTGCTTCGCCTTCCGATTCAATATAATAAGCCGCTTCTGCTAAGCAATTGGTATATAGTTGTTCAATTATCATTTAACAAAAAAGTTGATTGTGATTTACAAAGATACTACCAAAAACTGTGATATAATAAATGTGGCTAATGCCAGGATAAACCAACCAAAAGCGGGTTTAAGTTTATAACCCTCTACGCGTTTTGAAAATTGCATGCCTGCCAATATTCCAGCAACTGATAAAAGTGTGAAGCCAATTAGCATTGGCCAATTTAATGGTATATCTAAATGCAAATCGCTTAAGAAACCAATAAGTGTATTGGCTGTTATAATCATTAGCGAAGTGCCAATGGCTATTTTCATGCCCATTCGCGAAAATATAATTAGTGCCGGAATTATTAAGAATCCGCCTCCTGTGGCTAATAATCCCGATACAAATCCTACCAAAATGCCTCCCAAAAGTGTGAGCAAAAAATTGTAGCGTTTGTCGCTCACATAATCATCGGGGCGGATAGATTTTGGGGGTTTTATCATAGTGTAAGCTGCTCCTATCATCACCAAAGAAAAGAGGAGCATCAAGAAAACATCTTTGTGCACACTCATAAATAAAATATGTACATCGGCAGGTATTGACGGAAAAATAAATTTGCGAGTAATATAAACCATGAAGAGCGATGGTAAGCCAAACAATACCACCGATTTATAGCAAATTAAGTTATGCTCCACATACCAGATAGAACCAACCAACGAGGTAACGCATACTATAAAAAATGAGTATGAGGTTGCGATTTCTGGAGAAAAATTAAAAAGGTAAACCAATACCGGAATGGTAAGGATGGAACCTCCACCGCCTACTAAACCAAGACAAATACCTATTACTATTGCCGATAAATATCCTAAAATGAGCATTTATTTAATTATTCAGGGGATTAACAGCACAAGATTACAACAATGCCCCAATGTGGTTGTTACCAATAAACTGCGATTATTATGAATTGGGAAATCAAAACCTAATTTTGCTTAAAAAACTAACCGAAAATGGGACGGTTTTTTACTTTTTCACTTCCTCTAAACCCTTCATTTTGTTCAGTTCACTTATTACCTCATCGTAAATAAGGTCGAGCATTTCGGGGTGCGATGTGTAAAAACTCATACTGCAGTCGAACTGCAATTTTGTGATGTTGTTAGCTTTAAAAACTTCGGTAAAACTAATCGTATCAGTGCTCACATTTTCGCCTTGCAGCATGGCGCTGTTTAGTCTCGCTTCTTCGATGTGAATTTCTTTTAAAACTTTAACCAAGCGGTCTTTTTCAATTACTCCTTCCGGAATTTTTGTTTCGCTGCTACCACAAGCAGCTAAAAGCATTACCAGAAATATAAAAAAGATTTTTTGCATTTATAACGGCAAAGCTAATCAAATCATAAATACTACATTTGCGCTTATGCAAATTATTGGCAATAAAGTAGTGTGGATAACGGGTGCATCATCGGGCATAGGCGAGCAACTTGCATTACAATTAGCTGCCCGAGGTGCAAAAATTGTGCTTTCATCGCGCTCAGAAACTGAACTAATGCGCGTAAAAAATTCATGCAAACTAAGCGATGAAAGAATTTTAATACTGCCGCTTGATTTAAGTAATACTACAGAAGTTAGCGAACAAACTAAAAAGGTAATTGAGAAATTTGGGCGAATAGATATTTTAATTAATAATGGCGGAATAAGCCAGCGAAGCCAAGCAACCGAAACACCGATAGCGATAGACAGAAAAATAATGGAAGTAAATTTTTTTGGAACAGTTGCCTTAACCAAATCCGTTTTACCGGAGATGATAAAACAAAACAGCGGGCAAATTGTGGTGATAAGTTCGGTTGCAGGTAAATTTGGATTTTACTTACGCTCGGCTTACTCGGCATCAAAACACGCATTGCATGGTTTTTTCGAATCAATGCGGATGGAAGTAGGAAAGTACAAAATTGGTGTTTTAATTATTTGTCCGGGCAAAATACAAACCAATATATCGGTTAACGCAATAAAAGGCGATGGCACTAAGCATGGGCAAATGGACGAATCGCAAGCGAAGGGAATAACTGTGGCTGACTGTGCAACACAAATTATTAATGCCATAATAAAAGAGAAAGAAGAAATTTACATAGGGCAAGCCAAAGAGCGTTTTGCATTATGGATGAAACGAATTTTTCCAAGCATTTTTTCAAAGCAAATAAAAAAGCAAAAACCTGAATAACAAACATGAGTTACAGCATTGCAGGAATACAACAAATTGGCATAGGAGTAAGTAATGTGCACGAAGCATTTAAATGGTACAGGCAACATTTCGGCAACGATATTCCGGTGCTTGATGCACCAGGAGAAGCCGCACTTATGCTGCCATATACGGGAGGCAAGCCGCAAATGCGTCACGCTATTTTAGCGATAAACATGCGTGGCGGTGGTGGTTTCGAAATATGGCAATACACATCAAGACTTCCGCAGCCGGCAAATTTTAAAATACAATTAGGCGATTTAGGGAATATTTGCACACGCGTTAAATCATTAGACATAAAAAAATCATTTGCTTTTTTTAAATCGAAAAATGTGAAATTGCTCAGCGATATAGTAAGCGACCCATCAGGAAACGAGCATTTTTTTCTGGAAGACCCTTACGGAAATATTTTTGAAATCGTTTCGGCTACCGATTGGTTTGGCAGCGGCAAGCAGCTTACGGGCGGTCCAGCCGGATGCATGATGGGCGTGAGCGATATGGATAAATCAATAAAGTTTTATTCAACCATTTTAGGATACGATAAAGTGCTGTATGATAAGCAAGGCCAATTTGCTGATTTTAAAAACCTGACCGGTGGCGAAAATAATTTCCGAAGAGTTTTACTCACACACAGCAAACCACGAACAGGAGCATTTTCAAAATTACTTGGCGAAAGTAAAATAGAATTGATACAAGTGCTAGACCGCAGCACACGTAAAATATTTGAAAACCGCTTTTGGGGCGATTTAGGTTTTATTCATCTATGTTACGATATAAGCAACATGGCTGCTTTAAAAAAACACTGCGAAACTAACGGGCATCCTTTTACTGCCGATGGCGGTGCAGGTTTTGAAATGGGCGAAGCTGCCGGTCATTTTACTTATATCGAAGATCCGGATGGAACATTGATAGAATTTGTGGAAACAAAAAAAATACCCATTCTTAAAAAAATTGGTTGGTATTTAGATTTGCGCAAACGCAGTAATCCGCAAAAACCACTGCCCGACTGGATGCTGAAAACAATGGCCATGAGCCGTGTAAAAGATTAATGGCAACTGATAAAGATTTTTTTAAAGATGTGTATGATGTGGTTCGCCTTGTGCCAAAGGGGCGTATTACATCTTATGGTGCTATTGCAAATTATCTGGGCGCAAAGCGCTCATCGCGCATGGTGGGCTGGGCCATGAATGCAGCCCACAGCCAAAAACCCAAAGTGCCTGCACACAGGGTAGTAAACCGAAACGGAATGTTAACCGGCAAACATCATTTTGCATCGCCTACACTTATGCAAGAACTTTTAGAAAAAGAAAAAATAAAAGTGAAAAAAGATGTAGTGGTGGATTTTAAAAAACTTTTTTGGGATCCGGCATTGGAATTGAAGATTGATTAAACTTGTTAAACTATACTTACTTATTACTTAAATTTACAATATGATTACCGAAGAAAAAGTTATAGATGCCTTGCGCAATGTAGATGATCCGGATTTGAAAAAAGATTTGGTTACACTTGGCATGATAAAAGATTTGAAAGTGGAAAGCAAAAATGTTTCGTTTACTGTGGAGCTTACCACTCCCGCCTGTCCCATGAAAGAAATGATACACAAAGCCTGTGTAAATGCTGTTTTACATTTTGTGGATAAAGAAGCAATTGTGAATGTAACCATGAGTGCACGAGTTACTGCTGCCAATACAGGCAAAGCAAATTATGCCAACATTAAAAATATTATTGCAGTAGCATCGGGCAAGGGCGGTGTTGGCAAATCTACCATAGCAAGTAACCTTGCAGCGGCTTTGGCAAAGCAAGGTGCAAAAGTGGGCTTGGTTGATGCTGATATTTACGGGCCATCAGCTCCTATCATGTTTAACATCATTAACGAAAAGCCGGGCATGCGAAAAATTGATGGAGTAAATAAAATGATTCCGGTAGAAAACTATGGCGTTAAAATTATGTCGATAGGTTTTTTTGCCGAAACTAACCAAGCTGTGGCTTGGCGCGGACCAATGGCTACGCGAGCACTCACACAGTTAATTCAAGACAGTGATTGGGGCGAACTCGATTATATGATTATAGATTTGCCTCCGGGCACGGGCGATATACATCTTACATTAGTAACAGCAGTTCCGCTTAGTGGAGCAGTAATAGTAAGCACCCCGCAAGATGTGGCACTTGCCGATGCACGCAAAGCTATTGGCATGTTTAAAATGGATAAAATTAATGTGAACATCATTGGCATAGTTGAAAACATGGCTTGGTTTACTCCTGAAGAACTGCCGAATAACAAGTATTATATTTTCGGGAAAGATGGTGCTAAAAACTTGGCCGATGAGTTTAACATTCCGCTGCTGGGGCAAATACCTATTGTGCAAAGCATACGCGAGGCCGGTGATGCCGGCAGGCCTGTAGCATTGCAAGATAACACTGTGCAATCACTTGCATTTAATACATTAGCGCAAAAAGTGGCGCAGCAGGTAGCTATTGCAAATTCAAACTTAGAGCCCGTTTCGTAAAAAATTATATTTTTGATTTATGACTAATCATCCATTAACAGAAAGAGTAGAACAAGCACTAGAGCAAATACGCCCGTTTTTACAACAAGATGGCGGTAATGTTCAATTGCTCGAAATCACAGTTGAAAACGATGTGAAATTAGAATTGCTTGGCGCATGCCGAACTTGCTCCATGAGCATGATGACAATGAAAGCCGGAATTGAAGAAACCATTAAACGTGCTGTTCCGGAAATAAACACGGTAGAAGCAATTAACACAGTGGCACACAATGCATAGCCGATTGAGAAAAATATTTTCGCTCCAGTATTTTTTTCTCCATCATACATTCTACATAATACTTTCTACTTTATTTTTTATACTTAATTCCTGTAAACCCGATTTAAAAAATCCTGAACCAACTGCCGGTGATGCCGACTTTAATAAATTTATTGCCGTAGGCGGAAATTATTTGAGCGGCTACCAAAATGGTGCACTCTTTGAAAAAGGGCAAAAAAATTCGCTGCCCGCATTATTGGCAAAACAGTTTCAATTAGTTGGCGGCACAGCGTTTAACCAGCCACTTATGCCTGATGAAGATGGATTAGGATTAAACAGTAAAAAACACGAATCGAAATTTGTGCAGGCAAGTATGCTGGGTTATAAAACCGATTGCAAAGGCGAAACAGCACTTAAACCAATTAAAGACACGCTTGCCTATAATCAGGCAAGCATTTATTTGCAAAGCATTGCCGGAAATAGTTTTCAAAATTTGAGTGTGCCGTATGCAAAAATCTCACAACTGTTTGATGTAAATTTAAGTTCACCATATTCGCCTGTTACAAATCCTAATCCGTTTTACCAGCGCTTTGCGAGTAATTCAGGCGCATCTACAATTACAAATGATGCAGTAGCCCAACAAGCAAGTTTTTTTGCTTTATACACCGGCATGGAAGACATTTATGAATACGCTCGCTTTGGCGGAAAAAATCAAAATATTACTTCAAGTGGTTTGTTCAATTTATATATTGATTCGCTAATAGAACGATTAACTGCAAATGGCGCAAAAGGTGTAATTGCAACAATTCCTGATTTAAACACATTGCCATTTTTCACAACAGTTCCTTATAACGCATTGGAATTAACACAAAACAAAGCAGATTCATTAAACCAGCTTACAGGTTTTCTTTTCAATTTTCAAGAAGGCAAAAATGGTTTTGTAATTGAATATCCGAATGGTTCGGGGAATTATCGCAAACTTGGACCCGGAGAATTTATTTTACTCACCGTGCCACTCGATTCTGTTAAGTGTGATTTTTTAGGTGCATTTACCCCAATGCCCGATTTGTATGTAATTGACTCAACAGAAATTCAAATTATACAAAACGCCATTACGGCTTACAATACAATTATTACTCAAAAAGCACAGCAGTATAGTTTAGCGCTTGTTGATGTAAATCAATTTTTCAGAAAAGTAAAATCAGGGATTAAATACAATGGCGCAGATTTTAATTCAACGTTTGTGAGTGGCGGATTTTTTTCGCTTGATGGTTTTCACCCTAACCAAAAAGGATACGCAATTATGGCCGATGAGTTTATTAAAGCAATAAACTTAAAGTACAATGCCACTATTCCGTACACTAATTGCGATGACTGTGATGGAATTATTTTTCCGTGATATAACTGCTATTTGTGCTTTCTTGGAACATAATTTTTTTTTCGTTCATTAAAGCTTTTAATATCTATCGCGCTAAACAAATCTTTAAATTCAATATTCAGACCGTTACATATTTTAAAATAAGTAAGTATTTGAGGATTAGATTTTCCGTTTTCAATAACATTCAAATTAGAGTTATCCATTCCGATTATAGAAGCAAGTTCAATTTGAGAAATTGATTTACCTTCCCTAATCTGTCTTATTTTTTCCCCTATAGAAACTAAAAAATCCTTGTCGGTCATAGACCTTGTAAAGGTTTAACCGAAAGAAGAATATGTAATTATGTAATACATACGTTTTACATATTTGAAAAATAAAATCATAAACTATAAACCTAAAAAACAAAATCCATAAAAAAACTAACATTTATTATGTCAATTGTGCTTATGACTGTATTTAGCTGCACAAAAGAGATTAACAACCCCACAGACAATACATCCAACATGAATAACGATGGAATAGGTATTACATTTAAAGAAACACTAAAAGTAAATAACTGCTGTCAACTAAGCGTGGTTATAAATGGAAGTGGGGGCAAAGACATTACGTGTCCAACGCAATAGGTGAGTTGTAGCAAAACTCAAAGCAACGCAATAGGTGTAATGAATGAATTAAATTATGCTATATTACAGGGAGCAAGCGAAGTTCAGTCGTTTTTTACATCAAGCAACAAGTGGAACGCTGTGTTTCCTAATCTCAGAGAAGAAAGTATGCAAAATGTTCTAACTGGATTAAAGAGTGGCAATATTACTTTGACAAAAGTTACCAGTGTTAGTGGCCAAACTATATATATAGGTTATGTACCAGGAACTGACCCAGAAAAAGATGTGATATTTGCATCTGAAATGAATTAAATTTTAATCAGAGAGTATTATTACTCTGTGATTTTATGTAAAATCAAATGATAGAAAAGCAAATAATTTTCAGACTTAAATCTGTATTTTTCATATCAATACTTTTTTACGCATGCAGCACGTATGATGTAAAATCAATAAAATTAGAGCCTATAAGAGCTACAAAATTTAGTAATTCTATAGCAGAAAAAATTTCCAATTACAGAGCACATCACTTATTAACTAAAGATGAACGAATGTGTTTGTCATATATTGATGTAGAAGAGAAGGAAATAGTTGTTTACGATATTTTCAGCGATACAACTATTTATAAAATAAATCTATCTCCAATAGACTCATTGTTAAAAAATACATTACCTCAACTAAATATAGCAAAGGATATTAATTATTGTTTTAATAATGGAGACAGTATTTTTATTGTTGCAAACGGCATTAATGCTATTTATATGATTAACCAAATGGGGGATGTAATTAAAGTGACTAATGTCAGAAATATAAAAGGCGCTGATGTAAAGTCTTTTGCTCTACAATATATGCCCTGTGCTCCATTAACCTATCATAAAAATAGTATTCACATGCTGTCAATCGGAACAGATGCGCCTGTGCGAACGCTTGATGAAAGAAAAAAATATTTCAATACTCCTAGCTATATGGTATTAAATATTGAAAGTGATGTGGGAAAAATTCAGCCATATAATTTCCCACATAACTATAGATCGGGGAATTGTTATTATGATTACCACCCAATATATGCATTAAGTGAAAATGGCGAAGTTGTAATATCGTTTGCATTTAACGATACGGTTTATTTATATCAGGGCGAAAACCTAATTAAATCAGCTGCTATAAAAAGTAATTATTACGTTGCTGCTAAAGAATTTGATGAAAACAGATATACGGATTTTAATTACGTGATGGAATACTATATGACAGAAGGGAAATATTATAAAACGATTTATGATAAGTACAAAAAATTATATTATCGCATTTACCTACATCATTCAAAATACTTAACTTCTGACGAAACAGAAATTAACGACAAACGCAATTGGTCTTTAATTATATTTGATAGCGAGCTAAACAAATTAGGCGAATTAGAGTTTGATAGTAGAAAAAATGGGATTGACGTCATTCCTACAAAAAATGGAATAGCCATTCCAAATATAGCGACCGATACCAGCGTTTTTTCATTCACAGAGTATAGTCTTAACTTTAAAAGTCAATGAGATTTAAAATATTTGTTTTCTTACTACTATTACTTTCATGTAAAAACGAAAGTAAAGAAACAATTATATTTAAAAAATATCTTGAAACAACCCACCACCTTGAAATCCCTGAAAACTCTAACATCTATATTGTGTTTCCAAAACTTGCATGCAAAGGTTGTGTTCAAGACTTAATTGGTAACATTGCCGACAATTTAGATAAAAACAAAACGTATACATTCATTGTATCAAACACATCCATTTATTTCCCAGCCAATTTATCAAGTATTGGCAAATGGCATTTTGATAAAAAAGGGGACATTGACAAAATAAATTTAGGACTATCAAATTTAACGATTATAAAAACTAACAAGGGGCAAGTTGTATCGGTTATCCCCATTGATATTGGCGAATACGATAAACTAACAAAAGCATTAGAATAACTAAATGCAATTAGTAAGCTCCACAAATTCCGCAACGGATAGCTGTTCTGCTCGTTTATCTAAAAATTTGCTTGCTCGCGTTTCCCATTCTCCTTTTCCAAATTGAGCACGCAAGGCATTACGCAATGTTTTTCTGCGCTGATTAAATCCGGCTTTCACCACTTTTTTAAACACCACTTCATCACATCCCAAGTTTTCAATATTGTTTCTTGTTAAACGAATAACAGCCGATTTGACTTTGGGTGGTGGCGTAAAAACATTTTCGTTTACTGTAAACAGGTAATCAATGCTATAGAATGCTTGCAGCAATACACTAAGTATTCCATACGTTTTATTACCATGTTTTGAAGCTACGCGCTCGGCTACCTCCTTTTGAAACATACCCACCAATTCCGAAATTTTATTTTTGTTTTCTAAAACCTTAAATAATATTTGTGAAGAAATGTTGTAAGGGAAATTTCCTATCACAGCCATTTTTTCGGTCGCTGTAATTTTTTCCAAATCGAGTTTTAAAAAATCATCTTCAATTATCGTTAGATTCGGGTAATTTTTTTTCAAATACTGCACCGATTCGTTATCAATTTCAACCACCGATGTAATAAAGTTTTTATTTTGAAGCAAATACTTTGATAGCATACCCATGCCGGGACCAATCTCCAAAACATGTTTACATTGATGTGTATTTATTAGTGCATTGGCTGTTTGCTCTGCAATACCTTCATCATTTAAAAAATGTTGGCCTAAATGTTTTTTAGGGGTTACTTTACTCATTCAATAACTTCAAGCAACGTGCGAAACGCAACAAATTTATCTTTATACTTATCGCTTACTTCTTTTTGTAACCGGGGAGCCTCGTTTTTTTGGTATTCCATTAAGTCATTCATATTTGCACACAAATACTGTATGGAATAAGAAGTGCCTTGTTGTTCGTCAACTAAAATTTTGCAAATTTTATTTTCCAAAAAATATCCCGTTTGCATCACATCCGGAATATGTATTTTTATCATCCAATCGAGCCACTCGGTATGAATTTCATCGTCAACATTTACGGTTACATTGTATATTATCTTGGCCATAATTAAATTAATTTACGGTATCGCCTCTCAATTTTCTGAAACGCTTGCGAGCTTCAACTGTATATAAACTATCGGGATGCTTAGTAATTAATTGCTGATAAAACTCTTTTGCTTTTTCTTTGTCGTTCAATTTATACTCGTATAATTCGGCAAGTTTAAAGGTTGCGTCATCGCCCAACAAGTCGTCATCGTGATTATGAATAATGCTTTCTAAATAAAGTGCACATTCGCTGTACTTTTTCTTTTTATAATTAATTGAATAGCGTTTATATAAAATGTCATCGGAAAGCGAATGGCCGGGGTAATTTTTTTCTAACGAATCGAGTGTAATTCCTGCCAAAGAATCTTTGTTTTGAAATTCGAGTAAATCCGCTCGTGCAAAAATAGCAAGTGGTTCGGGGTTAGTGTCAATTGCCAAGTTATCGCTTATCATAAGTGATAAATCCATTGCATCGTTAGCAATTAATTTAGTGGTGGCCCCTTTTAGCACATCCAGTTGCGCCTGCGCCCATTTAAAATCGGCTATGAAATACGATAGTTTTGCGTTACGATATTTTGCCTCTTGTCCTATAATATCATTTTTAAATGCTTTCTCCACTTGCGAATAAGTGATGGAAGATTCCCACACTTCGCCCATCATGAGTAAAATATCACCGCGTTCTAATTTACATTGCGCCAAAAGTGTTTCGGATATCCCCGGAAGTTCAAGTGCATCATCCAATAATTTTAAAGCTTCGTCTGTTTTGTGCAAATAGAATGCCTGCAAATGTGCTAAGTCTTTAATGATGGTTACAGTTGAGGAAAATCTTCCCAACTCATTAATGGTTGATTCATAATCTTTTTCGAGAGTGGTAAGCTCTTGCGCAGTGTAACTATTTTGCGAAGTGATTTTTTTATACATCACATTCAATAATTCCATCCGCGAATCAATGTAGTAGCCATAGTTATTTCCTTTTGCAATTAAATACTGAAAGCATTTAGCGGCCACATCGTAATTTTCGTTTGAGGCACAAATTTTTCCTAAGTTAAAAACTCGGTAGCCATCTTCTTTGTTTCGCTTGTCTAATGCTTTTACTTGTGTAAGTGCCGCATCAAAATCGCGCTGCTGCAAAAGCATCCAAACTAATAATTCTGAAAAAACATTTTTATCCGGATATTTCTGTATTCGCTTTAAAAGTTCTGTTCGTATTATTTCATTTTTCTTCGCATCGGCATCTGTTCCAAAATTTGGTTGCAATGTATTTTGCACTCCATCTAAATAAGCATCAGATATAGCTAACACATCAAGCAGTTTTTCTATCATTCTCTGCACATCGCCTTTCAGCATATATACATTAGCAATTTCAAAATTAAACGGATACGTTTTAATTAGCTTTTCTCCTTTTTCATAAGTAGCCAATGCATAATCGTATTGTTTTATTTTCAGAAACTGATTAGCTAAATCAAAAATTTGCTGCTGGTTTTCTTTCAGCTTTTTTATTGCTCCGTCCCACTCTGCTTTGCATTTATTTTCGTCTCCGCCCGAAGCGTAAATCACCCCCAAGTCAACATAAAATTTTAACTCTTCGTTTGTTTTTTTGATGTGCTTCTTCACCATCTTTTCAGCGTCCTTGTATTCTTTCAACTCAAGCAGGCACGATAGATAGTAGTTGTAATATAATTCAATTGGTTTTTTGTCGTAAAGCTTTTCGTAATAAACCACCGCTTTGGCGTATTCTTTATTTTGATAATACTGCGCAGCTAATTGCTCATCGGTAGTTGGGTTTTGAGCACACAAAACTGAAGAGAATAAAAGAGAAAAAATAAAACAGATGCCGTGCTTCATTTAGTACGCTGGTTTATTGCCGATAATAAATTTAATTCATTTTTCAGTTCGATTTGCAATAGTTCAAAAAGTTTAAATGTATCATCCTTATTTTGCAAAACTATGCTTATTGATTTTACGATATTATCAACTGTTGCGGTTTCGGTATCGGTAAACTTGTTGGCATCCGGTTCTTCAATTAACTGCTTTTGCAAATCATTGATAAGCTGATTTATTGTTTTTGCTGATTCTTGAAGTTTAGCAGTATAATATGCTAAGGTATCGTTCAGCCGGTTGTAATACTGCGGAACTGAATCAAACAAAAGTATTTTATCAACCAAACTACTTTGCGCTACCGTGTCGGGTAAAATGGTATCAATAACGGTAAGTAATTTTTCGGTTTCGGATTTTATAATTGAATTTAAACTATCTGTGTTTTGTATCTTAGATAACGAATCGGTTTGATGAATTGTAGTTAAACATTGTTGCAGCCTGTTAATTTGCTGCTTGTACTTATCGGGATTATAGCAAGCGAAAAAAAACAGCGCTATGGCGAGAAAAAAAACAGCGGGAGTATTTTTTTTATTTCGCATTAGTCAATCCATTCAAAACCGGTGTAAGGCACTAATGCTGCCGGAATTTTTATTCCTTTTTCTGTTTGATTATTTTCGAGCATGGCGGCCATAATGCGCGGAAATGCAAGCGCGCTTCCGTTAAGGGTATGTGCCGGTTGTGGTTTTCCGTTTTCATCACGGAAACGCAATTTTAATCTGTTGCTTTGGAATGTTTCAAAATTTGAAACTGAACTTATCTCTAACCATTTTTGTTGTGCGGCTGAATAAACTTCAAAATCGTAAGTGAGTGCCGATGCGAAACTCATATCGCCACCACAAAGGCGAAGTACACGAAAAGGCAATCCTAAATCACGAACAAGTGTGGCTACATATTCGCGCATTTGTTCTAATGTTTCGTACGATTTTTCGGGATGTGTTACCTGAACAATTTCCACTTTATCGAACTGGTGCAGGCGGTTAAGTCCGCGCACATCTTTTCCGTAACTACCTGCTTCTCTGCGAAAGCAAGGCGTGTAACCACAATTTTTTATTGGCAATTGTTCTGATTTTAAAATCACATCGCGGTAAATATTTGTGATTGGAACCTCCGCTGTAGGTATCAAAAATAAATCATCAACCGTAACATGATACATTTGCCCGTCTTTATCGGGCAATTGGCCGGTACCAAATCCCGAATCACGATTAATCATAATGGGCGGCTGAATTTCTTTGTAACCTACCGCAGTGGCTTTATCTAAAAAATAATTAATGAGTGCACGTTGTAACCTTGCGCCTTTGCCTTTATAAACAGGGAAGCCTGCACCAGTAAGTTTCACTCCGAGTTCAAAATCAATAATATCGTATTGGGCAGTAAGTTCCCAATGCGGTTTTGCATTTGCAGCTAATTGCGGAATTGTTCCTTCTTCGTGTATTTTTTCGTTATCAGCCGGAGTTTTGCCTTTTGGCACTTTTGCACTTGGCAAATTTGGCAACAGCACAAGCAAGTTGAAGAGTTTTTCATCTTCTTGCTTTAATAACTCGTCAAGTGTTTTTGCTTTTTCTTTTAATGCTGCACTTTTGCTTTTAAATTCTTCGGCTTCGGTTTTTTTGCCTTGTTTCATTAAATCGCCCACTTGCTTTGCAACACCATTGGCCTCGGCACTTAGTGCTTCCGATTCTTGTTGTGTTTTGCGCTTGGCAATATCTATGGCTAAAATTTGTTCTACCAATTCGGCTGCATTAAAATTTTTAACCGCAAGCCGGCTTATTGCTTCTGCTTTATTATCTCGTATGTATTGTATTTGTATCATAAATATTGTTACTATATAAAAATTAAAAATCTCCTGATTTTAACGTAAATCAGGAGATTAAATTTTGTGTTGCTCTCGGGTTTACGCTTTAGCAGCTGGTAATACCGATACGAAGGAGCGATTGTTTTTCTTTTTCTTGAAAACAACTGTTCCATCTGTTAATGCAAACAAGGTATGGTCTTTACCCATGCCCACGTTTTCGCCCGGATAGTGCTTAGTGCCACGCTGACGAACAATAATGTTGCCTGCAATAGCTGACTGACCGCCATAAATTTTAACGCCCAAGCGTTTGCTGTGCGATTCGCGACCGTTCTTTACCTTACCTTCACCTTTTTTATGTGCCATTTTTGTAAGTTTTTAAAATTATTATTCTTCTGATTTTTTAGTGGTTTTTTTAGCAGCCGCTTTTTTAACAGGTGCTTTTTTCACCGCTTTAGTTTTTGCTTCTTTCGCTTCGGCAGTAGCTTCAGCTTTTTTGGTTTTTTTAACCGGAGCTGCCTCTTCTTTCAAAGTTTCGCCTTTCGCTAAAATTCCTTGAACCAGAATTTGAGTAAGATATTGGCGATGACCATTCATGCGTTTAAAACCTTTTCTGCGTTTCTTTTTAAACACTAATACTTTATCACCTTTAAGGTGATTTAAAACGGTTGCCGCTACGCGAGCACCGTCAATTACTGGGGCTCCAACCTGTATTTTGCCTTCGTTTTCGATAAGCAATACCTGGTTGAATTCTACTTTTTCCCCTTCTTTAGCTTCAAGGCGGTGTACATACACTCTTGCGTTCTTTTGAACTTTGAACTGCTGCCCGGCTATATCTACTATTGCGTACATTTTATAGGGTTTTTATTGGTTTGTTTTATCCCTAATTCATTTAGGGGCAGCGAAATTAACAAAACCTGCCGAATTACCAAAAATTCTTCATTTTTTATTCACCAGCCAAACACCGGTTAATATTACGGCTACAAATAAAAAATGCTGCCACACAATGGTTTCGTTATTAAAGATACCTATAAACATAGCCACTATGGGTATTATATAGGTAACCGATGAGGCAAACAATGCCGAGGTATTTCTGATTAAAATATTAAACACGATTACTGACAGGGCTGTACTCAAAATGCCGAGAATAGCTGTGTAGCCCACAGCAGGCAATGTGGCTTCGTTTGTTTTTAATTGTGTTAAAAAATTGGTACTGAGCAGATATGCTGTAGCCAATGGACCGGTTAAACAAAGCGCCCACACGGTAGCAGTTATGGCATTTACTCCCGAAAGGTATTTACGAATAATATTAACGCTTAGCCCATAACAAAAAGTGGCAGCTACAATTAATAAGCCATAAGTAAGATTTGCTGATATTTCATCTTTATCTCCGGAAACGGCAAGCCCCGCAGCGCCCAAAAAACCTATGCCTATACCCACGGCATTTATCCACCGGGTTTTTACACCAAAAAACAAAACTCCAAGCACAATTGTGAAAAGTGGCGTTAATGAATTTAACATTCCGGCCAACGAGCTGCTTACTTCTGTTTCGGAATTGGTAAATAAAAAGGAAGGTATTAGGTTGCCAAACATGCCCATCCCTAAAAAAGCAGGAATTAGCTTTATGTGCTCGCGCCTGATGTGCCAAAAAGCAAGTGGCAAAACAAATAAAAATGCAATTACTATTCGCAATGCTCCCACCTGGTTTGCACTCATGCCGGGCATCGCTAATTTCATTAAAATAAACGAGGAGCCCCAAACCAACGAGAGCGAAATAAAAATAAGCCAGCTTAGTGGCGATATGGTTTTGCTTTGCACGGTGGCAAAGGTGCTTATTTTTTTACAGATGCTGCAGACAGAGATTCATCATAAACTTACATTGACTTCACATTTTAGTGATGTAAAATCAAAAATGGTAATGTACGGGTGAGGGGTTCAGATATTTTAAAACAATCAATTAACCTTCTTGTTCTTTTAAAATAACTTAAGTTACTCACTTTTGCGGCACAAAAACTATACTATGAAAATCAAATTACTTTTTCTTGCATTGGCAAGTGTGTCAATAATTAATGCTCAAACAGTTATCTCCCAATGGAATTTTGAAACTTCGATTACAATTCCGTCAACCGGAAATGGTACAAATACAATTATTGGCAGTATGTCAGGTGCTGCATCATCTACCGGTTCAGTAACAGGGTGTGTGCAGCAAACCGGAACAGGCGCTTGGCAAATTGGCTCTGCCAATCCGGGAACTGTAAATGAATCGAGTGGTGTACAGTTTATGTTCTCTACTTTAGGTTATGATAGCATTGTATTTGAGTACGATCATCGTATTTCAAATTCAGGAACACGAACTGTGCGGGTGCAATACACTATCGATGGAACAAATTGGATAAACTTAGATGTTACGAGTTTGACTTATATTAATGCTTGTGTAGGCAGAGGCGCAATTGATAACGGACGAATAGATGCGGCTGATCCGTTAGGCACAAACGTATCTGACTCATGGAGCAGACGAAGAATAAATTTTTCTACAATCCCATCAGTGAATGATAACCCAAATTTTGGAGTGCGCCTTATGGCCGCTTTTTACGATGTTACAGGTCAGTTCAGGCAAGCAAATAATGTAACCGCAGTTGCTACTGCCGGCACTTGGCGATTTGATAATGTTACACTAACCGGAAGGGTGATAATTATTCCGCCACCACCACCCGCCAATGTAAGCTTTGCAGGCACACATGCTTCGGTTGCTGAAAACAGTAACGTGTTTAACATTCAGCTAAATATTACTAATGCTAATGTTGATAGTTCAATAGTATATGTAACAACCACAGGCCTCTCTAACGCAACTGCTATTAGTGATTATACTTTCGCCAGTTCAAGAATTGCATTTGCGCCAAATGTAAACGGATCGCAAAACATTACCGTGCAAATTAACGATGATGTATTAGCGGAATCTGACGAATACATTGTGGTAAAACTATCAAACATGACCAATGCAATAGTTACAGGTACTAATCAGTTTATATTATACATAAGAGATAACGACCGTTTAACACCTCAGCCCAACAACGATTTATTACTTACCCTTGTTGGGAGTTTCTCAAACGGAACAGCAGGTACCAACTCGGCAGAAATTGTAGTTTTCGATTCCACGAGTACTAAATTATACATTGCCAATAGCATTGGTGCAAAACTCGATATTGTAGATTTCAGTAATCCATCAAGTCTATTTTTAACTAACTCAATAAACATTTCTGCATACGGAAACATAAACAGTGTGGCAGCGAAAAATGGTATTGTAGCGTGCGCTATTGAAAATGGCACTAATCCTCAAGACTCGGGTTATGTGGTTTTTTTTGATGCTAATGGCATTTTTATAAAACAAGTAAAAGTGGGTATAATGCCCGATATGATTGCTTTTAATCATAGCGGAAATAAAGTTTACACGTGCAACGAAGGTGAAGCGAACAGCGCCTATACTAATGATCCGGATGGCTCGATAAGTGTGATTGATATAAGCGGAGGTGTTCAAAATTTAACGCAAAACAATGTACAGCATATAACTTTTACATCGTTTAACGGTCAAGAAAACACATTGCGCTCGCAAGGCATAAGAATTTATGGCCCGTTGAACAACAGCGCAAAAGATTTTGAGCCGGAGTACATTACTATTTCTGATAACGACAGCTTGGCTTGGGTTACGCTTCAAGAAAACAATGCAATTGCCAAACTTAATTTAATAACCAATCAGGTTATAAGCATTTTGCCCATTGGTTACAAAGATTTAAACACGATGGGAAATGGCATTGATGCATCGGATGTAACATCGGGAATAAATATTGCCAACTGGCCCATAAAATCTATGTATTTGCCAGATGCTGTGGCACAGTTCAGTTCCGGAAACCAAATTTATTTACTCATTGCAAACGAAGGCGATGCTCGTGCTTATTCGGGTTTTAACGAAGAAATTTCGGTAAGCGGAATGAATTTAGATACCATTGCATTTCCGTACGCAGTTACCATGAAAAGTAATTTTGCATTGGGCAAATTAAAAGCAACCAATAAACTTGGTGATACTGATAACGATGGCGACTTTGATATGATTTACGCTTATGGTGGTCGCTCGTTCAGCATATTAAATGCAAGTAACGCTAATATGATTTATGATAGTAGCAGCGATTTAGAGCAGATTACTTCTACTCATCCCACTTTCAGTACAATTTTTAATGCAAGTAACGGCAGTTCGCTTACAGCTAAAAACAGAAGCGATGATAAAGGTCCAGAGCCTGAGGGAATTACAACTGCAACAATTAACGGCAAAACTTATGCATTTGTTGCATTAGAAAGAGTTGGCGGTGTGATGATATATAATATTACTAATCCTAATTTGCCTGTGTATGTTGGTTATTATAACAATCGCTCTACCACATCTAATGGCCCCGACAGAGGAGCGGAAGGAATTATTTTTATACCTAACACCGAAAGCCCTGACGGAAATAGCTATCTTATTTTGGCGAATGAAGTGAGTAGTACACTTACAGTTTACAGAGTAGATGAGTGCATTCAATCTACTTCTATTACCGCATCGGGTAATACTTCTTTTTGCCAAGGCGGCTCCGTTAATCTGAATTACAACAGCACACAAAACGGATTAGCATATCAATGGATAAAAAACAATACCAATGTTCCATTTGGTACCACGCCCACGCTGCTTGTTTACACCAGCGGAAATTATGCACTAAAATTAACCAATACCGCTGCCGGATGTATTGACACAAGTAGTGCCATTCAGGTAACCGTAAATGCTATTCCACAACAACCAACAATAAGCCAAAATTTAGATACATTAATTTCAACCGCTGCCGCTGCATATCAATGGTATTTTAACAATGTTATAATTAATGGAGCTACTAATCAAAATTATATTGTAACGGCAAACGGCATGTATTCCGTAATGATAATAGATATTAATGGTTGCACTACTATGTCAAGTCAATATCCTTTTTTCACAGTGGGTGCAGATGCGAGCGAAACTGTACTAAATACAATTTCGGTTTTCCCAAATCCATTTAGTGATTTAGTCAACATCTCTTTTCAAATTGAAACGCCATCATTCGTGAATATTGAGCTATATAATATAATAGGCGAAAAAATAAGTAATGCTCAAAACGGGAACTTAGGTGCTGGCAAACATCAGTTTACCCTTAATCAATTTGGTGCCGACAATATTTATTTGTTAAGGATAACCATCAATGGCAACACCCAATTAAAATACATAACACGAACAAGATAAAACTCAAGCTAATATTTATTGCTGTATCAGCATTTTCTTTGTGTCGCTTGATTAAGCAGTGCTTAGTGTGTAATAGTAAATACTATTAGTTAGGTTTAGCAATTGCGTATTGATGGCAATTTGATGAGTGCCCACAGTATATTTTTGTGCACTGATTGGCACAGCTACTATTTTACCAAGCAAATCGGTGATGATAAAGCGTTGTACTGGGCTGGGATAGTTTTGAAAGAGCGTTACACATGCGCAAGCTGCGCTGTGGCAAAAAATGGGTATGCAATAAGCAAATACAAAGCGTAATTGTTTTTCATTTGATGGAGATGAGGTATTCTCAAACTTACAAAACTATTTCGGTGGCATCAAATCATTATTTGTACTTTCGCGAAAAGAAACGAATGAAAAAACACATTGTTTTATTTGCTTTGGCATTATCAGCTTTAAATTTATTTGCACAGATAGGCCAAGTATTACGCAAAGAAATAGAAATGGACGAAGAGGGCTTGGGCTACACCAGTGTGCTCGGAGAATTTGGAGTATTAACACACGGGCGTGTAAATATTAAAGGTGCTCCTGATGAATGGCAGATAACTCACTTTAATGGAAATTTCGAGAAGAGAAAAGAAACTTCTTTTGTAATTCCTGACAAACATTCGTTTAATGGCTTTGTAGTTTCTGCCGATAACAAAAAAGTATATTTTATTTTCAGAGGCAGTAAATATGCTTTTCACATTTGCACTTACGATGTAATAACCGGAAGCACATCTACTGCAAACGGAAAATTTCCTCCCAAGTTTATTGGCGTGGAGTTTAAAGAACTAAACGGTAATTTATTTGTAAAAGGATACATTAAGCGCGAGCAGACACTTATAACCATTAATGCCGAAACCGGGCAAACCAACTTAGCGCGCTTACCCGGCTTAGGGCAGAAATTAGTGATATTAGATATTGAACCATCTTCTTCGGTGGGTTTGTTTGCAGTAAGTGTGCGTTTCGGAAAAAAAATTGACATGCAAGAATTTCATATTTGCTTTTTTGATGAAACTGGCGAAAAAGCAAAAGAGTCGGTGGTGTTTAAAAATGGTATAAATAAATTCTTTGTTTCTGCATCAGTCACCTGGACTACTAAAACCGATTTTTATATCTCGGGCTCTTACTCTGTAGATAAAGATTACATAGCAAATGGACTTTACCTTACTGAATATAAAAATGACGAGCAACTATTTATTCAGTATTACAATTTTGGCGATTTAAAAAACTTCACCTCTTTTTTATCGAAAAAGAAACAAGATAAGATTAATAAGAAAGTAGTGAAGAAGAAGGAAAAGGGAAGCGAAGATTTAATTGAATCAAATGTAATTACACATCCAATTTTTAAACAAGATGGTGAGTTAATTCTTATTGCAGAATCGTATTTTGCTACCTACCGCACAGAAACCACTACCACTTATGTAAACGGCAGACCACAAACGACCACCCGCCAAGTGTTTGATGGCTGGCAATACTCACATGCTACTGTTTTAGGAATTGACAATACGGGAAATAAAAAATGGGATCATTGTTTTGAAATGTTCCTTATTTACAAACCCTTTTCGGTGATACGCAATATCCGAAAAGCAACTTCCGGCAAGGAGATAAAACTACTTTTCAGTACCGGAAACATTATTAAATCGCTATTGGTATCAAAATCGGAAGTGGTGGAAAAAGAAGTAGTGAACTTAAAAACCGATGTGGAAGGCGATAAAGTAAAAAACACGGGCGAAACCGAAAGCCAATACTGGTACGATAACTATTTTATTTGTTACGGCCGTCAGAAAATTAAAAACTTCGAAAACAAATCAGTAGATAGAAAACGCATTGTTTACTTCCTACAAAAAATAAAATTTGATTAGTGATTGATTTTTTACACTCTATTTTAGGTCCCGATTTAAGTGCAGCTGGCATGATTATTTTAAACTTGCTGCTGATAGAAAGTTTATTATCTGTAGATAACGCAGCCGTACTCGCAACAATGGTTATGGATTTGCCAAAAGAAGAACGCAGTAAAGCTTTAAAGTATGGTATTATTGGCGCTTATGTTTTCAGAGGGTTGTGTTTGGTTTTTGTTTCTTATTTAGTTTCCATCAGTTGGCTAAAATTATTGGGCGGTCTTTATCTTTTGTGGATAGTGATTGCCTATTTCAGAAAAAAAGCAAGTAAAACTAACGAAGAGGAGAAAGCAGATAAAAAAGAAAATAAAATTTACAAATACACTTTTGGTTTATTGGGACAGTTTTGGGCAACCGTGGCATTGGTAGAAGTAATGGATTTGGCATTTTCAATTGACAATGTATTTGCTGCCGTAGCTTACGTAGAAAACTATCCTAAGCCCTACTCGCTTTGCCTTGTTTGCATAGGTGTTTTTATTGGCATATTGGCCATGCGTTTTGTAACTCAGGGTTTTGTAAAGCTGATGGAAAAATTTTCATTTTTAGAAACATCGGCATTTGTGGTAATTGCCATTTTAGGCTGCAAGCTTGTACTTTCTTTCGTTTGCGGATTGTATCCGGAAAGTAAAATATGTACTTACACCGAAGGGCATGGAGCAGAAACTGCCATTTCGCTTATAACTGTGGGTGTATTTTTTATTCCGCTTCTTACTTCGTTGCTGTTTAATTTTCCGGCTCGCAATAAAAAATAAAGTCTGCATTATTGTTGCAGACTTTATCAATTGAGGATGTTGCTAAAAAATCTTACTTCTTCTTCTTCTCTTTTTTCTTGTCTTTGTTATTCATTTCATAATTCGGTTTCGATTCATCTTTCTTCATCTCTTCTTTTGGTTCTTCTTTTTTAACAGGGTTGCCATCGCTGTCGAGCACTATTACTTCGTATCCTAATTTTTGTAGTGGCTCTAATATTTTTTCTTTATCGCCAGTAACGGTTATCACCATACTATTTACGTCTAAATATTTTTTGGCAAGTGCGTCTATTTCTTCTTTAGTCATGTTTGCTAAAATTTTATTTTGCTCTTCTACAAAAGTTTTTTCTAAGCCGTAATCTAATATGCGTTTAAGAAAAGCTGCTTTTTGGCCCGGTGTTTCGTAACGCAGTGCATCACGCTGTCCTATTGAGTTTTTTGTGAAAATTAATTCCTCGGGGCTAATTCCACCACCCGCATAGTCTTTCATTTCTTTTATCGTTTCCACAATCGAGCTATCCGTAGAATTGCCAATTACACCGGCACTAAACATAAATGGTCCGGCAAATTTTCCCGAATTAAAAGATGTGTTTGAGCCATACGTCCAACCTTTATCTTCACGTAAGTTTAAATTAATACGGCTGTTAAATGCACCACCTAATACGTAATTCATTAACGTAGCACGATAAAACTCTCCAGTAGCATCATAAGGCATATCGAGTAAGTAGCCCATGCGCACTTCCGATTGCGGAGCTTTGGATTTATCAACCAAAAATATTTTGGTCTTATTAATTTTGGGCGATGGTGCTTGTGGCATGCGCACTACTTTATCGCCAGCCCAATTTTGTAAAAACACTAGCTTAGGAATTAAATCGGCTTGGGTAACATCGCCCACCACCACAAGCGATGAAATAGAAGGAACCCAATTTTGCTTGTAATACATTTTAACGTCATCAAGCGTAATCCCTTTTACGGTTTCCATTGTTCCTATGGATGGGATAGACATTATATGATCGTTACCATAAAGTAATTTGAAAAAAGTATTGTTAGCCATTGTAGCAGCTTGTGTTACTTGGTTTGCAATACCTTCTAATATTTGATTTTTTGAGCGCTCAAATTCCTCTGCATCAAATTTTGGTGCAAACATTATCTCGTTCACTAATTTTAATGTTGCGTCAATATTTTTTTTCAGGCAGTTAATGGTGATGGTTATTTCGTTATTGCCGGCACTAATATCTACTTCGCTGCCTAATTTCTCTAACTCTTCGCTCATTTGTTCCGAAGTATATTTTTGTGTTGATTCATTTAAGATACTTGCCAGCAATTGTGCTGTTCCCGATTTTTCTTTTTGCTCAAAACGATGGCCACACTCTATGCTGATTTGCATTGTAACCATTGGCACTTCATCTGTATAAGAACCAATCATTTTTAATCCATTGCCAAAACTTTGCATCCAGTAATCGGGCACTTTTACCACCGGATTTGTTCCCGCCATTGGTTTCTTACTTCTGTCAAAATCATCTTTGGCTTTATTATAAACCAAATTTTTATACTCATCGCCTTCTTTCACTTTTGTAACATCCACTGGCGTGTACTTAAAATTATCTTCTTTCAATTTGTATTCGGGTTTACCTTTAGGATAAACACTGAGGTAAACGCCCGCTTTGCTTTTCACATATTTATTATACACGCGCAACACATCTTCTTTGGTTACTTTTTTATATGCTTCGGTATATTTTTTTATGTAATTAGGATTGCGTGTTAAGTACCAAAATTGAGAAATCTGCGATGCCTTGCCGGCTACGCTTTGTAGCGACTGCACTAAGTTTTTTTCAAAATTTATTTTGTACTTCTGCAAATCTTCATCGGTAACACCGCGCTTTTCAAATTGCTGCAACGATATTTTTAGTACCGAATCCATTTGTGCTAATTTGAATTTAGGTGATGATACTATCACAAATTGCATCCTCCCCGATAACTCAGAAGTGGGATGGTTAACACTCGACTGCAAAGCCAATTGTGTTTTCTCAAAATTTTGATAAAAAATAGAACTTTTATTTCCGCCTAAAATATCTGCCAATATATCAAGCGGTGCTTCGTCCGGATGAAAGTTAGGAACAGTAGGCACACTTACCATCAGCATCGGGAAACGAATATTATCTTCATACGAAATGAAACGATCTTTATCTAAAGTAACGGGGGTTTTAGGTAATGGTTTTACTTCGGGGCATTTAAGAATAGAGCCATAATATTTTTCTACCAGCGATACCACTTGCTTAGGATTTACATCTCCGGCAACCACCACCACTGCATTATTGGGGCCATACCAACGCAAAAAGAATTTTTTTAAATCGTTTACATCCACTCGATTTAAATCTTCAATGTATCCTATTGTGGGCCACGAATAAGGATGCCCCACCGGATAAAGTGCCTCGCCTGTTTTTTCAAAAATCATCCCGTAAGGGCGATTGTCATAGTTCTGCCCTCGCTCATTTTTTACTGTTTTGCGCTGTACTTCAAATTTTTGTTGTGTAACTGCATCCAATAAAAATCCCATTCTGTCGGCCTCTAACCACAATCCTATTTCTAATTGATTAGATGGTAATGTTTCAAAATAATTAGTGCGATCAACTGTGGTGGTACCGTTTAATGAACCACCCGATTCGGTAACAATTTTAAAATGCTCTTCATCGGCCACATTATCTGAACCCTGAAACATCATGTGCTCAAAAAAATGCGCAAACCCCGAACGACCCACTTGCTC
The DNA here is from genome assembly GCA_020054095.1 of Bacteroidia bacterium. Taxonomy (GTDB): domain Bacteria; phylum Bacteroidota; class Bacteroidia; order JADZBD01; family JADZBD01; genus JAGVMA01. Next base: position 20,333 of record JAGVMA010000076.1, on the reverse strand, counting down.
GCGATTAGAACCAACATGATAAGTTACTTCAATGTGGCAAATAGGATCGGAATGGTCTTCATGTACAATTAAAGTGAGTCCATTGGGCAATACATATTTTTCATACGGAATTACAATTTCATCTTTTTGTTTTACCACTTTTTCTACCAATTTGGCAGTGCCCTGGTTATTTTTTACTTGTGCAAAAAGCACCGATGCTATAATTGCGAATACAGTTGTAACTGATAAATTTTTGTTCATTTTTTTCAATTTTATATTTGCAAATCTAAACAACTCAGCGGTATAAAAACATATTTTATTTTATGGGGCAAATGCTAATTTCGGGCGGCTTTACTGCTATTTAAACGGAGTGCAAAACGGGTAGTATTAATTAGTACATTTGTTACAACCATTTAAAACTAACAACTAAAAAACTATAAATATGTATCCCGAAGCAATTGTAAAACCAATGAAACAAGAACTCTTAACCGTAGGTTTTGAGGATTTAACAACACCCGATAAAGTAACCGCTGCCATTAACAGCGCAGGTACTGTTTTAGTAGTAGTAAACTCGGTTTGCGGTTGTGCAGCAGGTGCTGCTCGCCCCGGAATTAAATTAGCGCTAAGCGGAAATAAAAAGCCAGCTAAACTAACTACTGTTTTTGCAGGTTTTGATACCGAAGCAGTAGTGGAAGCTCGTAAGCACTTTGTTCCTTACCCTCCTTCATCGCCTGCTATTGGTTTGTTTAAAGATGGTAAGTTGGTACACTTTATTGAGCGTCATCACATTGAAGGGCGCAGTGCCGAGATGATTGCCGAAAATTTGAAAATGGCTTTTGAACAGTTTTGTTAAGAAATAAAAAAGTAAATTTCATTAAATGCCTCGAAATCAATTCGGGGCATTTTTGTTTTCCTCACCCTTGCGGCTTCTCTTGTAAAGATACACTGCTAAAAAAATAGCTGCCGAAAAAACAATGAATCCAAGCAGCGCCCACACAAAATCGGTATTCGATTTTAGTACAATTAAAAAAACAATAGCCACTAAAAAAACAGTGGCTATTTCGTTCCACACACGCATTTTCATCGAACTGTGTTTTATAACATCATTTTGCAACTGTAAAAAAATTACATGTGTTCGCAAATGATAAAATAATAAACCTGCCACAAAAAATAATTTCAAAATAAAATATGGCTGGCTTATGTAATGAGTAAAATTCATAAGCATTAGCCAAGGGCCAAGTATAAGTGTAATTATCATGGATGGCCATGTGATGCCATACCACAATCGTTTTTCCATTATTTTAAATTGTTTCTGTAAAATTTGTTTTTCAATATCCGGTTTATCGTTTGCTTCGATATGATAAATAAACAAGCGCGGCATGTAAAACAAACCAGCAAACCATGTTACAATAAATATAATGTGTAGTGCTAATACATTGTGAAACATGTGTGCGAATATCTGCTATTTTATTGATTAGTTATACCACTTTATAAATGAAAATTAGGTTACGCTAATTTTTATTTATGTGTGAGGATGGGGCATTGCAATTGGTAAATACCGCCAATAATTTAACAGCAGGTGTGGCTGTAAAATAACTACAAGCGGTATTATTGCTAATTTTGGGGCTGACAAAAAATAAAAATCATGAAACCGAAAAAAGCGAGTGAGTCACTAACTATTCAAACACACATAGTGCAACCTAATGATACAAATATTTTGGGAAACCTTTTTGGGGGGATGCTGCTACAATGGCTTGATATGGTTGCATCCATATCGGCACACCGCCACAGCAAACGCGTAGTGGTTACCGCATCGGTAAACAATGTTTCGTTTAACATGCCCATTAACCATGCAAGCATTGTAACATTAGAAGCAAAAGTTTCGCGCTCGTTTAATACTTCAATGGAAGTTTTTATTGATGTGTGGGTAGAAGATAATGTTACCGGAAAAAAAGTGAAGTGCAACGAAGCCATTTACACATTTGTTGCCATTGACCAAAATGGATCACCATTGCCTGTGCCGGCAGTTATTGCCGAAACAGAAGAAGAAAAGAAAAGATACGATGGCGCATTACGCAGAAAACAATTAAGCTTGATTTTGGCCGGTAAATTAAACCCGGAAGAAGCTACTGAGTTGAAAGCTTTATTCGTGAAATAGCTACTGTCATACTGAGCCTGTCGAAGTATGACGTTTTAATCTGCCCTTCGACAAGCTCAGGGGTGACAGAATGGAAAATGGAATGAAAAAAATGTCATGCTGAGCTTGTCGAAGCATGATAACAAAAGGTAACCATAAATGAGTGTAATGTACGTGTACATGTTAGAGTGTTCAGATAACACCGTTTACACGGGAGTAACTAATAATCTTGAGCGAAGATTTACAGAACACGAAAATGGGATAAACACCGGCTGCCATACTTACAAGAGAAGACCATTAAAACTTATCTTTCATGAAAAATTTACTGATGTAAAAAGCGCAATTAGTTTCGAGAAAAAACTAAAAGGATGGAGCAGAAAAAAGAAGAAGGCATTAATTAATCAAGATTGGGATTTGCTTCAAAAACTATCTATGAATAAAATTAACAAGTCAAAAGAACACCCTTCGACAGGCTCAGGGTGACAGAGTAGAGAAAAAAAAATGGTGAAAATTTTAAAAACAAATTGTCATACCGAGCCTGTCGAAGTATGATTGCAAAAAATAATAACTTCACAGCACGAAATGCTCACCGAAAAAAATAAATTTTATTTCTCTTTGCTGCTTTCCACTGCCGTAATGGCTTATATAGTTATTACAGCCGAAGTGTTTTCCGAAATGAGTGATGCTGTGCAGCATTATTTAATTTCGCGTTACTCGTGGCAGCATCCGCATTTGTTTCTCGATCATTGGGGCAAGCCGTTTTTTATTTTACTCAGTTCTCCATTTGCACAATTTGGAACCAAAGGAATTGCACTGTTTAATGTATTGTGCGGAGCAGCCACAAGTTATTTTCTGTATCGCATTTGCTCTAAAACAAAATTAAAGCACATTTGGCTTTTACCTGTTTTTGTTTTCTTTTCGCCTGTGTATTTTGCGGTGGTTAATAGTGGCCTCACCGAACCCTGCTTTGGTTTGGTGCTGGTAGCATCCATTTTTCTTTTCACCGAAAAGAAATTTAACACCGCTGTTTTGCTCATTTCGTTTCTGCCATTTGTACGTAGCGAAGGTTATTTAATTCTACCACTATTTGGACTGCTGCTTTTAATCCGAAAAAAATATTTTGCAATTCCGTTACTTGCTTTCGGCTGGTTAGTATATGCGCTTATAGGTTGGATAGCACTTGGCGATTTCTTATGGCAGTTTTCGCAAAACCCTTACCGTGGTGGTGCCGATATATATGGGCACGGTAGTTTGCTCCATTTTATTTCGGCATTAAAAAATATTTGGGGCATTGTATTGTTTTGGCTTTTTGCAATAGGTGTGGTTATTGTAAAATTTAACGCCATTAGTGCTTGGCGAAAAAAAATACTTACTGTTTATCTCATCCCCGAAGAATTATTTTTGATAGCAGGCAGTTTTGCGGTGTACTTTATAGCACACAGCATTTTTTGGTGGCAGGGTATTTATGGTTCGCTGGGGCTCATCCGTGTAATAGCTGCCGTTATGCCCTGCGCAGCATACCTTGCGCTAGTGGCGGTAAATAAAATTAGTGATGTTTTCGGAAATTTTATACTACTAAAAACAAGTGTTCTGTTGAGTATAACAATATTAATTCTTGTCGTTCCGTTTCGCGAAAAACATTTCCCGTATAGACTTGAAGCCGAACAACTACTTACAAAAGACGCGGGCGAGTGGTATGTGCAACAAAATTTTAATGCTGTAGATTATTATTACTTGCTACCATACTTCTCCATTACTGCCAACATTGATCCATTTGCAGAACAAAGAAAAAACCCTTGGCGATTTAATAGCGATGTGGAGAAGGGAAAAATTACGAAAGGCGCAGTTATAATTTGGGATGGGCATTTTGGCCCGAATGAACTCGGCATAGATTTAAATGCGTTGCTGAACAATCCGGAATTTGATTTGCTAAAAAAGCTTACCCCTTCTGTTCCTTTTAAAACACTTAATAATTACGATTTTGAAATTTATGTTTTCAGGAAAAAGTAAATATTTGGTTTATTTCTCACGTTTAGCTAAATTAATAATCTCACAATTAGCAATCTACTTTACTATAATATTTTTTGAAAAACGGCAATTCAAATATTACGAGAAGAATGAGTAAAATTAGCAGCCACGATATTCTATTTTGGTAACGGGGAACTATAAACGATACGGTGGCGCACACGGTGGCGTTTGCAATTAAAAATAAATATAGCAACGCTATTGCAGATTTTAATTTATTTGAAACCGAAGCTCTTATCTGTTTTACTAAAAAAATTAAACCAGATGCTGCAAAACAAAAAATCATGAGGAGTTCATGTCGTTTATTTAAATAGGTATAGTTTAATAGTTTACGATTTTGAGATGATGCGATAAAATTATTGAGCTCGTGCGGCAAGTGCATTTTCAAATTAAAGTAAGGAGAACTTTCATATAATTGCTCGGGATTTTCTTCCGACACGATGATAGCATAATTAAAAAACTGCGCAATTGATTGCTGAAACGAATTAATTAAAAATAAGTTTAAATATTTTGGACTAGTAAGCATATCATTTATCATGTAACTGTACTCTAACTCATTGGCATCCCAGCCTCCTGTTTTATAAAGTGGGCTTCTTTGCCAATCCCATAAAAAATCGAGGTGCCTTAACTGTCCATCCTTATAAGGACATAATGTAAAATTATGTTTCCCGCAATTGTCTTTTAAATAATCCTCCACAATACCATTAGCTATTAATTTGCCCATTAAAAACACAGTGCCACCGCGCGAAAACTTGAAATGACCCGATAAAAAATAATTGGTAGTGGGTACTGTAATTAGCGCAGAAATAAAAATGGCAAAAATAATAAGTGCTTTTTTATACGTTATCTTAAATAAATTTTGCTTTTTGAAAACACACAATAAGAATGCAATAAGAAAAAATAAAATTAAAATATAGGCGTGAGAATTGTGCACAATGATAGAATAAAAGAGAATGACTGAAATTGAAATTTTTTCTATTTTTTTAAGTTCATCGTCAATTACCAAAACGAGAATTGACATAAAAACAAATGGTGTAAAAATATCGGGAGTAAGTATGCTCACTTTTTGCGATACAGCCGAACATAATACAAGTACCGCTATGATGCTAAAAAATTTTATGTAAAGTCCCGTACTTCCTGTGAGGGCTTTTATGGTTCTGAAAATTAAATACGAGCAAATAATACCTTGCAAAAAAACAACAAACCAAAGCGATACACACATGCTGATATGCCTAATAAACCAACCATAAAAAACAGGACGATCAATGGGGAAAAAATTTTTGAACCCGGAATCAATGTAGGTTCCACTATCAAAATACACAAGCGGGTACGTGTTTAAAAATGCCAAGTAGCAAAGCAATAAAGCACCTGCTAATATTGCAATCGCATTATGATAGTTTAGTTTAGATATAAAATTTTTCATGAAATCTTTTACAAATTAATTATTAAATAAGCATCTAAAATAAAAGTAATTAATATTCCACAATAGGTTCAAAAATTTCGGCTTTAAAATCGTCTATCAAAATGATGCCGCTGCCCATGTTCCAAAAATAAATGTCCAATTTATCGTAGCCATGGCGCACGTAAGGCGACATGTAATCAACCGTAATTGTATTCCATTGGCCGGGTTTAAAGCCCGATTCGTAAATGTCTGTAGCTTTATATTTATACATTCGGCCTTTGCTGTTAAACGATAATACTAATGATGCGTTGCTTTCTTTAGGGTCGGTAATCGGGAAAACTTTAGCAGTGGCACGCACCCAGATGTGTTTTTTTTCTGATATATTTTTATATTCCTGACTATACGATGGCGAAAAAGCAAATTCGCTATTAAGCATCAAGCATTTATTGCTTTCGTAACCTATAGTGTCAGTTATGTTTTTATCAGTTGCTTTTTCAAAGTTTAAGTTGAGTACTTCTTTTCGGGTGTAATTATTTTTTTTGTCATTAAAATATTCGGGCCAATCATTGGTATAGGATACTTCTAAATATTGTCGGTCTTCATCGGTGGCGGTGGTTTTTAAAAACACACGCCAGTAATACGTTTTGGTCATGCGTTCGCCATCAATTATGCCTTGCATAAATTGCCATATCTGAAAAATATTTAATGTGCATAACAGTGTGAGTGCCGAAAAAACAATCACCGATTTTAATCTACTTGTTAATGCCCATGCCACTGTGCAAGCTAAGGGCAGTGCCAATAGCTGATACATTTCTACTAGCGGGCGCTGGCTGTAAGTAACCGAATACCACCAACATTCCCAACTCGAAAGTGTGTAAATATTAAGCACGAAAAAAAAATGCTGCAAAAAATATTTTTTTGTTTTGTTTGTATAAAAAGTAAAAACCAAGAATGGCAACTATCATTAATGGTGTGTAAAGCAACCAACCTTTTTTATAGCTGAATAAAAACAATAAAGTATAAGGGTCGAGGAAGGTAGGTTTTTCGTAATGATTATAGGCAAACCAATGGCCTGTGCAATATTTCCAATAAATCATTTGCAAACTACCAATGGCCACCATTGCAAAAATTAAAAGGACAAGGTGTGATATTTTACTTTTTAGTAATTGGAATTTTGCAAGTAGCGATTGTTTATCATATACATTCCAAAGCAGCGGAACGAGTATCCACAAAATTTCGGTGGGGCGACATATTGTTACCCAGCCAGCATTAGCCCCAGCATAAAAGCATATTTTATTTTTTGCGACTGATGCCATTTAATAGTAAGCAGCACAATGATGCAATTAAGTGTGAATAAAAAATTATGAGGCATGGTGCCATCAAGCCCGGTTTGGAAAAAATAATTAGTGCCTAAGCCAATCAGCAAAATGGTGATGGCTGTAATTTTATCATCAAAAAAATGAAGTAAAATTTTTCGGAAAAGAAAAATGCCAATGATGGTAAATATAAATGCGGAAAGAAATAATGCAATTTGATAAGGCGTGGAATAGCCATCGGCAATGCCACCTGTGAGCTTACTATAACTGTGCGCCAAAAAAATCCGGGCGCATAACACGCGATAAACCCATTGGATAAACTATAACGCGCTTATTAGTTTCGGTGCCCGTGTGCTGATAAGGATATGGCGATGGTTTATATTTAGCATAAACGGAATCGAGCCAAGCGCGATTTTCTAATGCCACATCATCATAAATAAAAGTAGCAGGCAAATACAGATAATAACCAAATACATCCCAGGCAATGGGGTTATATAGTTTGCCTTTATCATCGTGTAGTCGGCCACCTTTCCAGGTGAACATGGCGACTAATACTATTAGTAATGCAAGTGCCGATAATTTATTTTTCATAAATGCTATGCGCCAAAGATAATAGTAAATAGGGAATTGCTTTACCGAGTTATTTCTCTCAATTCCGATTAATGGAATGATGGTTAAGCTGCGCTTTTGAATTTTAACTTAATCCCTTTAAATTTTCAATACAATTGATATTTCACTTCCAAGTCATCAATATACACCGGCACATCATCATCGGTAGTGGTGAAAATAAAAAGTACATCTTTGGTACCGCGCCATTCGCGCGATATGCTCATAATATTGGTAACACTGCTCCACACTTGCTCGTTACGTATTTGCCGCACAAGGGGCGTTAGGTGAATTGAGGTTAGGGGCGGGGGCTTGTTTCAGGCTCAAATAAATTCAAATACACATCGTATGCAAATAACCTATTGCGCTGAAAACCTGTAATTTCTTTCAAAATTCCTGTCTTAACAAAATCGTTTATCAAATCACCGGTTGCCTTTGAAGATAAACTGCAAGCTTGTGAAGCTTCGGCTAAACTTACAATAGGGTTGGAAAACAAATAATCGTAAAGCAACTGCGCACTTTTGATTTTTCGCCCCATGTTAAATATTACGTTTTTTTCAGTGCTATTTTTTAGTTTAATTATTTTTTGCAACGTATCCACCGCTTTAGTTGCTGTCTCTTTTATTGCAACTAAAAAAAATAACAACCACTGGCGCATATCATTTTTTTGTCTGACCAGTGTTAGGTTGTCATAATACAATCCTTTGTTTCTTTCAAAAAAATCAGACAAATAAAGCAATGGTTTATCTAACACTTTATTCTCTACTAAATAAATTGTTACCATTAATCTGCCCAAGCGTCCGTTTCCATCCAAAAAGGGGTGAATTGTTTCAAATTGATAATGGGTAATTGCTGCTTTTATTATATGTGGAACTCCCGCATATTGATTATGAAGAAACTGCTCTAAATCACCCATTAAACTATTTACTTCAAAATGAACAGGAGGTATAAATACCGCGTCCGTTATACTTGCTCCGCCTATCCAGTTTTGGCTGGTTCTAAAATGTCCCGGTGTTTTATTTTGGCCTCTAACACTTTGCATCAAACGCTTGTGTGCTTCCTTCAATAATTTACTTGATAACGGAATTGCGCTTAGTCTATCTAATGAATGATTCATTGCATTCACATAGTTGTTCACCTCTTGCCAATCGTTCCTGTTCTCGGGATTTATGTCTTTAATATTCAACAGTGCCTCACCAATATGAGTTTGTGTTCCCTCTATTCTACTGGATACCACTGCCTCTTTGTATACGTGCATCTTAATATACATATCCACATCCGGAACAAAACGAGCAATAGTATTTAACTCTCCTAATTTTAATGATGCTTGTTCTAATAGCTCATTTAATTTAGAATCATTCCATGTAAATGAATGATTTACTTTTTCAGGCATAAAGTACTTATACCCCTCTGGCGATGTGAGATGAACTCCTGATTTATAATCCTTTATATCCATTTTACAAAAGTAAAATAAAAAACGGCTTATTTTACTTTTAGCCACGAAAGTAACATAAGGGTATTCTTATTTTACTTTTAGGGCTAAACTACGCTTTTTGGGGGGTCAATACAATTGATACTTCACTTCCAAGTCATCAATATACACCGGCACATCATCATCGGTAGTGGTGAAAATAAAAAGTACATCTTTGGTACTGCGCCATTCGCGCGATATGCTCATAATATTGGTAATACTGCTCCACACTTGCTCGTTACGTATTTGCCGCACAAGTGGCATACTATACCAGCGATAAACCACCCCGTTTGTATCGCCCACTCCTATACACATTGCCGCACCCGATTCTAACGAATTCATCCACACGCGCGCATTAATGCGTATGCACCAGTTACCCGAATCGGGTAAAAAATTTAGCACACGACTATAAGTAAAACTTTTGTGTACGCCATCGCCAATCTTACTCGATTTTTTTCCTGAAAAAACAGCACCGCCACCTATCGTATTTTCAGAAATGATGAAAGAATCTAACGGATTTTCTAAATCGTGCATTTCGTAAATCTGTTTGCGTGGCTTGCCTTCGTGCCAATTATAATTATCAAATGCACCTGCCCATTTAATATCTGTTTCCATAAAAATGGTCCAGAATTTTTGTTTTGTCATTCTATCGTAAGGCAATATTGATTCGTCTTTTTGGTGTGTTTGCACCAAGTTTAATAACACCGTGAAACATATAGCCACAAAAACCACCGCGCGTGTAGCGCCCGATGCAATATTGCAAATAAGCGCAGCCAACAAAAAAGCAAAAAGCGGATAAAAATCAATAAACGGGCGCATACCAAATGTGCCGCCATAAAACCACATCCACCACGATGAAATAATATAGGTAGTCAAAAGCATAAAAAACAATAGCCAATAAAACTGAAATTTATTTTTATAAAACAATTTATAAAAACCAAACAAAGCAATAAAAGCTAATGGTGTGTAAACAAAAAAACCTTTTCGGTAACTGAACAAAACATTCATTATTTCGGGAGCTAAAAAATTAAATCCCTCGTTGCTATATGAGTAAACAATAAAACTGCCCGCTTGTAATTTGTAAAGCAGCAATTGCAAAAAAACAAAAGCAAATACAACAGTGTTGCTCAGCAAAAAAACAGATTTATTTTTTATAAATGATTGAAAAAAGTTTTTAAACACTAGTTTATTGCCTGCCAAAAATGGCAAGAGCAATACTACTAATCCATTAATGGGACGAATGAAAACGATGATGCCAAAAAATAAAGCTGCCAATAAATAATATTTTTTTGCCGGCTGATGTATTGCCTTGTGTGCAAAAAGCAAAAAACCGCTTACTGCAAAAAAACTATATACATGCGACATGTAGGATTCATACAATGTGTAATAAAACAAATTAGTACCGAAATAAATAAACAATATTGTAAACACGGTGGTTTGCTCCGAAAAATAATGGCGCAAAAATTTGCGTAACAGTATTACTGCCAACACTAAATAGAAAACAGCAGCCACACTCACCGAGCATTGGAAGATATAGGAATAACCATCTACATCATAACCCAAAAAATAACTAAGCAAGCAAGCAAGCAGAAAAAATGGTAATAGCAGCAATGCTGTGCCGCCATAATATTTGTTTAATTTTTTACTGTCAATAATATTGCAGTAAGCGTTTTCGTAATAGGTTTGGTTATACTTTGCAGCAATTTCTTTTTCGAAACCGTATTGCAAATCGCCATAAATAAAAATAGCAGGCAAGTATGCATAGTATCCTTTTCCATCGTGCTGAATGCTATCGCGCCAGCGCTCGCCTTCCCACTTATCAGTTACAATAACCCAGCCCGATACGCCAATAATTAATATAACTGCCGTAATAAAAAAATAGCGGCTGTTAAAATAATTGCGAATAAGCATTTGCGATTTTTATTTGCGTTGATACAGCACCGCATCGCCATTAGGCGATGAAAAGACTTTAGTATAAAGTGAATCTATGGTTCTAACAGTTTTTATTGCACAACTATCTGTTATGTTTTCAGGCATTTTCCATGTAAGTATGTAATTTATTTTTCCCGGAGTATCTTGCTCATATTTTAATAATTGAAAACACGGTAGCCTATTTCTAAAACCTCCAATACTTGTATATGGTTCAGTTTTATCTTGCCACCTCACAGGAAAATATTTATTTGCCGCCTCATAATTTTCAAAAATTACTATTTTTTTTTCGGCTCCTAAATAATTAGAAAGATGGCTTTGAAGCCAATTATCAGAAAAGTTTAAAGGTAGTAATGTGTTGTTTGGCTGAATGTGCGGTGTAACACTTGTAATTTCCACTGCATCATTGCTGAGGTTTTTTGAAACTTTTAAGTGATATTTCATCAAGTTGTAACTTACCCAACATGATACAACAAGTACAAAGATGCCAGCGTAACGGTTAATTTTTTGTGATGCCAGCCATAATATCCACACAAAGAAAAAAAACAAGCAACACCTTACGGATATATACCCTGCATTAGCAAAAGTATCGGGTAAATAAAAAAGCAAGAAAAGCAAAATAATTGACGACAATGCCCACACATCATTTCTATTAATCATTAACCTGGTTTTGTCATGCGTAATTTCCACATGCTTTTCTTCGCTCGAAAACCTGAGGCGAAGAAACTTAACCGCCAATGTGCCAATGGTTAGAAAAAATAACAGATAAAATAATTTTGCTGTATATCGTTCCTCTTCTTCAAAACTCAATGCCACAACAGGCCTCACCTGCTTTATCCATTTCACTAATTCATCAGCGGCTAAATAATCGCCCGGGGCTGATGTAGCTTTCTTGGAAATGAAATTTAACGTAAGTAAAATACCGGGCAATGCTGCCAATAAAACTAAACCAGATTTTTTTAAAAACGAAAACCAAAAAATCTTTTTTTCGCGCACACTGTCATAAATAAAATTCCACATTATGAATAATGCAATTAACAAGCCAATAAGGATGAACAAAAACAAATGGCTGAAATAAACAGCAAGCAACAGCAAAAACAAAAACAAAAATTTTACTGCGTTAAAATTATTTTGGTGTCTAACAAAGTATCCTAATGTGAAAAACACAGCCGGAATACCAATCGAGAAGTTATAAAAACCTAAATAAAATGTAAACGAATAGATAAATGGGAAAATAATATATTCAACAAAAACAGCATGGGGATTTACCGATTTTACGACATAACGAAACGATATAGGAAGCATTATGATATAAAATGCTTGTATTACTTTCTCGGCCACATTTACAGGGAACATTCCGTTCATCCAACACAGTATAGCATGCCCTATCCAATTAGGTTCGGGTTCAGTATTTAAATAAAAATACTGCTCAAGAAAACTGTGGTCGCCAAATAAAAAGTGATTAATCAGGTTCGCATTATATAAGTGAGCCGGACCATCTAAAGTGGGGAAGAAAGGAAGAGCAAATAGTGGTATAAGGTGAACCGCAATAAGTGAGACAAAAAGCCATTTTTCGTACCTTATTAGTTTAAGTACGCTACTCTCCAATTTCGGAAATATGGCCATTATGAAATATTATTTAAACGGTTTACGATCAAATATACCAAACTTGGTAATGCAATAAATAGCTCTGAAGCCATCTTTCCAGCCAATTTTTTTTCCTTCTTCGTAAGTGCGGCCGTAATAAGATATGCCTACTTCATAAATACGAATATTGGGTACGCGCGAAATTCGCGAGGTAACTTCGGGCTCAAAACCAAAACGCTTTTCTTTCAGTTTTAACTTTTGTACTATTTCGGTTTTAAATAATTTGTAGCACGTTTCCATGTCGGTTAAATTCAAATTGGTAAACATGTTAGATAAGCGAGTTAAAAATTTATTGCCTATAGTGTGCCAGAAAAATAAAATGCGGTGTGGCTTGCCTCCCATAAACCTGGAACCGTAAACCACATCGGCAAATCCATCAATTACGGGTTTTAATAAAATATTGTATTCGGCAGGGTCGTATTCTAAATCGGCATCTTGTATTACCAAGTATTCGCCTGTTGCTAATGAAATGCCTTTGTGCAGCGCAGCACCTTTGCCTTGGTTGTATTCCTGATTAAATAAACGAATATTGCTACCCTGATGTTCGGCAATGTATTTTTCAACTACTTCTTTTGTATTGTCTTTTGAGCAATCGTTTACAATGATAATTTCCTTCTCAATATCGTTATGTAATTTAACCGCCAACACTTTATTTAAAATAAGGTGTATGGTTTTGGCTTCGTTATAAGCCGGTATTACAATTGATAATTTTTTAATCTCCATAAGGGCATCAAAAATAGTTTTTTTACCGAACAATGACTAACGATTTTTTATTCAAGATATTGTGTATCAACTTAATTAGCATATTTTAGCCACACAAAATAATTACCCCATGTTAATGCTTAAAAAAATATTTACTGTACTATTAATTACGTTAACGACTTACACATTTGCTCAGCCCACTTTAACTACTGATAGTGTTTTGCAACTATCTACATGTGCCGGTGGCACGGTGGTGGTTCCATTCACGGTAACGGGTGGTAATTATAATTTCGGAAATGTGTTTACAGCGCAGTTATCAGATATGTTTGGGCAATTTTCTAATCCCGTTAACATTGGGAATATTACTTGGTTTACAAGTGGTGTAATTTTCGCTACCATTCCGCAAAACACCAATTTTAGTTTTTTATATCGCATACGCGTAATTGCAAGTAACCCTGTGGATACCGGAAGCGCAAGCCCAAATACTGTAATAATTACCCAATCGCCACTGCTAAACCAAATTACACAAGTGCCACCAAGCAATTATATATGCCCTGGCGATACCGTTACGCTTTTTGCCGTTAACCCTGCTGTTTCTTACTCGTGGTCCACTGGCGATACCACTGCAACCATACAAGTAACACAGCCCGGCATTTATAGTGTTACCACTACCGATATTTTAACTTGCGTGAGCACCGCTTACGATACATTGTGGAATAGCTGCACGGGTGTAGCCGAAAACAATTATGAAAATAATTTTATTGTATTTCCCAATCCGGTAAATGAAAAAATAAACATCAGCTTTCGCGATTTCTTGAACGAAAAAATTGTTGTGAGCATTTATAATTCCGTAGGCGAATTAATCAGCAAAACCAATTCAATAGCTTATGGCAATGCTACCGCTTTTGATGTATCAGCATTACACGCGGGTATTTATTTAATTGAAATAACGGGCAGCGGTTTTTACAATTCGCAACGATTTGTAAAGAAATAGTTTTGTTAATTTCTGTTAAACGCTCAATTTATTGCCCGCCAATCCGTTCATCCTTCATTAGCGTAATTTAATTAACTTCGCATAAGATTTTTTACATGCAATTTAACGCAGGCGACCTATTAAGTAAAATTGAGTATCCGGATGATTTGCGGAAACTACAGGCAGAACAACTGCCGCAAGTTTGCAAAGAATTAAGGCAATATATTATTGATGTGGTATCACAAAAAGGCGGACACTTTGGCGCATCACTTGGCGTGGTAGAACTCACAGTTGCATTACATTATGTGTTTAACACTCCGCACGACCAATTAGTGTGGGATGTGGGGCACCAAGCTTATGGGCATAAGATATTAACCGGTCGCAGAAAAAATTTCCATACCAATCGTAAATACAAAGGCATAAGCGGTTTCCCGAAAAGGAGCGAAAGTGAATATGACACAATGGGTGTGGGACACTCGTCCACATCCATCTCCACAGCGCTGGGCATGGCAGTAGCCAGCAAATACAAAAAAGAAAAAAACAGAAATGTAATAGCCGTTATAGGCGATGGTGCGATGACAGCCGGTATGGCATTCGAGGCACTTAACCATGCCGGCATTGCCAATGCTAATTTGCTGGTAGTGCTTAATGATAATTGCATGAGCATTGACCCCAATGTGGGCGCTTTAAAAGAATACTTAACCGATATTACCACATCGCACACGTATAATAAAGTAAAAGATGAAGTGTGGCGCTTGCTCGGAAAAATTTCAAAATTTGGACCCAATGCACAAGAGATTGCTTCAAAGATTGAAAACGCTGTAAAAACATCGTTGCTGAAACAAAGTAATTTGTTTGAATCGCTAAAGTTCCGCTATTTTGGCCCTGTAGATGGGCACGATGTGGACAGAGTAACAAAAATATTAGCCGATTTAAAAGATATTCCCGGACCAAAAATTTTACACGTACTCACCCAAAAAGGAAAAGGTTTTAAATTTTCGGAAGAAGGAAACCAAACCGTGTGGCACGCCCCTGGCTTATTTAATAAAGATACGGGCGAGATAATTAAAATAGTTCCGAAAGAACCACAACCACCAAAATACCAAGATGTTTTTGGCCACACCATTGTGGAACTTGCCGAAATGAACGAAAAAATAATGGGCGTAACTCCTGCTATGCCCACCGGCTGTTCACTCACATTTATGATGGAAAAAATGCCGCAACGTGCGTTTGATGTGGGCATTGCCGAGCAACATGCTGTTACTTTTTCGGCCGGACTTGCCACGCAAGGGATTGTTCCGTTTTGCAATATTTACTCATCGTTTATGCAACGTGCTTACGATCAGGTGGTGCACGATGTTGCAATACAAAACCTAAAAGTTGTTTTTTGTTTAGACAGAGGCGGCCTTGCAGGTGCTGATGGACCTACACATCATGGCGCTTACGATTTAGCTTATTTCAGGTGCATACCAAATATGATTGTAAGCGCTCCTATGAACGAGGAAGAACTCCGAAATCTCATGTACACCGCTCAATTAGATGAAGTAAAATCGCCTTTCTCTATTCGTTACCCGCGCGGCAATGGGGTAATGACAGAATGGAAAACCCCGTTTCAGAAAATTGAAATTGGAAAGGGACGAAAAATAAAAACAGGCGATGATTTGGCGATACTATCTATCGGACACATAGGTAATATAGTAACTAAAGCAATAAAGGAATTAGAGAAAGAAGGCATAAGCGCAGCTCATTACGATATGCGTTTTGCAAAACCGATTGACGAAGTTTTATTACACGAAGTTTTTAAAACGCATACAAAAATTATTACCGTTGAAGATGGCTGCATTATTGGCGGCATGGGCAGTGCTGTATTAGAATTTATGGCCGATAATAATTATAGTGCACAAGTAAAACGCCTCGGTATGCCCGATAGTGTAATAGAACATGGCGAACAACCCGAACTGTATGCCGAATGTGGTTACGATGAAAAAGCAATTGCCGAAGAAGTACGCAAGTTGCTCCGCTTTAAGAAGAAAGTACTATCAGCTTAGTTTTACTGTGAAAAATAATATTTTTCTTCTGCTTGTTTTAGTTGCATTAACCGATGCAGCAATTGCTCAAAAAAAATTTAAAGCCGGCTTGTGCGTGGGCATTAATGCAACACAATTTGATGGCGATAGTTATGCCGGCTACAACAAAGCGGGCATATATGGCGGTATTTACCTCAATAACGATATTAGCACCAAGTGGCAATGGGAGTTTGGTATTTTATATTCTGAAAAAGGGGCGCGCAAAAATCCGCAAACTAATTTTCCTAATCAATATTTTTTGCGACTACAATATGTAGAAGTCCCGCTCATTATCCGTTACAAATACAAAAAAGGATTATCGTTTGAAACCGGCACCGGCTTTGGTGTTTTGTTTAAAGTATATGAAGAAGCAAACAATTTACCCATAACCGGAATAAAGCCTTTTAAAAAATACGAAGTACCTTTTCATGCCGGCATTGGTTACAACGCATCTGAAAAGCTACAAATTATTTGGCGCTTTTCTTATTCGGCAATACCTGTGCGACCACACGCCAGCGGAACCATAAACATTAACCGCTTAAACTTTGGCGCATCTAACAATGTGCTTACTTTTATGATACGTTATACTTTTGGCAAAACCGATGAAACAGAATAAACATAAAATAGTAGTGGCGATTACCGGTGCAAGCGGTGCTATTTATGCAAAGCTGTTGCTCGAAAAATTACAATCGCTCTCACCACAAATTGAGCAAGTGGCATTAGTAATGAGCGATAATGCTAAAGAAGTGTGGCAAGTAGAATTAGGCAACCGCGATTTTGAGAAAATACCCTTTCAACTATATCACAAAAACGATTTTAATGCGCCATTTGCAAGCGGCTCGGCAAAATATAATACAATGATAATTTGCCCATGCAGCATGGGCACATTGGCGCGTATCGCATCGGGCGTATCAAATGATTTAACTACACGCACTGCCGATGTAATATTAAAAGAGCGCAGAAAATTAATTTTAGTTACACGCGATACTCCACTTTCGCTCATTCATATTAATAACATGAAAACCGTAACCGAAGCCGGAGGGATAATTTGCCCGGCTAGTCCATCATTTTACAGCAAACCAACAACCATTGAGCAATTTGCCACCACCGTGGTTAGCCGCATCGTTGATTTATGCGGACTTGAGCAAGAAACATTCCGCTGGCAAGAATAATTTTAAATACCCGATTACTAAGATTTTACATTTTAGTTATTAACATTTAACATTTTTTTAGAGAATATTTATTGTGCTTGCACGCTCATTTTACTACATTCGTTATGCTATTAAAAAAACAGGAGGTAAAAATGTTTGAACTAAGTAAGCAAATATTACAAAAAGTAAGTTTTGATAAATTTCTTTTTAAAAAAGAGCTGAGCAAAGCCATGAAATGGATAAAACCCGATGAGCGCCTGTTGCTTTATGCATGGTGCCTCTCCACTTTCGGAAATATGTATAGCAAAGAAATTACAGATGCTTTTAACGCCATTACAAGGGCTTAAAAAGATCAATTTTTCCACCAAATCTTTAGGTATATATTTTTTGCTTTTTACCATCTTTGTTTTAGCTTAGCTGTTATGATATTTCACACAGCTACACTCCTTTACTCCCACTTAAAAGTTTCGATGATATGGTAAATATCGGTACGGATGAAATCGTAAACGGGTGCAACGGAATCGGCATTAGGGTGGGCGAAAAAATAGAGTGCTCCGCGCATAAAATTTTTGGTGCTATCGGTGATATAAAACTGGAGTGATGATGCGGTGTTGCCGCCTAATTCGTAAATGAGGCCATATACTTTTGAGTTAAGGTTTATAACTAAGTTTTCTTTTAAGGCGCTTGCTTTTACCTGGTGCTGCATTGCCATGCCACGGCTTTCTTCTAAAAATTGGGGTAAATTATTGTTCACCGTTTTATAGCTAAGGTGCAGCTTGGCTTTTAGTTTATTAAAATTAATGTTTAAAAAATATTTTTCGTTTATCTTGCCTTTGTAGGGTTCAATGGTGGCATAAGAAGGGTATTGGAACGAGTAAGGGAAGCTATCGTTTTGGTATTGAACATATTTTTTTTCGGGCAAATCGATACGAAAATAGCCGCGCGGATTGTGTGTTACAGTTTCGTCACCGGAGCATGATGCGAAGAAGGAAAGAAGAAGGAAAAAAAATACTGTTCGGTTGTTAATCATTGGGCAATGTAATTTTTACGCGTTTTATTTTTCTGTTGTCAGACGATTCGATGGTGAACACATAATCGTGAAATTTTATTTTTTCGCCTTTTACGGGAATTTTTCCGGTTTGTTCTAAAATAAATCCGGCAAGGGTATCGGCATCTCCGGTGCTTTCAAATTCATCGCTTTCCACTTCAACAATTCGGCTTAAATCGTTTAGCGATATTTTGCCTTCAAATACATAGTTGTACTCATCAAGTTTAGAATAAACCAAATCATCGTCATCAAACTCATCGTTAATTTCGCCCACAATTTCTTCAATAATATCTTCTAATGTTACTATGCCTGATGTGCCTCCGTACTCATCAACCACCACGGCAAGGTGAATTTTTTTGCTTTGAAATTCGCGGAGCAAATCATCAATCATTTTATTTTCGGGGACAAAAAATGGTTCGCGCAAAAGTTCTTGCCACTTAAAATCAGAGCTTTTATCAAGGTGTGGTAATAAATCTTTGATGTAAAGTATGCCTGCAATTTTATCTAACGATTGGTTGTAAACAGGCACGCGCGAAAAACCGGAGTTCACAATTTTTTCAATAAGTGTGGTGAAGTTAGTGTTGTACTCAAATGCAATTACATCGAGCCGCTGTTTCATTATCTGTTTCACATCCATGTTGCCGAACTGCACAATGCCTTTGAGCAATTTTTTTTCGGTTTCGGTAGTGTCGGGGTCATCGGTAATCTCAAGTGCGTGCGATAATTCTTCAACCGAAATACTAACGCCACGTTTTTTAATTCGCTTATCAATAAAATTAGTGCTAACCATAAGCAACGAACTTACAGGCCACAATAGTTTATCTATTAATACAGTGGGATATGCCATGAGCGATGCAGTGGAAATAGCGTGATTATTTGCATACACTTTGGGCACCACTTCGGCCACCAGCAATATTAAAAACGTAACTACTACTACTTGTATCATAAAGCCAAGCAGTGGTCGGTCAGAGAAATCGAACTGCTCGTGCATCACCATTTCAGAAATGACTACTACACCTATGTTTAAAAAATTAATGGCAATAAGTTGTGTAGCGAGCAGGCGTTTTGGTTTTTCGAGCAATTGTAAAATAACACGATTAGTGCGCGATTCGTTTTCTTGCAGGTATTCAATATCGGCAGGCTTGAGCGAAAAAAAAGCAACTTCGGATGCGGCAACCAATGCCGATAGAATAAGCAAAATGAGCATTATGGCGAGTGCAATGCCGCTGCCCATGGTAAAAGGTTTTACGGTAAAAATTAATTGGAGTAAAGTGTAACTTAAAGGGTCGGGATCCAAAGCTGGTTTGCGTTTTTAAAATGGTAAATCGCCACTGTCTCCGGCATCGGTGGTGGTATTGGTTTGGCTGTTACCCGATGTGTTATTTGTATCGGCAGGTTTTTTACTAAGGATGGTAAAAGTTTCGCCTACTACTTCGGTGGTGTAGCGTTTGTTGCCTTCTTTATCGTCCCAACTGCGGGTGCGCAGTTTGCCTTCTAAATATATTTGAGTTCCTTTTCGTAAATATTTTTCGGCTACTTCGGCCAAGCTGCGCCAAAGCACTATGTTATGCCATTCGGTTTGTTCTTTGCGGTTGCCTGCACTGTCTTTGTAGGTTTCGGTAGTTGCTATCGGGAAGTTGGCTACTGTAGCGCCTCCATCGAGGTGGCGCACTTCGGGGTCTTTACCTAAGTTGCCTATTAATATTACTTTGTTTACACCTACGCCCATGTTTTTTACTTATTGATGATTAAAACAAAGATAAAAAAAAGCTATTACTAAAAAAGCCCCGTGTCATCCATAACTTTAGGAAGGAACACGGGGCTTTTTGTAAAACTATTTTATAGTAACTAATCTCTACTTATTTTTATTTACTCTTAATT
>JAGVMA010000059.1 GCA_020054095.1 Bacteroidia bacterium | reverse complement strand
TTTTAAATTCTTTGCTGTAACGACTTCTTACTTGTTTCATGGATCTAAGGTCGCGATTTTAAACTAAATAATTTGTCCACTCAAAGGTAGGAACTCCAAAATATGGTTACTAAAATCTATGGCCATCTTATTTCTTATTCTTACACCAGAAACTATTCCTCCAACAGCATGTTTCCTAATCCAAACTAATGCTCCAGCATTGTCATATTTTATAGTGGTGTACTCAATTCCTGTGGCAGTTAAATTGCTTGTTCCCGTTACTACAATATTACCTCCATTATCAAGCAAAACTGTTTGTCCTATATCATCAAAACCATACCCATTATAGGTTTGCACCCATTGCTGAAACCCATTTGCATTGTATTTTATTGTAACATAATCAGAACTACTCACATTAGCTTGTGTGCTACCCGTTATAACTATGTTGGTTCCGGAGGCATCACTAACAATACTCTTAGGCAAATCAGTGCCCCCAAAACTTCCGTTATAAATGCTTGCCCACAATTGATTTCCATTGGCAGCATTATATCTGATTGTTACAATGTTAATTCCACCACTGGTCCCTACTGAATTTCCAGTTACAAAAACTCTATTATTACTTGTAACAACTAAACCTATTGCATTATCCTGTGCATTAGCCAAACCGTTATATCTGCTCACCCACAATTGGACACCACTATTATTATACTTAACAGTAGTATAGTCACTATTAACTAGCCCTTTGCTCGTTCCCGTTACATATATGTTTCCTGAGCCATCAAGTGCTATTGCAGATGGGATATCAGTACCATTGCCTGTTCCATTATATACTTGCACCCATTGTTGCACACCATTCGCACTGTATTTTACTGTAACGTAATCTAATCCTGTCACACTACCTTGACCAGACCCTGTAACGTAAACATTACCACCCGCGTCTACAGCTAATGCTACAGCCCTGTCGCACCCATTCATATTACTATTGTATGTTGCTACCCACTGTTGTACCCCGTTATTGTCATATTTTATTGTTGTAAAATCATAACAATTATTTTGTGTTAAAGAATATCCGGTGATGTAAACATTCCCGTTTGCATCTATTTCAGTAGGCGCATTAAATAAAGAATCTACGCTGCTGTAGTTCCTAATCCACGATTTGTTTGGAATTGTTTGTGCACCCAAAACTGTTGCAAACAACAATAGTGTAATTGTAAAAATGAAATTTGTTTTTTTCATGCTAACTATTTTTTAGGGTTAGTGAATTTTCTCCCACTAACCCTAAACCATTTTAGGCACGAGTTAGTAGGAAATCTGAAACCGAGGCACCGCGAAGCGCCCACTACCCCAAATAAACTACGCCCGTGCCATGCACGAGCGCTATGTTTATTCATCGAGGTAATTGAAAATTCGCGGTTTTCGGTTTCAAGAATATAACTTAACGCAATAGCAAATATTTTTAAGAACAATATTATTTTGCTCACCAAATCTACTTTTTTTTCACTAAAACACAAAAAAATATTCGAGTATCAAATTATTTGACTAAAATCCCTAACCCTTCCAATCTTACAACAACAAACCACACTCTCACTCCCACCCTTCACATTCAATCGCCCCTAACTCACATTTTCTTTCCATACAACCTGGCAACACTATACCTAATAATACATTCTCACACTCACACTTTACATTCTTTCACTTTAATTTTACATTTTTCATAATTATATTTCACATTCTTGTATAATTATTTTACATTTCAATATCATACATCCACGCAATTGCATTACACAAAATACATTCTTTTGTACTAACTTTAAATTTTAGCTTACAACTTTTACATTCTTTAATACACACTTTACATTTTAACATTCTACTTTTACATTCTCCAATAATTACTTTACATTTTCTAATCTTTTCACATTCCACACTCACCCTTCTCCTTGCTATGAGAGCGGTTCACCCTTCCTGCGAAGTACTGGGTGAATTACTCAAAAATATTTTCACACTTTCCTGTAACCTTTTTCTTTCACCACTCGTTTAACGCCACATCTCCCCCTAACATTTTAAAAACTTTTCAATCATGGCTTCACAATCAGAAACCTCTTTTGGCGCACGCTTGCGCAAAGCACAAGACATTCAAACATTCATTTCACAATTTCCGGGTTACAATCCACCACGCCCGCAAGAATCACTAGCAGGTTTCACCACACTCATTAATAGCATCATTGCTACCAATGCCGATGAAACCAACAAACAACAACTCTATAAAGCAGCAGTTGACACACGCAAAGCAGCATTCCTCCGCACCACCGGTTCAGTAGACAAACTACTCACCCCAATTCGCGGAGCAGTAGAAGCACAATACGGCAAAAAATCTACCGAAGCCATTGCCATTGCAGCCATCATCCGCAACATGCGCAATACCAAGTTAATTCAGCTACCCACCAATCCCAATCAACCAAACACGCAAACCACAATATCACAATCCGAGCGTTCCTATGGCTCCATGACACAATACTTCAACGATATAATAAACACACTCACTCAATTCGTTGGGTACAATCCATCAAACAATGCAATTAAAATTCCCGCACTCCAAACACAAGCAACCAATCTCACCACGCTCAATAATAACGTAGCCACACGCATCCAAAATCTCACCACAGCACGCGCAACACGCATCACCCTCTACACCGATTTAAAAGACCGCGCATCACGCATCAAAGCTTATGTTAAAGCACAGTATGGCAATAACTCTAATGAGTACAATCTCATTAAAGGAATTAAAATCTAATTTTCACCACGCTTCTAAAATGGCGCGGGGCGGGCGCCAATGGCGCCCGCCCCGCAAGTATGGCCTATAAGCCGGGTTCTGTCTTGCTCTATCATTTATCTGGTTCATTAGTTGCCTAATGAATCAAGCTACCTACCCACCCGATGTTGCCTAAACAAAACTGAAGCGAGTAGCTTCAAAATCGGGGTTTATTTGGTATTTCAACACTCGGGGTTTTCTCATTGCATCTGTCGCCAAACACAATCGTGAGCTCTTACCTCACATTTTCATCCTTACCACACACAAGGCATGGCGGTTATTTTCTGTAGCACTTTCCGTTTGCACCTTGCGGCACACCCTTCCTGTTAGGAAGCGAGTTACTCTGCGTTGCCCGGACTTTCCTCTACGGGTTTTCACCGCAGCGATAGAACAGCCGCTGCAAATTTATAAAAATGTAACTAATTGTGCTTTATATAAATAATAGTTGCACCAAATCCGTGCTTCTCATAAGAGCCATCCTGATACGAAACATTGTTGTACTCATTTAACAATCTTCGCACTTCGCTTTTCAATTTACCATTACCCACACCATGTATGCAAGTAATTTTAAGATAGTTATTCGCAATAGCTTCATTCAGTTTTTCTTCAAAATAATTTAACTGATAAATAAGTTTATCGCCATTCGTCATACCGGCTGTGTTATCTAAAATTTCTTCCAAGTGTAAATCCACTTCCATCTCGCGTAACGATTGGTAATAGTTATGCGACTTTGCTACTGTTCCCTTCTTTTTTTCCAATTTACTTTTAACAAGCTCATTCACTTTATCTTTAAAATCATTTTCCGCCTTTGCAGATAATGTACTGCCTTTGTATAAATTAATTGTATGCGAGGGTTTGTTAAGCAAATCATTATTAGCAAAAAACGTGGATTTATAAAACTTAGTGAGATTAAGTTTTACAACTTCGCTTACTGGCGAAATAGCGATAAAAGGCATTTTACTGTGAAACAAAGCATCTAATTTTATACAACTATATTCAGGCAACATTTCTAATGTTAAACTATCAAGCAAAAGCATTTCATGTGGCGCCACATCTCCACTCTCTTTGCTAACAAAATAATTTTCGTGCTTAAAACTATAAGCAAAACTTATTTGATAATTGGTATTATTCACCAAAAACAAATTCAAACCTTTATCATCATCTCGCTCATTGGCTTTAGTAAAAGCTAAAAACAAACCATCACTACCTTTAGCGTTAAGTGTTGCAACTATTTCCATTTTTGTTTCTTGCTGATGCGATGCGTGAATAATTTCACTCAGCTTTACAACTTGCTCAAAACCATCGTGCGTTAAAATTTTAACCTGCTTGTTATCCATAAAACCAATTACAATACCCGAAACAGCATCGTTCAACAGTTTTATTTTATCTCCTTTTTTAAAACTCATTGCAATTAACTTCAAGCGCTCCTTTTTCCGAGAGCAGGTAAATTTTATCAGGCGAATTTACAAATTGTTTTTTCCAATACTTTACAGATTTGTTACTGTTGCTGCCATCTACTACAATTTTAGCGTAATTAAATGTGCTATCTAATTTTTCTTTTGGCATCACAAAATTATTTTTCACTACCAAGTAATCCACTTTTATATCTTCCATGTTTTCAAAGGCGGGTGCACTGTCAAGAAGCAAAACGGTGGTATTGTTAAAGAAATAAAAATTATTTCGCACAAGTAAATGATCAGTATTAATTGTGGTGGCAGCATCTAAAGCGCACTTAATTGTATTCGACAAACCTAAATTCCACCAATTATGTTTCACATGAAAAAGCATTCGGCTTTTATTATTAAGCAAAACTGTATCGGCAACAAACACATTCTTTTTGCCCGATATAAAATCTATTGCCGTAGACTTGGGGCAAGAGTAAAAAACAATTTTGCTTTGCTTGTGCTCCATATAGTTTTCGCCCACTTGCATTGCAAGCACTATTATAATTAACGTGAGAAATAGAAAGAAATAGTTTTTTGTTTTGTTTACGAAAAAATAAATCCCGCTCAAAACCATTCCATAAATAAGCCACGATTCAAAAATGGAAATAGAAATTCCATCGAGTAATGCGCCCGGTAGTCTGTCCATGAATTTTACCGATTCATTCAAAAACAAAACTGTATAGTGCAATAGTTTTGAAACCCAATATGCAGCAAAATCAATTCCGGAAACAATAAACAAAACTATTCCGGCATACAATACAACCGTGGAAACCGGAATAACAATTAAGTTAGAAACTAAAAACAAATTAGGAAACTGATGAAAATATAAAAGTCCGAGCGGGAAAGTAGCCAACTGTGCCGCAATTGAAACAGCTGTAACTGCCCAAATTTTGTCAAGAATAATATTGGGCGCTTTCCATAAATCATAAAGCTTAGGTTGGATAAACACAATACCCCAAACCGCCAAAAACGAAAGCTGAAAACCAACTTCCATCACTAAAAACGGATTGTAAAGTAATAGCATGAAACAAGAAGCTGCCAATGTGTTAAAAATATTAGTGTAAAAATTAAACAATTGTGCAACAACAATAAATGAAAACATGGTAGTAGCACGCAAAACGGATGGAGAAAAACCCGTAAGACCGGCATAAAACCATAACAGCAGCAATAGCGAAATCATTTTAAAAAAACGCAATCGCTTGCCGGGCATTAAAAGCGAAAACAAATAATTAAATACAAAATAAATAATGCCCACATGCAAACCCGAAACAGATAACACATGCAGCGCACCCGTTGTACTATATGCCGAAATTACATCGGCATCTAATTTGTCTTCATAACCTAAAATGAGTGCAGATGCCACTGCATATTCATCGCCCTTCAGTCCGTTTTCAGATAATATATTGAGGAGATAATCCCGTAAATCATAAAACAAACCAATTATGCTGTTACCCGAATTAGTTCCCATGCTAATCCAGTTTTCTGATGAAGTATAACCCTGATGATACACATTGTGAAAATAGAGGTACTGCTTGTAGTCAAATTCGCCAGGGTTTTGCGGTGGTTTAATCGTATCTATTTTTGTGCGGATCAAAATCTCATCGCCATATTTTAATTTCAGTGAGTTGGAATCTTTTTTTAGATAGAGCATTAATTTACCGCTCACATTTTTCCATTCAGTTTCTGTTTTTGCAGAACTAATATCAACCAAAACTTTTATAGAGTTTTGCTTCTCTAATGTAGGTTCGGATAAACGAACTACATAAGCACCCAAATTTTTATATTTGCTAACGTGTGAGGAAATATTAACTGCCGTATTTATATAAACTAAAAAAACGCCAAGCATAAAAAAGCAAGGATAAAATATCAAGCCATAAGTCCAAGAGTAGCGGTATTTAATTTTTACTTTATTGGATGAGTAAATCACTAAACCCAAAACAGCAAACAACAATGCACCAATTATGGTTTTATAACTATTGCTTTGAATATAAGTTTGAACCAAAATACCGGCTAAAAATGGGAGCAATAATCGCAAAAACGGTATTTGACTCCAAAACGAATTCATTAACCGATATTAAACAATGAATAATTACTCTTCAGCAAATCATCGCTACTGGTGTATTTCAGAGCGAATTGCCTTGCCTCGCTTGCAATTAATTTATAGTCGTTATTGTTAAGGCAATGATAACGCTCGATTGTTTTTATAAAATCATCTTTATTATCGAGACTTAAATCTGCACCAATATTTTTATTGTCGGCAAAATGCCATGGCGTTTTATTGCTTATTAAAACCGGCACACCGCATTGCAACGACTGCAATATTACATGCCCGAAATTTTCACCAAGCGTAGGCATAAACATTAAGTTGTATGCGCTAAGAACTTCCATTACTTTATCAGATTCAACTGCACCTTTATAAGTGCAAACAATATTTTTTGGCAAAGCGGTAGCTAATTGCTCGCATTTTTTCCAGTAAGCAGCATCGTAAACAGGGCCGTAAATATCAAATTCAATTGAACTATTTTTAACTGCTGCTAAAACTTCAAGTGCATAAAGCAAATTTTTTTCGGGAGCTATGCGTGCAATATTTACAATTTTAAGCTTACCCTCTTCTTTTATTTGCTGTGCATAAAGTTTGTCGTTAGTAATTTGAGGTAAATTACCGGCAAGTTTTATATCAACTTCATCGCCCAATGCTTTTTTTATATCAGCTGCCTCTTGAGCATTGGTTGCATGAAATGTAATTCCCGAAAAATGATTGGATAATTTGGCTAACGACAAAAACAGTTTCTTTTTTATAGGTTTAATTGATAGTGCTGATGGAGCAAACATTCCTCTTGTAGAAACAATAATTTTTTGTTTCTCTTTAATTATTCTTAAAGGAGAAATTGAAAAGTGGTTAGAAAAAACACCATTCACATAATAGTAATCGCACGGTGTTGCCAAAATAAGTTTTGCAATTTCTTTTTTAGAAATTTTTTCTTCGCTCAAATAATAAACCATTTCACCATTTGGCAACTTGTTCCATTCGTTAGATTTTATAGTATTGTAAGGGTTGGTTTCGCAATAATCTGTATTGCGAGTAATCACATAAAAATCTATTTCATTATTCAGGTGAGCAATCATATTCGCACACGATTGTATAGGGCCGCCTGCCTTGTATCCCGGCAAGTACCAATCAATAAAAACCAAAACTTTTATTTTATTCTTCAATCTCGTTTAGTTTTAACCAATGTGCTAATACTACTATGTGCCACACACGCGACCATGTAATCAATTTGTCATTTTTCAAAAAGCGATGCCAAAGCAGCATAATTTCATTGTAATTAAATACACTAAATTTTTTGTACTCATGTAAAGCTTCCTCACAAAACAATTTCAATTCGTTTTGCATCCATTGTTGCCAAGGAAAAGTAAAACCCATTTTTTTCCTATTCACAATTTCATCCGGCAATTCATTTTTTAAGGCATCTACAAACAACTTTTTAGGCGTATGCGGAAACTTAATGTCATCACTTAAAGACAAAACATATTCCACTAATTTATAATCTAAAAACGGCTCACGCACTTCTAATGCGCTTGCCATGCTCATTTGGTCTGTGTCGCGCAGCAAGGTGTTCTGCATATAGGTTTGTATTTCTGCCAAACTTGTTAAAGTGATAATATCATTTGTTTTGGGCAACTGTTTCAATATTTTAGAAATAGGTGAATTACTATCGTTAGTTTTTAAAATCTTTTGCAAATCATCAGCAAACAAAACCATGCGCGAAAAACGAAACGTATCGGCAAAAGACAAAGTATCTGACGAAAGAAGTAAATGCATTTTTTTTGACGATATTGTTCTTTTGTATTTATAATTCAAATAAGTGATTGGTGATTTTAATAATGAAGGCACAGCAGCAACCCATTTAAATTTATTAATTTTTACTTGTCGCTTAAAAACATCATAACCGGCAAAAAGCTCATCTCCGCCAATCCCCGACAAAGCCATTGTTATGCCTGCGTTTTTTGTTGCTTTGGATACCACAAAAGTATTAGGGCCGTCTCCACTTGGGCTATCCATTGCAGATAAAGCATCAGGCAGTGATTTCAAAAAATCGTTTGCTGTTAATTTAATTTCGTGATGTAGGGTATCGTATTTTTTTGACACAATTTCGGCATAACGAGCTTCACTGTAATCGCTTTCGTTAAACGTAACCGAGAATGTGTTTACTTTTGCTGCCGATACATTTGCCATTGCTGCCACCACTGCGCTTGAATCAATTCCTCCGCTCAAAAATGCTCCAAATGGCACATCGGCTACCAGTCTGCGTTCAACAGATTTGAAAAATAAATTTTTCACATTTGCTTTCGCATCTGTATATTCAATTTTATTATCTGTAACAACCTTATTGATATTCCAATAACTATTTATGGAAACAGTATTATCTTCATACGACAATTGATGTGCCGGCATCAGAGCTTTCACTCCCTCAATAATTGTATCGGGAGCATGCACAGTTTGATACATTAAATAATCGGCAACTGAAGCGTTGTTTAATTTTCGTTTTATCAGGCCAGATTTTAGTATGGCCCTCAACTCGGAAGAGAAAACAAAAACACTTTCATCGTTGTAATAATAAAGTGGCTTTACTCCCATTCTATCGCGGGAAATAAAAATTTTGTTTAATTGCGTATCAAAAATTGCAAACGCAAACATTCCGTTAAAGTATTTTAAACAATCGGCTCCCCAACGAATGTATGCCGCTAAAATTACTTCTGTATCAGTGTTTGTTTTAAATGAATAGGGTAAGTTTTGTGTACCGTGCTCTGCTCGCTCTAATTCAAATTTTAATTCTTTGTAATTATACAACTCCCCGTTGTAAACTATTTGATATCGGCCATCATTACTTTCCATCGGTTGATGACCTGCGCTCGACAAATCAATAATTGACAATCTTCTATGACCAAATGCAAAATTGCCTTTAATAAAAATACCAGCGTCATCAGGACCTCGATGCGCAATTGCATCATTCATCTTTTTAATTGTTGATGAGAGAAGAGTGTTTTCTCTTTTTATATGAATACCATTAATTCCGCACATCAGAAATTATTGCTTGTAAGGTTTTGCTCCATTTTTCAGGAGAAATTTTTAATGCAAGTTGAGCGCTGTAATCACCCATTGCAATTAAATCTTCGTCAGTTGTATCAATTATTTTCTTCAATATAGATTTTAGCAACTCAACATTTGAAGATTGAAATGAATGTCCATTTTTATTTGAATGCAAAAATGTTTGGGAAGCACCAACCTTATTACTTAAAACAAGAGGAAACCCTGCTGCTGCAAATTCATGAGCTACAACTCCCCATGGTTCAAAACGACTTGGTAAAACAAAAACACCTGTTTGTCTACAATAATTTTCCATTTCTGTCGGTTGAACAAATCCAAAATGTCTTATGCTTTCGTGTTCAACTGGTTTTACATCACCAGTTCCCAAGCACCAAAGCTCCCAATCATTTTCCTGTTCAGATTTCAACTCAATAAACGCTTGCCACAAGTCTTCCACACCCTTAAAATCGTAATAACGTCCTACATAAATAAATCGGTGTGGAAAATTTATTGATTTCTTTATTTTATGATTAGTATGAATCCGAGTGAAGCGATTAGTGTCGCATGAATAAAAATTAGTAAATATATTTTTATCATTGAACCCTAACTTTTGTGCGTACAAAAATTGTTTTTCACCGGTTACCCAGCAGTGTGTAAATGTATTAGTTATAAAAAATGGGGCTATGAAAGTGGCTATTCGTTGTTTTAATTTGCCCGTCCACTCTGTATCAAACAACAAAGTTATGGGCAATTTTTTTTTGAGCGACTTGCAAAATTTTAAATATAAATTATCATTCCATCCGCTGCAAAATACCGCAGTTGGGTTTATTTCTCGGTACAATTCATTCAATTTTTCGAAATCATATTCGGAATGATTGTGCAAAAAAATTTTATCCGTAGTGCTGAAGTGAAATGGTGCTTCTGTATTAACCGGATACTTCACAACATGCACTTCATAACCATCATTTACTAAGGCTCTGCAGCAAACTAAAAAGTATTCTGCCAGTTCCGTGTATAGAAATAATATTTTATTATTTTTTTTTCCTCAAATGAGTTTAACGCTGAAAAATATTTTTGATATTGAACAAAATTAAAGTAATACATCCACACAAAAAACGGGAAGCCATTTAAAAAATAGTGTCCTTGCCTGAAAAGATTCAGTAATATCATTACCAATATTGAATTTGAAATTAACCAATATGAGTCATTGATATTCAAATCGGGGTTAGGGCGCTTAATAAAACATTTAAAAATTAAAAACAGAAACAATGCAATACCTAAAATACCGGTCTCGGAAAGTAATCTGTTAAACATCGAGTTAGCATCAAGGTTATTGTTTTCAAAACCGTAAACTTTTACATTTTTTGTAATTGAATATTTCTCGAAAGCCACAGGATGTGATCCAAGGCCTGTGCCTAAAAAATAATCTTTAAAATTTTCGACAGCAACATGAAAGTTATTATACAGAATAATTGACGATCCATGTGTCTTGCCTATTTTAAATTCACCGGTTGTAAATATGTCAATAGTGCCATCATATCTCTCTCGAAACTCGGGTACATTGGTATATACAATAGAAAAAATAAATATAATTACAGGAATAAATACAATGAAATAGCGTATTAATCCAAAATTAATAAAGAGCAATATTATTGCCAAAAACATTCCGAAAAATCCTATTCCGGAAAAGATAAAAATGACGCGATGATAATTACTGCACTTTCAAATTTTGTTAAGTAATAATAATCTTTAAATAAAAAATTACGCATGGCAATAAACACACCGCTCGAAACACATATAGAAAAATAGGATGGCTCCCCGAATATTGAATTAATCCTAATACCAAAATTTCCGCCTACTGGTAACCCCCATTTATTAAGTAACCAACTGTAATTATAACCAGGTGTGAATTTGATGAGGTAAGAAGCGAATTGAATCAATCCTATTAAACAAACGATGTAACATCCTTTAAGGTATAATTGAAATAAGCGTTCTATGTTAAAATTGTATTCAACTATAACTAAGTAATAAAATGTGTATGACAGAAATACTCCAAAAAATATTTTAAAGAAAAATGCAGGAGTGTTGTTTCCTATTTGAATATGAAAAATGCCGTTAATTAACAAAAATAAGAAGAGATAGAGTAAGAAGCGCGGTATACCATAACGTGAAAAGAATACAGGGAGCATGGCCAGAAAAATGAAATAACCAATGTAAAACTCAAACGGAGAAGTAAAAAGTACAATCGAGTTAACAAAAATAGAAACGTAAATAAAAAAAATAGTTCGTTTGTTTTTTACACCTTCAAATTTATCTTGTAATATTTCTAAATCAGATTCCAACTTAGTTGTACTTGTTATTTATCGCTATTAACTGGAATGGAACGGTTAAAATATGCTTTAACTTTAGTTTTGAACCGCCTATTTCGTTCCATTGATTTAATGGGTGCTCTACCACAGAATTTAAAACGAATTCTTTTGAGTGATTATTTCTCAATCTTGCTAAAATCTCCACATCAAATAGCCATTTGGTTTTAAATTTTTCGGCAAAACATGACTGAACAATATCTGCGCTAAACAATTTGGCACCACACTGAGTATCGTAAACAGGTAAATTCAAAATCATGCTGGCAAATGTTGAAAAAACACGTCCTAAAATGTGTCTCGATTTTTTTCGATTAATGTTTGATCCCAATCGTTTAAATCGAGATCCCATCACATATTTCACATTTACATTTAGTGAAAAATAATTTACAAATATTTCCGTCTCAGATATTGGTGTGGAAAAATCAGCGTCCCAAAATCCTATGTGTGTATATTTATTAGCCTCAACCATTTTAAGCATTGCAACTCTAACAGCTTCTGCCTTACCGGAGTTAGTGTGCAAATTAATTAATGTATATCTGCTTGGGTTTGTGCTGCAAAAAGTTTCGAGAATTTTCAATGTGTTATCTGCACTACCGTCATTTACAAAACAAAATGAGATATCTAATTTTGAGAGGCCTACATATCCCGAAATTTCGTTTGTATTAAAACGATGCTCCTCATTATAACATGGTATAACTATACAGATTTTTTGCATATAATATAATTAGATAACCCAGCTATGTTTATACCAATTGATTTGAGAAAAAGGGAACAATAGAAATCGGTAAGTAAAATGTTTTTCATAATTGTAGCAGCAGGTTTACTGCCCGACCACGATGTTAGCCCTGTAGTACTTTGCTTCGGTTTAATTTTTAAAACATTTTCTTTAAAAACTTGAAAAATTCTGGGGAAAAGAAGTGAAATGAAAAAGTAACCCACAGATTGGCTTTTCAAATTGGCGGCCATTGTATTAGATACAAGCAATGCATTTGTGTATCTTCTATAATGACCTAAGAAAACATCGTGTGTGCAAAATAATTTTTGAAATGCAGGTACAGTGATAAAAAAATATGTGCTTGTATTTATATACTTGTACTTGTCCAAACTGTTTAAGAACTCAACGTCATTCTCAATATGTTCAATAACATCCATTAGCAAAATGAGTGAAACAGTTTTATTGATCGGCAGCAACACATCATCTAACGATTTAAATAACTTTATTTTTTCGTTATTCAAGTTATTTGCGAAATGATTAATCATTTCATCTGTAAATGCAATGTCAACTGCATAGAAAAAAACTTTGGGATAAGCTCTGCTTAAGTTTTCAATTACATAAGTATCTCCGCAACCAATATCGAGCACCACATCGCCATCGTTAAGCTTCAAATTGCGGTTAATTAATTTTTGAGAAACTATCAATCTCGCCTGTTCCCAAGGATGACGAACTGTAATTGCATTTGTTCTGTTTTTTACTTCTAGTAAATCCATTCGATTGGTGAACAAATATAGACTTAATATGCTTTATTGGCGAATTTGCTAAGAAATGAGAAAATCTCATTTCCAACCTTGTTCCAAGTAAACTCATCTTTCACTTTGGATAATGAGCTTAACTTCATTTCATTCAAAATATTTTTATCAATTGTTATAAATTGCTTTATTGCATTTGTAAGTTGAATTTTATCGGCCGGTGATATTAGTAATCCATTTTTTTCTGAAACCATTTTACTGACAGCTCCCACATCGGTAGCAATTATGGCAAGTCCACATGCCATGCCTTCTAAAATTACATTTGGCATTCCTTCGGAATGACTTGGTGCGACTAGCACATCGCAACTCGAAATCAGGTTTTTTATTTTAGAAGTCTCACTCAAAAGTCCATGATAAAAAATATTTGTCTGATTTAATTTCACGATGTCAGGAATGTCGCCAACGAAATGGAACTCGAAATTATTTGCGCCACTAATTTCTTTTAACACATCGTTTAATTCCACAATTCCTTTTCTTCGCTCGTATCTGCCAATAAAAATAAATTTTAAAATGTCGTTTGGCGGAAATACAGTATCTGAAACCCATGTATCATCAATGCCAGCCGAAATCTCTACAATTTTACTTTTTGATACTCCAAGAGACTCAATAATAGGCGAAATCTTTCCTCCATAAGAAAACACATAATCGCTTTGCGATATAATTTTTTTTACCGGTTTTTGAAGTAAATATTTTTGCTGCAAAAAGGACTTAAAATCGGGTGGGGTTTGAAACATTTCGTACCCATGAAAATTTACTCCAATTGGTGGAAGTTGCTCACCCTTCATTTTAGCTTCAATAAATGCGTTAGCCGTAAATCCTTTACAATAAATAAAATCAACTTTGGGTTGCAGTTTAAATTTTTGAAATAATTCTGCAGAATGTTTTATTGAATTTCTCAGATAATGACCGGGCAACTTTCCATTGGAAGGAAAATCAACCAAAATGGAATTTATCTTCTCGCGCCCATCTTCTGTAAAAAACTCTAATCGTAAAATATCGTAGCTCGATTTATTAAAATGGTACAAATCAATTTCCACATTCATCTGAGCTAAAAATTTAGCCAAGTAAAACGAATGTTTTTGCATCCCGCCTATTACATAAGGATGAATGCCATCAGTTACTAATGCTAAGCGCATGAATTAATTTTTTGTATTTATCAAGATGAGTTTCTTTTATAAAATATTTTTGAGCAAGTTCTTTATTTTTATTTCTGTCGGAACTTGTTGTGGTTTGCAAGTTTCTGAAATCCGAGAATAAAACTCCACAGTTATGCTTTTTTACAAAATCGCTGTAATCACCTAAACCATCAGAGATAATTATTTTTAATCCTGCATTTAAATATTCGGCAAACTTAACTGGCGATGCGACAGCATTAGTAACCGATTGCTCCCTAATTAAAATTCCATAATCGCACATTGCTAAATAGCCATAAACATCATCGGGGTTAACCCATCTGTGAATAATTTTATCAGGATATTTTTTCACTACATCAAAAAGGTTGTCAAGTTTAGGTGTCAAAAACAAAATTTTCATGTTAGGATTAGTTGACAATACAGAGTTAAAAAAATCATTCATTAATTTAAAAGAATGCCAACCCGAACTTGTGCCGGAATAACAAATAAGTACATGGTTATCATCCACATTATACTTTTTTCTTAAGAAGTTAAAATCCGAAGCGTTATTTGAATATGACAATTGGGTAGAATTTACTGTACAAGGTATTACAAATACGTTTTGGGTTATATAATTATAGTGCGTGTGCCAGTAATTTACCAGTGCATTTGAAACAGCAATTTTATAATCTGAAAATTGGAGGCAATAATTTTCAATCTCTTTTATTTCAGAATTAAGTGTGCTATTGCCCGCAACATTATATTCTGTAAACTCTGCATGGTATGCTCCTCTTGCATCAAAACAAACTTTTCTATTCCCATTTTTCTTTTTTGAATTAATAGCCAACCAAGTAGCAAAAATACCTCTTGCTATTATACTTTTATCGGAAAGCAATAGCTTAAGTACTAATTTATTTTTTTTCCAACTATTTACACCCGGAAACATGGGAAGCACTAAACTGTTCGGGTGCCTTTTTTTTATTTTTTTTCTGTCGGAAAAATAATTACGTAATGAAACAAACGCAACCAATTTTATCTCAACATCAAGTTTTTCTGAAAGAAATTTACAAACATCTGTAACTTGGCTATAATATATACCAGATGGAGAATCATTAAAAGTGAGGTAGTACATTTACTCAAGAATAGATTTGAGATGGTTTACAATGCGCACGGTTGCTTTTCCATCCCAAAACTGTGGGGTAGTAGATTTTTTGTATTTGCCCGTTTCAATGTCATTAATACGCTGCGAAATTTTAGCAATATCAAAGTCCAACAACTCGTTTGATCCTTCAGTGATGGTTATTGGCCGTTCGGTATTAGGTCGTAATGTTAAACAAGGAACACCCAAAAACGTGCTTTCTTCTTGTATTCCACCACTATCGGTTAAAATATACTTGGCACACTTAATTAATTTCTGAAAAGAAAAATAATCAAGCGGTTCGGTAATAATTAGATTACTTATTTTAAAGATTTCATCAAAACCAAATTCTTTAATTCGTTTTATTGTGCGAGGGTGGATAGGGAAAACTATTTTGCGCTTTTGCGCCACACTTAGAATTAAGTCGCGAAGCATTGCCAATCCCTCAACATTATCAACATTTGATGGACGGTGAATTGTCATAAGCACATAATCACTTTGCTCAAGCTGTAGCGACTGTAAAATTGCTGCGCTTTCAATTTCATTTTTATAAGCCACCATCGTATCAATCATAGTATTTCCTACAAAAAATAATTTGTTTTTGCTTTTTCCTTCTTTCATCAAATTATCGTAGCCGCTTTGCTCGGTAATAAAATAATAATCAGATAAATTATCAGTAACAATCCTGTTAAATTCTTCCGGCATAGTGCTATCAAAACTGCGTAAGCCACTTTCGATATGCGCCAATGGTATATTCAATTTATTTGCAGTTATTGCAGCAGCCATAGTTGAATTAACATCACCAACCACACAAATCAAATCAGGTTTATATTCGCCAAAATATTTTTCAAGCGCTATCATTATTTCGGCAATTTGTGAATTTGGAGTAGTTGCCGAAATATTTAAAAAGTAATCGGGCATTAAATTGAACTGACTAAAAAAAACTTGCGCCATTTTTTCATCCGAGTGTTGGCCGGTGTGTACAATTTTAAATTCTAACTGAGTGTAATTAGCCGCAAGTTTTTTAAACTGAGTAATTTTAATAAAATTAGGGCGCGTACCCACCACTATAACTATGCGCTTAGTCATTCAAGTATTTTTTAATTGTATTAAGATTGTAGTCTTCGCCAATGGATAAATTCTCTCGGCTAATTGCAGAAAGAAAATCAGAATTATCAACCAAAAACTTTTCTCCTTTATTTACAAACTCTATGTTAGGTTTAGTGTTAAGCATAGCAGATATATCTAAGACAATGTTCTCAACCATCGTTGCATTATTATAGCAAAGATTAGTAGTTCCATTTTTTGTGCTGTATGTTTTTAATAGTAAAGGAATTATTTTAATCAAATCATCTGCATCAAACAAGTAGCGCCAAGCAAATTTATGCACTTTAACAGTTTCTGCCGCACGTATTGATTTCTTAATGCTATTAAAAAAAGTGTGGGGGTTATTGGTTTTTCCCACCAAAGTAGGAAGTCGAAAGATTAAATAATTACTAAAATTTGATGTTATGAAATTTTCAATATTTATTTTATGCTTCACATATTGATTATCCGCTGCAGATTTATCAAGAACACTACAGGTGCTGAAGTAAATTAATTTTGAACTATTATTTTTTTGAAGTGATAAAAGATTTAATTCACGATTAAAAGCAGATACATTTAGTTCGGATGAATTAGAAACACCTGATGCAAATACTGTTACATCGTCTGTTTCCTTAAATGCAGAAAGTGTTTGTGCTAATAATCCGTTACCAATTACCATTTGTGATTGTAAATTTAGCCTTTTATTTGGCTGTATAATGACAACAACTTTGTTATTCTTGTGTCAATAGAAAAAAGTTGAATTACTTTTTCTCTGTTAGCGGATAACTGTGGCCAAGAAATAATTTCCTGCATTTTTTGAGCGTACATTTCCACATCGTTTTCATTCACCAAAAAACCGTTTACCCCATCTTCAATTTGCTCTGGAATTGCTGCGTGATAAGTAGATATAACAGGTAACTCCATGGCCATTGCCTCAGAAATGATAGTAGGCAGCCCTTCTGTTCTGCCATTATGAGTGCGGCTGTGGTGCACATAAACTGTAGATTGCTGCAAAATTTTCCGCGATTGCTCTTGAGAAACCCAGCCTAGAAACGAGACATTGTTTTCTAATTTTAAATCAGTAGCTAATTGTTTGAGCATTATTTCGTCTTCTTCAAATTCTGCACCACCACCTAATACTAATTTGTAACGTGATGGGTTGGCTTGCGGATGCAAAAATTTAGAAAATGCTTTTAGTGTAATCTCTTGTCCTTTGCGATACGACAATACAGCAATGTTTGCAAATGTGATTTTATCCTGCTTTACTATATTGCTCTCGTTTCTTGAAAAAAACTTAGTGTCAACACCAGTGTAAAGTATCGAATGATTTTTAAACTGAACACCGGCTTTTTCCAAGTTTTGTTTCAGAAAATTGCAATTAGAAATTGCATAGTTAGTTGATAAGGATGCAAGCTGTTTTAATCTTTTAACATAAGCTCTGTTACTTAAATACAGGGAAGCATCGTATCCTAAAAAATTAATTGTAATGGGGATACTTCTGTTTTTCTCGCTCAAATTATCTATTAATCGTAATGCCTCTATGCCAAAATAACATTGTATAATATCAGGACGAAAATTATCTATGTAATCATTTACACGCTTATAAAATTCGCGATTATAAAAACTCATTTTATTTAAAAATTGCTCAGAAAAAGAATGAATTTTCCTCGTTAAAGTATTGCGCTGAAAAGGAATTACATTCACTTTATCATACTTAAAATCTGCATTGCCTTTAGAAACACATAGGTATTCAACTTCGTGCTGTGCTGCTATATTAATTATATCATTATAAATAAATGTGGTTGTGGGGCTGCCAAATTTATCGGAATACATCAGTATTTTTAAGCGCTTGTTCATGCGGTTAAATCATCAGATTTTTAATTTCCAGTTTTCCCACACAAAAATATATTCATAAGTAAGTTCATGTGTAAGAGCTAATTTTTTTTTTATAACGGACATTTTGTTTTCAGCATCAGAAACAAAATCATGAAATTGAACCTGAATGTTTGATATATTTTTAATGTAACCGCTATTTATTATCTGATTGAGTAAGTCGTACTCGCCACCCTCGATGTTAATTTTTATTAAATCAATTTTAGTAATGTTATTCTGATTTACAAAATCGGTAAACGAAACTATTTCTATTTGCTCTGTTTTGCCTTCAATCCCATTTTTTGCAGCCCGTTCAGTTGAAGAACTTTCGCTCATAACAGCTATGTTCATTTTCTCGTTTTTAGCTCCAAGTCCGTATTTGAAAATTTTAATGCTGTTGTTTTTCAAAAATCTGCTTTCAAGTATGGCAGTAAAATTTTTAACGGGCTCAAAAACAAAAATATTACAACTGTATCGGGCATAAATTTCCAATGCCCAGTCGCCTTTAAAACCGCCAACATCAAAAACTACAGAAGAATGATTCAATTCATATTTCAATCGCAAACTGTTATCACCATCTATTTGCTGCCATTGCTTTTTGTTTGTTTCGCTGATAGTTTGCTGGGGGCTGTAGACTTTATATGCGAATTTTACAAACAAGTTTGCGGCTCTTAAAAAAAGACCTGCAAATTTTCTGAGTATAAAATGTATCGCTTTCATTTTTTGTTATTTTGAATGTACCAATTATTAAACTTTTTTAACCCATCAGCAATTTTTGTTTTAGGGTTGTAGTCCAAAATCTGTTTCGATTTTGAAATATCAGCGAAAGTTCTTGAAACATCTCCGGTTTGCTCTGGCAAACTATTAATGATTGCTTTTTTGCCAATTATGTTTTCAATTTCTGATATCAACTCAGTTAATTTAATTGTATCAGAATTGCCAAGGTTAAAAATTTCGGACTCGCTTTTTGAAGTTGGCAAATTAACTGCACTCATTATTCCGGACACTATATCATCAATAAAAGTATAATCGCGCATGGTGCTGCCATCGCCAAAAACGGTTATTGGCTTATCGTTGTATATGAGTTTAAAAAATTTATGGATTGCCAAGTCGGGGCGCTGCCCTGGCCCATAAACCGTAAAAAAACGAAGTGCAATAAAATTAAGTCCGAACAAGGTAGCGTATGTTTTCCCTAAAAGTTCGGCAGATATTTTAGATGCAGCGTAAGGGCTAATAGGCATTAATCTGGTATCGTTTTCTCTCCATGGCACACTCGGATTTTCGCCATAAACACTGCTTGATGATGCAAAAATAAATTTAGGGATATTGTTATGGCGAGCATATTCTAATAAATTTAATGTGCCTTCAACATTTACTCTGTGGTATGCTATTGGATTTTCGAGACTTGGTCGCACACCTGCTTTGGCAGCGAGATGAATAATTAAATCAAAACTTTGATTATTTAAAAGCGCAGTTAAGTTTAGAATATCACCTTCAATAAATTTATAGTTAGCCGATTTTTTGTGTTTAACTATATTGTTCAGCTTTATTGATTTATCGTAAAAAGTGTCGAAATTATCAATATTGGTTACGTGATGGCCTGCCGCCAAAAGCGCATTGCACAAATGGCTTCCAATAAAACCAGCTCCTCCTGTAACCAATATTTTCATTTGCTAAAATTTAACTTTGTAAACATCTTTAATTTTCCCTGCAATAACTTTTTCTGCGCTATTGTGTTGCAAAAATAGTTTTTCCTTTTCATTGAGTGCATCTTGCAAAGGCATTTGTAAAAAAAGCGTGTACCCTTTGCATTTTTCGGCATTTAGCTTTTCATCAATTATTGATGAATAATCGCGGCAGGCATGAGCCCCCGACAAGAGCGCGGCTGGTGCTGATTTATCAAAATCGAACAAAGTGAAAACTACTTTATCGTTTTTTGCTGACTCGGATTTGAGCAACAAGTAATAGTTGTAATTATCGGGATAAACTTTACGGTAAGCACCTCCGCCATTACCTGATTGGGAATAAATTTGATAATTGGTATAAACACAAAACAAAACCGACCAAACTAATGCTACTGAAAAAAATATGCTGCTTAAATGTTTAATATACTTGTGTTCGGAAAGAAGCATTAAGAACAAAAACAGCAACATAAAAACCATTACAGGTAAAAAATAGCGTGTTGCATATACGAATGTCCATAAGTGCGGCATCCATGGCGGACCAAAGGCATCAGCCTCATAAGGTGTAGTGAGCGATTGCAGCACCATAAATCCTATAGCAGCTAACGATGTAATTAAAAATAAAATCGTGAAGACAGATAAAAACGGTTGGCTATTATGATTTTTAAACGTACCAAAAATATTTTTCTTATTTATAAATTGGAAATAAACCATCACAATAAATGCGAATGAAATTAGGTGAAGCATCAATCTATAAATCATTATAAGAGTTGGTTTATCGGTAGGCAATCTGTAATCAATTGGCCGTGTAAACAAAAATGATTTTACTCCAAATGAATCGAACCAGCGCAAATGTTCCCAGTAGTAATTAAAACTAAGCAACTTGGTCATAAAACCCGTTCTGGAACTATCAATTTTAAAGAGAGAAAAAAAAAACAATTAGTAAAACTGAACTAATGGCAAGTTGCAGAACTGATGCAAAAAA
This sequence comes from Bacteroidia bacterium, assembly GCA_020054095.1. Classification (GTDB taxonomy): domain Bacteria; phylum Bacteroidota; class Bacteroidia; order JADZBD01; family JADZBD01; genus JAGVMA01. Next base: position 25,609 of record JAGVMA010000059.1, on the reverse strand, counting down.
ATATTTTCGTTGTTTTGAGATAAGAGCAATTAAAAAATAAAAAAAGGGAATGATTAGCAGATTAGGTATGGAGGCATATCTGAAAAAACAATTTAAAGCAGAAAGTAATGACAACAAAATAATATTGTAGTAGCTGAATTTTTGATTTTTAAAGTCGTTTACAATGATGTAGGTAGAAATTAAAATAATAACTGCCGCAAGCAAATCCGTGGGACCACAGTAAAGAAATGGAGTGGGCGAAAATGCTATAAAAAGCAAAAATAAATTTATAGCCAAAGAATGGGCATTTAAAACACGAAGCATTTTTATGGAAAATAAAATGAAGCTAAAAACAATAAAACACTGAGCAAAAACACAAGCCGCCAACCAGTTTCCGGCAATTAAAAAAAAATGGAATTAAAAACATGGCATATCCCACAGGCCAAAGTGTTAGTGGTTTATAAACTGGTTTTGAGAAATCTGCAACAGTTACGCTTGCATTTGTAAACCCATTACCGTCAATAAAGTTTTTAGCAGTTTCTATTATTACACCGTAATCGGATTCTACCCAAATAAAATGATACTCATTAAAAAACCGAAGCAGCAGTGCAATTGCGAATAAAAAGTAAAATGTTTTTTTGTTGGTTAAAACCGCATGTATCATTTTTCTAAGTCTTGCTTAAAACGCTGATTCATTAAAATCTGCTTCAGCAGCACTGCAACTAAACCTATTGCAAAAATTAAAGCAGACAGCAAAACAGAACCTATTCCTAGCCAAAAAGTGCTGGTTAAGTGAGTTAAAAAAGCAAGGCCAAAATTTAAGAGCCCAAATAAAAAAACCAATCCCGATAAAACTAAAAATATTTTAATGGGATTGTAGTAAAGTATTGCCTCCACAATGTATTGTAATGTGCGCAAAGTATCTTTAAACAATTTAACTTTTGTTTTCCCTACTCTTAAATGATACTCAATGGGTATGTATTTCACAAATTTGCCCGTCATCATATAGGCAAGTGTAACGGATGTGGTAAAGCTAAATGTATCGCAAAGTGTATCGAAATATTTTAAAATGGTGCTGCGTGAAAAAATACGAAGCCCTGAGTTAATGTCATCAATTTTGCGGCCGGCAGTAAATTGCACCATGTTTTTAAGAATAATGCGCAGAATTTTTTTCTTAAACGATTCGTCATAATTTTTTCCTTGCCTTGCGCCTACTACCATATCAAATCCTATTTTGTATTCGTTCAGCAAATCGGGCATTCGCTCAATAGGGTAAGTTCCATCGGCATCGGTAATAATTATTGTGTCGTTTTTTGCTTTTCTTATCCCATCTTTTAATGAGCGACCATAACCGGCATTGTGTGGATGAGAAATTACTATTGCGCCTGCATCTATTGCAAGTTGTTTGGTATTGTCTTTTGAGCAATCGTCCACTACAATAACTTCCGAATCGGCAGTACCTATTTGAGCAATAACAGCTTTGCACCTTTTAATTGTGTCGGCAATTACAGTTTCTTCGTTATAGGCGGGTATTACAATACTTATCATTTTTTTCGAATTACAACATAAACAGATTGCCCCCAAATGTATTTCATCAGTGGGTTAAAAAATTTAGAAACAGGCACCACATATTTATCAAAAAACAAAACTTGCTTGTTTACATTTTCACTATTAATGTTTTTATGTGTTTTAAATTTATTAATCCACCAGCCCAGTGCACCCACCGGATTAAAATACTCGTTCACCACCAATTCGGCATTGCTGTTGTTTTTTATTAAATTTTTTATTTGATGGCGTTTATATCTGCGCACATGGCCGGCAAGTTTATCTAAATCGTTATACAAATGCATAAATGCAGGCGAAAACAAAAGCAAATGGCCACCGGGTTGCAATACGTTTATCATGTTATTCAGTGCCTTTTCATGGTCAGGAATGTGCTCTAACACATTTACGCATATTACAGTATTTATTTTGTGATGCGATAATTTTTCAACGAAATTGGGTGCCGCAGCATCGGCTACTTCATACACGCCTTTTGTATCACGTTCAGATGCACGCTTTATTACATCTTCATCTATGTCAATTGAAACATATTTTTCGGCTTTTCTCAAAAACATTTTCTTGAAATTACCCTGCCCCGTCCCAATCTCCAAAAATCGATTACCACAATAGGGCTCAAATTTGCCGATAATCCAATTGTTGTAATTATCCACAAATTCCATGGCCGATGCCATCGTTTCAAAACCTGTAATTTCTATTTCTTTAGTGCTTGCCAAAATAAGAGCAAATATAGAAATTAGTATGGCTTTATAATTGATGTGCGGTTTTTATATATTTAGTATTCGTAATAATCGCAATGCAGCGTTTATCTAATAAACGTATTGCTTTGTAATTATTACTCTTTCGATATGCTTTTTAATGCCCACTTCTTAAAGTTACACGCCCCTGCGGTTGTTCTTGTTCCCAATTGTGAATAGAAAACAATTTGATTATGAAAAGTTCACAACCAAATGAAAGTGATTCATTTGCAGTATTGAATGTAAACCGAAAATTATAAACAATAACCCCGCAACTATGGTGGGAATAGCTAAAACAATTGATATGATAAAACTTTAAAACAAGTTTACTATATAAACTATAATAATAAAAATACTGGCTTTATAATCCAGTAACGGGACTACAACATAAATAGGAAAAAATATTTTTCTTTTTTCCACTGTATCCTTTTATTTTCATGTTATGATCGAAGACTAATAAAATAAGACGATGAAATAACGTATTTAAGCCATAAAAATACTATTAAAAACCACAAACAATATTTTTTGGTATTAAATATTTCTTTATTTTAGCAGCCACATAAAAAAACAAAATCAGGATAGATATGAAACTCCTCAAAAACCTCTTTTTAACGGCTACGTTTATTTTTGCAGCAGTAGCAACCTCTAATGCCCAGAAAAACTTTTTCAAAGATGCTGAAAAAGCTTACAACAATGGCGAATACTTTGCTGCCATTGAACTTTACAAAAAAGCTTACAGCAAAGCTCCTAAGAAAAGTAAATCGGAAATACTGTTTAAAACGGCTGAATGTTACAGACGTATTAACGATTACAAGCAAGCTGAAACCTATTACGACAAAACTATAAAAGCAAAATATCCTGACCCCATAGCTATATTATATCTTGCCGAAATGAAAAAAATGCAGGAGAAATATGCCGAGGCAATTACTCATTTCAATAACTACAAAAAAGAGGTTCCGTCTGATAAAAGAGGAGAAGATGGAGCTAAATCATGTGAGTTATCGCAAAAATGGAAAGACAGCCCTACTCGTTACAAAGTAGAGAACATGGTTCAGATTAACACTAAAGATTGGGATTATTGCCCATCTTATGCCGATAAAAAATTTACTACACTTATTTTCTCATCTACCCGCGATGGAGTTATGGGCGGAATGGAAGATGCAAGTGCCGGTGAATTTTATGCCGATTTATTTGAAACCAAAGTTGATAAAAATGGCAAATGGAGTACACCTATTACCTTACCCGACCCAATAAATACTAAATACAACGAAGCCGCTGATGTGGTAAATAAAAAAGGAACGATGATGATGTTTACCCGTTGTGGAGTTGAAAAAAACAAGCAAATTAAATGTCAACTTTACTCAGCAGCTAAAAAAGGTAACGCTTGGGATGCCCCCGTGCTTTTAAACATAAATATTGACTCTTGTAATTCCGGCCACCCAACCTTAAGCAAAGATGACCAGTTGTTAATTTTCGCATCTGACATGCCGGGCGGACAAGGTGGATTAGATTTATGGTATTCAATTTACGACAAAAAAGCTAAAAACTGGGGCAATCCGGTGAACTTAGGTCCCGACTTGAATACTCCAGGAGATGAAGCATTCCCTTACTTACACGAAGATGGTACTTTATATTTTTCATCAACTGGGCATTTAGGAATGGGCGGCTACGATATTTTTAAAGCTCCTAAAAAAGGCGAGAAAAACTGGAGCAAACCAGAAAACATGAAATACCCAATCAACTCTGCTGGTGATGATTTTGGTATTATTTTCGAAGGATTAAAAGAGCGTGGCTATTTAACATCTAACCGTGCAGGTGGAAAAGGTGCTGATGATATCTACTCTTTCTCATTACCACCGGTACTATTTACTTTAACAGGTATTGTTACCGAAAAAGACAGCAAAAAACCAATTGCAAACGCTACACTTAAACTTATTGGCTCTGACGGAACTTCGTTTGAAATTAAAACCGATGCACAAGGAGCTTATAAATATGCCGAAAATGGTGCTGCTCGTTACATAAATGCAGTTACATCTTATGTAGTAAGCGCAAGCGGTGCCGATATTAAAACGGCTGATGCGCCAGATGGATACTTAGGTAACCCGAAATCAAAAATCACAACAATTGGCGTTGAAAAAGCTACTGACTTTAAACAAGATTTTGAGCTTATCTTGATTAAAAAAGAAATACGCGTTCCTTTAGTTTTATTTAACTTGAACAAGTACGACTTAGAACACCCATCTAACCCAAGAGATTCGTTAGAATTTGTTATTAAAACAATGGTAGAAAACCCAACGCTTGTAGTAGAGCTTTCTGCACACACCGATTCGCGCGATGCTGCGGCAAAAAACCAAACATTATCATTTAACCGTGCAAAATCCTGTGTTGATTACATTATATATAAAGGCATAGCCGGTGATAGAATTGTACCGAAAGGATATGGTGAAAGCTCACCAAAAGTGCTTGATGCTGATATTACATTACCAAGCGGCAAAACAGTACCTAAAGGCACAATTCTTAAAGAAGAATACATCAATAAATACAAAGCAAATAAAGTTGATTTTGAGTTCTTGCACCAAATTAACCGCAGGGTGGTGTTCTCAATCTTGCGTAAAGATTACAAACCAAAAGAAGGTGGCCAGCAAGAAAACTTATTCCCTGAAATTCAATTGAATAACAGCGATGACGAAGGTGGAACAACTGACAACCCCGAATCGCAACAGCAAGAGCAAAACCAAACTAAAAAAGAGGAAGTTCCAAATACACCTACTCCAACTAACACACCTACTCCTAACAAACCAAAATAGTAGTGGTAGTTAATAAGAAATGAAATAACTTAGCAACCCGATAGAAAACTATCGGGTTGTTTTTTTACTATGAGTGATAACAGATACCAAAAACGTGGTGTTTCGGCTGGAAAAGAAGATGTACACACTGCCATAAAAAATATTGATAAAGGAATTTTCCCAAAAGCATTCTGCAAAATAGTACCCGATTTTTTAGGTAATGATGATGAATATTGCGTGGTGATGCATGCAGATGGTGCCGGCACAAAATCTTCATTAGCATACGTCTACTGGAAAGAAACCGGAGACTTATCGGTTTGGAAGGGAATTGCCCAAGATGCGATTGTGATGAATACGGATGATTTACTTTGTGTGGGAGCTGTAAATAACATTCTAATGTCATCAACCATTGGCAGAAATAAAAACTTAATTACAGCCCAAGTTCTTGCTGCAATCATTAATGGCTCGGAAGAAGTACTTGAAGATTTACGGACACATGGCATTGGCATACAATCAACCGGAGGAGAAACTGCCGATGTAGGCGACTTGGTGCGTACAATAATAGTGGACTCTACCGTAGTATGCCGAATGAAACGCGCTGATGTAATAAACAATGCTAATATAAAAGCAGGGAATGTAATTATAGGTTTACAGTCTTATGGCCAAGCAACTTACGAAAACGAATACAATGGCGGAATGGGCAGCAATGGCTTAACAAGCGCTCGGCACGATGTGTTTGAAAAAACATTAGCAAGTAAATATCCTGAAAGTTACGACAACGCAATTCCAACCGAATTGGTGTACAGCGGTAAGCTAAAACTCACCAACATGATTGATGTTGGAAATGGTCAACAAATAACTGCCGGCAAATTAGTACTATCGCCCACTCGAACTTATGCACCCGTAATCAAAAAAATATTAGAGAAGTATCGCAATAATATATGCGGAATGGTGCATTGCAGCGGTGGCGCCCAAACCAAAGTGCTACATTTTGTTGATGAATTACATATTATTAAGGACAATTTATTTCAAATACCGCCATTGTTCAAAATTATAAAAGAAGAAAGTAATGCCGATTGGAAAGAAATGTACAAAGTGTTTAACATGGGGCATCGGATGGAGCTATATGTTCCTGTCGAAATAGCGGACGACATTATGGCTATATCCAAATCATTTAATGTTGATGCAAAAGTAGTGGGTCGTGTGGAAGCATCGGCTACAAAAAAATTGACATTAAAAACCGAAAACGGTGTTTTTGAATACTAACTACTGTTTTTTAGAAGTAAACTCGGATAAATTACAGGCTATTGTAAAATGATTTGATGCACCTGCAAGGTTATAGCTCGCACGGCCATAACTAATCTCGAATTTAGAAATTTTGATACCAAAACCAAACGAAAAGCCCACTAAGGCTGCGCGTGTATCTACTTTCAATTCTTTTCTGCGCATGTAATTGTAACCAAGTCTGATATTAAAATTTTTAGTGAGTAGCATTTCACCACCAAAAATAAAATGGCGCATAAGCTTATCGCCAAATTTTGCTAATTTCTTTTCTTTTATTGCTTCACCTGTTATTGGGTCTGCGGTTAAAACCGGGTTCTGTGGATCGGCAAATGTTAAGTCCCATTTTTGCAAATTAGTGAAAATAACGGAAACTCTGAATGGCGCGTGTTTAGGTTTCTTGGAAACTCCTAATTGAATTTCGAAGGGCAATGATTCATTAACCCCTCTGTTGTAGCTACGCCACTGATAGCCAATATTTTTTATAACGAGCGCTGCTGCAAAATTTCGTTTTGAGCGGTGATATGTAGCGGAAATGTCTAATGCACTACCTATTGAAAAATAAGACTCGAAACGTGAATATATAGTTTTAAATTGCCCGCCAACAGAAAAATTTGAATCTATTTCGCGGGCGTAAGTTAAATTCAAACTATAATCAGATGCTCTAAATTGGCCTGTAATATCACCGTTTTCATCCGCAGCAATAAATTTACCGTAGTCAGCAAATTGAATGCCGGCAGCAAAAGTTCCTATTTTATCAATATGGCGAGCATAAGTTGTGTAGCCATAATTTATATCGGTGAAATAGTTAATATAGCTAAGCGCCAATTTATTATTCATTCCTTTGCTTAACAGTGATGGATTTTGTGCTACTAAATTCAAATCATCGTCATAAACTGAAATGAGATTACCTCCAAGTGAACCTGTACGAGCCGAAAGCGGTAGATTTAAAAACTTGTAAACGCCAATGCCTCCAATTTGGGCATGGGCTACAAAGTTGATAAAAACTAAAATGACAACTAATTTTTTCATTTAATTTGGACAAATTTACTGCATTAAAACGCTAAAAATTGGCTTTTATTCTATATTTCTTAAAAAAAATTAACAAACAATTGGCCATAAGTATGAAAAAATGAGGTGTAAACTTTAATCTGCTATGCTACATTTGCTTAGTGATGATAAAAGCTAAAAATATTGTTATTGCTGATGGCGGTGCTTCAAAAACCGATTGGCGTATTATAATTCAGGGTGGGAAAGTTTTTAAACAAAGTACTGGGGGAATAAATTTTAATGTTACACCACTTGAGGAAATAAATTCAATATTAAAATCGCTACCTGCCGAATTAAAAAACAGCGATAGTGATTTTTTCATTTATGCATCCGGCTATTCTTCTGCCTACGAACAAAACAAACTGAGGGATTTGATTTTACAGGAATTTCAATCGAAAAGAAACGAAATACGTGTTTCTGTAAATTCAGATATTATAGGCACAGTGGCTGCAACAACAAACTACAAAGAAGGGCTGGTATGTATTCTTGGCACCGGTGCTAATGTTTGCTTTTGTGATAATGATAAAAGCATCATACAGCGTACACCTTCATTAGGATATATTTTAGGAGACGAAGGCAGTGGAAATTATATTGGCAAAAAATTGCTCGTTGATTTTTTATACAACAAAATGCCTACCAATATTCATGATTTGTTTCACAAAGAATTTCAACTAACTAAAGAAATAATAATTGAGCATGTTTACCGAAAACCGAATGCCGGAAGCTATGTAGCATCGTTTGTTCCTTTTGCTGTAAAAAACATTTCCAGCAACTACATTTTCAATTTGGTAAAAAATGGCTTTCATTTATTTGCAGATACACACCTACTGCCCTACCCTGAGTTTAAAACTCACCAAACACATTTTACAGGTTCGGTAGCATTTCATTTCTCCGATTTACTAAAACAAGTGATAAAAGAAAAAGGGGGCAGCTGCGGTAAAATAATTAAAGCACCAATTGATGAGCTTGTGAAGTTTCACACGAATGTAGTTTAGTGCTTAACTATTATTTTTTCATTAATAAGTCCGTTGCTGGATTTTAAGAAATAAACACCATCAGGCAATGTTGATGTATAAATTTCTAATATCTGACTTTGCTTCCATTCAAAATTAAAATCAAGAATTTCATTTCCTAAAACAGAATACAACTTTATTGACACATTTTTTTGAGCTATAGCCAAAAGTATAGTAGCTTTCTCGTTAGAAGGATTTGGGTAAACAATATTAGTTGAATTGTGCGCATTACTTTCCTCATAGATGCCGACAACTGGCAATTGCGTAAACAGGAGATTTTTATCGAACTTAATAAGAAACATATCCGTTAGACCATTTCCCCAAGAACGTGTGGTGCCTATTACAATAAATCCGCTATCAGCACATTGTTCGCCATGATAACCAAATTCGTTATTTTGACCACCTCTTGTTCCACCATCAACATACCAACCAGCATTTGATAAGAGTAAAAAATTAATATCCTCACCGCCACCGCCACCATTGTTAGTATTGCCTATAGTAAAAAAACCTCCATTGTATGTTTCTCTTATACTCTTAATATTTTGATTATTGGGTATAGCAAAATCCCTACTCCACTGCTGCGTTCCTAAATTATCATATTGTGCTAAATAAGAATCCAAATCACCATTTAATGTAGTTATGTGGCCGGCAGTAATGTAATTTCCATTTGTCATTTCTTGAACAGACATTAGTACATCTTCATCAGCTCCACCATTCACATCCGTCCAAACGGTATCTGCATTGGCGTTTAATTTTATTATCCATGCATCGTAGTTTCCTGCTCCGTAGCTTTTTGTTTGGGCTGCAATAATGTAACCACCATCATTTGTTTGGTGTATTTCATTTGCTTGCTCATCATCCATGCCGCCATAAGTGGTATCCCACTGAAGTACGCCCATAGCATCTGTTTTAATCACATACACATCTTCATTGCCATTACCGAAACTAAAAGTTGAGCCGCATAAAATAAATCCTCCATCGCTTGCAAGGGAAACAGAATTGCCAAAATCCCAGTCGGCACCGCCATACGTTTTTTGCCAAAGTATATTGGCATTCTTATCTGTTCGCACCAGGTAAACATCGTAACCGCCATTGCCCATACTATTAGTGTAACCACAAAAAATAAAGCCACTGTCCGATGGAATTTCTTTTACACTTTTTGCCCATTCCACATTTCCACCACCAAAAATACGATGCCACAAAAATGTACCATTTGAATCTACTTTCAATAAATACGCATCGGTGTTTGCTGTGTAGCTGCTTGTACTGCCGGCTACTAGATAGCCTTTATCAGCACATTGTATAACATATTCGCCATACTCATAAGCCGGGCCCCCAAATACCCTTTCCCATTTAAGCAACTGAGCATGGGCTGCTAATGAACTGATAAGAAAACAAAGTGATAAAAGTTTTATTCTATTCAATTGAAAAATTATTGGTTAACTAATTTAATAAAATTTATTTGTTTTTACCCTCAAACTCTTTAATTATTTGTTCATCTGTTTTACCAAGCAGCAATTTCATTTGATTGGCTTGTTCGGTTAACGAGTGGTTGGGGAACTTCTCAATCATGGCATCAAAATATTTGCGTGCTATTGCAGAATCAGCAATATTTTTTTGGCAGAAAAAACCGCGCAAAAAATAACACTCGGGCAATCTTCTGAAATTGGGATATTTCTCCACTACTTTATCAAGCAAGGCAATGGCATCGTCATTCCTGTTAAGTGCACTCGAAGCAATATCAGATGCTTTGAATAAAAAATTAGGTGTTAAAGTATCAGCCGGAAATTTAGATGCGTAAAATGTATAGCTGTTATAAATTGCAGTTGCAGTACTTAAATCAAAGGAAGGATTAGGCGAAGAAATTATTTTTTTAATATTCGCTTCTTGCGATTGTATGGAAGTAAAAACAGAATCGCGCAACTTAATATCGGTATTAACCATATCGCTTTGTTCATTGCTTCCGCATGCAGCAAGTATTAACATAAAAGAGAAAAACAAAAACCTATACATCATTTTGGAAATTTCATTTTATAGGCAACATCTACATTGCCTTTAGTTATATCAAGTAATTTACCTTTTAATATTCTTTTTCGTAGTGGCGAAAGGCGGTCAATAAATAATTTACCTTCAATATGATCGTACTCATGCTGAATGATACGTGCTGCCACGCCACTGTATTGCTCCGAATGTTTTTTAAAGTTTTCATCCACATACTCAATCGTAATCGTGGGTTTCCGCTCCACATCTTCGCGTATTTTGGGTATGCTTAAGCAGCCCTCGTTAAATGGCCACACTTCGCCTTCTTCTTTTGTGATGCGTGCATTAATAAAAATTTTCTTGAAATCTTTTAGTGCTTTTAAATCTTCCGTTGGTTCTTCGGCATCTTCTTCATCGCGCTCAGCAAAAGGCGATGCATCAACTATAAATAAGCGGATAGATTTGCCGATTTGAGGTGCTGCCAATCCCACTCCGTTGGCCTCATACATAGTTTCAAACATATTTTCAATCAGGGTAGCAAGCTGTGGATAATCTTCATTTATATTATCTGCTACGCGCTTTAAAGCCGGATCGCCATAAGCTACTATTGGTAAAATCATAAGCGCAAATTTATCGGTTGTTTTTTAATTTCTCTAAATAATCTTGCAGCATAATTGTAGCACTTATTTCATCAATTATACCTTTTTGTTGCTTCACACTTTTTTTATGCCCAGCATCTATTAAACTATTTATGGCGATAGCTGATGTAAATCGTTCATCTATGGTTTCAATTTTAATGGATTCAAATTGTTTTTTAAACGTATTTACAAATGCTTGCACATGTTTTGCGTTTTCGGATGGTAAATTATTAAGCGTTTTGGGCATACCCACAATTACGGTTTCTACTTTTTCTTTACTGAAATATTGTTTTAAAAAGCTAATTAAGTCAGCCGATTTTACAGAAGTTAATGCAGTAGCAATAATTTGCGATGAATCGGTTACGGCTATGCCGGTTCGTTTTGTTCCATAATCTATTGCCATTAATCGAGCCATAAAGCAAAGTTAAATGATTAATTAAATTTTAAGTGCTTTTGCATGTCGCGATGTTTTTGCCGGATTCCAAGAGTCTTTGTAAGATGATTTAAAAAACAGTTCTTGGATGTAAGCCACAGTTCTAACAATGCGCAAATAGTATCCAAAATAAATGACCATGCACGGCATGTATATTAAAAAATAGCCGGTGGGTTCATTCTTGCGGTCGCGGAAAATTGAAAACACGATGTATTTCAGATAATTATTAGTTGTATAGAGTATGATGTTCATAGGGATGATAAATGCAATTTGGCTTGTGAAACTTATTGCCATATCAATAATATAAACGTACCACTTAATGTTAAGCACTAAGTTATAGGTTACATTTTCTACGAATGAAATAAAATTTCCCCACTTAAAAGATTGGTTAGGCAGAAACACATCGTTATGCTTTCTCAATCTGAAACGGATAAGTGATTTATCCCAACGCAAGCGCTGTTTAATTAGCTTCTTAAACGTAACAGGCACACTTGTTTGGCAAACAGCGGTGTGTTCAAAATGTATTTTATAACCAAGTTTTCTAATTTTCACGGTAATGTCTCCGTCAAGTCCCGGACCTATATCCCAGCCACCCACACGGTCGAGTGCTTGTTTTCTAAAGGCACCAAATGCACCCGATATTACACGGTAAATTCCAAGCTCGCTTGATGCAATCCTACCTACAGAAATTGTATCGGTGTATTCAATTGCTTGCAAAGTGGCGCACAAACTTTCTCGGTAATTTCGCACCTGCACATTTCCACCCACAGCACCTATTCGCTCATCCAGAAAAAATGGCATAATAATATTTTCAATCGCATCTCGGTCATACGAGCAATCGGCATCAAGGTGAACAATAATATCGCCTTTTGCCATTCTAAGCCCAAGGTTAGCTGCCGATGCTTTTCCACCACGCACATCGTTACGCAAAAAATAATCTATATGTCCGAGCTGATTAAGGCTCCGGCAAATTATTTCGGTGTCATCATCTGAGCCATCGTCAACCACTATCAGTTCATAGTTATTATAAGTTTGCTCCCGCAACGACATTGCCAATTTGTAAATATTTTTCCCTTCGTTTCTGCCCGGAACAATAACAGAAATAAGTGGTTTTTTTTTCCAAATTGTTTTTCGGGCTTCAGAAAGTTTATCTTCAATCAGCCACATTTTTAATCGCCAAATGAGCAATGCAGCTAATTCTAAAATAAAAAATCTAAAAAACTCAAAAATGAAAAAAAACCAAAATACACGAATAAGTTTATCAGGCCCGATAGTGGACAGATAGTTTAAAAACTCTTCTATGTATTCTATCATTCAAATAAAATTTTTGAAAGCGCTATAATTTGTTTGTCGGCACTTGTTGAAGATTGCAACTGCTGTTGCTCGATGCGCATCACAAGCTCGAAATTATTAAAGTTATCTGCAATGGTTTTTTTAAGTTTATGTGTAATGGTGCGCACCATGTAATCTACATGATAGGGCTCCACATCATTAAGGCACAAATGCATTGTTGATTGGCTTTCGATAGAAATATAATCTGAAGGTGTTATATTTTCGCGAACCAGCATCACAATATCTTCCAGTAATTTACGATATGCTTTGTTTCCAATTTTATTATAGAGTTCAAAAATATTTTCGAGGTTCATTATCATAATAAATGATTTGAGCGACTTGTTGTTTCTCATCCTTTCTATTTGATAATGGAGCATTATTTTATAAGTATCCAATGCTATTGTACCTTGTATTTCTTCCACCACTTCGGCAGCATTCATCATTCCGCTTACGGCTACTGCACGTCCTTTTTTAGTGAGTTTGTATTTGTATATATTTTTTGAAATTAAATATTGTACTTCCACATCGTTACTGCATGATAAACACTTGGCTTTTATATAAAAATCCTGAAAACTTTTATCGCAACTATTGCAATGATTTATTACCGATGGCTTATCATAATCTACACCAATGTGACGTAAGTTTTTGTGGCACTTTGGGCACGATAATGTATTATCAATAGTGTTTTTAAAATCAGCTATCGGCCCCACATAAGCGCACGGAAAGTGATGAACCAAATCTTGCGAACTAATGTGAGATGAATTGCAGTGAGGACAAACTTCGCGATACATTAAATAGCCATTGTAGCAGTTGTTGCACAAATAAACACGCTCTTCAAAATCGGGCCACACGTAGCCTTCGCGTTCGGCATAATCTAAAATCTCAAGCACTTGTGCATCTTCATGCGCTTCAAAATTCACCGATATTTCCGGCCACGAAAAGCCTACGGAAGAATTCATATCTACCATTGGCGTTAGCGATTTTATGTCTCTCGTAAACATATAATCAAATACTTTTTTCACCACTTGCGCTTCAAAAGTGAGCGGTGTGTTATACGATATTTGAGTGCTGTTAAAAAAAAGCTGTTTTACTTTATTTGTAAGTTCGGTTACCTGATCAAGCGAAAAAATAATTCCATCGTTTAATCCTTTCACTATCGGGTCGTTTGTTTCGCGAGGGTTCAATAAAAAAATGGGTTTTAAATAATATTCGTGATTAAAACTCGAACGAAGTTTTTTTAGAATGTGGCGAGTAAAAAAATTGTCTTGCGCATCTATAATTAATGCATCATAACCCATCATGTGTTCTAACTTGAATTCCGTGTAACTTTCAATCACATAAAAAAGGGTATTGTCAACATCTATTTTGTTGCCCTCAATTATTGCTTTTGTAGATTTTGAAACTGATAACATTTTTAATATTTGTATTTTCTTAGTTCAACACTTAATTTATTAAACAACACCCATTTTTTTGCTTCGTTTGAATCTGCCGGATAAATATCACCTGCAATTGTGCGTTTAACGGGCTCGTATCTTTTTTGAAACTCTTCGGGCAAGGGATAAGTGCCTAAGTACATTCGCTTTAAATATCCTTTCCCTTTTGTTCCATCAGGGAATGTAATTGTCATTGTATCGCCCTCCACAATGTCATCCACATTAGCTTGCTCAAAATAGGCCTTTATCATTATTTTTTTTCTGCGCTGTACGCTCATTATCTCTTCGGTTTTTAACGCCACTTCAAATTCAGAAACATAAATGCGATTAACCAAGCCATCGAGCGGTGAAATAAAATATTTCTTTTGTTCGTCATCGTTTCCACCGCCACCGTTGCCACCACCCGAAAATGTGAGGTTAACACTCTTACTTGGCTTTTTGCCTGTAGTTGCCATCTCTTTTAACTGCCTCACCAGCGATTGCAGTTCTCTGTTTTCTTGTTTCAATTTTGCAATATTGGTTTTCAGTCGTGCTATTTCATTTTTTACACTCTCTAACCTGCTGTGTGGCAAAGCATCTAATATCACTTCGTTTTTTATGCGTTCTAATTCACCTTCATAACTTTTTCTTAGAACAGAGTTTTCGTTTATTTCAATTTTATTGAGCGATACTTTTTTGTTAAGGTTATATATTTCTTTTGCTATCCAATCCATATCGTTAGCATAAGTAGTGCCTGAAAATGCACCGGTAGAAAATCCACTGCCAAAGCCACCACCATTGTTACCTTCATCGCTATCTTCGTAATAAGCAAAAAGTGTATCGCCTTTTAAAACAGTATCGCCTTCCTCCTTGTAAAGTTGCACTACTCGGCAATCGTCAGTAATTCTTATGCGCACGTTTTCAAACAAAACTTGTCCATCGGCTTGCACGTATAGCCACTTAAAAAACAAGTAATAACCAAGCAACAGAAGGAGTACTGCCAAAAAAATAAAATAAATATATCTATCTATGTTATAATTTTTAACAAGCGGTTTCGTTTCGTTAACCGTTCTGAGCAATGTGTTTTTCCTTTTAAAATATACGCTCTTCATTGCTTCATTTATTGTCCTGTTTTATCATACTATCTAAATCGTGAATTGCAAAATCAAAAACTCCGGTAAGCTCTTGCAGCTTTTTTATCATCTCGTCCAATTCATTTCTATTAGCAAAATCATTTGTTCTTATCGCAATCACGGTTTTAGATTTACCGAGTATTAATTCTTCTTTTATTCTATTGACGACACTTTCGGCTTTAGTTGTCTCATACGTCATTAAATATATTTTATCGCAAAGCGAATAAATGGCAGTTAAATACTTTTCTTTGAAATAAACCGGAATTGAAGCATTCAGTTTTATATTTTTTTCTGTGCAATACGCCTTTGCATTTTTCAGCATTTCAATATAAGCATCCATGTACTTTCCTTCGTTTTGCTTAAAATCATCAAAGGTGTGCGGCTCCACATCTAAGTGTAGTGCAGCTATTGCCCTGCCTTTTGTAAGCGCAATAAGTGAATCAATACTGCGTTTAAAATTTTTGGCTGTTAATTTATTATTTCCCACCAGCAATTCCACATTAACACCATTTAAAAGCAGCGAATCAAAAAACAGGTTCACTTGTTCGGCATTTGAGCCGTTTTTTTTGTAAGATAGTATTACAGCCGAAATTTTATTCAGCATCACATAATTGCTCAAAAAGCTGGGTTTAAAATTAGCAAGTGCATCGCTCCATGTGTAAACCGAAAGATTTGCCGAGATAAAATTTGCTTTTATTGCGAGCGAGTCGAGTGAAAAAGGTTTGATAATATTTTGCACCTGAACTTCAGGGTATTTAACCGACATTTTAAGCAATTGGATTAACATTTGCTGGCGCAAGTCAAGCATTTCAATTTGAATTGACAAATAATCATCTATAACCGTAAGCGCTTTTAGCGGATTAAATTCCACATCCTGAAATTGCTGCTTTACTTTATCTATCCTAATAAGCTCTTTGTAAATAAATGTTTTCTGATAAAAATTAACGTATTGCTTCAGCTTGTATCGGTATTCGTAAAACCCATTTACTGCTTCTGAAAAAAATTCATCGTTATTGTTATGCTGATTGTTGTACTGCAATAATTTCGCTTTTGCATCGTTCACTTTTTTAGCCGATTTTGTACCAAACGGAATAGGCATAGTAACACTTAATGAGGCAGAAAAAAAATCGCGTTGATTACCCTCAACATAAAAAGGGTCAAATAAATTATAACGCAATGCAGTTCGCAAACCTATGTTATTAATAAACGAAGATTCTAAATCAAGATTTTTAATTTCTAAGTTCACAATACTGTCTCGTAGCGCATTGGTTTTTAATGCTGCGTGTGATTGAAGCAATTTATTTACATCAATATCGCAAAGCGGATAAATCTCATCGGTTTTAAAGCTACTGTAATGAGCTGCCAACAAATCGTTATAACCTTTATAAACTTGAAGCATAGCGGCAATGTCCGTTTGCGATTGCACCACGCGCATCACTTCTATGTACGGAATCTGTTTTAGTTTATTTAAGTCATTAGCAAATTTCAATTGCTGGTTAACGATGGTTAGTCGCTTTTCGAGCAGACTAATTTTTTGAGCATTGTATAAATAAATAACAGCCGATGCGTTTTTCACATAACTGCTCGAACTCACTTGACTTGCGTTTTGCAGCGTTTGAATAAGCAATTCGTTTTGCAACTGTTGCTGCTTTAATTTACTGGCATAATATCCATTTTTTAAGATGTCCCATTCCAATCCGGTTTGTAACCTGCGTCTGTATATCAAATCATCTTCGGTATTAATTCCGGTATTAAAATTTTCAATATAATTAGTGTTAAAGTCCACGCCCACATCATTTTTAAGCTGATTTATGCGTGCATTGTAAAGCGAATTATTGATATTAACCCAAGCCGTATCACCATAATTAATCATATTGGTAAGCAGCAATTGTGTTTGAGGAATATCTTTCTGTTTAAAATTTACTGTTGCATCATTAATATGCGAAAGCCAAATTTTCTCTAATTCAGCAATCTTAGTTTTCACCAACGAGTCTGTAACCTGCGAATAGCCCTCTGATAAAAATGTCGATGATAAAAAAAGCAAAAAAAGCGCACTATAAATACGAGCATTTGAGGAGATATGGAGTAAATTTATTTTCAAGCTATTGAGCCAAATTTTTGAGGGGCTGCAAAGGTAAAAATTTAAAGCAAACAGCCCTTTTTTACTAATATTAAAATAGGATTAACAAAACCTTTGTTTATTTGTATCAATAAAACAAAAAACGATGCAAGATATTATAGAAAAAGCGTGGAAAAACCGCGAATTACTGAAAGATGAAAGTACTCAAAAAACAATACGCAAAATTATTGAACAACTTGATAAAGGCAAATTGCGTGTGGCAGAACCAAAAGACAACAACTGGCAAGTGAACGAATGGGTGAAAAAAGCAGTTATCCTTTACTTCCCGATACAAAAGATGGAAACGCTGGAGGCAGGTATTTTTGAGTATCACGATAAAATGAAATTGAAAAGTGGATACGAACAATTAGGCGTGCGTGTGGTGCCCAATGCGGTAGCGCGCTATGGCGCATATTTGGCAAAAGGAGTAATTATGATGCCGAGCTATATAAATATTGGAGCTTTTGTAGATTCTGGAACAATGGTAGACACATGGGCAACCGTGGGCTCGTGCGCGCAAATAGGCAAAAACGTTCACCTTAGCGGTGGCGTGGGCATTGGTGGTGTACTCGAACCCGTTCAAGCAGCCCCTGTTATTATCGAAGATGGTTGCTTTATTGGCTCGCGCTGCATTGTAGTAGAAGGTGTGCGTGTACAGAAAGAAGCAGTGCTTGGCGCAAATGTGGTTTTAACTAAATCAACAAAAATTATTGATGTAACGGGTAATGAACCAAAAGAATACAAAGGTATTGTGCCCGAACGCTCGGTGGTGATACCCGGCTCCTACACTAAAAAATTTGATGCCGGCAATTTTCAGGT
Source organism: Bacteroidia bacterium (assembly GCA_020054095.1). GTDB lineage: Bacteria > Bacteroidota > Bacteroidia > JADZBD01 > JADZBD01 > JAGVMA01. The sequence goes on along the minus strand of JAGVMA010000059.1, from coordinate 7,337 downwards.
GCCGTGTGCGTTAATCATTGGTCAGCGCAAAGCAAGCACCGATTTAAAAACATCGCTTAATAATGCGCTTAGAGATTACGATGTGGCAGTTTAAAAAAAAGAAAAATTTAACTTATTGAAAAAAATTTTAATCATACAAACTGCCTTCATTGGTGATGTGATTTTGGCAACCGCTGCTGCCGAAAAACTGCACAACTCATTTCCCGATGCACAAATAGATTTTCTGCTGCGAAAAGGTAACGAAAGTATGCTCGACAAACATCCCTTTATTAATAGCGTTATTGTATGGAATAAAAAAAATGGCAAAGTCAAAAACCTTTTTCGGCTAACCAAGCTTGTACGAAAAACAAAATACGATTATGTGATTAACCTTCACCGCTTTGCCTCTTCCGGAATTATCACTGCACTATCGGGCGCAAAAACTAAAATAGGTTTTGACAAAAACCCTTTGTCGTTTTTATTTTCAAAAACGGTAAAACATCAAATTGGAAATGGTTTGCATGAAACCGAGCGCAATCAGCTATTAATTGAAAGCATTACTGATAAGCAAATCGCAAAACCAAAATTATATCCTAAAGCAAGTAATTATGATGCTGTAAAAAAATACACTGAACAGGAATACGTATGCATGGCGCCCACATCGGTGTGGTTTACCAAGCAATTACCACATCAAAAATGGGTTGAACTCTGCAATCAGTACGACACTGGTTTTAAAATATACTTACTCGGTGCGCCCGGTGATTATAATGCGTGTAATAAAATTGCAACTGAAACAAAAAACAAAAACGTGCAAAACCTTGCGGGCAAGTTAAGTTTTTTAGATTCGGCTGCGCTCATGCAAAATGCAGTGATGAATTACGTTAACGATTCGGCACCAATGCACATAGCATCGGCAGTAAATGCACCTACTACTGCCATTTTTTGCTCCACCGTTCCGGCATTTGGCTTTGGGCCGCTATCATCAAACTCCAAAATTGTTGAACTAACCGAAAAACTAAACTGCCGCCCTTGCGGATTGCATGGCTATAAAAAATGTCCCGAAACACATTTTAAATGCGGATTTAATATTGATGTAAAAAATATAATATGATAGATTTTAATGAAGATATTGCAAATTGCCTGCAAATACTAAAAAGCGGTGGCACACTACTCTACCCCACCGATACAATATGGGGGCTTGGCTGCGATGCAACAAACAGCAAAGCAATTGAAAAAATTTTCGAACTAAAGCATCGCCCCGAAAACAAAAGCGTAATTATTTTAGTGGATGGAATTCAGATGCTTAACCGATTTGTGAACGAAGTACCCCCAGTTGCCTGGGATATTATTGATACATCTGAAAAACCTATTACCATTATTTACGATAAAGGCGTGCGCCTTGCCGATAACGCCATTGCAGCCGATGGCACTGTGGCAGTAAGAATTTGCAGCAACCCATTTTGCAACAAACTAATTCACCGTTTTGGCAAGCCCATTGTATCCACATCGGCAAATATTAGCGGTGCTGCTTCGCCTCAAAATTTTTCCGAAATTGCCGATGAAATAAAAACCCGAGTTGATTATGTTGTAAAACATCGGCAGCACGAAAAAAATAAATCCACCGCTTCGTCCATAATTAAAATAAAAGCAAATGGCGAAGTAACCATTATTAGAAAATAAAATTCTTATGACAAAACACTCTCTTGGCGAAAAACTACGCTACAAATTTGAAAACACGCTATCAAAAGGCGCATCGGCAATTATGCTTTGGCTCGCTGTGGTATCATTACTAATTGTAATTATTGCGGCAAGCGTACTTGCCGTAACAGGTATTAATGCGCCCGAAAGCGAAGGTTTAAATTTTATTGAAGCCGCTTGGCAAAGTTTAATGCGCACTTTTGATGCCGGCAACATGGCCGGAGATGAAGGTTGGCCGTTAAGGATAATTATGTTGCTTGTAACCATTGGCGGCATTTTTATTGTATCGTCATTAATTGGAACCATTACTTCGGGTTTAGAGAGCAAACTGGACGAACTTCGCAAAGGGCGCTCTAAAGTTTTGGAAACCAATCACACACTTATACTCGGATGGTCGCCAAAAATATTTTCAATCATATCTGAATTAATTATTGCGAACGAAAATCTAAAATCGGCACGCATTGTTATTATGGCCGATAAAGACAAAGTGGAAATGGAAGACGATATAAAAGCAAAACTCGCTAACACAAAAAACACAAAAATAATTTGCCGCACCGGCAGCCCTCTCGATTTGAATGATTTAGAAGTGGTAAGCCCGCACGATGCAAAATCAATTATCATTCTTTCGCCCGAGCAAGAAAACCCCGATACGCATGTGATAAAATCTATTTTGGCGATAACCAATAATCCTAATCGAAGAAAAGAAAACTATCACATTGTGGCCGAAATACGCGAAGAAGAAAACATGGAGGCAGCTAAATTAGTGGGTGGCAACGAAGCTGTTTTGGTTTTGGCCGGAGATTTAATTGCACGTGTAACCGCACAAACTTGCCGCCAAAGCGGGCTTAGCATTGTTTACACCGAATTACTTGACTTTGATGGTGCCGAAATTTATTTTAAAAACGAACCAGCTTTAGCCGGAAAAAAATACAAAGACGCATTAGTTGCCTATGACGATTCGGCTGTGATAGGCATTTTTAAAAAAAATGGCGAATCGAACGTGAACCCGCCAATGGATACAGTGATTGAAAAAACCGACAGCTTAATAGTAATTGCCGAAGATGATGACACCATAAAGCTAAGCGGAATAGCTAAGCCGGTGATTGCGGAGCACGCTATATCGTCAGTAACAAAATCGGCTAATGTGCAAGAGAAAACACTCGTGCTCGGCTGGAACGAAAAAGGAAACACCATTATACAAGAGCTGGATAATTATGTGGCCGATGGTTCGCATGTATTAATTGCTGCCGAAACAGATGATGCCGAAAATGCAGCGAAAGAACTATCGCTGAAAATGAAAAAACAAAAAGTAACATTTAAAAAACTAAAAACTACCGAAAGCGCTGCCATCCAATCGTTAGATGTAAAATCATATAACCACATTATTATTTTGTGCTACACCACTATGGATGTGCAAGAAGCAGATGCAAAAACACTTATCACACTTCTGCACTTGCGAAACATAGCTGATGAAACAGGCCACAACTTTAGCATCGTGAGCGAAATGCTGGATGTGCGCAATCGCGAACTTGCCGAAGTTACCAAAGCCGATGATTTTATTGTGAGCGACAAACTCATCAGTTTAATGCTTTCGCAGCTATCGGAAAACAAACATTTGAAAAAAGTATTTGATGATTTATTTGATGCCGATGGCTCAGAGATATATTTACGCCCTGCTACTGATTATGTAAAAGAAAACGAGCAAATAGATTTCCACACCGTTATTGAATCGGCTGCACGCAAAGGCGAAACAGCCATAGGATATAAAATAGATGCGCAAAGCAAAGATGCAAGCAAGGCCTATGGCGTAAAAGTGAGTCCGGTAAAATCGGCCGCATTAAAATTTACAGCAAAAGATAAAGTAATAGTTTTAGCAGAAGATTAAAAAACAAACACCATGCACGCAGGCAAACATTATTCATTTAAAGAAGTAGTATTTTGGACCAGACGCGATATTCTGGGGCTCATCATTATATCGGCTATTCCCACTTTTTGTTACGGATACTTGGATTGGAAATGGCTGGCAATACCTTGGCTCCCCATTGCATTGCTGGGCACAGCAGTTGCATTTGTGGTGGGTTTTAAAAACAATGCATCGTACGATAGAATGTGGGAAGCACGCAGAGTATGGGGTGCTATTGTGAATGCAAGTCGCACTTGGGGCATTATGGTTTTAGATTATGTAACAAACAAACATGCAGCACAAAAATTATCTGACGAAGAATTAAAGAAAATAAAAGCCCAATTTTTTTACCGCCACTTTGCATGGCTCACCGCCTTGCGCTTTCAGTTGCGCGAAAAACGCGAATGGGAATCTATTTACAAAAAACACAATGCCGAGTATAAAAACAAATGGTTTAAAGTAGATGAGCACAACACCAAGCTCGAACACGCAATCGAAAAATATTTTACTGCCGATGAGTTAACAGCACTCATGAGCAAAAGCAACAAAGCGGCTCACATTATTGCCATGCAATCGGCTGAGTTAAAAAAGCTTAACGAGGCAGGCTTGATTGACGATTTCAGGCACATGGAACTGGAGAAAATGCTTGCCGAATTATACAACCAACAAGGCGCAAGCGAGCGCATAAAAAATTTCCCCTACCCTCGACAATACGCAACACTTAACTTATGGTTTATTAAAATTTTTATTTTACTTATTCCGTTTGGTATGTTACCCGAATTTGAAAAATTTGGCACGCACATGGTTTGGCTTTCCATACCATTTAGTGCATTAGCCGGATGGATTTTTACTACGATGGAAAAAATTGGCGAAAGCACCGAGAGTCCTTTTGAAGGAAGCGCCAATGATGTACCTATTACTGCTATTAGCCGCACCATCGAAATTGATATGCGCGAAATGCTGGGCGAAACCGACTTACCTCCTGCCATAAAACACCAACACAATATCTTAACCTAAAAAAACAAAAACACATGACACTTTACAAACAAGTATTCGAGAACAATAAAAAATGGGTAAACGAAAAAACTGCTGCCAATAAAGATTATTTTACAAACTTAGCCAAAGAGCAGCACCCCGAGTTTTTATACATCGGCTGTAGCGATAGCCGAGTAACTGCCGAAGATATGATGGGTGTGGAACCGGGCCAAGTTTTTATTCATCGTAATGTGGCCAATTTGGTGGTGAACACGGATTTAAACGTGATGTCGGTAATTAACTATGCGGTGCGCCATTTAAAAGTGAAACATATTATTGTATGTGGCCATTATAATTGTGGTGGTGTAAAAGCCGCCATGACTCCTATGGACATGGGGATATTAAACCCTTGGCTCCGAAACATACGCGATGTATATCGCCTACACAAAACCGAACTTAATGCCATTGCCGATGAAAACGCACGCTATAATCGATTGGTTGAACTTAATGTGCAAGAGCAATGCATTAATATTATTAAAACCGCTGCTGTGCAACAATCATACATTGCAAATAAATACCCTGCCGTTCACGGCTGGGTGTTTGATATTGCCCACGGAAAACTGATTGACTTAAACATCAATTTTGATGAAGCACTAAAAGACATTCAATCCATTTATAACCTTACAGGCAAATAACATTAATGCGCATGCATTAATTTAACAATATAATTTGCGACTATAATAATTGCATTGGCTATAAACATGTATTTTAAATAGCGAGCACCGTTATTCACACCTTTTAATAAATGAAAAGCCAAAAAGCCAAACATAATTAAAAGCGGAATTAATGGCGGGTAAAATTTAAAACTCGCAATAAAATCGGCATGCAGCAAGGCACTAAAGGCACGCTGTGAACCACAGCCCGGACAATCTATTCCGGTTAACGATTTTATTACGCACTGCGTAAGTCGCATTAATATTTAGTGCCAAAAGCATCAAAAAAACTTGCCGCTATTGTGCCCCACAAGGCAACCATCACTATTATCAAGAATAAAAACAAGGCAGATAATATAGTACCAATGATAGCGCAAATACGCCCTGCGTTTAAGTTATTATATGATTTTTTGCTGTACATATCGGGGTTAGCTTTATACATGCGCATACTTTGAGCCGATAATGCCAGTGCAATAATGCCGCATATTAAACCCACCACACCGTAACACAAAATGGTGGGCAACGAAATAATTCCTAATACCAAAACTGCATTTGCGTTTGGCAAATTTTGTGTTCCTTCTGCATCTAATAACGAATCGGGTTGTGGCATGGTGCTGTTGTTTTCTTTCATGCCCAAAGCTACAACTTAAAAATTACAATTTTTAATTGCGATTTTTAACAAATACAAATGTAATACCAACCAATTTGTTATTTTTCACCCCCTACTTTTATCATTTAAATTTATGGATACATCTTTTTCTCTGAAACGTGAGTGTTTTTAAGTTCAAAAGATAGAAACCGGAATAATTGATTAAAGTATTGGAACGCTTTTGTTTTTTTTATATTTGGGATAAAATGAAAATAATTGTAGTAGACCTTGTAAACCATAAAGGCGCAAATGTGGTGCTTGTAAAATTTCCTATTGACATGGAGTTAAACACAACCATAAGAAAAATTACCGGCATCCGCTGGAGCGCCACTCACAAAGCATGGTTTGCACCCTACTCTGATAAGATACTAAATGAAATAAAAAACGCATTTAATGCCATTTGTAAAATAGATGCATCAGCATTAAAGAAAAAACATAATATTTATAATGCAGTGCCTCAAAACAAGCAATTATTAGCCGATGCAATAACTAAAGTTGAAAAATTTAAGGCATGGATGCAATCGCGCAGATATAGCCAAAATACGATAGAAACATATTGCAATGCACTTAAAACATTTTTGCGGTTTTACAACCAAAAAGCCATTACCGAAATCACTAATGACGATGTAATTTTTTTTAACAACAACTATATTTTAGCAAACAACTATTCGGCCACATTTCAAAACCAAGTGGTAAATGCCATAAAATTGTTCTTTAAAACAATACAAAACACAAGCATAAATGCAGCACTAATACACCGCCCCAAAAAAGCAAAAACATTACCCAATGTATTAAGCAAAGAAGAAGTAAAAGAAATATTAAACGCACACAGTAATTTAAAACACAAGGCAATGCTATCATTGATATACAGTTGCGGATTACGAAGCGGAGAATTACTGCGATTAAAACCCGAACATATAGACAGCAAGCGAGGTGTATTGATAATAAAACAATCGAAAAACCGAAAAGACAGAATTGCCCCATTAAGCAAAAAAATAATTGAACTACTGAGGCAATACTACATAGCATGTAAACCCGAAGTGTATTTATTTGAAGGGCAAAAACCCCAAAAACCTTATGATGAAAGAAGCTTACAGCAAGTATTAAAACAAGCGATAGAAAAAGTAAAAATAAATAAACCAGTGAGCTTACACTGGTTACGCCACAGCTATGCCACCCATTTATTAGAAGCCGGCACCGATTTGAGATACATACAAGAAATATTAGGCCACAGCAGTAGCAAAACCACCGAAATATACACACACGTGAGCACCAAAAGCATACAACAAATAATTTCGCCCTTTGATACATTATAATATTTTGAGTACATTTGATACTATAATTTTACGCTATATAGTAGCGGGTATACATCCACTTTTGGGTGGTTAACCGCTATAAAGTAGCGGGTATAAACAAGTTA
>JAGVMA010000081.1 GCA_020054095.1 Bacteroidia bacterium | reverse complement strand
TTGAATATATCCTTTTCTATTTTCTTTTTCTTTTCGCTCAATAATATAGTAGTAAACACCTTCGGAACATTGTTCGCCACTCGTAGTTCTGCCATCCCACCCATCTTTAATGCCGGTAGATTCATACACCTGTGTACCCCATCGGTTGTAAATTTTTATTCTATCGCCATCGGATAAATCAAAAACAGTATACAAATCATTAATGCCATCACCATTTGGCGTAAATACATTTGGGGCATTACAATTTATTATCTCACCTGTTTCTATCAACGATACGCTGTCTACTAAGTAATACGTTAAATTATTAATTAGCGGATTGGTTGTATCTCCTGCAAAAGGAGTGAATACTCCTTGTCCAGCATAGTCAAACCTTCCTATTGTTAAAAATTGTTCGTCTCCTCGTGCATAAAACTTAGTCTCAATTTTTGTCCATCCTAACGTATCGGTAACTGGTGGATTAACTACTAACTGTGGCTGATGGGTAAATACGGTATATTGCCAAGGGGCATAGGGCTGAAGCTTTGACACCAATATGCCGAAATTATTAACAGTATACTCTGAATGATTGGCAAGCGATATGTATGCTCTCAAAACATACTCATAGCCGCATTTTAATGGAAAATTTAAACTACACTGAGCATATTCAGCATCCGCATTTCCATTATAATAATATGAGCCAATTCCCACATAGGCATTACCATGATATGCATTTTGATAACCCATAAAATAATAAGGCACATTTACTCCGCCTCCCATTAAAATAGGTGCACATGCATTAACATAATCCGTTGTGGCAAGATTTGCTTTCCACCAGCCAATACATTTAGATAATTCATTTTCATTTTGTGGGCAAAGTGTATAATTTTCAAAACTGCCATTAGGCACTAAATTTACTTGGCCATATAACACGCCCCAGCCATCTGTAAATGTTAGATATAGAAAAAAGAAAAATATAAAAAAGGATTTTTTTCAATTATTAAAGTTTGTTTATTTTTTCTTGAATATTACAAATGCCACGTTACTATACTTGGCGTAGCATTAAAATTAGTGCTTTTTATGTAATCATCAAAAACCTCCTTTTTTTGCACAGCTAATATAAAAAATATTCGGTAATATATTACCGAACTCGAAATTTATCTTGATTGATTTTTGGTAGTGCCTAAAAACAAAAAAGACAAGATATTATCGCTGTTTGGAAGTCGTGTTTTTAAAATACGTACACATCAAAAAATAAGCAGGGTGCAATTGGCATTTGAAATTAACACCGATGAAAAACATATACGCTTAATAGAAAAAGGCGAAATAAACACAGGGATTTTAAATGCGTATAAAATAGCCCAAGTTTTAAATGTAAAAGTTGGTACTCTGTTCGAAGAAGAGTAAAATTATTTCTGAAAAAATCCCTTAAAAATAGTATTTCGTAAATGAGTTTATGCTTAAATTTTTATTTCCCGTTTTACCTTTTATAATTATCGCAATGCAATCGTGTGGGCAAACAAACGGAAATAAAATAAAGTATTTACCGCTTGGCGATTCTTACACCATTTGCCAGGGAGCAAAACAAGCAGAATCTTGGCCGGTGCTGCTCACCAAGCATTTATGCGATAGCGGAATACAAACTACAATGCTTACAAACTTAGCCCGCACCGGTTACACCACACAAGATTTAATTGACAATGAATTAGAGCAGCTTACACAAAATCCAGATTTAGTTACGCTATGCATAGGAGTAAACGATTGGGTACAAAATATTGATTCGGGCATTTTTCACACAAACCTTATTTATATTTTAAACGAAATAGAAAAACACATCAGTAATAAACAAAATATTATTTTGCTCACCATCCCTGATTTTTCGGTAACACCACAAGGCAAAAAATATTCGTTTGGGCGAGATATTACAAAAGGAATAACCGAATTTAACAGCATTATAATCAGCGAAACAAAAAAACGCAACTTAATATACATTGATTTATTTCAGCCATCGCTAAAAATGGCAGCCGATAATAGTTTAATTGCTGCCGATGGCCTGCACCCATCGGCAAAAGAATATGCAATATGGGAGCAACTCATTTTACCAAAAGCTATTACATTGATGAAAAAATAAGGTCTTTGTGCTTGATATGCATTATGTTTGCAACTTAATCAGTTAAAAAACAAACAATGCAAAATCCAATAAAACCATTCTTTATATTCTTCGCAATAGAAATGTTAGTTACCGGCATTTTTGTATCACTTATGGTATCTGATACTATTCCGCTTTATCAAAAGCCGTATGCTGTGGTGGGTTTTATTATTTTCACTTTTGGAGCAGTGTTTTACTTGATTTATCACCTACTTTTAAAAAACAGAATACTAAAAAAGCGTTTACGCAAAACAGGAGTTGCCGCCATAGGAACAATTATAAGCACTGCAGAAACAAGTATGCGTATCAATAACCGCCCGGTGCTAAAAATACAAATTGATATTCACGATAAACTAAATGGAAAGTTTACTGCCACAGTTTATAAAACTGCAAGCATATTAAGTGTGAGCGGTTTAATGCCGGGGAACAAAATAAATGTTCTCTTTAATCCTCAAAACACTAACGAAGTGGTAATTGATGATTAGTGATTACTGATGCATTTGAATAAATTTTAAGATAGAATCATAGTAACTTATTACTATTGTCAATATTAGTTGAGGGGTTTATTTTTGAATAAACTCAAAACTAATTAAATGAAAACAAACATCATCTCATTCTTTCTGTCTGTGCTTTCCCTATCAGTATTTTCGCAAGACTATGATTATAAAATAACAAGTTATAGTATAGACATCAATAAACTTACTCCTGAAGCAACGCAAAAAATTAACGAAACTGTAAATAAAGAAAAGCTACGGATTTGTATTTTAAGCCAATGCTCACAAGCCGATTTTGATGCAGTTTGTAAAATGGCATGGATAAAAACGCTTCAATTATCATTCGGGAACGAGCAAATTACCAATATAAATGCCATATCGGGTTTAATCAATTTAGAAAGTTTATATATATTCAAATTATGGTCATCAAGAAAAATGCCCATTGATGTTACGCCATTAACAAAATTAAATAACCTTAAATGGCTTGAAATGAGAGGAACAAAAATAAAAAACGAGGAAAAATTGGGCATTCTTACACAACTCACCCACTTAGATTTAGGGTTTTGTGATATAAGTACTATTGATTTCGTAGCAAAACTTCAAAAACTAAAAGCGTTAGATATATCTGGCGCTGATCATAAGTTTACTAATTACAAACCTATAGGAGCGCTAATTAACTTAGAAGAACTTATAATTGAAGAAAACGTGCAAGCGCACGATAGCTTGATGGGTCCAATTGGGATTTGTAAAAAGTTAGAGCAAATAAGTTTCACATATTGTGATGGTGTTACTAATCTTTCCTTTTTAAAAAACTGTACCGGGTTAAAAGTCCTTAAAGCCGCGACATCCGGATTAGCTAATGTTGATGACATTCAGTTTTTAACAAGTCTGGAAAACATAGATTTTGATGAATGTAAAATAACAAGTATTGCTAATATTAGATACTGTACAAAACTTTCTGATTTAAGAATGGAAAAAGTTAGTGTAACTGATTTATCACCATTGTACGCGTGCACATCATTAATATCTTTAAAATTATCTGCAACGGTAAGTGAGAAACAAATCGCTGATTTAAAATCAAAACTCGCAGATTTAAATGTATCAGTGATTGACTAGCTACGCGATGTTTTTTCCGTAATTTGCTTGGATGAAAAAGAAAATTATTCCTGCGGTTTCAGAAAATGATTTCAATAATATATATTGTGCTAAGGAAATAAAAAACGCTGAGTCCTGGAAAGAATTATTTGCAAACGAGATAGCACTGTTCTCGTCCTTTTCCACAGCTCACAGCTTTTGGTACATCGGTGATTTTTCTACTGCACAGGTAGTTGCGCTTGGAGGCGATTTCAAGCATTGCACTCCACTTTCACATAACAAGTGGATAGGAATAAATCCAATGGAAATTGGGCAGTTAATGCATCCGGCAGACGTTTCGAAAATGCAATCATTTACGCACTTTATCTCTAATTTTTTATCAAAAAAATCAGAAAAAGAAAGAGGATTAATAAAAATAACTATGTTGTTCAGGATGATGGATGCGAAAAGAAAGTACACATGGCGCTTAATGCAATATCCAAAGGTGGTGTACAAAAGCAAATTCCCTCAATATATATTTTGCCAAATAACTACAGTAGATTTTTTAATTAATATGCAGGATGCAAAATCTACTATGTACATTATTGATAATAACACAAAAGACGGTACCATGTTTTATTGTGAAGACGAAAAAATTGACTTAAAGCCATTTGAGAATCATGAAGCACTTAGCAAAAGAGAACATGATGTTTTAAAATTAATTGCTAAAGGGTTAGCGAGTAAAGAAATTGCGGCAGCGCTGAAAATATCAAAAAACACAGTAGAAAACCACAAGCAAAAAATTTTCGCAAAAACTGGTATCAAAAAAGTTACTGAACTAATCGTTTATGCGAACAAGTATTTCGCTTACAACTAAAATCTTACTAATTAACTTTTTGTAGCAAACCACCAGATAGCTAATCCCAGTGCAATTACGGTAAGTGCCGTTAATGTAATTTTTATCCAACTATACGGACGTTCGCCTTGAACTTCGCCTGTGCGGGCGTTAATCATAAATCGGTAAACTTTATCGTTATACCTGTAAGCACTTAACCAAACAGGCAACAGAATATGCTTGAATGTAATGTCGTTATAATTTGAGTTGAGTGTTAAAATTTGCTGATGATCGCCACCTATATCTCTGCGCACGGTGTTACGTATTTCTTTTTCCATAATGGTTTTAGCCACATCAAAACCGCCTTTTACATCTACTTGGTAGGTTTCGGTTCTAAAACCGCTCAAAAATTTCTCGTCAAAAGCAGATAAGTTTTCTAAATCCCAGGGCTCTAAAGCATAGGCATACTTATCGGGTAATGATTTACTTGCCAGCACCAACACATCGTCAAATTCATTATTTACACTACCTGCAGCAGGTGTCCATCTTACTTTTGTAACTGTGCGTGTGCGTGTTACTGATTTTCCGTTTTCAAATGCTGTGTAAGTTTCGGTTACCATGTAATTATCGCCTCGCATGCCGGAATAACTACTATCGGTATTTGAATCGTAAGTCCAGTAAGGAATATACATTCCGTTTAGCTTTTCAAATGTTTCGGCAAAGCGTTTTAAATCATTGGGTGCAAACCAAAGTGAGCCCACCCATTTTTTATATTCATCTCCACCTTTTTTCTTATCAATGGCAAACGGAAGCACATATTTTGGTTTAATTATACTACTTGTGTTACCTCCACCCTGCACTACAAGTGGTGTATCGCAAAATGGGCAATTATCGCTCGCCACATTTGGCTTTAGGGTGGTGTTGGCTCCACAGTTTTTGCATCCTACCGTTGTTACTTGTTGCTTATCCGCTTCCGAAACTGTATTTTCATTTAAAAATTTCTCAAAGTCAATTTCTTCCACAACTGTAGTTTGTGGAGCTGATGATATTTCGTTTTGAGCACCGCAATACTCACATTTAAGTGAATTGGTTCCGGGCGCAAATTTTAATAGTGCTCCGCAATCTTTACAATCGAGTTGGCCTGATACTTCCGTATTTTTTTCTTCGTAACTCATAATTTTTTATTTAAAAATTTTAAAATGAAAAAGCGTACTAATCGCAATAGATTAGTACGCTTTTAAAAAACAAGTACTACATTGGTGGTGGCGGTGGTGGCATTTGGTTAAAAACAGGCGCTAATTCTGTCACTGTTCCTGCTTGTGCCCAAGCTGCCATGCCTGCTTTCCACACATTGGTTTCGCGCGTAAGTTGCCCTTGCATAGCCATTTGTGCTAACTGTTCCATTCCAAATGGGCCTGTTTGCGCTCCGTTAACTGCCACAAAAAATTGCGATGGTGGTGGTGGTGGTGGCGGCATTTGGTTATTTTGCTGTTGCATGTTCTGACCAAACATGTTTGTCATCATATTTCCCATGCCCATTCCCATACCCATGCCCATGCCCATTCCCATTGTTCCGCCTTGGTTTTCGGCAGCTTTTTCAATTGATTTAGCGGTTTTCATTTGCGCTAATTTTTGCATGTCAATTTTATTGAGACGCGAGTATTCGAAAATTTCTTTTTTCAGCTCTTCCGGCATCGAAACATTTTCAACTAAAAATTTAGTGATTTTCAATCCGTATTCTTCAAAATCAGCGTTCAGTTTATCTAAGCCAAGTTTTGAAAGCTCCTCCAAATTGGCAGCAAATTTTTCAACCGGAATTCCTCCTTCGCCTATAGCATCAGTGAATTTTGTAACAATTAAACTGCGCAACTGGCCGTTTACTTCTTCGGTGGTGTATTCACCATTGGTTCCGGCAATTTCTTTAATAAATTTTCCGGCATCGGTAATTCTAAAAGCATAACTGCCGAATGCGCGTAATTCAATGAATCCGAAACGATCATCATCAAGTGTAATCGGGTTTTTGGTTCCCCATTTTTGATCAATAAATTGTTTGGTGCTTACGAAAAAAACATCGGCTTTAAATGGTGAGTTAAATCCGTATTTCCATCCTTTTAAAGTTGAAAGGATAGGCATATTTTGTGTTTGCAAATTATGCATGCCCGGCTGAAACACATCGGCAATTGTTCCTTCGTTTAAAAACACTGCTTGCTGGCTTTCGCGCACAGTAAGCTTGGCGTTCATTTTTATTTCATTTTGGTAGCGCGGAAATTTCCACACAATAGTATCATTGGTGTTATCTTGCCACTCAATAATATCTATAAATTCATTTTTAATTTTATCAAATAATCCCATGGCTTATTGTTTTTTATTATACGTTCAAACATAATCTATTTTTTCCATTTACATGAAAAAACTTGTCAAAGATTTACACTATTTGATTGATATGTAAAAACATATATTTGACGCACCAAGTAAAAGAAATTATATGCTTAAAAAATCATTTTTCGCAACTGCGATAGTTGTACTTCTGAATATTGATATTGCACATTCACAATGCAACGGTTTAATAAACCCCGCTAATTTTAAAGTAAATGGCTCAGCAGGCCATTTGGGAAATAATGAATACAAACTCACCAACAATACCGAGCAGCAAAGCGGTTCTATTTGGTTTGGAAATCATTTAGATTTAGATGCTGATTTTACTTTAGAGTTTGAAATATATTTAGGCGATGCCGATGGCGGAGCAGATGGGATGACTTTTGTTTTACAACAATCGCCACAAGGAACAGCAGCTACAAGTATAGGTGGCGGACTTGGTTACAGAGGTATTACACCATCAATGGGCGTAGAATTTGACACCTGGAAAAATCCGGATAACAACGACCCCGATGCTGACCACATTTCAATAAACATGAATGGTAAAGTGAAACACGATGAAAGTCAAATTACTTCACCATTTGAAGTTGGCAATATTGAGGACAATAAATATCACAAAGTAAAATTCACATGGACTGCATCAGTACAATTGTTTAAAGTTTTTTGGGATGGCAACCCCAATGCAAAAATTGAAAAAACAATTGAAATGAAAGGACTGCTGTTTAACAACAATTCGTTTGTTTACTGGGGCTGGACAGGCAGCACCGGGAATGCAAAAAATTTACAAAAAGTAAAAATGATTTCGGGAAACTTTAAGCAGGAGTTAACCATAAGCGGCACCACAAAACCAAGCACTTGCCAGCCGAGCGGATCAATAACAATTAATGTTGCAGGTGCGGTTGCGCCCATAAACTATATATGGTCGAACGGTGCTACTACCCAAAACATAACAGCAGTGGGTGCCGGAGCTTACACAGTAACCGTGGTGGATGCTTGCGGAAATATTGGCATGCAAACTTTTAATGTGAGTGGTAATCAAAATTCGGCAGTTGTAATTATTTGCCCTCCTAATATGACATTTGACAATACGCCCAGCAAATGCGCCAGAGATAACGTAAACTATAATTTACCAGTAGTAAAAAGCAATTGCCCCGAATATAATTTAGTGCAAACCGAAGGGCTGCCAAGCGGCTCAAGTTTTCCGATGGGAACTACTGTAAATACATTTATGGTAACTGCGCCTGATGGAAGTACTGCAACTTGCAGTTTTACAGTAACAGTAAAATAAAAAGGTTACCATTTTCCCGGTAACCTTTTCGGGGAGAATGAGGGGGCTCGAACCCCCGACCCTCAGAATCACAATCTGATGCTCTAACCAACTGAGCTACAATCTCCGTATTAGGGCAGCAAAAATAAACAAATTTTGTTTGCATAAAGCATCTTTTAAGTTTATTCGTTATACCTTTGGTTGATTAAAAAAATGGAGACTAACGAGCATACGATAACTTTAAAAATAGAGGGCATGGATTGTAATAATTGTGCCTTGGGCATTGCTCGTACAATTGAAAAACGTGGGCTTAAAAATGTAAATGTAAATTTTGCAACGGGCGAAGCTGCATTCAATCTGGATAACAGCAACCTGCTAAAAGATATTATCAGCGACATACACAAGCTGGGATACAAGGTTATTGAAAACGCGGATTTGCAAAACGAAGGCAAGTTTAGTTCGGTAGAAAAGAAATTTATTTTTTGCTTGATTTTTACACTGCCACTTTTTATGCACATGTTTTTGCCGTTTGCAGTGCTTCACAACAAATATGTGCAGTTGTTTTTGTGTTTGCCTGTGGCTGCTGTTGGGCTGCACCATTTTGGCAGAAGCGCTTTAGGTTCTGTAAAAGCCGGAGTACCCAATATGGATGTTTTAATTTTTATTGGTTCGCTTTCTGCTTTGGTTTATAGCATTAGCGGTACCTTTTTTTATGCAGATGATGTTCACAATTATTTGTTTTACGAAACTGCTGCCACCATCATCACACTTGTTTTACTTGGCAATGTACTCGAGCATCGGTCGGTAAAACAAACTACAACTGCAATTAGCGAATTATCCAAACTTCAAAAAACAACAGCAAAAAAAGTAATAAGTGAAAACGAAACAATAGAAATTGAAGCCGACAAACTTAAACCTGGCGATTTAGTTTTAGTAAACACAGGCGATAAAATTCCGGCTGATGGTTTTATTTTTTCGGGCGATGCATTAGTAAATGAGGCGATGATTACCGGTGAAACTTTACCTGTTTCAAAAACCAATGGCAACAAAGTTACCGGTGGAACAATTGTTACCGATGGCAGCATAAAACTAATTGCCGAGCGAACGGGGAAAAACACTACGCTATCGCAAATAATTGATTTGGTAAAAAAAGCGCAGAACACTAAACCTGCCATACAAATGCTTGGCGATAAAATTGCAGCAGTTTTTGTACCCGCAGTTTTACTTATTGCCTTAATAACATTTATCATTTGGTTTTATGTTTTAAATAGCAATTTGCAAACTGCAATTATGAATAGCATTGCGGTGCTGGTTATATCGTGCCCGTGTGCCATGGGCTTGGCAACTCCTACGGCAATAATTGCAGGCATAGGCCGAGCAGCGAAAAACGGTATTTTAATAAAAGGCGGAAGCACGCTCGAAGAATTTGCAAAAATTAAAAACATTGCATTCGACAAAACAGGAACTATAACCACCGGTGATTTTAAAATTGCAGCGCTTAACATTGCTGAAGGCGAAAACTTAGCGGAAATAAAAAACTATTTATTTGCTGCTGAAAATTATTCATCGCATCCTATTGCAAAATCGCTGGTGCGCGAATTAGCAAACCAAATTACCGCAAAACCAACTATTACTGATGTGCAGGAGCTGAAAGGGAAGGGCATAGTCTTTAAAGACAAAGCCGGGATTCAATGGAAGGTGGGTTCAAAACATTTAATTGAAACGGATAAAGTAGCAGATGTATATATTACAAAAAACAATTTGCTTGTAGCTTGGTTAACTATTGCCGATGAAATAAAACAAAACTCGCAAATGTGTGTTAACTATTTTAATGAGCTAAAAATTACCACGCATCTATTAAGTGGCGATAAAAAAGAAAAATGCGAATTGGCGGCATCGCGAACAGGAATAAAAAATATTATTGCCGAAAAATCGCCCGAAGAAAAATTAAAATCCGTAACTAAAATAAAACAAACAGGAAAAATTGCAATGCTTGGCGATGGAATAAACGATGCTCCTGCACTTGCCGCTGCTGATGTTAGCATTTCTATTGCCAATGCTACTGATGTGGCCATTCAACAAGCACAAATAGTTTTGCTCAACAAATCAGATTTAGCTCAACTTGTATTGTCTCATCAAATTAGCAAACACACATTACTCACCGTAAAACAAAATTTATTTTGGGCATTTTTCTATAACATTATTGCAATTCCTGTAGCCGCTTGCGGATTATTAAACCCAATGGTAGGTGCGCTCACAATGGCATTTTCTGATGTTATTGTGATAGGAAATTCCATTCGATTAAAAACAAAAAAAATAAACTAATGACTGAGTTTAAGCGTGTGCCTACTCGTTTTTCAGTTTTGTTTTTAGCAAAATGGTATCCTAATTATGCTGATGAGCAATTGGGTGTATTTGTGCAAAAACATGCAGCAGCAGTTGCAAAAAATTGCGATGTTGCTGTTGTGTACACCTCATCGGCAAAGCAAAAAGAAAAATATAATTCAACTTATGCTTACGCAAATAATGTGCACGAAATTTTAGTTCACTATCGCAAAAGCAATTTTGCTGTGGTTAATTTTTGGCGTTATTTGGTAGCCACACGCAAAGCAATTAAAACCGCAGCAGCATATATCGGCAAGCCCGATATTGTGCATACACACGTTTTAACACGCACCTATTTTATAGCACAACTTCTGTGTGCATTTAAAGGAATACCATTTATTATCACCGAACACTGGACGGGTTATATCAGCGGAAAATTTGAGAAACTATCGTTGCTCAAAAAGCTGATTGTTAAACGAGCTGCAAAAAAAGCAAAATATGTTACAGCAGTTTCGCAAAGCTTGAAAAGCGCAATGGAAAACTGTGGTATTGATGGCAACTATGTAATAGTGCCGAACATTATTGAAAGTAAAAATTTGGCTTTGGTTTCAAAAAAAGATGTTGCAGTGAAATTTTTAACTGTTGCCGATTTGGTGGACAGTCAAAAAAACATTAGCGCAACCATAGCAGCTTGCGAAAAACTAAAAAAGCAAAACCTCGATTTTGAATTCCATGTTATAGGCGGTGGTGCTGATGAAAAAATGCTGCAATCATTAGCAGATGAAAAAAAATTAAACGACAAGGTATTTTTTCACGGGCGGCAGCCGAATAATTATGTGCTCGAAAAATTAAATGAATTTGATTTTGTAGTGGTAAACAGCCGCGTAGAAAGTTTTTGTGTGGTAGCTGCCGAAGCATTAGCTGCCGGTAAACCAGTAGTTGCAACTATATGCGGTGGACCCGAATTTTTTATTGATGAAACAAACGGCATATTAATTCCGGTTAACGATGATGCCGCACTGCAAAATGCAATAAAAAAAATGATGGCAAATTATTCATCATATAATACAGAAAAGCTAAAACAAACGGTAGCGGAAAAATTTTCCGCAGAAGTTGTTTCGATGCTGTTTCAACAACTGTACGATAATATGTGTGCAGAATTTGTTGTTGGGCTATCGGGCAAAAAACAATTTATTCACCCCGACTGGTTGGTTTTAGATGTGGGCAGCGGCCACAGGCCAAATAAGCGTGCCGATGTTTTAATTGACAGCGAGATGGGCGAAACGATACATCGTTCAGGAAAAACAGCCATTTCTCCAAAAGGAAAACAAATGATGGTGGCCGATGCGCTGCTTATGCCTTTTGCCGATAAACAATTTGATTATGTAATTGCATCGCACATTGCCGAGCATGTAGACGACCCTTTGCAATTGTGTAAAGAAATTTCGAGAGTGGGCAAAAGAGGATACATTGAATGTCCGGGACCGTTAGATGAATTTTTTCTGAACGAACCGTTTCACAAGTGGATTGTTAAAAAAAACGGTAATACCTTATTTTTTAAAGAAAAGAAAAACTTTAAGCCATTTTCACCGCTTATATATGGTTTGTATTATTTAAACATTAATCGTTTTGGCCATAAAACACTGAAAAGCAATAGCTTAATACTTAAAATGTTCTCCAAGTTACTGATCAGAATATGGAAAATAATGCCCAATACTTATTCTAAGTTAGCATGGTCGGACTCCATACAATCGCAAAAGATGTAAACAACTAAATACAAAACCCTGCTCCTGACCATTAATATGTGAGAAATTTTGGTGTTAATATTTGTTTAAAATTAAGTTGGCTAATACAAATCCTTTAATTACTTTTGCTCGTCTATAAAAAACAAACAATTGTCTAACCAAACCAATAAAAACAAAATGAAAAAATCACTACTATTTGTGGCTTTAGCGTTTGCCAGTGTAACATTTGCACAAAATGGCAAATATGTTATGAAAAGACCACCTCTTTTCGTTAACGAATTAGAAAACGTTAACCAAAAAAACACAACACCTGACAACACTCAAACTGTTTCTACTTGCGACTCTTTAGGAGGCGCAGTTAACGCTTTTGGTGGTTACACAAGATCCTCACGCAGTATCATTTACGCTGACCCAAACCTTAACTCTATCATCTTAGTACACAGAGGCAACCCGGGAAGTAATGATTATATGTATGATTTTTCTACAAACGGAGGAACATCTTTTACACGTAATTTCGGGCCTGCGTTTACCGGTTCTACTTCACAGCGAGGTCGTTACCCACAAGGAACAATATATAACCCAACAGGTAACACAATACCTGCTAACGCATTTGTTTCTGTGCACGGTGCAGTTACGGATGGTACCAATTGGGTAGCTTATGGTCGCGGTTCAGCACCTCTTACTACTGGTGCCGGTGTTCAAAACTTAGATTTGTTTTCAAACGGCTTAACTGGTTTGATTCCATATTCTATGTATCAGACAGAGCAAGGCGTTAACTGGATTGTTGACTTTAGTTTTGATGGTACAGACTATACTGACACAATTTATTTGCGTAAAGGTGTTTGGAACACTACAAACATGGATTACGATTACACAACTCAGCGTTTATTCGCGCCTATGAGCGTTAACTTAGGTGGTGCAAAACAGTTATCTGCACTTTCTGTTGCTTTTTCTCCTGATGGACAAACTGGTTATATCGTAGCTCTTGGTCACGACAGCTATACTTTCCAAGCTGACTCTAGCCTATACCCAATCGTTTGGAAAACAACTAACGGTGGAAATAGTTGGAACGCACCAGAAAGAGTTGACTTAGATAACCAATCTTTCATTGAGCCAATCTTAAACCTAGGCACATCTTATACTACGGGTTTCGAAGTTGATTGTTCTGTTGATGCTGCCGGCATGCTTCACATGGTTCTTGCTATTGGCGGATCAGCTGATGGTTTCTCTATCGCATCAAATCCAGGCAGCTGGGGTATTTTCCACATCAGAAGCACTTCCACTTCAGGTGTTTACAATGCTACTTTATTAGGCAAACCAATGACTTTCAGAGGTACTTTCGTTGGAACTCAAAACGTGAGCGAAGATAGCCGTCCGCAAGTTTGTACAAACTGGGCTGGCGATAGAATGTTCTTCTCATGGTTTGATACAGACACTAACTTATTCCCTGGTGCTGGCAACGTAAACCCTAACCAACTGTTAATTGGTTTTAACACTACAAACAATAACTACAGTACAGTTGTAAATACCACAGTAGGTACATGTGACGAAGGGGCCGTAAATTTTGGTGTGGTTTCTCAATATGCATTACCTGCTCCCAATAACTGCTGGGTAATACCTGCTGCATACCAAAAAATACAAACTGGTACAGACCCTACAACTCCTGTTGATTATTTCTACTTGCACAATGCCTCTATATGCGACAACCAAATTATTGGTGTTAACGAAACAAAGAACAACTTGTTCTATGTAGGTCAAAACATGCCTAACCCAACTAACGGAAATACACAAATTGAAATCAACATGACTAAATCTGCTCAAGTTACAATTAGCGTAACTAACATTTTAGGTGAAGTGATTTCTGTTGTTTCTAACGAACTTACTGCAGGTAACAACTTAGTAACTATCAATGCTGCTAATTACAGCAAAGGTGTTTACTTCTATACTGTTACTGCCGGTGGTTTCTCAGTTAGCAAGAAAATGATTGTTGAGTAATCAACTCTAAATTTTAACAAAAAAGCCTCGCCTTTAAAGCGGGGCTTTTTTGTTATTTCTGTTTACAGTTCGCATATTTGTTAAATGCAATTATTTTATTCAAACCAGATTAGTGGCAATTCAATTACTCTTGGCGAAGAAGAATCTGCCCATTGCATACGCGTTTTAAGAAAAAATGAAGGCGATACAATTACAGTTATTGATGGAAAAGGAACTTTTTATATTGCCATAATTAAAATAGCGAATGCAAAAAAAACCGAACTTGAAATTGCAAATTTACTTTCAGAAGATAAAAGAAACTACTATTCACACATAGCAATAGCACCAACAAAAAACATTGAACGTACCGAATGGTTTATTGAAAAAGCGGTGGAAATAGGAATAGATGAAATTAGTTTAATATGTTGCAACAACTCGGAGCGGACAACTGTAAAAACCGATCGACTAAACAAAGTAATACTATCAGCAGTAAAACAATCACAAAGAGCTACGCTGCCAAAACTGAATTCGCTCATTCCATTTTCTGACTTTATAGAAATGAATTATAGCGAAAATAAATTCATAGCGCACTGCAGAGAGACTGAACGAAAAAATTTTAAAAATGAATATAAAGCAAACAGTAATGCTTCGATATTAATTGGCCCCGAAGGAGATTTTACTGAACAAGAAATAGCAAATGCAATAAAACACGGATTTGCACCTGTAAGTTTAGGCAATTCAAGACTAAGAACAGAAACAGCTGCAATTGTAGCATGTAATATTGTAAATTTGATTAATGAATAAATTAAGCGTACAAAAGCTACTTGCTTTTACACTATTTTCAGTTTTTACTTTCTGCTCTTTTTCACCAACTGCAACTTATAAAATTGCATTATTAAAATACAATGGCGGTGGCGACTGGTATGCCAATTTAGAAACATCGCTGCCAAATCTTATAAAATTTTGCAACCTCAATTTAAACACAAGTATTGATGAAGAACAAGCCATAGTTGATGCAGGCAGTATGGAAATTTATAACTACCCATTTATACACATGACCGGGCATGGTAATGTAATTTTCAACTCTCAAGAAACAGAAAACCTCCGGAAATATTTAATTGCCGGTGGCTTTTTGCATATATCCGACAATTACGGAATGGATAAATTTATAAGGCCGCAAATAAAAAAAATATTTCCTGAACTTGTTTTTGTTGAACTGCCCTACTCGCACCCCATTTATCACCAAAAATTTGATTTCGCAAATGGCTTACCAAAAATTCACGAGCATGATGATAAACGCCCACAGGGCTTAGGACTGATTTACAATGGCCGTCTTGTATGTTTTTACGATTTCGAATGCGACCTTGGCGATGGCTGGGAAAGCCCGGAAGTACACAAAGATTCTCCAGAGAAACATCAACAGGCGTTGAAATTTGGCGCTAATATGTTACAATACGTTTTAATGGGTGGCGAAAACAAGTAGTACAATTGCATGAAAAGAATCCTTGCATTATTTTTTTTTAGTTCAGTATTAAATGCTCAAAAAGTTACCATCACATTGTGGAAAGATAGTGCTATGGGTGCTATATACAATGTAGTAACCAAATCAGTTGCATACAACAAGCCCGATAAAAAAGGTAATTATTGCATTTACATTTCTGACTCACTAGGTAACAACGAAAAAAAACTCACCTGTAGCGAATGGAGCAACGAAAGACAACAGTGGGCAGAAGAGTGGCACCCATCTGGTGAATATTTATTTTGCTATGTTGAAAAAGAAGAATACGTAAAAGAAAAAGGACATAGACGAAAACCTGTTGACGCCACGCCAGGATATGGTGCATATACAGATTTATGGCTTGTTAAACGCGATGGCACAAAAGCGTGGAAGTTAGTTGACACAAAAAACAATTATAACTGTGGCATTATACATAGTGCAATTTCTGCCGATGGCAGTTTGTTTGCATGGAGCGAACGAATAAAAGCTCCAAAATTTACTGATATGAATTTAGCCGCAGGCGCTTACGTAATAAAATTAGCTGAATTTATTTTTGACACAGTTCCTCGATTTGAAAACATAAAAACTTTTCAGCCGGGAAGTGTATTAGCTGCAAATGAAGTAGATGGCATTTCTCAGGACAATAACACCATTTCCTTCTATAGCACCTTCGAGTCAAAAAATTTGTTCGCTACACCTATTTATACATTAAATATAAAAACTGGCGAAATAAAAAAATTAACCACCGAGAGTTTTTCGCAAGCACCCACTTTTACTCCAGATGGAAAGAAATTAGTTTATATGACCGGACGAGATTGCAAAATTTTTTCGTTTGAAATACAAGGCGCAGACTGGTGGATAATGAATACAGATGGCACAAACAATAATAGACTAACGTATATGAATGTAAAAAACCATCCTCATTCTGTAAATCATTATCGCCTGGCTGGCTGTGTAAGTTTTATTAATGATAACACTTTCTATGGAGGCATAATGGTAAAGCCACTTGGTTTAGTTGGCTACACGGTGATTGTAACTTTTACTGATTAAAGTAATTTTTGTAATCGGCAGTTGCTGCTTCAATTACTTTTAAAGCGTGAGCAGTTTCGTAAACAGATGCAATTTCGCAAGTTGTTTTTTCACCGGGCAAATTTTTATAGGTAAGAAAATAATGCCTTAAGCGATTAATGAACGATTGAGGACAATCAGTAATATCTTTCCATTGTTCATAAAATTCATCGCCTTTCATTACAGCAATAATTTTATCATCGGCTTCGCCTTTATCAATCAAACAAAAACCACCTATCGGAATTGCCTTCAATAAAATATCGCCATGAGCAATAGTGTGTTCACTTAAAACACAAATGTCCAATGGGTCAGCATCGCCTTTAGCAATTGTTTTACCTATTGTTTGCGATGCAAGCTCTGCTACTTTTTCCATGCAATAAGTTTGCGGAATAAAACCATATAGCGCAGGAACAACATTTGAAAATTTTTGAGGGCGGTCAATTTTTAAATAGCCGCTCGCCTTGTCAATTTCATACTTCACAGTATCTGTAGGAACAATCTCTATAAAAGCATTTACCACATTTGGCGAGCCATCTCCAATACTTACACCGTGCCATGGATGAGATTTGTGTTTTGATACCATCTGAAAAAAATGCTAACTAAAATTTATTTTCGTTAGACATTTCGCCTTTAGAGAAAAACTGTTCGGCAACTACCTTGCCTTGCTCGTTATATACAAGCCATTTTCCTTCTTTCTGAAAATCGCCTATTGCTTTGCTGTAATGAATCTGACCTTCTTCTTTAATGTTTCCGTTGACAAAATATTCTTTACTCGAAAACAATTTCTTTTTTGCATCTACCAACGCAAGTATAGATTGTGGTTTACCGTTTTCGTAATAAAACTCACGTTTAATATAAACGCCATCTTTATCATATTCTTCAGTAAACTCTATTTGTCCGTTTTCAAAATAATCAGTTTCTTTTATAACATTACCTGCTAAATATTCTATTTGAGCATGTGGTTTGCCATTCCCGAAAAATGTACTGAGCGTTGCTTTATTAAATTCGCTTTTAAACTCGCGCTCCAATTGACCATGCTCATAAAAATTTTTGTAAACCTTTAAATGTCCTTCCACGTAATAACCTTTGTGTAGCACTTGACCGCCATCGTAATAATCTTCGTACCATCCGCTGGCGGAATATCCTTTTTTATCGTACCTAACTGAATCGCCACCGAGATAAAAGTTTAGTTTCTCGTACATGGTAATGCCATAAGACGAGTCGTATTTTATCATCTTATAGGTATCGGCCTGCTTAACTTGTGCAAACGACAATAGACTAAAAAATAATGCCGATATGAATAGGGAGTTTTTCAAGGTTAGCAAATTTAGAAAAAAAAGGGGGAAAAGCGTTCCCCTTTTACTATCTCAAAAAATTGCAAAAAACAGATTAAGTTTTAGTGAATTCCTTTGGCTGCCAAATAGCGTTCGGCATCCAATGCGGCCATGCAACCACTACCGGCAGCGGTAACTGCTTGGCGATAAATTTTATCTTGTACATCGCCCGATGCAAAAACGCCTTCCACATTAGTTTTAGAAGTGCCCGGTGTGGTAATAATATAACCTTGCTCATCCATATTTATCCAGCCTTTAAATATTTGTGAATTAGGTGTGTGTCCTATTGCAACAAAGAAGCCGGTAACATCTAATTTTCTGTCTTGCTTGGTTTTAATATCAGTAATCAATGCCCCCGAAACTCCGTTTTCGCCAAGTATCTCTTTAGTTTCGGCATTCCAAATAACTTCAATGTTTGGAGTGTTTAACACCCTGTGTTGCATTGCTTTGGAAGCACGCATTTCGTCTCTGCGAATGATCATATATACTTTTTTACAAAGTTTAGCAAGGTAAGTTGCTTCTTCAGCTGCAGTATCGCCTGCTCCAACTATTGCCACATCTTGCCCTCTAAAGAAAAATCCATCGCACACAGCACATGCCGATACTCCAAAACCATTGAGACGCTGTTCACTTTCTATACCAAGCCACTTGGCCGATGCGCCAGTAGATATAATTACGGTGTTGGCATGAATTTCTTTTGTATCATCAATCCACACTTTGTGAATAGGGCCTGTAAAATCTACTTTTGTAGCAATGCCAAAGCGCACATCAGTACCAAAACGCTCCGCTTGAGCTTTAAAGTCTTCCATCATTTGTGGTCCGTGTGTTCCTTTCGGGTAGCCCGGATAATTTTCTACTTCAGTAGTTATTGTTAACTGCCCACCGGGTTGTAAACCCTGATACATTACGGGTTTTAAATCTGCACGAGCCGCGTATATAGCAGCAGTGTAGCCAGCCGGACCACTTCCAATTATTAAACAATTTACTTTTTCAATTTCCATAGTTTTATTTTTTTACTTGACCGAACAAATTTCAGTATTATTTTACGATTACGATTGAGATATAGTTTTATCAGATTTCATTATTGTGTAATGAGCGTATCTGTCCATACTCCAAAGCCACAAAAAATACCGAGTGCATCTTGCCTGGGAGTAAAGTTGGTTTTTACCGGTGAAGGTGATGCAAATGGATTTCCGTTATTTGATAATTCTGTTTCGAGTGAACGATAAAATAAAAACGCAGCTTGGTCTATTACACAAAATTTGATTACAACAGTATCGTTTGTTTTAAAATAGCCGTGCTCTGCATTTGAATCATCAATGGCTGAAGAATTAGGGGCAGCTCCGCGGTTATAAGCAAAATCAAATGTTTGACCTTCAATAAATTTATCATCGAAAACAGAACCAAATGGCGGAACAAAATCAGCGTCTTTGTTTATTCGTTTCGCATACCAGCGATAGGCATTACCGCTACCTACCGGCTCGGATAAAGTAGCCCAAATAAAGCCAAGAGAATCGTTGGTAGTAAGTGCAGTTTTAAACCACAAACTATCAAGCGGAACCGGCTGAGGAATGGTGGTGGTTGCAGTAATTGTTTTTCCTTCTGCTACAATGGTAATGGTATATGTTCGGCCAACCACGCCCAGCATGTTATCGGCTGCATACAAATAACCTTGATTAGGAAAAACTTCGGTTAATGTATCGGTTGTATATCCATCTGTAATAGTTACAAATGCATTTTTCACAATATATTGTTGTATTGCATTCAAATCGGTTTCGGCAAAGTAGGGCGCATTTTTGGTGAGATAAACAAAGGCGGGCACGCCCGGTTCTATTTTTCCTTCCACACAAATTTTTGTATTGGGCTGTGGTAAATCAACTGTAATTTCTTTTTCGCATGCTACAAATGCAATTACATGTGTGCCGAAAATTATTTTTAATAATTGGTTCTTCATCGTATTTAAAATTTAAAATTCCACGTTACTGATGGCAAAATTGGAAAAAGCGAAACTTGGTATGCTTTTACATCGAGTGTGCCACTATTAATATCACCCGAACTATCAAAATAAATATAGTATGGATTCATGCGATTGTATAAATTGAACACGCTAAAATTCCAATTGGTTTCGTAATTTTTAAATCGCTTGTGCGGAAGTACAATTGTTGAAATATCTTTTCCTTTTTTAGTGTAGCGTTTTTCCATGCGTTTTTTCTTTTTCTCAATTTTTTTTGTTCTGTCGGGTGTAAAGGTTACTGATAAATCTGCCCGATGATAAGGTGCCAAACGGAATGAATTCCTATCGCCATAATCGTTAACTAAATATCCTTCGAAAAAATAACGTGCCACCGGAACAGTAGCAGCATTGCCTGTTGCAAAAACAAAAATTGCAGAAACTGTCCACTGAGGATTAAAATCATAGGTAGCTACTACAGATAAATCGTGTCGCCTGTCGTACTTTGCAGGAAATGGCCTTCCATCATTCAAATCAGCAAACTGACGAGTGGTCCATGCTAATGTGTAGCCAATCCAACCATTAAACTTGCCGTAGCGTTTTTTAATAAAAAATTCGGCACCATAAGCCCAACCTTTTCCAAAAGTGAATGGCTCATCCACATTATCTTTTACCGATGCATCGGGCTGCGCACCCTCTTTGTATTCCACCAAATTGCGCATGTCTTTATAATAAACTTCTACGGAAGTTTCGTACATATCTTTTTTAAAATTTTGGAAATAACCCAAAGCATATTGTGTGGCTGTTTGTGGTTTTACAACCGATGTGCTCGGGAACCAAACATCGGTAGGCAAAGAAACTGCAGAAATAGACGCCAGGTGAATGTATTGATAATTATGTGTGAAGCCGGCTTTGATAGAAGAGTTTTCGGTAATGGTTAGGCGCGTTGACAAGCGTGGTTCAATGCCTTGATAAAATGCCACTTTTTTATTGGTGCTGAAATAAATAGTATCAGTAATCTGACCAAAAGAATTTTTAACATAGCGATTAAATGGACCCACCTGTGTGAAAGTAGAATACCTGATGCCTGCACTAACTCTAAATAATTCTGTAACATCAAAGTCATCGTTAAAATAAGCAGATGCATCGTGTGCATACAATTTTACTTTTTCTCCCGTATCAAATTTCACATCACCGGCTTTTGCGCTTACACTTGTGGGGCTAAATGTGTGAAAAATATAATTTACCCCAAACTTTATATTGTGCTTCACGTTTGGGAAATAGCTAAAATCGAGTTTAGCATTCCAATCGCGGATACCTGAAAATAATCTGAATTCGAAAACATCTTGGGTTGCGCCAAACTCAAATTTATAATCAGTAAAAATTGCTGAAAGATTCATGAATAGTTTATTAGAAAACAAATGATTCCAACGCAAACTGCCGGTAGCATTACCCCACTGTACATCCGATTTAAATCCACTATTTTTACTGCTGAATTTAAAAACATCTCGCCCAAAATATCCGCTCAAAAACAAACGGTCTTTATCCGAAAGGCGGTAATTTAGTTTAGCATTAAAATCATAAAAAAAGTAGCCCGAACCTTTTGCAGGTCTGTCTTTAGGAATAAATGGTTGCGCCAAAATATCGATGTACGTTCTGCGGCCGGACAGTATAAACGAGCTTGTATCTTTTTTAATCGGGCCTTCTACTGTTAATCGCGAAGCAATTACGCCTATACCGCCTCTGTAGTGTGTTTCCTTTGAGTTGCCTTCTTTCATAGATATATCGAGCACTGATGAAAGTCTCCCGCCATACTGCGCTGGCATACCGCCTTTATACAATTCAATATTTTTTACTGCATCGGCATTAAACACCGAAAAAAATCCGAACAAATGCGAGGCATTGTAAACAACCGCTTCATCTAATAAAATCAAGTTTTGATCGGGACCACCGCCTCGCACATAAAAACCGCTGTTCCCCTCGCCTGCTGACTGTATGCCGGGCAACAACTGAATGGTTTTTAGTATATCAACTTCGCCCATAAACGCTGGCAAATTTTTTATCGTCTCCACATCAATTGTGAATTTGCCCATATCCGTACTTTTCACATTTTTATCGGGGGCATCACTCGTTATCTCTACTTCATCCATTACCGTGGTAACTTCTTTCAGCGAATAATTTAAACGTAAGTCTTTATCAAGTTTTATTGGCTGTGAAATTTCGGTGTAACCAATGTATGAAACAACAAGTGTATAATCGCCTTTCTCAACAGTTATGGAATAAAAACCATAAACATTTGTGGTGCTACCCTTTTTATTTTCTTTAAGATAAACGCTCGCCCCAATTAAAAATTCACCGGTAGCATCATCTTTTATATAACCGCTTATTGTAAATTTCTCTGAATTTGTTTGCGCTTCAGAAAAAGTGATAATGCAAAATGTGAATAGTAAAAAGAGTGCGAAAAAAAATTTATTCATTTTAAAAAATGTAGAGCGCAAATTTACAAGGATTTCGGAATGATAATTTACTATTTTTGCCATCTGTCGGGGAAAAGTTCTCCACACATGTAAGACTCGATTATTTTGGATTGTGATTTGTCACAATCCAAAATAGTTCGGGGTGTAGCGCAGCCCGGTAGCGCACTTGCATGGGGTGTCCCGCTAAGAGCGGGACTGGTTCGAAATAAATTTTCAATCATTAATTCACCCACACGCGATAATGTATTTTTTCTATTTTTGCCACTTGTCGGGAAGTAGTTCTCCGCACATGCAAGACTCTGTTATTTTGGATTGTGATTTGTCACAATCCAAAATAGTTCGGGGTGTAGCGCAGCCCGGTAGCGCACTTGCATGGGGTGCAAGTGGTCGCTGGTTCGAATCCAGTCACCCCGACTAACTCAGGTCGCTCTTACGAGCGACCTTAATTTTTTAATCAATTATGTTTGTAGTTTATATTCTTAGAAGCGAAAAAACGGGAAAATATTATTGCGGACAAACAAATGATATTGCAATCAGATTAGAGAAGCATAATTTAGGGTTTGTAAAAAGCACAAAACACGGTGCACCTTGGAATGTTATCAAAACAATTTACTGCCAAACAAGAGCCGATGCAATGAAGCTCGAAACACACATTAAAAAGAGAGGAATTGAGAGGTGGATTACTGACGATAAATAATTCCATGGGGTGTCCCGCTAAGAGCGGGACTGGTTCGAATCCAGTCACCCCGACTAACTCAGGTCGCTCTTACGAGCGACCTTAATTTTTTAATCAATTATGTTTGTAGTTTATATTGTTAACAGTGAATGTTAGATAACAGCTAATTTTCAGCGAGGTATATTATTACTGTTAAAATATGTTAAAAAATTTGCACAAATAATAGTATTACTATTATATTTGCTGAAAATTATCGCTAAATGATGCCATTAACATTAAACATTCAAGTAAACAGAAAGCTCTATTTGAAAGACCCTTCAACAAGTGATTTAGGAAATAAAATTATAGCAGAAAGTATAAACATGATTGAGGAGATAGGCTTTGAGTCATTTACCATGCGTAAGCTTGCAGTAGAAATAAACTCTACTGAAGCGTCTATATATCGCTATTTTGAAAGCAAACAAAAATTACTGAGCTATTTAATATCGTGGTACTGGTCATGGATGGAGTATCGCCTTGTTTTTGCAACAGCAAATATTGATTCGGCAAAAATAAAACTCGAACGAGCAATTGAATTGCTTACAGAAAAAAATGCAAATGACATCAACTACAATTCAATAAACATAAAAAAGTTGAGCAATATTGTTTTCACAGAATCAACAAAAACATTTTTAACAAAAGATGTGGACAGGGAAAACAAAATAGGTGCTTTTGGTGAGTACAAAAATTTAGTTGAAAAAATTGCAGCACTTGTAACGGAATATTGCCCGAGGTACAAATATCCCAACATGCTAATTTCAACTGTTATTGAAGGTTCGCATCTTCAGCATTTTTTTACCGAGCACTTGCCCCGTTTAACAAATAATAATAGTAAGGAAAATCACATAACAAACTTCTACTTAGATATTGTTTTCAAAACATTAACAGCAAATAAAAAATGAGCAACGGAAGCATAAAACCAATTGAGCGATTTTGGCTATTACTGAAACCCAAAGATAAAGAGATAAGGCAAATTTATACACTCTCGTTATTCAGTGGATTAGTTGCGCTGTCATTACCACTGGGTATCCAAGCAATTATTAACTTAATTCAAGGCGGGGAAATATCCACATCATTTATTGTATTAGTGATAATAGTTGTACTGGGAGTGTCGTTAGCGGGAGTGATGCAAATAATGCAATTGCGCATCACCGAAAATTTACAGCAAACATTATTTGCGCAAGCTGCATTTGATTTCGCACTGCGGGTGCCAAATATAAAAGCAGAAGAATTGTACAAACGCTACGCACCGGAAGTGATGAATCGTTTTTTTGATATCACAAATGTTCAAAAAGGATTATCAAAAATATTAATTGATTTTTCTACTGCCACACTCCAAATAGTATTTGGGTTAACTCTTCTTTCATTGTATCATCCGCTATTTATTATATTGAGTATATCAGTAGTATTTATAATATACGCAATACTTAAATACACCGGTAAAAAGGGGCTCGAAACAAGCATTCTTGAATCTAACCAAAAATTTAGAGTAGCTTATTGGCTGCAGGAAATTGCGCGAGCGCACACCACATTTAAACTTGCCGGAAAAACGAATTTGCCAGCTACAGAAACCGACAAGCGCACAGAGCAATACCTCATTGCACGAGAAAATCATTTTATAATTTTAAGACAGCAAATGATAATGCTAATTGGGTTTAAAGTATTTGTTGCTGCTGCGTTACTTATAATTGGTGGTATTTTGGTAATTAATCAACAAATGAATATTGGCCAGTTTGTTGCAGCCGAACTTATTATACTGCTTGTTTTAGGTTCAGTAGAAAAAATAATTCTTTGCCTCGAAACTATTTACGATGTGCTTACTTCGCTCGAAAAAATAGGGCAAGTATCTGACCTGAAATTAGAAAGCAATAATAACAGCGAAAATTTCTATTCAGAAAGGCCATTAGCTGTTGAATTGATAGATGTTTCTTTTTCTTATCCGATGTCGCAAAATTTAACACTGGAGCATATTAACATAAGTGTAAAAAGTGGGGAAAAAATTTGCATCACGGGCGATAATGGCTCAGGTAAGTCAACATTAATGAAATTATTATCAAGCCAATACGAAATAAAACAAGGTACGCTATGTATTAACAATCTACCTCTAAACAATTTCAATCCGGATAGTATAAAAAACCACATTGGCACCTGCATTAACGATGAAACAATTTTTAATGGCACCATTGCTGATAACATCTCGCTCGGGCGAGATAATATTAGCACTGATGAAATAATGCAATTAGCAGAAAAAATGTATTTGGCAGATTTTATAAAAAAATTACCTGAAGGGCTTAACACCAAAGTATATTCAGATGGTCAATTGTTACCAAAAAGTATTATACAAAAATTATTGCTTACAAGAAGTTTAGCAGGCAAACCTAAACTATTGCTATTAGAAGATTGTTTTGAAAGCATCAAAAAAGAAGAACGAGAAAAAATAATAAACTACTTGCTGAGTAATGAAATGCAATGTACCATAATAGCAGTTTGTTCTGAACCATACTACATGAGCAACTGTAGCAAAACTTATGTAATTAAAGACGGAAAAATAATACGATAATCATGCTAAACATTTCGCCCGATAATAGAATAAATGTATCCGTTGAGAACTACGGCTCATTTAAAATTATTGAACAAAAAAAATACAAATCAGTAATACAGCGTGTGCTATATACTATACTGATTATTTTTATTCTCATCTTGTTTTTACCATGGACGCAAAACATACGCTCCATTGGCAATGTTACTACGCTTAAACCCGACCAGCGGCCGCAAACAATTCACTCAGTTATCCCGGGCAGAGTAGAAAAATGGTTTGTAAAAGAAGGCGATTTTGTGAAAAAAGGCGATACCATTTTGTTTATCTCCGAGATTAAAGATGAATATTTTGATTCATCTTTAATTGACCGTACAGGGCAGCAAATAAAAGCAAAAGAACTAACAGTACAATCGTATATGGACAAAGTAAAAGCGCTAGATAATCAAGTAGATGCAATTGCACAAACCCTGATATTGAAATTAGAACAAACGACAAACAAACTTAAGCAAGCATATTTAAAAGTTACAAGCGATAGCATTGATTACGAGGCATCGAAACTAAACTACAGCATAGCCAATGATCAATTTGAGCGGATGAAAGAACTTTATGCACAAGGGCTAAAATCACTTACCGATTTAGAAGCCCGAAAACTAAAAATGCAAGAAGCACAAGCAAAAATGATTTCACAAGAAAACAAATTGCTTACAACTAAAAATGAACTTATAAACACACGAGTTGAGTTATCGTCCATTAAAGCAGAATACCAAGATAAAATCTCAAAAACAGAATCGGATAAATACTCAGCAATAAGTAACTTGTATGATGCAGAAATTTCTGTAACCAAGTTGCAAAACCAATTTATGAATTATTCGGTACGCAGTGGGTTTTACTACATAACAGCTCCGCAAGATGGTTACATCACAAAAGCTATTCAAACGGGCATTGGCGAAACATTAAAGGAAGGAGAAGAAATTGTGAGCATTATGCCATCAAACTATGAGTTGGCAGTGGAAATGTATGTAGAGCCAATTGATTTGCCCTTGCTTGAAATAGGACAAAATGTGCGTGTTCAATTTGACGGATGGCCGGCAGTAGTTTTCTCAGGCTGGCCTAATATAAGCTACGGAACATATTCAGGAAACATAGTAGCGATAGATAATTTTATTAGTGAAAACGGAAAGTACAGAACACTTATTGCCCCCGATAAAGCATCGCACAGCTGGCCCACAGCACTAAGAGTGGGAGCAGGAGCAAACAGTATAGCGCTTTTAAAAGAGGTTCCAATATGGTATGAGTTGTGGCGCAAAACAAATGGGTTTCCTCCAGATTATTACAAGAAATACAATGCGCCTAAAAACATCACTAAGTAAAATGAACAGAATTATTACATACTGTTTTGTTTTCCTGCATTGCATTTCATCTGCACAGAGCAGCTATACTAAAATTCTATCGCTCGACACTTTTATTGCTATCGTTAAAAAATATCACCCTGTAGCTCAGCAAGCAAATCTTTTATTAAAACAAGGAGATGCATCTGTGTTAAGTACAAAAGGAAACTTAGACCCGAAAATTAATTCAGATTTAAATCAAAAGTATTTTAATGAACAACAATATTTTAGTTTGATTAATGCCGGATTAACAATCCCAACCTGGATTGGAGTTGACATAAAAGCCGCGTACGAAAATAATATGGGTTACTATTTGAATCCGGAAAACACAACACCTCAATCCGGACTTTGGCAAGCAGGTATTTCGGTTCCTATTGGGCAAGGATTGTTTATTGACCAACGCAGAGCAGCCATAAAACAAGCAGAACTATATAAAACTGCAACCGAAAGCGAGCGCTTATTAATATTAAACCAATTAATTTACGATGCAGGAAGCGCCTATTGGAATTGGTTTATAAGTTACAACACCTTGCTAATAATGCAAGACGCCTACAATATTACACTGCAACGATTTAATGCAACAAAGGCAAGCGCAAAACTTGGCGACCGACCATACGTTGATACACTTGAGGCAAACATACAGTTACAAGAGCGCTTCATAAGTTTAGAACAAGCAAAGCTTGATTATAGCAATTCAACCTTAGCACTAAGCACGTATCTCTGGTTTCAAAATAATATACCACTTGAAATAAAACCCGGAACCATACCAGAAACATACATGTTCATAACTACCACCGAAATTGTACCTGATTTACTTCAATCATCCCAAGATAGTGTAACGGCAAATCACCCTCAGTTAATGTTATATAACTTAAAAATTGAACAACTAAAAATTGAACAACGATGGAAAAAAGAACAGCTTAAACCCGTGTTTAACATCAATTACAATGCATTGAATTATAGCACTGGCGATGCTTTTTCAAATAATTATAATTTGAATAATTATAAATGGGGCGCCACCATTTCAATGCCACTTTTATTGAGAAAAGAAAGAGGAGGACTGCAACTTACTAAATTAAAAATCACAGAAACTACTCTTGATATGCAGGATAAATCTTACGAAATATACAATAAAGTGAAAGCAGCAACTAACGAATATTTCACATTGCAAAATCAAATAAAAACATATCGGCAAACTGTAGTAAACTACGAATCGCTATTAGCGGCCGAAAACAAAATGTTTAACACCGGTGAAAGTTCGGTTTTTTTAGTAAACGCCAGAGAGAACAGCGCAATAAATGCAAAAATAAAACTGGTTGATTTAATTGCGAAAAACAAAAAAACGTTACTTACAATTAATTACTCACTTGGTAGACTTGGATTATGATAACAGCATTTAAAAATTCCTTATTCATTTTTACCTTAGCAATATCCTGTATTGCAAACGCACAAACCACGCAGCGTCTTGAATCAATAAAACATATTCAAGAAGGTGATGTTTTTTTACGACAAGGAAATTGGGTAACTGCGCTTAACTCCTATACAAATGCAATAGTTGCCGATGAAACCTATGCCGAAGCTTATATGAAAAGAGCAGTTTTGAATGAACGGCTGAATAACTTTCAACAATCGCTATCCGATTACAATTATGCCCTCAAATTAAATCCCTACTCACTTTATGTTTACGACCGCAGAGCAAAACTAAAAATACTTGCCCACGATTACAAAGGAGCTTTAGATGACATTAATAAATTAATATCCATGAACCCGGATAGTGCAAAATACATTGAATTTAGAGTAAACGATTTTATGCTGATGGGCGACTATATAAATGCATTAAAAGATTTGGATTTATTGATTAGTAAAAATTACAATACCGCTGATGAACTTGTAAAAAAAGCAATAGTTCATCTTTTAAAAAACGACTATCTCAATTGTTTAAAAACTGCCGATTCGGCCTTGACTTTAAACAATAAATCCGCGATAGCGCACGATGTTATCGGCATGGTTTACTTAAAACAGAATATCATTACTCCATCTATTAATGCATTTAGCACAGCTATAGCAATTGACTCGAATTTTGCACTGGCATATTATAACCGAAGCATTGCCTATCGGCTAAACAAAGACACTATAATGTCAAAAAAAGATTTAAACAAAGCAATTCAATTGGCACACGACAATGCACATATTTATTTCGCACGCGCTTTAGTAAAAAAAGAAATGGGCGACTACAATGGAGCTTTAGATGATTATAATAAATCCCTATCTCTTAATTCGGAATACATTAATGCACTATACAACAGATCTTTTTTACAGAAATTTTTAGGTGATTACAGTGCAGCATTAAATGATGCCAATAAACTAATTGAAATTGACCCAAACAGCGCTTACAATTACAACTTAAGGGGTAGCATAAATTTGTTATTTGGAGAATACAATAATGCAATTGACGATTACAACAAAGCCATCGTAATTAATAGCAGTTTTGCCGAAGCATATTATAATCGCGGTTTAGCTCAATTAATGTCTTACAGATTAATACCCGGCTGCGATGATTTAAGGTTCGCAATTGACCTTGGATATACTCCTGCAAAAAACATGCTCATAAAATTTTGTGATAATTAAAAAGCAAAAACCATGATACACTTACAAATTTATTCTAAGGAAGAAAAAATAATTGAGAAAGTAGCCGAAATATTAATCTCCAAAAATTTGGCTATAGACTTAACAGTTGACCGAGATGTGGAAAGACTGACTGTAGAAAACGGAAAAATTGTTTACAACAAAGTTTATCTATTATCGGCAAAAACAAAATCACTGTTATTCCAAAAAATAGAAAACACATTGCGAAGTGTGTTTATGGATAACATGCCCGAACTATACTCATTGGCAGTTGTTCAAATGGATTGGAAGCAAGCAAATGTGCTGACAGAAAGCTTAGAAAAA
The DNA here is from genome assembly GCA_020054095.1 of Bacteroidia bacterium. Lineage (GTDB taxonomy): Bacteria > Bacteroidota > Bacteroidia > JADZBD01 > JADZBD01 > JAGVMA01. The sequence continues at coordinate 15,254 of JAGVMA010000081.1, read as the reverse complement.
GTATAAATTTGCTGGAATGGTTTTTGATATTCATTTCCCAAAAAAAATCATGAAAACTTTCATTCTAAAAACGGCAAGTGTACTATGTATTATAATCACACTTGCTTTTAGCACCTATCAAGAAAATGTTCCGTGGACGGCCACTCAGATGATGTATCCATTTAATTTAGTTCAGAAATTAAATGATGATAAAGTGGTGAAGCCAACTATAATTTGTGTGGGAAAAGTAGATTTAATAAAAACTGCAATCGCTACAAAAGAAGCCTGTTCTACATTATCAGGCATGGAAGACTTTAAATATTTAGTAAGCAAAATAGCAAAAGACAAAGAAATAATTATTTACTGTGGTTGCTGTAAATTTAAAAGTTGCCCTAATGTAACCGCTCCGTTTGAATATTTAAACGAAGCCGGTTACAAAAACCACAAGGTGCTTTACTTACCTTCTAACTTGCAAGACGATTGGGTGAGCAAAGGCTACCCTATGGAAAAGGTAAAATAATTATTGCTTTTAATACTTAAGCAAAAAAACTTTTCGCAACTTTTGTGGCCGCGATGAGGGATTCAAAAACGATGGGGTTAATTGTGTTATCGAAAAGTCATTGTACTGTTTTATAATTTTTATTTCACTGTAATGGGCCTTCCAATTTTGAGCGGTTGCGGAATCAGTAACAATAAAAGTTTTACCTGCTATTAAATTTTGCTTCAGTTCCTCTTCGCTAACATGTTTTACAGGTAATTGACAATAAAAATCGAGTGCGAAACCACAAAAATTATTTACTACATAAATTTTCGCATCGGCATTTTCGGGTTTATTCAAATCGTAAGCTATAACGGAATCGCTTTGGAATCTTAACAGATTAGGATAGAAACAAGAGCTAAGCACATAATAAACTGCCACAATTGTAACCACCGAAACGCCAACAAGTTTATACAACCGTTCGATGTTTTTATTCAGCATATAAAATAAAAACAAACCTAAACAGATTAAAACAGGTAAGTTGTAAAGCCAATTTGCCGGAAAAACAAAATTGATAATGAGTGCCATTCCTAAAAAAAGAAGCAACATAACAAAACAGTTAATTCTAAAAACTGTAGAAACATATTTTGGTTTAACATCGGAAAAACAGCATCTGTGTAAATACTTTGCTACCATTAATGCCGCAAGCGGATGAATTAAAAATGTGTAATGCGGCAGTTGGTATTTTGATAAAGAAAGAAAAATTAAAATAAACGTAAATCCACAAAAAGTAATTACTTCGGGCTTATGGCTCAGTTTCCTGCTTTTAATTATGTGTTTTAGCTCATGATAATAGGCAGGAATAAAAAAAACAACCCATGGCAAGAAACTCCATAAAAAACTATGGTATAAAAAAAACGGATCGGGGTTATTGTCCCAATAATTTTCGCCCGTGATGCGCCCAAAACTTTGTGTCCAATAAAAAAATTCTAAGCCCGATGGCCCTTGTAGATTGTACACATTTTTTTCGGGATGCAAATCATATTGCAAATACAACCCATAACTCATAGGCAATAAAACAACTGCTACTACAATTAGTGCTACTATATATTGCCATCTGAAAAAATGCGACCATTGCTTCTTATAAAAAAAATCACATGAGAATGCTATAACCGGAACCACCAAACCGATTGGTCCCTTGCTAAGCATTGCCATGCCAATACCAATAGCGCCTAAAATTATATTGACATTTTTTTTTGTCTTATTAAATTCGGCTAACTGCCATAGCGCAAATAAAATCCAGCCGGCAAGCAGCGTATCGGTTCGCACATCCGATACCATCATGTAAGATGCAACACACGATAACATCACAAGCACAGCTAATTTTGCAACAAGCTCGTGGTAAAATAATTTAGCATAACGGTAAAGCGAGTACAATCCTAAAACATAAACCAAAATAGATGGCAGGCGAAAAGCCCAATCGTTAACACCAAAATTTTTAAACGCCAATGCTGCCGACCAAAAAAGAAGAGGCGGCTTATCTAAATAATCAGCCGCACGGCAATACACCTCCAAATAGCTGCCTGATAGATACATTTCTTTTGATATAAGCGCGTATTGCGATGAATCAATATTCATTATATCAACCGTGAAAAGCGAAAGCAACTGAAATACTGCAACAAAAAAAACTGCTACAATAAAAAAGCGATTAAATGCTTTATCAATAAAATTTGCAGGGTTAATGCTTGCAGTTACATCCATTGCCACATTCCGGCTTCCGAAAAGCTGTTTTATAAATTTTTTTGCCCAAGTAAAAAACGGCTAAAGCAACTGCTAAAAAGATAAATATGTTTTCTGCGCTCATTGGTGCAATTTCTTATTTTTATGCTCCAAATTTAAACATTTACATTTACTTATAATGATAACCGTTGACACGCCCATAATTTACACCCGCACCACAAAACATACTGACAAGTTTTTACTCGATTTATACTACCAGCTTATAAAGCCACGCATGATTGAAGAAAAAATGCTGGTGCTTTTGCGACAAGGACGTATTTCAAAATGGTTTTCGGGCATAGGGCAAGAAGCGAGCTCCGTGGGCGCTGCTATGGCGCTTGAGCGCGATGAATATATTTTGCCAATGCATCGCAACTTAGGAACATTTACCACACGCGGCATTCCGCTTAATCGCTTATTTGCACAGTTTCAAGGCAAGATGAGTGGTTTTACTAAAGGGCGCGACAGGAGTTTTCATTTCGGAACACAGGAATATAATATTGTGGGTATGATATCGCACCTTGGGCCGCAACTTGGCGTAGCCGATGGAATTGCACTTGGTACTATTTTAAAAAAACAAAAAAAAGTAACACTTGTTTACACCGGTGATGGAGGCGCATCGGAAGGCGATTTTCACGAAGCGCTTAACACAGCTGCAGTTTGGGATTTACCCGTACTATTTGCTATTGAGAATAATGGCTGGGGATTATCTACGCCAAGTAACGAGCAATTTAGGTGCAAACAATTTATTGATAAAGGAATTGGTTACGGAATAAAAGCTGTGCAGATTGATGGTAATAATGTGCTCGAAGTTTACGACACCTTTAAACAACTATCCGAAGAAATAAGAAAAAATCCAAAACCAATTATAGTAGAGTGCATGACCTATCGCATGCGCGGACACGAAGAAGCATCGGGCGTAAAATACATTGACCCAAAAAACTTTGAAGAATGGGGACGAAAAGACCCGATAGAAAATTTTGAACGATGGTTAACAGAAGAATCGGTTTTAACAGCCGATGGAAAGGAAAAAATACGTGCAGGCATAAAAGAAGAAATTGAAAAAGGATTAGAACTTGCTTTTGCCGAAGAAAAAGTAAAACCCGATACCGAAAGAGAATACAACGATGTGTATGCACCATTTGTATTTACCGAAACAAAACCTGCAACCGAAAAAACTACCGAACGCAGAATGATTGATGCCATATCGGATGGATTGCGCCTCGCTATGCAAAAGCATAACAACTTGGTATTAATGGGTCAAGACATTGCCGAATACGGTGGTGTCTTTAAAATCACCGATGGATTTGTAAAAGAATTTGGCAAGCAGCGTGTGCGCAACACACCGCTCTGCGAAAGCGCTATTTTAGGTGCCGGACTCGGACTCTCAATTAATGGAATGAAAGCGATGGTGGAAATGCAATTTGCCGATTTTGTTACAGAAGGCATAACACAAATAGTAAACAACTTTGCAAAAAGCCACTGGCGCTGGCAACAAAATGCTGATGTGGTAGTGCGGATGCCCACCGGTGCGGGAGTTGCAGCCGGGCCGTTTCACTCGCAAAGTAACGAAGCATGGTTTTTTCACACTGCGGGTTTAAAAATTGCTTATCCTGCCTTTCCTTACGATGCAAAAGGATTGCTGCTCACTGCATTTGAAGATCCAAATCCGGTTATGTTCTTTGAACATAAAGCCATTTACCGAAGCGGCACACAACATGTGCCTGATGATTATTACACCATCCCGTTCGGTAAAGCAGCCACCATAAAACAAGGAAACGATGTATCAATTATCACTTACGGAATGGGTGTGCATTGGGCAATAGAAACACTTGAGAAAAACAAAAACATAAGTGCCGATTTAATTGATTTACGAACACTCGCTCCATTAGATACAGAAACTATTATCAACTCGGTAAAGAAAACAGGCAAGGTAATAGTTTTGCACGAAGACAATTTAACAGGCGGCATTGGTGCTGAAATAGCTGCACTCATTTCCGAACACTGTTTTAAAAATTTAGATGCACCCGTTATGCGCTGCGCCTCACTCGATACACCTATCCCCTTCTCGCCCGATTTAGAAAACAACTTTTTGGCAAAAGCGCGGTTTGAGGAAATAATCTATCGGTTAATAATGTATTAATCTATCAAACAAATAAAAATTCTATATTCGCTATCGCATTAAAAAATAAAAATTATGGCAGTATTAGTAGATAAAAAATCGAGAGTAATTGTACAAGGTTTTACGGGTAGCGAAGGCACTTTTCATGCCACGCAAATGATAGAATACGGAACCAATGTGGTGGGCGGTGTTACGCCCGGTAAAGGCGGAAGCACACACTTGGGCAAGCCCGTTTTTAACACCGTAACCGAAGCCGTGAGCAAAGCGGGTGCAAATGTTACCATCATTTTTGTTCCTCCGGCTTTTGCTGCCGATGCCATTATGGAAGCTGCCGAAGCAGGCATTAAAGTTATTGTTTGTATCACCGAGGGTATCCCTGTAAAGGATATGATAAAAGTGAAAGATTATATTAAAAGCCGCGCCTGTACATTAATAGGACCTAATTGCCCGGGTGTAATTACTCCGGGGCAAGCTAAAGTGGGTATTATGCCGGGCTTTGTTTTTAAACCGGGTAAAGTGGGCATTGTATCAAAATCGGGAACATTAACTTACGAAGCTGCCGACCAAATAGTGAAAGCCGGACTTGGCGTTTCTACTGCTATTGGCATTGGTGGCGACCCAATTATAGGAACTCCTACCAAAGAAGCTGTGGAACTTTTAATGAACGACCCGCAAACCGAGGCCATAGTGATGATAGGCGAAATAGGCGGAAACTATGAAGCATTAGCCGGAAAATGGATAAAACAACACGGAACAAAACCTGTGGTAGGTTTTATTGCCGGACAAACTGCACCCGCAGGCCGCAGAATGGGACACGCAGGCGCAATAGTGGGCGGACACGATGATACAGCCGCTGCCAAAATGCGAATTTTGCGAGAGTGTGGCGTTACAGTAGTAGAATCTCCGGCTAAAATCGGAGAAGCGATGGCCGAACTTTTGAAAAAAATAAAAACAAAAGCTGCACCTAAAAAACCTGCTAAACCAGCCAAAAAGGCAAGCAAAACTGCTGCAAAAAATAAAGCCAAATCTGCTACCAAGAAAAAAGCAAGTAAGCCAGCCAAAAAGACAGGTAAACCTGTTGCTAAAAAGAAAGCTGCTAAAAAGCCAGCTAAGAAAGCAGCTAAACCTTTAGCTAAAAAGAAATCAGTTAAAAAGTCAAGCAGCAAAAAAAGGAAATAGAATTATTTTAAAAATTAATTGGAAATATTTAGTGTTAAAAAATTGCACTAAAATTTTTCACAAGCACCAGTAGTAAAACTAATGCAGCAATAAACAAATAGGTTTGTGGGTTAGCAAAATTAACAGTAAAGCCAAGTGTAGAGTTTCTCTTTGCAAGAAATAATCGTCTGTCGTTTTTATTAAAGTAAAAAACGCCCCAAATCCAATTTTCGTGATCAGTATTCCATTGATTATTTTCTTCTTCGCTGCTCATCATATTTTCTAACATTAATGTTTATTGACTAAAAATAAAAAAATAACTGATATAGTGCGTTTGTATTTTCCTCTCGCACATTTCACCCATTATCATTAAGTACTTACAGCGAACTTAACTAACCGCTTTAAAAAGCAGGTTTGCAAAGGAGTTCCAATCCCAAGTGGTGCCATAGAAGCAAGTATCAAAAGCTTTAAATAGCAATTGGTTGTATAAAAAAAGAAACATACCAGGCCGAGTAAAACTTGCTGTGTTCGCTTTGCATAGAGCGTAAAATACTTTAACATGTAGGCAATTGGGAGCATTAATATTGGTAAAAAATCAACGAAAGGTCGTTTGCCAAAATTGCAGAATCCAAAAAATGGATGCCACCATGCGGCACATACATAGCTCACAATAAAAAATGAAATGAAAATTAGCATCGCATTTTTTTCTTTTTTCAAAAACATTACGGCAGCAAAAAACAACGATAAAAAAATAATTGGCGTGTAAGGGAACAATCCTCCCTGTGGCGAAAACCAAACTTTTAACAGATGTGGCGTTTGCCAATATATAAAACCCTCATCGTCATATGACCATACAATGTATTTCCCAAAAGCAAATTTCCAATACATAATTTGCGGAAGCATAACAATAGCAAAGGTTAATACCGAAAAAAAAATACACTTTGGTGCAAAAAGTAGTTTTAATTTATTTTTCAAATCGCTATATGCGGATACATCGGCTAACAATGCAATTAAAATAAAAATCACATTTGATGGCCTGACTAAAATTGCAAAAGATGAAGCAACTGCGAGTAAAATAAAATATTTGAACTCCTTTTTTTCGGTGTACGTTTTAAGTGAAAACAAGATTGCGGCAAACAATGAAAAAGAATAGTGATGCGCCATAATACTCTCGTCAAGCGTATAGTAATAAAGATGGGTGGTAAAAAAAACAATACCGGTTGTTAAAAGGGCAACATTATCGTTCACATAATTACTTAGCCACCTTCGTAAAAAATAAAGTCCAAAAGTAATGTAAAGCGCTGCGCCTATGTTCACAAAAAACAGGTAATAATAAGAGTAAGGCGAAACAGGTATAGAAAAAACTTTTGCAACTAATGCCCCCAACGCATAAAATGGCGACAGCAAAAGAGCAATGCCACATGTAAATTTAGTAACTACTTTATTAGTCTCTTTTATCAAGTGAAATCCGTTGCCGCGCTCCACATCGAAATTTGGCGGATAATCGCTGGCATTAAAACCTAAATGAAAAAATGCCGGCAAATACATATAGTAGCCGGCTTTGTCGGCACAAAGTTCGCAACCGTAATTGGTATTTTCGTTTTGTCTTAAAGTTATTAATGCATAAATAATTAAGAACAACAGAACGTAAAATCGTTTCTGATTGTTTACTAATGCACTAAAACGATTAGTGCCATTTTCATCATTTAGGAATTTAACAAAAGCTATCATGGTGATATAAAGTTAAAAAAGAAAGAAAGCCGTGTTTGGTATTGCGGAGTTTAAACATTAATTGTAATCTACGCTTGTCATTCCTAGCAAACGTGGAATCTCTGCTACAAAACAGCAATTGCTTCGGTCGCTGCTTGCCCTCGCAATGACGAAAATAAACATTCAATCGTTACTGCGTCCCGAAGCAAAAGTTTACCAAATCATGCCTGTACGCGGCAGGTAGGATTTTGGTTATGCTGGGATTAATTCGTCTGGTTAAAGTGTAACTCGTAATAACGGCTTCTGTACTTTACTACTTGCCTCTTATAATTTGTACGTAACCTTTTTTCACCATCGGTGCGTTAGTACCCAGCGGATCAGGTATTGAGAGAATGAAAAAATACGTTCCGTCAGATACATTGGCTCCGTTCCAGTCGTTTTTATAATTAGGGCTGTTGTAAAGTTTATTTCCCCAGCGGTTATAAATTGTTAAATCGGCATTGGTAAAAAATTCTAAATTCTGGAAAACCAAATAATCATTCATTCCATCACCATTGGGCGTGAACACATTGGGCACTGTAATATCAAATGGTTCAACGGTATAAATAAAGCAAGTGGTATCGTAACAAGTAGCTTGCGTTTGCACAACAAGGCACACATTATAATTACCGGGCAGCGCATAAGTATGCTGCGGATTTTGTTGTGTGCTGTTGTTGCCATCGCCAAAATCCCAATACCAATTGGTAATGTTTCCACTGCTTACGGTAGAAATATCGGTAAACTGATTATTAGTACCCGGCAAACTTGTGGGTGTGGGATTGGTAGTGAAACCTGCATTGGGCTGCGGATTAATAGCAACATTCACGCTTGGCGCAAGGCCTGTACAGCCATTAGCATCGGTAACAACCACACTGTAATTTCCGGTGCTTACCGATATGGTGGATGATGTGGCACCGGTGCTCCACGAATAATTTTGATACGGACCACCGCTCACTGTAAGCAATGCATTGTTGCTGCCACATACCGAAACTTGTCCGCCAATGGTGGGCGTAGGATTAGGGTATTGTACAATGGTAAATGTATCGGTGCGATAGCATCCGTTAAGTTCCACAATACAAATGTAAGTGCCTGCTTGCAAATTTCCTGTTGTGTTTGTGGTAGTGCCATTGCTCCACGAATAAGATGTGTAATTAAAATTATTTACACTAAGAGGCACTCCGGGGCCACCCTGACAGTAACCATTGGTGCCTGTAATAATGGGCGATGGACCTGCAAATGTATCAACACACACCACAATACTAATGGTGGTAGTAGCGGCCGGTGTGCCGTTATCGGTACCTGTAAAAGTTATTGTTTGGCAGCCATTATTGGTAGATGAAGCCATGAAATAAGAGGTAATGGTTGCCGTATTTCCGGGCACGGTACTAACTACCGTGAGGCCCGTGCCGGTGGCTGTTGCAGTGGGTGTAGTAATTTGATTTTGCTCGGGCGAAAAAAATGTGATGTTAAAATTCACTGAATCGCCTTCGCAAATATTTATTGTATCACACACTTCTATTCCGCTTGCAATAGGAGGTATATTGCCTGATTGACTGCAGGCATTAAAATAAAACGATTGGTTATCTAACCAATCAACACCTTCGTAAGGCGGACCAACAGGAAATGGACCGGTGTAAGAATTACCAGGTGAATCAAATAAACCAAACTGAATAAAATCTACTCCGTTACCTAAGTTAGCGCCTACTACTGCGGGTATTCCGCCAAAGCCGTTAGTTCCGCCCGATGCATCGCCTGTTGTCCATTGCATATCGCCATAGCAAAATGCTACGTTGTTTCCGTTTGGTACTAATGGATCTGTTCCATCGGAAATAATCAACTGAAAATAATTTAATTTATCGGCCCAGCTGTTAAAGTACCCAACGCTATCCCAAATTACGATTAATGCAGTAGGTGTTACTTTGTAATACACAAGACCACTGGCAAGGTTAGTTGTTTCCACATCGCCCCAAAAAGGTGCTACCATTGTAAATTGGTTATTAGGAAAAGGCGAGCCTGAAAAAGTGCCGTAAGGTGTACCAAACGATATGTTACCGTTATTATTGATGTAGCAAGAGTTATACGTTTGTCCGTAAAGACAAAAGTTAAATGGCAAAGCAATAAGTGGTGATGAGTCGTCATCGTTACGATAATCGGGTGGTGATGAAAAACTCATAGGTACTACAGAATAGGTATTATCGCGCTGCTGCAAACAAGCACAATTATTAGATTGTGAGCTTATGGTTGGTGTGCTTTTTTGCACCACAGGCGTTAGGGGTTGTTTCTTTCCACTGTAGTCAAATTCTACGTGTTTGCCTGTTTTTTTTAATTCTTGATACAGTTTTGGGTCTGTAGTTTTAGTGGGTTTTGCGCTTGATTGGTTTTGCGCTATTAAAAATCCCGGAAGGATAACGAATAGCATCAATATTTTTTTCATGTGTAGGTATTTTACTTGAGTTATAAGAATAGACTATAACAAATATAAAAAGTTGCTGAAATAAGATTAAATTATCTTTGCGCCCTTTATTATCAATCGGATGTTAACATACGCCCAACACTATAAGAAAATTACCCTGCTTGCATTGCCTGTTTGCATCAGCAATTTAGGCTATATGCTGGTGGGCATTGTTGATACCATTATGGTAGGAAAAATTAACGAGCACTTTGCCGGCTACAACGGCACCGAAGCACAAGCCGCGGTAGCATTGGCTAATAGCTTATATAATCTGGTGCTTGTTTTCGGTATTGGCATTTCATTTGGCATTACACCGCTAATAGCCGAAGCCGATGCACGCAAAGACTTTAAAGCCAAAGCCGAACTTTTAAAAAACAGTTTGTATTTGAATTTAAGTGTAAACACCATTTTATTTATAGCGCTATTATTTTCATCGCCATTACTGCATCACCTCAATCAGCCCGAAAAGGTGGTGCAATTAGCCATTCCGTTTTTAAATGTGATGATGTTCGGGATGATACCACTAAGTGTGTTTTTCACCTTTAAGCAATTTACCGAAGGTCTATCGCTCACGGTGGCAGCAATGGTGATTAGCTTTATTGGTAATTTTCTGAATATACTGCTTAACTATGTATTTATTTTCGGGCACTGGGGCATGGAACCAATGGGTTTACAAGGCTCGTGCTGGGCAAGTTTTGTTTCACGGGTGCTGATGGCTCTTTTGTTTTTCTTATATGTGCGCTATCACAAGCGCTTTACACCTTACTGGACCCAAATGCGAACAACTACGCTTAACAAAGCAGCGCTTAATAAAATTGGGAAAATTGGTTTTTCATCGGCACTGCAATGGACATTTGAAGTGGGTGCTTTTAACTGCGCAATAGTAATGATGGGCTGGCTGGGCGAAGTGCCACAAGCAGCACATCAAATAGCAATAAGCGTAGCAGCCACTACTTATATGATAGCAAGCGGCTTTAGTGGTGCTGCAAGTGTGCGCGTAGGAAACGAAGTGGGCAATAATAACAAACCCGAAATACGCAGAGCTGCATTTTCGGCATTTCATATTGTGGGTACCATTATGGTTATTTGCGCCATTTGTTTTGCGCTGCTCAATAAAAGCATAGCATCTTACTTTAGTGCCGATGAAGCTGTTATAGCTACAGCAGCATCGCTGATATTAATTGCTGCTTTTTTTCAATTGTTTGATGGACTGCAAGCAGTGGCGCTTGGTGTACTGCGCGGCATCACAGATACCAAAGTGCCAACAATAGTTACACTTATAGCTTATTGGGTAATTGGATTACCTGTTTCGTATTTACTTGCATTTAAGTTTAACCTTGGCGCACAGGGAGTGTGGTATGGCTTAACGCTATCGTTAGTAATTGTGTGCATCGCCCTTATAAGCAGGTTTCACTTGCTTACTAAATCGTAAAATTTATTTCTGTATACAGAAATAAATTTTATCAATATTTTTTAGCAAATCATCACTAAAATCATTAGCTATATCGAACATTTTGCTCGCATTGTCTTAAAAATATTTATTTCTGTATACAGAAATAAACAGTGCACTAAATTTACGCTTCTAAACATACTTTTATGCGCTTATTACCCCTTCTCATTACGCATACATTTTTTTCATTTTTTCCAATAGTTGCAAAAGCAGTAACCAAAACAAGTACCGGAACCGGTAACTGGTCTACTGCCGGCACCTGGTCGCCAAACGGTGTGCCAACTAGTGCCGATGATGTTATTATTGCTTCCGGTCACACGATTACCATGAATGGGAATGCAGGTAATTGCTTATCATTAACAATAAACGGCACAGCTAACTGGACCCAAACACGCACCACAAATGTGGGTGCCGGTGGGTTGGCATTAAATAATGCCGGCAATATTAGTGGAACTGCCACAGGAACGCTAAATGTAAGCGGGAATTTCACCGTTGGTACCGGGACGTCCACACTCGGCAGAGTAACACTTGCCGTAACAGGAAACACTACAATTAATGGTATACTTACATGCAACAATGCAAATGGCACAAAAACGCTAAGTGGAAATCTAACGCTATCAACTAACGGTGCATTAAATTTCACTGACATTGAAACTCTTTCCATTGGGGGAAATTTAACAACTAACAGCGGCAGTACTATTACCGGTTCGGCAACCGGAATACTATCAGTTACGGGAACATTTACTGTAGCCTCGGGTGGAACAACAATATTAGGACGCTCAACAATTAATATAGCAGGCAACACCACCATTGCCGGAACATTAAGTGTTACAAGCACTAACGGAACAAAAACGGTACGGAACATCACCATTAACTCAGGCGGAAACTTAACGCATGCTGCAAATGAGGCTTGGACAATTAATGGAAATTTCGCTAATAACGGCTCGTTTACATCGGGCACTGGCACATTTACAATACAGGGAGCGGGAAGAGTTATGAGTGGCAGCAGCACTTTTACATTTAATGGCAGATTAAGAATTGCTGGCGGAACTACGACCTGTACAAATAATGGAACTATCACAATTAACAATCGTATAAATGGATCGGGAAGTTTTTTACAAGGCAGCACCGGAATTTTAAACTACAATGGCGCTACAGGAAATTTTACAGTAACCACTTTTAATGCAACCGCATCTGGCAACTTAGTAAGTTATGGCTCTACTGGAAATCAAACAGTACGCAATGGCGTTTCATCCACATACCATCATTTAACAATTGCCGGTGGAAATACAAAAACATTAGCTGCAAATATTATTGTAAATGGCAACTTAACAATTAGCAGCACATTAGATGTAACCACAAACAACAGGAATATTACCCTTGGTGGCAACTGGACTAATACCGGAACATTTGTACCTCGTAACGCATTGGTTACAGTAAACGGAACAACAACACAAACAATAACAAAAGCAACCGGTGAAACATTTTACAACCTTACCATTGCCGGAAGCGGAACAAAGTTATTAGGTGGAAACATTACCGTTAACCGCGATTTAACAATCGCCAGCACGTTAGATGTTTCTGCTTCAAACTTCGGGATTACGCTTTTACGCAACTGGATTAACAATGGAGCATTTACGGCACGTAATGGTACTGTAACATTTAGCGGAACCACAGCACAAACTATTGGTGGCTCCGCAACAGGAAATACTTTTTACAACATTACAAAAACCACTAATCAAAATCTAAGTTTAACTGCTAACCAAAATTTGCAAGGCACACTCACAATTTCAGCAGGTACATTTATAACCACTGGGTTTGCATTTAATTTTTTGTCGAACAGCAACGGTACAGCACGCATTGCTACAATACCATCGGGTGCAAATATTACCGGCAATATAACTATGCAACGATTTTTAAGCAGCAGTAGTATTACTGATTGGCGCATGATAGGAACTGCTGTAAGCGGACAAACACTTACAAGTTGGAACGATGATTTTTACATGACCGGATTCACCGGATCGAACGACCCAAGCTATTACTTTAAATCGGTTTACACTTATGATGAAACACTTATTACTCCGCCTTACAATGATAAAGATTCGGGATTTGTGGCAGCAACAAATACAAACAACCCGGTAAATCTTGGTCAAGGTTTTTTCTGCTACATAGGACCATCACCTATCACAATAGATGTTACGGGTGCACCCGGAAAGTTTAATCAAAACTTTACTATTACTTACAACAATAGCGGAAATTCATTTAACGATGGTTGGAATTTAATTGGCAATCCCTATCCATCATCAATAGATTGGACAAGTGTAAGTGGCTGGACAAAAACAAATATTAATGATGCTGTTTACGTTTGGAATCCAAGTTTGCAACAGTATGCAAGTTATATTTCAGGAGTTGGTACAAATGGTGGCAGCCCTATTATACCATCTTCGCAAGCATTTTGGGTGCAAGCAAATGCAAATGGTGCTGCATTATCGCTTACAGAAAGTGTAAAGTCGGCTACTGATCAAAGTTTTATGCGGATGAGTACACAACAGCAAATTTCAAACTTAGGTTTATTTGTTTACGGAAATAATTTGCAAGACCATACTGTAATTCGATTCGATAATAATGCATCTCTTAATTTCGATTCGCAATTAGACGCATTTAAATTATTGGGTGGCCCGGATGCTCCTTACCTTGCAAGTGCAATGTCTGATGGCGATTTTTCAATCAACAGTGTTCCGTTCAGTAATGGTGGTGTTACAATTCCGCTGAGATTAAATGTATCCGTGAGTGGTAATTATCAGCTCACAAAAGACAGTTTATCCAATATTCCGGCAAGTGCATGCATATTACTTGAAGATTTATTAACAGGAATAATTACGGATTTAAGAACGGTAAACACCTATTCCTTTCAAATTGAAGACACCACTTCAGCTCCGCGCTTTTTACTGCACGTTTCAGAACCACTTTATACCTCTGCACTTCATCCCAACTGTGTTAACCAAACCGGCTATGCAACGGTACAAGGTACAGGAACTAATCCTTGGACTTATATTTGGAAAGACATAAACGGCAATATTTTGCAAACATCTACTAACGATATGGATGCAGACACACTTTTTAACTTGCAGGCAGGAACATATATTGTGGAAGTGAGCAATACAAATTCTATTTGCGGAATGGTTAGCGATACTGTTCTACTAATTGCTCCACAAAACATCGGTGCTGATTTTTCAGCATCTACCCCTGTAAGCTGCTTCGGATATAGCGATGGTGTTTTAATCGCAAATATTTCAGGTGGAACTGCACCCTATACTTTCGCATGGTCCACAGGAAGCACTACGGCAAATATCTCTAATTTACTTGCCGGAAACTATACACTAACAGTTAATGATGCTAATGGCTGTACAATGCAATTTAATACTGCCGTTAATCAACCACAAGCTATTACATCAAATTTTAGTTTAAGTGATGATACAGTTTTCATCAGTAACAATGGCTTTGTTACAATGCTAAACAATTCGGTTAATGCTCAAAACTACATTTGGGACTTTGGTGACCAAACCGGCTACAGTAATTCTACAAACACATCACATTATTATAACTCGCAAGGAAATTACACAATATCTCTCATTGCTCTAAATGGAAATTGTGCTGACACAAGTTATAAAATTGTTACAGTTTTAAATAATCCACAATCTGTAAACGAAATAGATTTGAGTGAATACATAACAGCTACAAATGATAATCATTATTTAACAATAAATTTTTATTTTGAAAATGAAACAGAACTTAATATACAGTTAGTGAGCAGTATTGGGCAAGATGTATTGACAGTGAAAAGCATAAGTGTTTCTGCACAAACAATTAACCTACCCCTAAATCAGCCAGCAGGAATATATATACTTAATATTGCTAATGCAAACGAACTTTGGACTAAAAAAGTGGTGATAGAAAAGTGAGCCAATTAAACATCCCTCAGTTATAAGCTGAGGGATGTTTTTATTCATGTTTGTTATAAGAATTAGTTAAGCGTGATTTTTTTGGTGGTTACTCCGCTTGTTGTATTTACTTGTACCATATACAC
>JAGVMA010000042.1 GCA_020054095.1 Bacteroidia bacterium | reverse complement strand
CTTCGGGATTTAGAGGACTATCATTTGTTATCCTGTTATAATCATTTCATCCCTTCGGGATTTAGGGGACTATCATTTGTTATCCTGTTATAATCATTTCATCCCTTCGGGATTTAGAGGACTATCATTTGTTATCCTGTTATAATCATTTCATCCCTTCGGGATTAAACTAATGTTGGGTATTTAATTTGTTTTTCTTTTCCTTCAAAACATTTTACAAGTGATGCGGTTGTGTGGCTCAATGCAATCATCAATGGGCTTTTATTTTCGCCCATTTGCACATCCATACTTATTATGTTAATTAATCTGGCTTTTATTTCTTTTGTCATTTTATGATAATCCTCGCTTTCGCTTTTTAGTTCTACCACTACTTTATCCACAAATGGTCGGTAAGGTTCCATAATATCATCGGCAAGGCAAAAGGCATTGTATTTATTATGGTGGTGAATACCAAGCGTAGGCATTAGCCCCGAACCTACCAATGCACGTGCTGTAGCTGAGCGCAAAATAGAGTACCCGAAATTTAGAGTAGGATTGGGAGGCATACCAAATCTATCGCGTATAAAGTTGGGGTTGTTAAAAATATGCCGCCAATAGTGCCGTGCTGCCTGCGCTTCTTCATTAGTTGTATCACCACTCAGCACATTGTTAGCATAGCGTTTTAGTGCTTCATCATCTTTACCCAGCAATTGGAACAAAGCCGCCTGATTTCTTATTTTTGCTTTTATTGTTTGCTGCCACAATTGTTTTTTTAGTGGTTCACTTGCATCTATTTGTGCTTTGTAGCGCTCGGTTTGCAGTGTGTTTCCATCCAAGTTAAAAAGCATTGACGATGGATGATGTGTTTTATCGCAAAATACAACTGCTACATTATTTTCGGCTAATTCTTGTATTACGCTTTGCGTAAAAGTAATTTCCTTGTTATCAATTATTACAAATCCTATATCTTCTATCACACGTTCTTTTATTTCGCCCGTTTCTTTATTAGTAATAACAAGCTGCTTTAGTTTGGTACTCAAATGAAAAGGGTTAGAGAAATAGAGGGTTTGTTTTATCATTTATTGATTTCTTTAATTTCTCCAGAGGTCGTAATTCTAAAGTCCAGCCCCTCTAATAGTGCATCAAAGCTATTTACTCCCAATTTTATCCATGGGAATTCTTTGAATTTACCAATGTTTTTTCCTCCTTTCATCCCAGTTTTCAATCCCATGTGTTTAGTTAGTATCTTCTTTTCTCTCGCTTCTTGGTGATAAAGCAGTTTTATTTCGGCAGATTTTTCAGTATCTAACTGAGTAATCTTATACATTCTTTGCAGCCTTACTTCATCTGATAATTGCCAAATCTCTTCAGGTGTCTTATCATACAATAAAACCATTTGCCCTTTTCTAATTATTGTTTTAAAATTAAGACCATTCATTTTTTCTTGTGTAATCGGATATTGTTCTCTGTGACTTTTACTACTTAAACGAAAATATTCTCCAGCTTCTATCGTATTCACAATCTCACAATCACGTTTAATTTTTCCTTTTTTGTCAACTCCTTCGTATATTGCAAGGCAATAATTTTCATCATTGGCAACATAATAATGTTGTTTATGCTCAAATTTTGATTTGTCCTTTTGAGTTTTTAAATGAATTGGGTTTGATATTGATGGGGTAAATACCCTCACCTTTTTTATTTCAATTCCCTTTTCCTTATTCATCCATATTTTTTCAATAATCTTATTTGCTTGTTGGTCATTTGATGTGATAATTAAGATTTTATCATCGATTGCTTTTTTAATTTTTTCTTTTACTACATCATCAACTATTTTATCAATGTCGGATCTTTTAATGCTTGTAATGTCTTTCCTAATCACATATTCAATAGCACCATCTTTTTTGTTGTTTTTTATTGCACCATAAAATGTTTCTTTATGAAGTGAGGCCCTAACAGTATCACCTGTTTGAAATATTGGTTTATTAGTTGAATCCTTTTGTATTTTGCCCCTAACACGCAATTTCTTTTTGCTTTGTTTTTTCATATTGTCAGGCGTATGGTGACTAACCATTACCTCATTTACAATAGCATCAACATCCTCTTTAAATGTTGGCCAAGGTTTTAGGTTTCGTAAAACTTCTTTTACTTCTGATGTTCTGTTTTCTTCGTCAGCGTGATATAATTTTGCAAGCATATCATATTTATCTTTTGTCATACAAGCTATAGTAATAGCATCAATACAATGATGTATATGATTTGTGCGTTCTTTTTTGCTGTATTCTGTTTGCAAGCCCCATAGTTTGCGAAACTCTGCAACCGCATCTCCTTTTACAGAATATACTTGTGGGAATATTGATTTTAAAAATGCTCTTGAATATTTGGTAATAATTCCTGTATCTACTAACTGGCTATTTTTAAAACCAATTGGTACATCTTCTCTGGTAAAGCGGTTTAGCTTTCCTTTCCAATAGTCTAAATGCAATTTGAAATAGTGTTTATCTTTTATTCGTTTGTCTTTTTGTTCTTTTGTTTCTATTCCTTTTGCTTTTTTGCGTGAGTTATATTTGTACTCAAAATCTTTTACATTCTCTTCCCATTTAGCCAATCGTAGTAGAATATCTTTATGATTTGCCAATTCAAATGGTATTCTGTTTTTCTTTATTTCACGATTAAATTTGTTTTCACAAAGAGTTAAATTTTCTTGTGAATTATCATAACTCAAACTTTTAGGTATTGTGTGTTCAATATCATACATTGGATTACCTCCAATGAAATCACAAATACCAATTTTATTTCCTGTATATAAACAAGCATCATTTTGTTCTTGCCACAATTGAAATTTCAAAATTTCATCTTCGGTTGGTTCAATGTCTTGTCCAGACTGTTCTTTGTAAAGTTTGATAATATCTAATCTATATTCTTCTCTTTGTTTTTTTCTTTCTTCCTGCCATCTTCTTATTGCTGCTCGTTTGTTTGCATCATTTAATTCACGCGCAAGTTCAATATGTATTTTTGTTTCTTCATCTATTTTACCTTCACGAATAAGCGTATTAACTAATTTCCGCAATTGGTGCATTGCGCGCATCGCCATTGGGTTTTTAATAGAACCTGTTATTGGACTACCTAAATATAAATTTCCATCTTCTGCACGTTTAGGAGTTTTGAAAAGTTCAATATCCGAAGGATGATAAAGTTGTTCAAGGGCTTTTGCAGTTGCATTAAAATTATCTGATAAAAAAGATGCAATCTTTTCATCTAACCGTTGCGACTTAATGAATTCGCCTCTGTATTTTCTTAATTGAGTTAAATATTTTTCCTCAATCCAAACAAATATTTCTTGTTGTTGGGTAGCATCAAGTTTTGAAAAGGTTTTACTACCATAGGTAGCAATTGTTTTTTCCTTTACATCCTTTTTATCTTTTTCATCTAGCACATAATTTTTATCAGCATTATTATAGCGTTCTTTGAACTGAGTCATCAAATCATTTACAATTCCTTCTCTCTTTTTTATTTCATTATAATTATCAATTAGTAGCTTTAGTTCTTTTTTGATTAATTCCTGATTTTCTGGTTTGTCCCACGCCTCTTTACCTACTGCATTTTCAATGTTTGCAAGAAACACAGCATAAGAATAAATTAAACCTTGATGTAAATAAGGAAGTATTTTATTAATTGCTTTTAAACTTAAACTTGCATAATCTTTTTTTAAAATAATTCCCGAAAACTTTTTTGCTTTAACTTCATTTAAGCCAAGTTTGTTTTTTGCAAACTCTTGTAATTTTTCTTTTTTGTCATATTGAAATAAAATGTGCCAAATATCATCTATGATTTCATCCACATTTTTTTGTCCAATTATTTCATCAGATTTTTTGTATTTGCCTTTTCCTATTTTTATTCTTTTCCTTTTGTTCTTTAAATCTTGGGGATAAGAATTAAAAATGTTTTGTTTCCAACCTTCTCCAAAAATATTAACTAATCCAGCTATTGTTGGGCATCCGCTTACAGAAACATAGTTTTTGTAATTGAAATATCTATGTTCATTTTTTGGAGTAAGGTCTTTTGCAATATCTTCAAATTCAAAATTTGGTTTGCTTTTTCGAATAAATTTTGACCAGATTTGTTTTCTCTGTTCTTCACTCAAAAATTCTTTCTCTCCAAATTCAGTAGTTCCTATTTTGATGCTATTGATAAATTGCAATGCTCTATATTCTTCAAAGGCAGGGTGAGAAACAGGACAACGAGGTTTATTTTTTTCAAAGGAACATTTACCTACTAATCCTTTTTGAGATTTTAAAGGACGCTGATAAAATATAGCTTTTAATAATTCTTCTCTTATTTCTTTAGTTAGTTGTTGAACATAACAAATCTTATTAAATTCAAACAAATAATGTTCTTCACGCGAGGTATAACGTATTCTTATTTTTTCTTTTTTTGAATATAGTTTGTAAAAATATTGTCCCAGCGTTTCACAATTTGCGTCTGCAATTTCTTTTGATAAATCTGCAATATCTTTTTTTACTGCTCCCAGATTTTCAGTTTTATTCAGGAGTTTTAATAAACTCTCTTTAAATTCTTCAAAGGGTTTAAATTTATTTTCTAAAATTATTTTTGCAATGCTTTTTAATAATTTCTTTACCGCCTTATCATCTTCTTCAGCATAGTTGCCAGATAAAACATTAAGCGAAGCAATTAATTCTTCCGAATTGTCTTCAATATCAATTTGATTTAAATATTCTTGTCTTACGTGTTCAATTGCTCCATCGTTACTTTGGTCAAGTCTTCCACTCAAAAATCCTCTACGTTGAGCCAAATGGTATAATGCTCTTCCTAAATCTATCAATGGCACTTTTCCTTTACTAGCTTTATCTCTGAAATGGTAAGGATTAATATTTCTTGCATCGTCAGTTTTTAGCCATTCTATAAATTCAGGATTATTGGGATATGCTTTTTTATTTTTTCTCCATTTTTTCAGTTCCTCAATAGAAAGAGGACACATATTATTATTAATTAAAACTTCAAGAGTTTTAATCTTTCGTAACTTTCTTCTAAATTTTATTCTTCGTGCACTTCTAAATTTTGTACGTTCTGCTGCTTTTGAGCTTTCAATTCCCTTTTCAATTTGTACTCCTTCTGAAAATATATGTACACCCTTGTTTAGTAAAGATGTGTTTTCTTTTCCCCTATTCACTACCGCCCATCCAATAGAGTTTGTTCCTAAATCAAGTCCTAAAATTTTTGTCATGTTTTTTTATTTTATTGTTAGTTATATTATTTTATACATTTGTGGTAAGAAATTTTATATCAATCTTTAATTTCTTATCACAATAAGGCTATATGCCGAAGGTGTAAACCTATTGCCCCGCTTCGGTGGGGCTTTTTTTTATTTCAAATATATAAAATCCATTAAGTTTCGCAAATTAAGTTTTTACGTTAAACCCTTGTTACAACAAGCGTTTCGGGTTATTTCTGTATACAGAAATGTATTTTCAATAAAATAGTTCGTCTCTCGGCTACAAAGCCTTTCAAATTTTAAATATTATAGATGACTTCATAATAAAAAACCACCCTCGAATAATCCGAGGGTGGTTTTAAGCATTAAAAGAAAAACGCAACCTAAACTACAAAAACGGTTAAGCGTTATCAGCAGGGGTGGCACTGCCACCTTGCCCTTCAAATGCTTGTTTTAAGTCATTAACAATAGCATCGGTGCCGGGTACATTGCGTTTAGCGGCTTCTTGCGCATTGGCGTAAAACGCCAATGAGAAGTCGTAAACTTCGTGCCCCACGGCAAGGCGGGTATCGTCAACCAACTCGCGTAAACTGTTAACCAATTCTTCAACAATACGTAACCGGGCTTCAAGGGCAAAGTCCTTGTTGGCTTCGGTTAAGCTGCTGTAGCTTGGTATCAGGTTAGCGTTGTTTTGCGCGTAATCCATCACTTTGGTAACAAACGCTAACCTGCTATCGCCTAAGCGAGAGAGGGTTCTGCGTTCGTCCGGAGTAAGGTTTACTGCAAACGAGATAACCGCCTTTATGCTATTAATGCTTGCTGTAACACTTGCCATATCGGCATTGTTAAGTACAGCGCTTATACTGCTATAAGGCATTTTGCATAAGTGTTATGTAAGTCCATGAATACGGCAATGTGCACACTGCGTGTATTTTACTTACGGGTTAATACCGGCCCTCTCCGGGTATTACAAACAGCGTATCGCGAATACTTGTTTTAATTAAGAGCTGAACTGTACGGAGTGTAAAAACTACTCATGTGGTTATATTTAGCTGTATAACGCTATTGCGGATGAAAGGTTACAGCAATTCTAAAAATATTTATAAAATATTTGTGTGCTATAATTTGCTTTTGTGCCAAAAGATTTTATATTTATGATTGTAGTATTTACCTTTGCTTACACCTATTTAAAATGTATGCCAATTAAAAAAACATATACCCAAAAATTAAACGAAAGTAAGGTGCATAAAATTAAAACCATTGATTTTGATTTTGCTGATATTCCTGCTAACAGTACTATGCTAATTGCATCGCCTAAAATTATTGACGATTACGTTAACCAAATTCCGAAGGGTAAAATTGCGGATGTAAAAAAGATAAGACGCGATTTGGCAGCAAGTTTTAATGCTGATTATACTTGCCCTGTAACTACCGGTATTTATTTGCGTGTGGTAGCCGAAGCTGCTTACGAAAAATATGTGAGTACTAAATCAATAAAAAAAATTACTCCATTTTGGCGTGCCATTGATCCAAAATCGGCATTGGCAAAAAAATTAAGTTGTGGTGCTGAATTTATTTCTGAAAGGTTAAATGAGGAAAACTAAAGCAAAACATTAGCTGCTTCATTGGCATGTGCTTCAATAAATCCTTCGCCTTTTTTAGTGCCAATAATTTTACCCATTTCTTGTGCTCGTTTTAAAACATAAGTCTCCATAAAATCGGGTTTAGAAATAAATGTTTCTTTCTCTTTTGATTTAGGATTATGAAATTGCGAAACATGGCAGCGAATAGATTCCATTTTCGTGTCAAATTCAGCGCTGATGTCCACCACAAAATCGGGTTTTATGTGCTTGAATTGAATATAGTGATAAACAGCAGCGGGCCTAAAATGCTCTTGTGCTTTGCCGTTTAGCTTAGTTTTAATTTTTGCAAGGCCTGATAAAAAACAAGCATCGTTAACCAACCAGGCAGCACGGCCATGGTCGGGGTGGCGGTCGTGTGGTGCGTTGCACAATACAATATGCGGTTTGTACTGCCTTATTTTTTCAATTATCGTGAGAATATTTTTTCGGTTGTGTTCAAAAAAACCGTCTTCCATTTTCAGATTTTCGCGCACTACACATTTCAAAACTTTTTTTGCAGCAGCAGCTTCTTTTAATCGTATTTGCGGTGTGCCGCGTGTGCCTAATTCGCCAAGCGTTAAATCAATGATACCGGTTTTTTTTCCTGACAAGGCGTGTTTGTATAAAACGCCACCGCAGGATAGTTCCACATCATCGGGGTGTGCACCAAAGGCGAGTAAGTAAAGCATTTGAGTAGATATGATTTTAAATTTTAGATTTTAAATTTACAATTTTTGATTTCAATGGTTGCTTCTTGTTTTTTGCAGTTTTAATCGAAGGTGTAAAAATTGCAACAAGTTCTTTCGACTCTTGCATTGCTTTTTCAGAAGTTGCTTTTGAAATTAAATTAATATCTGTTAAAACTTCAATCCAAAACAATGACTCATCCGCTTCTTCTTCAACAATTTTTAATTTATTAATGAAATCAGGTTTTGATTTTGCTCTGCAAGCTGCCCTGTAGTTAGCAGCTACTGATGTGGCAGATTTTATCAGCTGATACGAAATTACATCTGTCGTTTTTGTTTTTGGTAAGTTTTCGCACAGTTTTATACAGCTAATTGCAAATAATTTTGTTCTGTTTTGCAAATTAACTTTATCCATTTTTAAATTTAAAATCTAAAATTGTAAATTATTTCCCTTCAATCCAGTTAGTAATTTCTTCGCTAAGCGGACTAACTTTAGATGGCTTGTGAGCAACCCATTTTCCGTTTTCATCTACCAGAAATTTATTGAAATTCCATTTAACAGTAGCATCCGAAACCTGATTTAATTCTTTAAGTGTTAAAAAACGGTAAACCGGATTTATAGAATCGCCCACTACGTGCGATTTTGCCATGAGCGGAAAACTAACACCGTAGTTCTTCGAGCAAAATTCTTTTATGTCGCTGTTTTTTCCTGGTTCTTGTTCGCCAAAATTATTGGCCGGAAAGCCGATGATGATAAAATTTTTGTCTTTGTATTTTTGATAAAGTTCTTCCAGTTCTTTGTATTGGGGTGTGTATCCACACTCCGAAGCGGTGTTTACAAACATTATTTTTTTGCCTTTCAATTGTTCGAACTTAAATAGTTCACCATTTATATCTTTCACTTTTAGTGCGTAAAAATTATAAGTGCCAAACGCGAAAGCTAAAAGCACACCCGAAAGGGCAACGATTACAAATAAGATGGTTTTCATGATGGATGTTTATTTTGATACCAAAGATAGGAATTAGCAGATATATTTGCAGCATGGTAATTGCCGAAGTAAAAGCGCTGATAAAAAAAGAAATAAAAACTGAATGGCAACAGCGTTATGCTTTTGGTGGCATGCTGCTTTACATTGCCAGTACTGTTTTTGTATGTAAACTTTCGTTTAATACCATTGATAGCCCTCTAACTTGGAGCGCATTGTTTTGGATAATAATGCTTTTTGCAGCAGTAAACGCAGTTACTAAAAGTTTTTTGGCAGAAAATGCAGGCCGTACCTTGTATTTATACACACTTGCAAGTGCACAATCAATAATAGTTGCTAAAATAATTTACAACAGTTTACTTATGCTGTTATTGTCAGTTATTTGTTTTGGCGTGTATGCGCTTTTGCTCGGTAATCCGGTTACCAATAGTTGGCTTTTTTTTGCTACTGTTATTGTTGGCAATTTGGGCTTTGCATCCTTACTCACAATGGTATCGGCAATAGCAGCCAAAGCGGCAAATAATTTTAGTTTAATGGCCATTTTAAGTTTCCCCATAATGCTGCCGCTGATACTAACGCTTATTAAGCTCACCAAATTTGCTATTGATGGCATTGCACTAAGCGTTTGCATTAAATACTTGCTCACCGCCTTTTGTATTAACATTATTATTGTGGTATTGGCTTATATGTTATTTCCGTACCTTTGGCGCGATTAAAAAAAACAGATTTTTTTATAAATAATAATCTATAAAGTGAAAAAAAATTGGTGGAAAATAGTGTGCGTGGTACTACTGTTTTACACAGTTATAGCAGGTTTTATGATGGATGTGCCGCGCAAACCAATTTTAAACGAAACCATTCGTAACCAATATTTTCATGTGTGCATGTGGTTTGGTATGCTGGCGCTTATGAGCATTTCACTTTATTACAGTTTGCGATTTTTAAAAACCAGTAATATTGCCGATGATGTGTATGCATCGCAATCGGCAAATGTGGCAATACTTTATGGTGTTTTAGGATTAATAACCGGCAGTATATGGGCAAAATATACCTGGAGCGAGTGGCCTACTTTTTCACTTAAAGGATGGTGGATAAATGATGTGAAGCTAAATGGCGCTGCTATATGTATGCTCATTTATTTTGCTTACACACTTTTGCGCAATTCACTTGATGATGATACTAAGCGCGCAAAAGTTTCGGCAGTTTACAATGTATTTGCTTATGTGCTGATGATAGTTTTTTTGCTCATTGTTCCGCGTTTAACAGATTCGCTTCACCCCGGCAATGGCGGCAATCCGGGATTTGCCAAATACGATTTAGATAACAAAATGCGAATGGTTTTTTGGCCTGCCGTGCTTGCCTGGATTTTGCTCGGCCTCTGGATTGCCTCCATCGCTATTCGTGTAAAACTTTTAAATGCAAAAAAATTAAACTTGATTGATTTATCACCTTTAGACCAAGAATAAAAATGAATTTTAAAAAAATAATTTCACTTGTGTTTTTTGCTTTCGCAGCAGTTTGTGCTTATGCGCAAACCGATGAAGTGCCAATGGCCGATACCATGCGCAGCAACGGGAAAATATATGTAGTGCTGGCAATAGTGCTGGTTATTTTATCGGGCATTATTTTTTACTTAGTATCGCTCGATAAAAAAATAAAAAAACTGGAAGACGAAAATAAAACCAAGTAATTTTAACTGAACTTATCCGCATGAAAAAAATACACATTATAGGCATCATCATAATAGCAGTTGCAACAGGTGCTATTTTAACATCGCTGATGGATGCCGGCACGTATGCCGATTTTTCTACTGCCGACAAAAACCCGGGTGCGGAATATCATGTGGTGGGTAAATTAAATAAAGACAAGCCGCATGATTTTAATCCCGAACTGGATGCAAATAAATTTACATTCTTTATGTTTGACAATAATGGTATCGAAAAAAAAGTAATTCTATACAAATCAAAACCACAAGATTTTGAAAATGCCGAACAAATTGTGTTAATCGGAAAATCAAAAGGCAATGAATTTCATGCCACCGAAATTTTAATGAAATGCCCATCTAAATATAATAGCGGCACACCTACTGAAACATCAGCCAACTAAAAAATGATTGAATACGTTGGAGAAAATCTTTGGATAGGCAACACAGGCAACTTACTTATTATCTTATCTTTTGTATGTTCAATTGGCGCTGCATTCGCTTATTTTAAATCGGTTAGTGCAGCCGAAGAGTCGGCTGGCTGGAAAACTATTGCACGCAAATTATTTTATGCCCACGCACTAAGCACCCTGTTGCTTATTGTGCTTTTGTTCGTAATGATTGCCAATCACATGTATCAATATTTCTATGTGTGGCAACATTCAAATAACAGCATGCCAATGCGTTATATTTTCGCTTGTTTTTGGGAAGGGCAGGAGGGAAGTTTCTTGCTTTGGAGTTTTTGGCATATCATTATTGGCGTTATTTTAACACGCACTGCAAAAGAATGGGAAGCACCTGTGATGGCGGTTGTTTCTATGGTTCAGTTTTTTTTAATGTCAATGTTGTTGGGCGTTTATTTTTTAGATTACAAATTCGGCAGCAATCCATTTTTGCAACTCACACGCGAGCATCCTGATTTTGCTAACCTGCCATTTTTAAAAATGCCCGATTATCTATCAAAATTTGATGGGCGCGGGCTAAATCCTTTGTTGCAAAATTATTGGATGACCATTCACCCGCCCACTTTGTTTTTGGGTTTTGCGCTAACGGTTGTTCCGTTTGCTTATGCCATTGCTGCCTTATGGACAAAAAAATACACCGATTGGCAAAAACCTGCATTGGCTTGGACTTTTGCAGGCATTTCTATTTTGGGCGTAGGTATTTTAATGGGTGGCGCATGGGCTTACGAAGCATTAAGCTTTGGTGGTTTTTGGGCTTGGGATCCGGTTGAAAATGCATCGCTCGTTCCGTGGTTGGTATTGGTTGCCGGTGCACACGTTATGATTATAAATAAATCGGGCCGCAAATCTTTTCACCTATCGTTTATTCTTGTTATCCTTTCGTTTTTACTGATACTTTATTCCACCTTTTTAACTCGCAGCGGTATATTAGGCAACTCATCAGTACATGCGTTTACCGATTTAGGCATGTCGGGCCAATTATTAGTTTACCTTTTATTTTTTGTTTTTCTTTCCATTTTTTTAATCGCAAAAAACTACAAGCAAATACCACATGAGTCGGCCGATGATAAATTATGGTCGCGCGAATTTTGGATGTTTATTGGCTCGCTTGTTTTTCTTTTATCAGCATTCCAAATTATTTTTTCTACATCTTATCCGGTGATAAATAAAATATTTGGTACTAATATGGCGCTTGGGGCAGGTGGAGCTATAAAACATTACAATAGCTGGCAATTGCCATTTGCTTCCATCATTTTATTGCTGATGGCTTTTGCACAGTTTATGAAATACAAGCAAACCGACTCAAGTTATTTCTTTAAAAAAATCAGACTTTCAATTTCTTTATCCGTTTTAATTACGTTTATTGTTTCCTATTTATTTGGCTGGCTTAGTTTCGGTAGTGAACTTTTGTACGCATTTCTGTTTTTTTCATCGGCATTTGCTGTAATAGCTAATGCGGATTATTTTGTCAGCATGCTGAAAGGAAAGTTTGATAGTGCGGGCGCATCCATCGCTCACATTGGCTTTGGCTTGTTGCTAATGGGCGCACTTATTTCCACATCTAAAAGCGAAATAATTTCTAAAAATTATAAAATGGATGCCGAGTTTTTGGGCAAAGAATTTTCGAACGATGAAAACATAACACTACTTAAAAACGATACCATACAAATGGGCGATTATTTTGTGGTTTACAAAGGCAAGCGCAAAGAAGGTATTAATGTGGTGTATGAAATTGAGTATTTGAAATTCGATGAATTAAAAAAAGGATTTAATTATGAGTTTACATTAAGTCCGTTTATACAACTCAACGATAGGATGGGCAATGCCCCTGAGCCCGATACGCGCCACTTTTTGTACAAAGATATTTACACACATGTGCGCTATGCCGATTTATCTGAAGAGGTAAATAATGGAACCCGGCACGAACATGATGAAAAAGAAAAAACACAAAATTACACAGCAGAAGTGGGGGATACGATTTTTGCTTTTAATGCAATAATGGTTTTAGAAAACATTGAAACAAAATTTGATACTGCATTTTTATCCTCACTCAAGAACCCAACTATTGCGGTGGGAGCAAAAATTAAAGTATTTGATTTTAATAAAAATGAGCGAACTATAATGCCACTATACACCATTTACGATAGTATTCCGCGTGTGTATGAAGATACGCTTACAGATTTAGGATTGCGCATCGCACTTTGGAAAATTAACCCTGCCGAACGTAAGTTCGATATATCAGTTATGGAAACCAGAAAAAAAGCAAGTGATTTTATTGTGATGAAAGCAGTAGTTTTTCCGGGTATAAATATTCTTTGGGTTGGCTGTTTAGTAATGGCAATAGGCACTTTTATGGCTGTGCGTAAGCGCTTAAAGCAACAGTAATGGCAGCAATAAAAAACATAGTAATAATTGGCAGCGGTAATGTGGCTACCCATCTTGCGCTAACCCTTACTGCGAAAAAATGTACGATCACACAAATTTACAGTCGCACAAAAAAAAATGCTGCTGCACTCGCAAAAAAAATTTCTGCTAAAACAAGTTTTTCAAATAAAATCAAAGATATTGATACCACAGCCGATTTATACATAATAGCTGTTGCCGATGATGCGATAATAAAAATTACCCGAAAGTTAAAACTGAAAAACAAATTAGTTGTTCATACATCGGGAAGTAACGAAATGACAATTTTAAAAACGGTTTCAAAAAATTACGGAGTAATTTATCCGCTTCAAACATTTTCATTGAACAAGCATATTGATTTTAAAATGGTACCTGTATTTATTGAGGCGAATAGCAAAAGCAATTCTGTTTTACTAAAGCAATTTGCTTCTTTGTTTTCGGATAACGTGAGCAAGTTAAGCAGCAATGAGCGCATGCAATTGCACATAGCGGCAGTAGTAGCATGTAATTTCACTAACCATTTATTTGTTTTGGCCGAACAAATTTTAAGCAAGAACAAATTGAATTTTAAATTATTGAAACCTTTAATCGAAGAAACTGTTGCAAAGGCATTAAGCCAATCGCCTATTACCGCTCAAACCGGGCCGGCAGTTCGCAACGATTTTAAAACTGTTTCAGCGCATATTAAAACACTCTCAAAAAACAAAAAACTAAAAAAAATATATCAACTCATCAGCAAAAGTATTATTGATACCCATCGCTGATTCATTTTGCTAACTTTGTTCGCAGTTATGATTGCTTTTTTAAAATTAATGCGGATACAAAATTTGTTCATCATTGCACTCACCATGTATGTAGTGCGCTATGGAATGATAGAACCCATTTTAATTTTTTCCAATTTTGGAATTGCAATGCCCGACTATTTGTTTTTTTTGCTTGTGCTTGCAACCACTATGATAGCAGCAGCCGGATATGTGATAAACGATTATTTTGATGTGCGAATTGATAAAATAAACAAGCCCGATGAAGTGGTGGTTGACAATGGTGTAAAACGCAGGGTGGCTATGGTTGCACACACGGTTATTAATGTGCTGGGTATTTTAATTGGCTGCTATGTTTCTTACAAGGCGCAGTTATTATCTATTGGCTCTATCATTTTTGTTTTTTCTGCAATATCACTTTGGTTTTATTCCACTGATTTCAAACGCCAATTTTTAACAGGTAATGTTATTATTTCTTTGCTATCGGGGATGGTACCTTTTTTAGCTGGGCTTTTCGAGATGCAGTTTGTGAAACTTCGTTATCAGGATTTGAATATTTCTGAAAACATAAACAGCATGAGCAATTTTATTTTAATCATGCTTGCATCGTATTCTTTTTTTGCGTTTCTAATTTCGTTTATGCGCGAGATAATAAAAGATGCCGAAGATTTTGAAGGTGATAGTGAATATGGCTGCCGCACTTTACCGGTGGTGATGGGAATAAAAACTGCAAAAATGGTGGGTGCGGCTTTCGGAGCAATACTTATATCGCTCCTTGTTTATGTGCAAATGGACAGATACGGTGCTGCCGATGGAAATTTATCATTCTATTATATTTTAGTATTTATTCAAATTCCGCTGCTACTTACCATTTATAAAATAGTAACAGCTAACGATAAAAAAGATTTTAGGATGGCAAGTAAACTCACAAAAATAATTATGCTTGGGGGCATATTTTTTTGGATACTATTCAGGTATCTGCTATTTACACAAACATGGTAAAGCGAAATTTTACGGACATAAACAATCATTTTAATTTAATTCTTGCATCCAACTCGCCTCGCAGACAATTTTTACTTAAAGACTTAGGATTAAATTTCACACTTAAAACCAAACCTACCGAAGAAGATTTTCCACCTGACTTTAAAGCAGAAAAAATTCCGTTGTATTTAGCCGAAAAGAAAGCAACAGCTTTTGTTAATGAATTAAAACCAAATGATTTAATTATTACTGCCGATACAATTGTGTGGATAAACAATATGGTGCTTAATAAACCTGCCGATGCCGATGAGGCAAAAAAGATGCTGATGCTGCTTTCAGGAAAAATGCACCAAGTTTTTACCGGAGTTTGTCTTTTATCGGCAAATAAAAAAGAAATTTTTTATGCTGAAACCAAAGTGCATTTTAAACTGCTAACTGATGAAGAAATTAATTATTACATAGCTAATTTCAAACCCTATGATAAAGCAGGAGCTTACGGAGCGCAAGAATGGATTGGCTACATAGCGGTTGAGAAAATTGAAGGCTCGTATTTTAACGTGATGGGGTTGCCGCTGCGCGAATTGTACACAGCGCTTTGCAGCTTTTAATTTACTTGCTTCGGGTTACAAGTATGCTGTTTTTTTGTTTTTCAAATTCGAGCGTCCGTTTCATCACTAAGCCGCGCATTAATTTATCATTGGCATCAATACTGAATTTAATTACCAATAAATCATCGTCAGTTAATGAGTCGTAAGCTATTGACTCGTAAAACGGGTCGTGTAATTTGATTGTTTTTATTAATTCTTTTCTGTTCATTAACTAATGAATCACAATGCACAAATTTCGTTTGCATTATGCTGAGCACGACTGAAGTGTAATTGTACTTATAAACAATGTTTTTAACAGTAAATCACATTGTAATGATTGTAAAGTGTAGTTGATGAAAAAATTTACTCTAAAAAAATTAATGGGTATAAAATTTACTCAATTATAATTTTTTTGCTTTCACAAATATTACCGCTCTCATCGCAAACTTGTATGTGGTATATGCCTTGTGATAATGTGCTGCTGTTATAGACGATTTCGTTTTTAAAAATATCCTTATCTATTAATACGCCTAAGGCATTATATATTTTAAAAGTATAACGCTTGGGTTCGGTTGCGGTTATTGTTAAAGTAAATTGGTTGCTTGCAGGGTTAGGGTAAAGTTTAAAATCAAATGCTTTTATTGGCTCGGGGTTATCTTGCATGCCCACATTTTGGGGGCAATTAATGCCATAGCATGCTAATTTTTTTATTGGCAGCCCGGCTATGCTGTCAAAAGTTCCGCCTACGAATAAATTACCATTGTGTACAGTTAGTCCTGTTATGCCCCCATTAGTAGTTGGTATTATAGTCCAATTGTTGCCATCGAATTTTGCAAACATAGTATCAGGGCTCATGGTTATACTGTGTCCTGCCGCATATAGTTCATTATTATAAAAAGCCATGTGATTTACACCGAAAAATGGTGACGCAGGGCCGGGATATAAATTTGTACCGTCCCATATTGCAATATCTTTTATGCTTACTCCGTTCACTACTATTGGGCTTGCACCTATATACAATAAATTATTTATTGTATCGGTAACCATACAGCCAAAGTAAATTGGGTGCCAACTACCTCCCACACTATCCCATTGTGTGCCATCCCATCGCACTAAATTATAATACAAACCTGTACCGGGTAAATCCAATTTTCCGGCTACATATAATTCTCCGTTATAAACATGCATATTGTTTACCCAACCCTGCCCTTGACTAAAACCAGGCCCTACATTTGCCCAGTTTGTACCACCAAGCCATTTGGCTATGCGCCAGCGGGGCTGGTTATTTATGTTTGCAAAATTTCCACCAATGTATAGTTCATTGTTGTAGGTTTCTATGGCAGATGCAGCCGCAAGACTATTACTCCAAACGCCTGCGGAATACCAAGTTGTACCATTGAAAAGAGCTACTCCGTTTGTAGTGTCATTGGGTGGTGGCCAAGGTTTTAAAACGGTATTAAATGAACCCACTACTGCCAACGAGTCTCTGAAAAGACACCAATCCATCATACCTCCGTTATTTGCCCATGTAACCGTATCCCATCGTTGTATGTCAAAATTGTATTTTGCCACCATGTGTTCATTAATATTATTACATGTTAAGTTGGTAAGAGAAACATAAAGGTTGTTCTTATAAGCAAAAGGTGGGCTTGCGATATTGCTATTAGGGAAACAATTGCCCATGTGGTGCCACGATGGCGTTATTTGCTGTGAAAAGTTAACAGTCGCTGAATTAAGCAAAAAGTAGAAAAAAAATGCTATTGATTTTAAATAATTTGAACTCATTTCTTTAGCGTGCTATTACTATTTTTTTTGTAGCCATTGTTTTTCCATCAAAAATGGTATTTACAATATATACACCAGGCGATATATCGCCACATTGTAAGAAAAATGCAGGAGAAGAAACATTCGTAATTTTTTTTACTTCAGCCCCAAACATGTTTACGATTGACAATGTAATATCATTGTAATATTGATTAAAATAAACAGTAGTTACTTCAGAAAAAAGGGATGGTATTATTTGCATTTCATCTTTTCTTTCATCCTTTAAATCTGTAGTTGATAATAAACAAGGGTCGGTTTCCGCTAATATTATGTTTGAATCTGTAGCAATGAAAACACTGTTTGTATCCTGAACAGAAGAAATTAGTACAAGGTTTGTGGTGGTAAATGTTCCGGCAGACACAGTAATGGAAGGATGAGATGTATAACAACTGCTAATTCCATTACTGTTAGTCTTTGAAAAATAGATGGCACTTGTATCACCAGGAGAAGAAATATTTCCGCAAACTGCCATACCCCCATCTGATGTATTTACAGCAAACTCCGCCACAGTGTAGTATGCGATTGCAGGTTTATATGTTCTAGAAAAAAGAGTATCTCCTAATACGTTCAGTTTTAGTAAACACATTTTATCTGTACTTTCACCTGATATCAAATAATTACTCCCATTGTTATATGGGTGAAGAGAATAAAAACCAACACCTGAATATGTTTTTAACCACGCAGTATTTCCATTCAAGTTTGTTCGTAATAAATATCCCCCCTGAGGGTTAGTGCTTTTAGTATTTCCCGCAATTAAGAAGCCGCCATCATTTGTTTGAATTACACCAATAGGAATATCTTGATCTGTGCCCCCATATTTTTTAGCCCACATAATTGTACCAAGGCTATTTGTTTTAACAAGAACAATATCAGTTGATGATGCTGGGGCAAAAACCCAATCGGCTCTACAACCTGAAATTATATATCCGCCATCGCTTGTCTGTTTTATATCATTTGTTGCATAGGAGTAATTTGCATCGCCATACGTTTTGGTCCAAACAAGTGCACCAGTATTGTTAACTTTTACAATATACATTTTCGGGGCCACATCAATTTCGCTTTTCAAAGTAGTTCCGCAAAAAACATACTCTTGGTTTGATGTTTCGATTACACATCCTGCAAAATCAGAATACATGCCCCCAAATTTTTTAGCCCACGTAATGGTGCCGCTACTATTTGTTTTTATTAAAAAAGCATCCGTTGTATAATTTTGACTTTGAAGGTCAATATTTCCTGCTATAATATAGCCGCCATCTGTTGTTTGTTTTATATGTTTAGGCCGTATCTCGCCAAGTGAGGAGTAAATACTTTTTGCCCAAACTATATCCCCGTAACTATTTGTTTTAATTTGCCCACATCCTATCCATGCTATATCTGAAATCATTGCATAGCCCCCATCGTTAGTTTGTATCATTCCTGAAATATTTATACTGCCATTTTGGAAAATGGTATCAGAATACACTTTTTGGAAGTTAACTTGTGCATACACAAAGCTAAATGACAAACAATTGATTAATAAAGAAAATATTTTTTTCATGATAACAGGTATAATTATTTCACAATTGCCATTTTACGATTCTCCGTAGATTCATTGTTTATGTAAATACAATAGTTGTATAGCCCTGCACTAAGGTTATTTGTATTTACTTCCAAGGTATTTGCGCCTTCGGGCAAATAATACTCGGCTACTGTTTTTCCCATCGCATCGGTTATTATAATTTTTCCGGTTTCGTTATCGGGCAAGTAGTAAGGTGTATAAAGCGTGTTGCTTGCCGGATTGGGATAAGATTTGCCGAGGTATTTATAATCATCCTTAAAACTCAGTGGTGCATCGGGGCTTGTTTGTATTATGCGATTGTTAATTTGCGGCTCTACAAATTCATCGTCATACATGGTATTAAACACCGCTGTTAATATGGCGCGCGCATTAGTGCGGGCAAGGCAGTTTAATGGGCTGTTGGCTATATTTTCTATTATGGTTTTGTCCTGAGGTGTTAGTTCAAATATAGTACGGTTGGTTTTGCCTATTGTATTTAATACCATGTTTAAATCTTTAAATAGTTGCTCGCTTATATTGCCCGGAACAAACGTATTTAATTTGCTTTCGGCCAACGTGTAATCTTCGTTAAACAAATGCGTTGCTATAATGGTTTGGTTAGCATAAGAAGTGCCTGTGTTTTCCAGAAAAACTATAGCATCGTTCAACTGATCGTTATCGGCATAATACTTAACTGCTTCGTTTTCTAAAAATTGTTTTTCAATGCTGGCCGATTCTATTTCGTTGGTAATTTTTGTAATGGTTCTTTTGGCACTGAATAATTGTGCGTTTTTAATTTGCGCGGCAATACCACTTGGCATATTGCTTATTTTTTGATACAAAACAGGGCGAACCGTATTTGATACGGGGCTGTTTTCAATCAGCACATCTTTAAACAGGCCGGGTGGCGTTCCATTTTTATTAATATATGCTGTTATAACGGCATCGCTCAATGGCGAATTGGCAAGCAATAAGTTTTTAAGCTGGCCACCATTCATATTACTGTTTATGGCAGCAATTAAATTTGCAGTTTGCCCACCATCTAAATTATTGGTGATGTTTAGTAATTCGTTTTGCAAATTATTTATGGTGTTGGTTAACTGCGCTATTCTGCCATTACAAGGTGGCGGGCAAGGTGCAGGGGTGCACGAAACATTGCTGTTTTTAAATACTCCGTTTAATTGAGACAAATTAGCCGGTGTTAAAACCTGACCCGAAAAGGGCGATAAGCCGGGTTTTACGGATAATCCATTGGCCGGATCGTGGTGGTAATAATTAAATAATGCAGCTTGCGACCAAATTTCGTTGTATTGGTTTTGTAAATTCATGAATTGGTTAAACTCATTACCTGCCGGACCGCGAGTGGTTAAATCGGTAAAAGCGCCTTGGTTGGCTAATGTGGTGTTGGCGTTTGGTAATTGCCAATCTAAAAAATAATTAAGATTGGGATTCAGCGTTGGGTTATTAGTATGGTTATTACATTTTATTTTAAGTGCAGGGTTTTGTCCTTCAATACGCAGACCTATGTTACAAAACTTAAAATTATTTCCGCTCAATTCGTATCCTATGGTTCCGCTGCCGTTAATGTTCCATATTCCGGCAATCATATTATTAAATTCATTATCCACAATATTATAAAACGAGCAATTATTAAGCCCTAAGCCCTGTGCAAAATATTGAGATGATGTATTGTTATTTGTTAAATCGCCAACTCTATTTCTTATTATTACATCGCCCTTTGCGCCCAATAGTTCTATCCATCGGTTACCAAGCCCGTTATTGGTAATGTTATTAAACTCAATGCGATTACCAAAAATAGTAGAGTTCCAATAAGTAGCATAAATAGCGGTGCGTAAATCTGAGAATGAATTAGCTGATTGATCAGCATTTCCATCAATATACCAATTGGCGCTGTTTAAAGAAAAAACGCCAAACTGTGCTTGTTTTATTTGGTTATCCATTACTCTTAATCTGCGTGTGCCTAAGCTGTATATATGTATATGAGCGCGCTGCAAACTGTTAGCCAATGCATAAGTAGGGTTGTTGGTATTAGGGTACGTGTAATTAGGGTTGGCGCTGTTGTAACCCGGGTCAATAATATTTGGGCCAAACATAAGCGAACTCTGAATTTTACTTGTGTTTACAAATTTGTAAGGGAAAATTTTTATACCATAAGCACAGTTCATGATGTTGCAGTTAGTGGCATCTACTATTCCGCCCGAAGCTGCAATTACATAGCCCGTGCCATTTGGTTGGCCAAGTACAACTGCCTGGTGGGCATTAAAAATAGTAGCATTGTTTTTTAGTACGCATTTGCCTTGGTATAAGTTGCCTGCTTGTGTTAATGCGGTTTGGTTAAAATT
This sequence comes from Bacteroidia bacterium, assembly GCA_020054095.1. GTDB lineage: Bacteria > Bacteroidota > Bacteroidia > JADZBD01 > JADZBD01 > JAGVMA01. The sequence continues at coordinate 9,244 of JAGVMA010000042.1, read as the reverse complement.
ATTGTTTCCGCGCACTTCAATACCTTGCCACATGGTGCCGCATTGGTTTAGGCCTCTTAAAGTTGCATTATCAACTATTAATGTACCGCCTTGCTGAACAATAATTTTACTGTTCGGGTCAAAATCAATATTAGATTGATTATTGACAGTAAGCGTAACGCCCGTTTGAACTTGCACTGTGCCTCTTACGGTATAATTTACTCCGCTCCAAGTAGTATTACTACCAATAATTAATTGATTAGGATTGGTAAGTTGGTCTATTGTATAGGTAATTAAATTAGAACAGCAATTAGCATTGTAATTAGTGTAGGATGGGATAACATTTACAATTTTTATAGTAGTAAGCGAACCACAGGCGTAGTTAACAGTTAATGAAACAGTAAAACTGCCATGAGTTGAAAATAAGTGTGAAGGACTAGTTTGCGTAGATGTATTATTTGCGCCTGAAGCCGGATCGCCAAAATTCCATGAATAAGTTGCCGGATTTGAAAAAGTATTGGTTGTGTTTGTAAAATTGAATAAGGCATTTTGGCAACTACCAATAAAGGTAAAGTCAGGCGGAACTGCAACATTTACAGTAACATTTGTAGGTAGACTAGCGCCACATACTGTTTCAAAAATCGAAACTAAATAGGTTGTTTGAGAAGTAGGGGTTACTGTTATTGATTGGGTGGTAGCACCAGTACTCCAAATATAACCTAAGTCATTGTAAGGTGTTGTTGCAGTAAGTGTAATAGGTTGATTGGGGCATGCAAAAAAATTAGGGGGATTAGACGTTATGACTGGCCCGGGTATAGTGAAGTTATCAGTAACAATAAACTTTATATCATCTATACCTACATCGTTGCCATTTGATGCGGTTCCGTTGGGAGAAGAAAAAATAAACAATGTCGCTTGTGTGTTATTATTAGAATACCAACAATGCCTGATTTGTTTCCATGGATCTGTTTCATTTATGGTACCAGTACTACCAATACTTTGATTACCGGTCTGATTACCCAAAATTACCATCTTTACATTCGGGTCTACCTTAAAATCACTAGATGGTAAACTGCTAAACCATCCAGAAATATCGTAGAATTTATTGGGAGTAACCGTAAACACTTGTGTCCAAAGCGATCCAATTGTGTTATTGGGGTCTTCTCTGTCATCAACAAATAAGGATAAATTACCCTGAAATGCCGGCTCATTCCAGTTTCCGTTCAAGTTATTAGCATTGTTACAGATACCGTATTTCCCAACACCCATTCCTTGGGTGCAGGTAGGGAAAAAAATAGCTGAACTTAAAACACCTGTATTTCCCTGTTCAAAATCGCCATTAATTGCAATATTGGTAACACACGTTTCTGAGCAAGGTGAATTCAAAATTTGATATCCTCTTGAAATGTTTTGCACACAAATATTGTATGTTCCTGTTTTTACTGCACAATTATTACAATTTTGTGTTGTATCATAATTGGTTAGCAATCTTAAGTAATAGGTGCTGCCAATGGTGAGGCCGAAGGCATACAGGGCAAGAGAGTTATCATCTTGTCCGTACATGTAATCGTTAGTTATTTGGCTGGCATTAAAACAACCGTTATACAAAATTGCTCTGTAAATATGACCATTTGCGGTTCCGCTTAAAGATGTAATGTCAATTTTTATTTGTGTAGAATCAGCAATAAACGAATACCCAATATCGTTTCCGTTTATTTGTTTGGCACTTAAACACTGGTTATTGCCTTGTGCAAACTGAATTGCATCAACGCAATTTGTGCTTTGCTGCGAAAAGATTGGTACTGAAAAAAATAGAAAAGAAATAATTTTTAAAACGGAGTATGTTTTAAAAAAAGCGGGGGGGGGGGAGCATGTTTCATATTCTTTTTCTTTAGAAGCTAAAATAGAAAAAATTATCTGAATAAAAAAATAGTTCATTTAAGTATCTGTTTTGACACGAAAATACTTTTGCAGTAATAAATAGATTTTTAAAAACCTTTATTGCAACAAAACAGCTTTAACAGTATCTAGAATTTTAAAAGCATCGGCACGTGTTGGAGCTTCGGCATAAGCTCTTAAAATAGGTTCGGTGCCCGATGCGCGTATCATCAGCCATTCGTTATCATTAAAGAAATATTTCCATCCATCAATGTCTTCGGTGCGCTGCACTTTATAATTTCCAAATGAACTATATCTGTTGTTTTTGCAGTTGTCAACTATTTTTAGTTTTAATTCTTCGGGTATATGTAAATCGTATCGCTCAAAAGCGAATGAGCCCGTAATTTTATATACATCTTGAATAAGTTGTTCCAAAGTTTTTCCGCTTTTTGCCATGTATTCCCATATCACTAATCCCATCCATATTCCATCTCGCTCGGGTATATGTCCTTTTATTGCAATGCCGCCCGATTCTTCGCCACCGAGTAAAACATCTTCGGTAATCATAATTCCGGCAATGTATTTGAATCCGATTCTTACTACTTGGTAATTTAAATTATACGCATCGCACATACGTTTTACGCGCGGTGTTACTGAAAATGCGTTCACCACTTTTCCCTTCATTTTCTTTTGCTCGTGCATGTATTGGAGCAGCAGTAAAATAATGTGATGAGAGTCAACAAAATTTCCTCTACTGTCATATAAGCCAATTCTGTCCGCATCACCATCGGTAGCTAATCCACAATTTATATCGCCTGCTTTTTTTATCAGTTCCGAAAATTCTTGCAGGTTTTTGTCAATTGGTTCGGGAGCTTGCTCCATAAACGATGGATTGTAATCGCAGTGCAACAATGTGGTTTCGGGTAAAAGGCGCTTAATTACATTTTGCCCTGCTCCGTACATTGCATCGTAAGCAAACTTTAATCCCGAATTTTTTATTGCATTCAAATCGAAATTTTGTTGCACATGCTCGCAATACATTGTTTCTAAATCAACGTATTGCAACAATTCACCTTCTGTTAAACTTTTGGAGCTTAAATCAATATTGCTTTTTGCAGGAATAATATCTTCTATCTCTTGAATTTTTTCTGGAGTGAGTGGGCCACCGTAATGCCCTTTAAGTTTGTAACCATTATAGCTTGGCGGATTATGGCTCGCAGTTAAAACAATACCAAGCGATGCGTTAAGTTTTAATGCACCCAGCGATACCATAGGCGTGGAAACAAAACCTTTTGCTAAAAAAACTTTTATTCCATTAGCATTTAAAACTTTGGTTACTGTGCTTGCGAAAAGCTCACCGGCAAACCGACAATCGTGTCCAACAACTACTGATGGGCTTTCAGAATTTTTTTTCAACCACTCGGCAACTGCGATTGTAACACGCGCTACATTTTCTACTGTAAAATCATCGGCAATAATTGCTCGCCAACCATCTGTCCCAAATTTTATTTTGCTCATATTATTTATTTTTATTGAACGGCAAAAATAACAAATACTGCCTATTTTTGCGCTATGAGCGAAAACAAGCAAAAAGAAATTGGTTTTGGGCGTGTATCTGCCACGGGCAATGCACGCGCTTTAAACCCCGATGGCACTTTTAATGTTATACGCTCGGGCCAATCGTGGTTTAAATCATTTGAATTATTTCACTGGTTAATTTCCATTAGCTGGGCAAAATTTATACTCACCGTTTTTCTGTGGTATTTTTTTGTGAATCTAATTTTTGCAATTCTTTACCATTTAGCCGATGCTGATTCGCTAACCGGAATTATAGGCATGACATCGGTAGAAAAATTTTTAGACGAATTCTTTTTCTCTTCACAAACTTTAACTACCGTTGGTTATGGTCGCATTGCACCGGTTGGCACTTTTACAAGTACCATAGCTGCAGCCGAAAGTATGATTGGTCTTTTGGGTTTTGCTTTAGTTACAGGTTTGCTTTACGGACGTTTTTCGCGCCCGATAGCAAAAATAATTTATAGTGCCGATGCCATTGTAGCTCCTTACCGCAACGGAAAAGCAATTATGTTCAGAATTGTGAACGCACGCAAAAGCCAACTCATAGAAACTGAAGTGGAAATTACTGCACTTAAAAAAGAAAAAGATGGCACACGCAGTTTTCTGCAAATAAAATTAGAGCGCGACAGAATTGCTTTATTTCCTTTGAGCTGGACAATAGTTCACCCGATAGATGAAGAAAGCCCGTTCTGGAATTTAGATGAAAAAGAATTTTACGAAACCGATCCTGAGTTTTTTGTAATCATAAAAGCATTTGACGATACTTTTTCACAAACCGTTTACTCGCGCAGAAGCTATGTGGCAACTGAAATAAAATGGGGACAAAAATTTGAAACCATGATAGAGTTTATGCCCGATGGTACACGCAAGTTACACATTGATAAAATAAATTTATCAGCAAAAACAGAACTGCCAAAATCCAATAGCATTGAATAAACTACCACTGCTCTTGCTTTTGTGTTTTGTGCTTTTTGGTTTAAAGCCCAAAAACAATTGCATGGAAACAAGCAAGCGATGCTTGCTCGATAGCATTTTGAAATTTATTGACCGAGACTTAAACCTGCTTGTGCCCGCAAGTTTTTATCGCGATACGATGAAAGAAAAAACAATGTATCACTATTTATATATTTCTTATCCCGATACAATTGCAGCACCTGCTTGGTTTGGCAGTTTTAAATATTTGGGTACTGATTCTGTAAAAGCGTATCAATTAGAAAAGCAGTATGCCGATTCGGGTTACCATACCATGGTTTATAAAACCGCAGGTACATCAGCAGCTATGCTTAACAGTCGCTTGCTGATGTATCCGAATGAAGGATTTTCGCACATCGTTTTTCATGAAAGCATACACAACCATCTGCGGCAAAGCAAAAAGAAAATTCCGTATGAATACGAAGAAGCACTTTGTGATATTGTGGGCGTTTATGGCAGCGAACTTTTTTATGAAAAACACAAGCTAAAGAAAACCGATTTCAATGAATACAAACACGCCCTCGAAAACATTTATGCTGCTTTTAATACTTGCGCCCAAAAAATAAATAATAAAAAAGGAAATCCTCAAACGGCATATAAAAATTGCGCCTACAAAATTAAGCAACGCTTTAAAGCAGCGGTGCCATATATTGACGATAGGTTTAACTATAAAGTAAACAACGCCTATCTCTTCAGAGTAAAAAGCTATGGTGCTAATTACTTTAAGATTAAAAAATTATACGCCAAGCTAAAGCAAGATATAAAAAAAACAATTGAATTTATGGGCAATTTACCGGCAGATTTGCAAGACGCAAACAAGCGAATGAACTAATGTTTAAGTTCCAAAAACGATTAACTATCGGTTAGTATTTTTTATTTTGAAAAGTACCATATTTGGTTAATTTTGCTCTCCTTTAAAAAATACACGAAATGAAGTTTTTAGTTTGTATAAGTAACGTGCCGGATACCACTACCAAAATTAGTTTTACCGATGGCAAAGCGTTAAACAGCACGGGCGTTCAGTTTATAATAAATCCGTATGATGAGATGGCGCTAACCCGTGCACTCGAAATAAAAGAAGCAGCAGGCGGAACAGTAACCGTTATTAATGTGGGCGCTGCCAATACCGAACCTACTTTGCGCAAAGCATTAGCAATAGGTGCCGATGATGCAATTCGTGTGAATACCGAACCAACCGATGCTTATCTTGTTGCCCATCAAATAGCTGAAGTGGCAAAAAAAAATAATTACGATGTTATTCTTACCGGTCGCGAAAGTATTGATTACAATAGCGGCCAAGTGGCTACCATGCTTGCCGAAATGCTTAACCTGCCTTGCATAACTGTAGCTACTAAATTAGAGATTGCGAGTAACGAAGCAACCCTTGAGCGCGAAATTGATGGAGGCAAAGAAGTGCTTACATCAAGTTTGCCATTTGTTGCAAGCGCACAAAAAGGAATGGCTGAGCCGCGCATACCAAATATGCGAGGCATTATGGCAGCGCGCACCAAACCATTGCAAGTGCTTGAAGCTACTGGCGATGAAAAATTAACTTCATCAGTTGCTTATGAATTGCCTCCGGCTAAACAAGCCGTAAAACTTATTAGTAAAGATAATGTAGCCGATTTGGTAAACCTGTTACACACCGAAGCAAAAGTAATTTAACTCAAAAATATTTTAATTATGGTTTTAGTATTCGCTGAAAATTGGGATGGAAAATTTAAAAAATCAACTTACGAAGCTGTTTCGTATGCTGCCGAAATTGCTAAAATGATTGGCGGCAATTGCGTGGCTGTAACTATTGGCAATGTAAGCGATGGTGATGCAAAGCAATTAGGCAAATATGGCGCATCAAAAGTTTTATCTGTAAAAAATGACAAGCTAAACGGTTTGGTATCGCAGGCATATTCATCAGTTATTGCACAAGCTGCACAAAGCATTGGCGCAAAAGCAGTAGTTATATCTTATACTTATACCGGTAAATCAATTGCCGGCAGACTGGCCGTGAAATTAAAAGCCGGTTTGGCAGCCGGAGCATCTGCTCTGCCAAGCAGCGCTAATCCATTTACGGTGCGCAAAAAATGTTTTTCAGGCAAAGGATTAACTGATGTAGTTATAACATCAGAAATAAAAGTGGTAGCACTCAATCCAAATTCCTACCAGGTTAATGCTACTGGTGCCGATGCAGTTGTTGAAAATTTTAATGCCACTCTTAACGATACCGACTTTAAAGTACAATCAAAAGAAATTAAAAAAACATCGGGCAAAATTGCATTAACAGAAGCAGAGTTAGTGGTTTCTGCGGGCAGAGGTTTAAAAGCCCCCGAAAACTGGACGATGGTAGAACAATTAGCAACCGAGCTTGGCGCTGCCACAGCTTGTTCTAAGCCGGTAGCCGATGTAGGTTGGCGCCCGCACCACGAGCACGTGGGCCAAACGGGAATTACCATTGCTCCCAATTTATACATTGCCATTGGTATTTCAGGTGCTATTCAGCATTTGGCGGGCGTAAGTTCATCAAAAGTTATAGTTGCAATTAACAGCGATGCCGAAGCTCCGTTTTTTAAAGCTGCAGATTATGGCATTGTAGGCGATGCATTTGAAATAGTGCCAAAGCTAATTGAAGAAGTGAAAAAACTAAAGGCGCACAATAATTAATTTCATAAATTTAGTACTGCCAAATCCGAATTGAAAAAACTAAAATTAGATATCGTAGGTCTTTCATACAGCCAAACACAATCGGGTGCTTATGCACTTGTGCTTGGCGAGGCAAAAGGCAAACGAAGGTTGCCTATCATTATTGGAGGTTTCGAGGCGCAAGCAATTGCCATTGAATTAGAAAAAATGACTCCGAGCCGACCGCTTACGCACGATTTATTTAAAACTTTTGCCGAATCGTTTAGCATTACTGTTAACGAAGTTTTAATTTATAATTTGGTGGAAGGCATTTTTTATGCAAAGCTTATTTGCAATGATGGCGAAAAAGATGTGGAGATAGATGCTCGCACTTCTGATGCAATTGCATTGGCAGTTAGGTTTGCATGCCCCATTTATACATTTGAATTTATTTTAGCAACAGCAGGCATTATACTTGATGAAGAACAAGCGCAAGCAGCCGATGCCGGTGAGCCGCTTCCCGATTTGGCCGATGTGGAAGAAAAATCGAGCGATATTGATTCTAAATCAACGGAAGAACTAAAAGAAATGCTTGATAAAGCACTAACAAGCGAACAATACGAAGAAGCATCAAAAATTAGAGACGAGCTTAATAAAAGAAAAAAATCATAATTCCGTTTTAACCACATGGAGCGCTCCACCGGATTAATAGGAATTATTTTGATACTTGGCATTGCGTTTCTTTTTTCCAATAACAAAAAACGAATAAACTACCGCTTAGTAGTAAGCGGGTTGCTTTTACAAATAATAATTGCCGTTTTTATTTTAAAAGTTCCGCCCGTTACTTCTTTTTTTCAGTTGCTTGGCAAAGGCATGCAAAAAATAGAACAGTTTGCAAAGCAAGGTGCCGATTTTGTTTATGGTGGCATTGCAAGTTACGACCACACCGGAACAGTGGGTAGCTACCAAGCACCCGGTATGTTTGTTTTTGCATTTAATATTACATCCACCATTATTTTGGTTTGTATTCTGGTAGCAATTTTTTATCACTTTGGCATCATGCAGCGCTTAGTAGCAGTAATAGCAAAAGCCATGAATTTTATAATGCGCGTGAGCGGTGCCGAAGCATTGAGCAATGTAGCAAGCGCTTTTGTGGGTCAAGTAGAAGCACAAGTAATGATTCGTCCTTATTTGGCAGGAATGACTAAAAGTGAATTGCTCGCATCCATGAGCGGAAGCTTAGCGTGCATAGCCGGAGGAATTTTAATTGTGTACGCTAACATGGGCGCAAAAGCTGAATACCTGATTGCAGCAAGTTTGATGGCAGCACCCGGTGCATTGGTAATTTCAAAAATTATTTTTCCAGAAACTGAAGAGTCGCAAACGATGGGAAAAGTAAAATTAGAAGTAAAAAGCAGTTACAGTAATTTAATAGATGCCATTAGCCATGGCGCTGCCGATGGGTTTAAAATATCAATGAATGTAATTGCAATGCTTATTGGTTTTATTGCTCTAATTGCAATGGTAAACTGGATATTGGCACATTGTTACACGGGCCTTTCGCTCGATTATATTTTTGGAAAATTATTTACACCTTTTGCTTGGGCAATGGGTGTGCCTATTTCTGATGTAAACAGTGCTGCTACTTTGCTTGGACAAAAATTAACCGTTAACGAATTTGTAGCATTTAAAAATTTAACATCGCAAACCATTCCAGTTTTAACAGATAAAGGTTTGCTTATAGTGAGCATTGCTATATGCGGTTTTGCAAATTTCAGCAGCGTGGGCATGCAAATAGGTGGTATCAGCGCATTAGTTCCCGAGCGAAGAAGCGATTTGGCAAAACTCGGAATGAAAGCATTGCTTTGCGGAACTTTAGCATCTTATCTTTCGGCTACCATAGCAGGGATATTAATGTAGCTTAGAAACAAAAATCCCCGTGTTCCTTCGACAAGCTTAAGATGACACGGGGCATTTTAATTAAAAACACTTCTGCTATTTTATCTTCTACTTTGTTTTCATCATTTTTCTTGTTTGCACATTTTGGCCATTTACATAAAGCGAATAAGTATAAATGCCCGATGCAAGGTCTTGGGCATTGATGGTGATTTGACCATCGCCCGTTTGCGTTAGTTGCACTTCTTTTATTTTGCGGCCTGTTTCATCCATAAAATTCATAACGGCAGTGGTTATGTTACTTGGCAAATAATATTTTATGATG
>JAGVMA010000083.1 GCA_020054095.1 Bacteroidia bacterium | reverse complement strand
GCCATTAGGCCCCGTATTAACAAATGCAGATATTGTTGCGCCCGTGTTTATATAAGTTCCCCAGTTGGTTACATTTATACAATTTGCTGATATTACCGTATAGGTAATGCCTACTGGCACCGTCCAAGTAACGGTGCTGTTAAGTGGTGCGTTAACACAATATTGCGCAGTTTGCTGGCAGGTGGTTATTGATCCTGTGATGGTATATGTGGGCACTGGTGTTACTGTAACGGTGGTGGTTCCAGTAGCTGTACAACCCTTACTGTCAGTAACTACTACTGTATATGTTGTTGTTGATGTTGGAAACGCGGTTGGGTTACTTATTGTCGGGCTCGTTAGGTCATTGTTTGGCGTCCAAAAATATTGATAAGGAGGAGTGCCCCCACTTACTGTAGCAGCAATTTGGCCTGAGCCACCAATGCAAATTGTTGAGCCTATCGTTGTAACCTGTATAGCAGGTGGAGAACCTATAGAAAAAACGCCAGTAGTCGTGCAGCCGTTTCCGTTTGTAATTAAAACCGAGTATGTGCCAGCGCATAAACCTGTTGCACAAGCATTCGTTTGATTGGACGGAGACCACGAATATGACAACGGTCCAGTAGTGCTAAGTGTAGAAACGCAAATTGAACCATCACAAGGACTAAAACATGTTGAATTTGTACTAAAGGATGTAAATGTAAGGTCATCAACTATGACAGTGTAAGCGCCAACTGATGTACATCCATTAGTATTGGTAACAACTACGGTATATGTAGTGGTTGCAGTTGGGAAAACGTGTATTGTATTTGTTACATAATTGCCAGGCGACCATAAAAAAGTGTAGCCTGAATTCGGCAATGAGGTGTAAATATATGCATCATCTCCAAGGCATATTGTTAATGGGCTTTGAATAGGATAAGGCGGGCTACTTGGATTATCATCCCCTTCCATATTTATTAGTGGGTTGGGAAACATATTAACATTAACAAACGCAGACACAGTACCAGAACAACAATTTGCACCCGTGCCAATAACAGTATAGGTAGTGGCAGATGTTGGGTTTACACTCACTGTGGCTCCAGTAAGATTGCCAGGTTGCCAAGTCCAGTTTTGCACATTACAATTTGAAGTTGCAGTTAAGGTTGTCTGATTTCCGGGACAAATTGGGTTTGGATTCGCAGTTGCTGTTGCTTGATTCGGACTGCAATCAATTGTTACACCCGAGATTGAAAAATTCAAACTTGCTCCTATGCCATCAAAATTAGAAACACACATTATAAATTCTTGCCCACAAGTAACTGGCAAGGCGCATGCGTAATTACATGGAGAGGCGCTAAATGGAGGGTTACCAATACCGGTTCCACCGCTCTGAACCCATTGACAATTCCAATTACATCTTAGCGGAGCTACTTGATTTGAAGAAATATCTGAACAATTTGTATATGGATATAATATCCAGTCGAAAAAAGCTGCAAGATTATTATTTGCCAATACAAAACTCATTGTGCCAGATGATGCGACCTTAAATTTAATCCATGTAGAGTGTTTCTCCCCAACCTTTAAGCAACCTCCTGTAATTTGATTACAAAATGATGGGTTCGGACAATTATTAGTAAATTGAGGTGGGCCGGGGTTTCCGTAACTACAAGGTGCGGGAATTTCATATGTGTTACCAAATCCTAATGAAGCAGAAAAAGTAATGCTGTTATTGCACATTTGAATTGCGCTAACACAATCACCATTTCCACTCGAGCTATTTTGGTTCAATGAAGAAAGCCTCAAAGAATAAGATGTGGTATCTCCACACAAACATGATTGTCTGCTTAATTTTACAAAATAGGTGTTCCCTATACTTAAATTATTCAATAGCAATGAAAGGCTTGGTCTTCTGCCCTCAACCAAAAAGATTGAGTCAATATTCATGTTTGCAAATAAATTCAAGTTGCCACAATTTGTTCCGGTGTATATTTTTATCTGATTAAAATCTGGGGCAATAGTATCATTTGGGTTTGATGATGGTGCAACCGATATGCTTAAATATGTTGTAGTTGGAGCGAACTTACACCATACCTCATTTTGCGATGACTCGATAGAATAGTCTATTAGCAAATTTCCCGAAATCGAGCCCAGCGAGTCGGCCGTAACACATGTTGGCGCTTGCGCATTTACATTTAGCGCCAGCAGCGCAGCAAAAAATAAGGTGATTAGTTTTTTCATGGTAATAAAGTTTTGTTTTTGTGAAAAAATTATTTCTGTATACAGAAATAACTATTGACTTTTTTTAAAAAAATTTAATCAGGATGTAATGCGAATATAGTAAAATTTTAATATAGGCGTATAGTCCTATAATAATTTATTGGATTGTGGATAAGGTTGTACCGTGAAAGTGCTTACACAGTCTGAAATGTTAAAAAAAATTGGCGACAATGTTGCCAAGTTCAGAAAGTTGCGCAAGTATTCGCAAACCGATTTGTGTTACGAAGCAAACATTGACATCAGCACACTGAGCCGCTTAGAACGTGGGCTTTTAAATGTTTCTTTCACTACTTTATATAAAATATGTAAAGTATTAAATCTTCCCCCTAAAGATTTGTTTGATTTTTAGATACTCTAAATTTCCCTTAAAACAGAATTTTTTAAATAATTTTTCTTCTTCACACAATAAAACAGAAACCGTTTCGTTTTAACTGCTCATTCCCGCAAATTATATTTTTTATACGCATGATTTAATTTTTACGCTCCGCTAAAAAAAGTCGCGAACAAAAAAACACAACTCGGTTGCAAACGTGCTTGTGTGGCAGTAATCGGAGCGCGGCACTTTTAATTTAACCTGTTAGCGATGTGGCGCAAGGCGCCACATCGCTAACACTAAAAACAAAAAACAAAATGCCTTTTAACAAAATTAACACCACCCTCACCGGTGCGCAAACAGCTGCCCTGCAAGCCGCCATTGATGCGCTGCAAAATGCAGCTAACCTGCCCGTTAAATTTAATTTAACCAAAACCGAGCGCAGTACTTTACAAAATTTAAGTAACGAGCGCTATCCGTTTGCACAGCGCAGTGTGCAAATTCATGCGCCCAATTATCCGCAATTGGTTACAGGCAATGCAGGCACGCTTGCCGAAGCTGCCAACGATTTTAATTTCTTTAACCAAATGCAAACTTTTATAAATCAGCTCGAAAAAGTAATTGAAATTTATCGCGATACGCAACAAGTGGCAGGCAGCGAATGTTACACCTGGATGCGCGAGCTTTACCGAAACGCCAAAGCGGCTGCCGAAAACAATGTGCCAGGTTCGGATAGCGTGGCCGATGATTTGGCTCCGCTTTTGAAGGACAGGGTAACGATGGTACAGTGGTGAATCCTGTAAATCCGTAAAACAAAAAGCGTAACTGCTTGTAAAAAGGGCATTTGGCCCTTTTTATTTTTGCCAAATGGCGTTTTAGTTGTGTTTCGTTGCGTTACTGTTCATCATCATTGCACATCAGTTCACCTTCATTGCACATTAATTCACCTTCGTTGCGCTTCAGTTCATCATCGTTGCGATACTGTTC
>JAGVMA010000002.1 GCA_020054095.1 Bacteroidia bacterium | reverse complement strand
TATAGGGCATTTAAACCCTAATTTCAAAATTTAGAGGGCAGAATTTTGCTTTGTGTACACTAAGCAAGAAACAAAAGCGCTGCTACAACTTGGAGCTACTATCCGTAAAAAGCGTGTGGAGCTAAGCATGAGCCAAGCGCAACTTGCATTTGAATTAGGCACTGATGGCAGACATGTAAGACGAATAGAAAAAGGGGAAATAAACCCAAGTTATTTAACAGTAAAAAAAATTGCTGAGATATTTGATGTTTCTATTGATACACTTAGTTATGAAAAGCCCTAACATGTCAGCCAACTATCTGTTATATTTTGTAATTATAATCTAATAAAAATCCCACTGTCACCCTGAGCTTGTCGAAGGGCAGTGGGGTTTTTAAGAGTTGCTAACTTAATTACCCTTACTTCTTAACCACTAATTTTTGCGAAACGCTTGCAGCATTGTTAAGCAGTTGTATATGGTAAACACCATCGCTTAAAATTGATAAATCAATTACTGTTTTATTGTTAGTTAATTGCATTTGCATAACCACTTCGCCTAAAGCATTAACAATGGTTAATTTTCCTAAACCGTTAGTTTCCAAAGTAACCATTGTATTTGCCGGATTAGGATACACATTTAAGTATAAGCCGGCAATTTGTAATTGATTTACACCAGTGCACAAGTCAACAGTTATTTGCGAAGTATCGCTACCTGTGCAACCATTACCATTGGTAAATGTGTAGATAATATTATGTGTGCCTGCACCTGCTGTAGATGGATTAAAACTATTACCAGTAACACCCAGCCCGCTGTAAGTTCCATTGGCAGGCGTTCCGGCAGTTAAAGTGACAGGAGCACTATAAATACAAATTGGTGTTTGTATTTCGGTGTACGAAACTACAGGCAAAGCATTTACAACAACTGTTATACCTACGGCAGCAGAATCAAAACAACCATTCAAGTTTGTTTTTATCATATTATAAAGCCCTGCAATGGAAGCATAATACGTATTACTTGTGGCACCGGATATTGCCACACCGTTTCTATACCATTGGCTTGTACCGCCCGAACTTCCGGTTAACAGTGTACTATCGCCTGCACAAATTGTATTATTACCTGATAAACTTACAACCGGTAAAGTATTTACCACAACCTGCATGGTTTGCGTATTAGAACAACCCTGCGATGAAGTACCATAAACGGTATAAGTAGTAGTTGTAGTGGGCGAAACTGTAATGGCGGCCGTAGTTGCCGATGTATTCCAGCTATAAGTGCTGCCGCCCGATGCTGTTAGCGTGGTGCTACTACCACGGCAAATAGGGCTTGTTCCAGTAATATTTATTGTGGGTAATGAGTTAACGATTACCGTAACAGTTTGTGTTGCAGTGCAGCCGATGCCAGCCGTGCCTACTACGGTATAAGTTGTAGTTGCAGTTGGCGAAACTGTAATGGCAGCCGTAGTTGCCGAAGTGCTCCAGCTATAAGTGCTTGCTCCGTTGGCAGTTAATGTTGTGCTATTGCCCACACAAATTGAAGTTGTACCCGTAACACCTACTGTGGGTGGTGTACAAGGTGTGCTATTATTAAACCAAAGTTGGTTAGCAGTAGTAATGTTTGCAATAAAAACATCTTCATCACCATCGCCATCAAAATCAGCAAGGCGCGCATCAAGGCCATCGGTGTTTTGTAATGTTGCGTTTGAATTTGTAAAAGTGCCAGCTCCGTTGTTTACCCATATTTCATCCATGCCCGTATTGGGAGTTGGAATATATAAGTCATTATCGCCATCACCATCTAAATCGGCAATATCTGCATACGCATATATGTTATTAGGTAAGCCCGAAATGGTTTGGAAAACAGTAAAAATTCCTGTTCCATTATTTTTATGGATAACAGTATTAGTTGCAAATGTGATTAAATCTTTGTCGCCATCACCATCTATATCGGCTAAGTTTACACGACCTGCAGTAATAGTTTGCACTGTATATGTAAATACGCCTGAGCCATTGTTTTTGTATACATCGGTAATTGTACTGCCTCCTAAAATTGCATCCAAATCGTTATCGCCATCAATATCTACCAACTTGCAATTAGTGTATGAATTAGTATTAAAAATATGTCCGTTAGTAAAAATTGCTGATGCGTTAGACAAAATACGGTTTTGCTGGCCCGATGTATTTACAATTAAAATATCCTGGTCGCCATCGTTATTAATATCGCCAAAGCAAACGCCATCAGCACTTCCAAAATTATCACCTGAATTGGTAAAACTGCCTGTTCCATCATTCAAATAAATAGTTGACTGGCCTGCTAATTTTGCAACCACAATATCTTTAAACCCATCGCCATCCACATCGGCCAAATCAATACCACGGTGGTTACCATTGGTGCCAAGCGTAGTGGTAGTCATGGTGCCGGTGCCATTATTTTTGCTCACATAAATTAATCCCATGCTACCGCCAGTAATAACGTCAATATCCAAATCGGCATCTATGTTTCCGGCAACAGCACAGTAATCGCTGGTGCCTGTTATAGATTGATTAGAGTTAGTAAAACTAATTTGAGCTGATGCAACAAAAGCTAATGCTGAAAATGCTGCCGATAGTAGCAATGATTTCATTGTAGTTATTTTTTTGCAAAGGTGTTACTTTTTAGTGTTTTGGTGAAATTATTTACGTAATAAGACGAATATAGTTTTGCTTATTTGTTTAGTATTTCACCTGATAAAAATCTTAAATTTGGTTTCTAAACCAAAACCAATGAAAAAGTTTTACTCCCTGCTTTTTTCTTTTCTCTCTGTTTTTTCTTATGCACAAATGAACGAGCCACACACCTGCCAATACAATAAGAACTGTTTTAGCTACAACCGTTTGTCTAACGATAATTACCAGGCGCAGACAAACAACCAGCGCAGCGATACAATTGATATTTTAAAATACACCATCAATTTAAACATAACTGATTTTACTAATAATACCATTAGCGGAAATACCATTGTACGTTTTGCACCAAAATTGAATAACATCAGTACCATTATTTTGGATTTACTTGAACTCACTCTCGATTCGGTGAAAATGAACAACAGCATACTCACCACCACATATAACGATACACTGCTAAAAATAAATTTACCATTCACACACAACACTACCGATACTTCCGAAATCACGGTTTATTATCAGGGAGCACCAATCATGGATAACTCGGGCTGGGGCGGGTTTTATTTTACACAAGGTTATGCTTTTAACTTAGGTGTGGGCTTTGATGCCAACCCGCATAATTTTGGTCGAGTGTGGTTTCCGTGTTTCGATAATTTTGTGGAGCGTAGCAAATACGAGTTTAACATAAGCACCAATAACGGCAAACTTGCCTATTGCAATGGTGCATTGGTGAGTGATACTACCATCAATACAATCAGAACAAGAAAATGGATTTTAAACGAAGAAATCCCAACCTATTTAGCATCGGTTGCAGTTGCTCCTTACACGCATGTTTCGCAAAATTTCACAAGCGTAAACGGCCCTGTTCCGGTAATGCTCACGGCAGTACCTACCGATACTATCAACATGAAAAACTCTTTCATCAATCTACAAAACGCACTCACCGGTTTTGAATCACGCTACGGCCCCTTTATGTGGAATCGTATTGGCTTTTGTTTAGTACCGTTTAACTCAGGCGCTATGGAACACGCCACAAATATTGCCTACCCGCGTGTGGCAGCCAATGGAAGTTTAACTTACGAAGCAAGTTTAATGGCACACGAATTTGCTCATAATTGGTGGGGCAATTTGGTTACCTGCGAAAATGCCGAACAAATGTGGATTAACGAAGGATGGGCAACATATTCGCAATATATTTTTACTGAATGGGTTTATGGCCGCACAGCTTATATCAATGGCATTCGTAATAATCATGATGATTGCATTCACTACCACCACATTCGCGAAGGCGGTTACCTTTCGCTCGATAGCATTCCGCATAATTATACTTATGGCGATCATGTGTACCCCGGTGGCGCAAACCATGCACACACGCTGCGAGGCTATCTGGGCGATTCGCTTTTTTTCGGTGGCATCAATTATTTTCTTTATAACAATCAACTTAGCGATGTAAATAATTTTGATTTCCAAAACGATTTAACAACTTATACTAATGTAAACATGGCCGATTACTTTAACGGCTGGATTTTCCAAGGCGGCTTCCCACATTTTGCCATTGATTCTTTTTCATCAGTACCAAACGGCAATAATTATGATGTAACCATTTATGTAAAACAAAAACTATGCGGTGCTACTAATCTCTACAACAATGTGCCACTCGAAGTATTTTTTAAAGATGCGCAATGGAACACTGCCGTGAGGCGTGTTATGCTATCGGGCAGTTTAAGTACAGTTACAGTTTCTGTTCCGTTTAATCCCGTATTTGCAAGTTTTGATTTAGACGAAAAAATAAGCGATGCCATTACACCCGACAGCAAAGTGATAACCACTACCGGAAATAATTTTGTATCTAACAAACAGGGGCGTATGCAGCTAAGAGTACTGTCCATCACCGATTCGGCTTATGTGCGCATTGAACACAATTGGGTAAAGCCCGATGGATTTCAGTCATGGAATAATCCTTATCGTTTATCAAACTACCACCACTGGACAGTAAACGGTTTGCTTCCATCTAACTTTTACGCACAAGGTGTAATTTTTTACGATGCTCGTAACATTACTTCGGGCGGCAATGGCTTTATGGATAACGATTTACTTCCACTATCTAATTTAGAAGACAGCATTGTTTTATTTTACAGAGCATCGGCTGCCGATGATTGGCAACTGTATCCATACTACACTAAAACAATGGGAAGCATGAGCGATAAATATGGACTAATAACCATTGACTCGTTAAAGCTTGGGCAATACACATTGGGCATAAAAGATATTACACAAAGTGTGAAATCCGAAATAGCAAATAAATATTTGAACATTTATCCCAATCCGGCAACAAACAATGTAACGGTTGCGATAAGCAATTCCAATGTGGGTAGCAATGCAAAAATTATTATTACTGATGTTTCGGGGAGAATAATTTTAAGCCAACAAGCTAACAATGGCGATAACAATATCAACCTAAATCAATTACAAAACGGTGTTTACTTTGTAACACTACAAAACGAAAACAAAACTATTGCAAGTAAAAAACTTGTAGTAATACGTTAAAAATCTAATAATTCCTTTAGTGGAATTTCAAGACCATCGGCAATTTCTTGCAAATAGTAAACAGATGGGTTAATTACTCCTCGTTCAATTCGCTGTACACTCTGCCTGTCTTTATTTATTATTGATGCCAATTCCAATTGCGATATATTTTTTTCTACTCGCAATTGGCGAATATGTTTTCCCAGTTTTTTTAAATATATATCTTTTTTAGTTGGCACTTGCCATCTAAGGTCAAGTGTAAAACAAATGAGCAAGGCAACGGATTAGTTGCGTATTGGAATATTTATTATTTTGGTTGTGCCATAAAACATATTAAAACAAAAATGCTATGATAAAAAACCTAACTGCTTTATTAATTGTAACATTATTTGCAATTAATGCAAATGCACAAAACACTTGTGCAAGCGCTGAAAATTTAACTAATACAGATAGTTGCTATAATAACCTGTCAACATTTGGAACAGAATATTGGACAAGTTTTACGGCTACCACTAGCGCAATGCTATTTACATTTTCCAATCACGGAACTGATACGACAGAATATTTCAGGAAAATAATTGTGTGCAGCGGCACATGCTCTTCCTTAGCACCAGTTGATAGCGCAAGTATAAATTTTCCCGATAGCGTAATAAATTTAAGTATCACTAATTTAAAAATTGGTAATACGTATTATTATAAAGCGTATGGCATTGCAAACCCATCGCCATCAAGTGTTTTAAAACCATTTGATTTGTGTTTGAACTCCTTAGGTTTTAGGCCACTACTAACCATTAATGGAAACCCGTGTGCATACCCAAATCAGGCATGTGGTCCACAATATTTGTTGGGTTGTGGTGTCACTGTTTGCACAGGAGATTCAGTACAGTTTTGCACATTTACTTCCACTCAAAACCAACCTCCGCCATGGGGAATACACAATACACTTTGTTCAGGAGCATATATTTCTTGGACATTCCCTTCGAGTAATCTCTCTACTCAAATTAATAATGCAAATAATACTCAAAGTGGACAAGACATTTGCTATACAGCAACTTGGTCAAGTCCTGGACTTTATGTTGTGAGCGTTTTTTTTGAAAGCCCTTGCAACGACTGCGCTTCATATCCCGATGGCAATATTTATGAGTGGCAAATTCCTGTTACCGTTAACGGACCTACGGTTAGTACAAGTTTTTTAAGCCCATCGTGTTTTGGGGGAAACAATGGTTCGGCAACAGCATTTGTAAATGGGCAGCCACCATATTCTTATTCTTGGGTGCCTTCAAATCAAACCACACAAACTGCTACTGGACTTAGTTCTGGCTCATATACGGTATACGTAAATGATGCAACATGTTCAAACATAGCTATAGTAAATGTTATAGATATCCCAAAACTTACAGTACATGTTCCATCTGTAACAATTTGTAATTCGGCAACCGTAATATTAAATTCTACTACAGTTGGTGGTACATTTCCCTATTTCTATTCTTGGGTTCCCGGTAATTTTACAACAAATAGTATTAGTGTTTCTCCAACAACAACTACAACATATACGTTATATGTGGCAGACGCAAACGGGTGTACGGGAAGCACTACCACCACCGTTACCGTAACACCGGTGCCCACATATACCATAACAGGATCAATAACCACTTGCCAGCAAACTGCGCAATATTGTGTTAACGCTCCGCTTAACAGCACCGTTACGTGGACGGTGCCCGTGGGTATTACCTACACGGTAATATCAGCAAATTGTATAAATGTAACCAACTGGGGAACTTATATAAACACGGGCGCAACAATATCTGCATTTGTTAATACGGGGCCTAATGGC
>JAGVMA010000014.1 GCA_020054095.1 Bacteroidia bacterium | reverse complement strand
GTTTGATGAATTAGCGGCATCTGAATTTGATCCAGAATTCATTTCTTCTTTACTGCACGAGTAAAATGTGGTTGCTAAGGCAGCTACTGCTATGGCAACCGATAAGATTAGTTTTTTCATGTTATTATGTTTTTTTTGATTTAAGCCAAATTTAACAAAATGTATAATATAATAAACATATTGTATAAAACATATAGGGGAATTTTGTGCTTGTGAAAAAAGCAGTTCCTTTTACAGAATTAGAAGCGCAAAAAATATCTGACAAAATAAAGGCGTTGAGAATTAAAAGAGGATATACGAGCTATGAAAACTTCGCTTACGAAAACGATATTCCACGCCTTCAGTACTGGAGGATAGAAAAAGGAGCAAAATTTCACTATTAAATATTTGCTGAAAATTTTAGAAATACACAAAATATCTCCAAAAGATTTTTTCTCAAAAGATGTGCCTGAATTATAGTTTGCTGAGCCTACCCCAAATCAATCTCAAACTGCACCAAGTCAATAAACTCCTGTACACGCTCGTCCACTTCGTCTTTAGTTAGTCCAACTAATTTTTCTACTCCAAATTTTTCTACACAAAAACTTGCCATTGCCGAGCCAAAAATAATGGCTCGCTTCATGTTCTCAAACGAAATATCTTTTGTGGCTGCAATATGACCAATAAAACCTCCGGCAAATGTATCGCCCGCACCAGTAGGGTCAAACACATCTTCCAAAGGAAGAGCCGGAGCAAAAAACACTTGTTCTTTATTAAATAGCAATGCACCGTGTTCGCCTTTTTTAATGATAAGGTATTTGGGCCCCATATCTAAAATTTTTTGTGCTGCTTTCACTAATGAATATTCGCCTGATAGTTGGCGCGCTTCGCTATCGTTAATTGTTAAAACATCTACCATGGCAAGCGTTTTAAGTAACTCGTCCCATGCAGCATCCATCCAAAAATTCATGGTATCGAGCACTACTAACTTTGGGCGCTTAGACAATTGCGATAGCACTTTTTGTTGCACACCCGGCATCAGGTTTCCGAGCATTAAAAATTCGCAATCTTTATACTCATCAGGCACAATGGGATCAAAATTAGCGAGTACATTAAGTTCGGTTGCAAGCGTATCGCGCGAGTTCATATCGGCATGATAACGGCCACTCCAAAAAAATGATTTCTCGCCTTTTTTTATTTGCAAGCCGGCTGTGTTTACATGATGCTTATGCATCATAGCTATTGATTCAGTCGGAAAATCATCTCCAACTACCGACACTAAATTTATTTTTTTGTGGAAATAAGATGCCGCCAACGATATATAAGTGGCTGCTCCGCCTATAATTTTATCGGTTTTGCCAAATGGAGTTTCTATGGCATCAAAAGCAACGGTACCAACTACAAGTAAGCTCATTTTTAGATTTTTAAAATTTTGCGCGAATATATTGCATATTTACTTCAAAAGACTATTTTTGTCTCCCCTTTTTAAGGACTCTTTGATTTCACGTGCTTTACTTTCGGTTTTCCGGAAGGGCTGATGCAAAAAAGCAAGAGTTTCTTTGATGGAAAAAATACCTGCCATGAAAGAAATTCCCTGATAGCTCAGCTGGTTAGAGCACATGACTGTTAATCATGGGGTCGCTGGTTCGAGCCCAGCTCGGGGAGCAAATCCTCTCAACGCAAGTTGAGAGGATTTTTGTTTTAACCATGGGCGTTGGTAGCAACGCAATTTGAAAAGACTTTTAGCTTTTTTATTTCAATTCAATTTTTAATACATTTGGTTACCCCAACCCCCTACAATGAAAAAATATTTTTTACTTGTTTTCACCTTTCTGTTTTCATGTTTATCGTTTGCCGGAATTACCGATAAAGGACGGACATCAAATCCATTTGAACAAAAAGTGTTTACCCAAAACAAAGGACAGTATAACACAGCCTTTGTCAATAAAACTATATTGTATCATGCACGAAGTAAAGGCGTAGATTTTTATTTTACGCCATCGGGTATTATTTACAAGTACGATAAACCCGTGGCAGATAAAAAGCCAGAACACGAAAACGCTAAAAAAGAGGAGAAAAAAATAAAACCCGTTAAATACATTTCGCAAACCATGGAACTGCAATGGCTGGGCGCAAACAAAAACTCTTTTGTTGTGCCCGAACAAATGCAGCAGTTTTACTATACTTATGGTTACAACGAAAACGGTAAAATAAAAAACATTGTTGCGCACACGTTCTCTAAAATTACTTACAAAGAAATATACCCAAATATTGATATTGAAATTGTAATGCCTACTGATAAAGCAGGAATAAAATATTCTTTAATACTTAGACCCGGAGCCGATTTAAGTAATGTGCAGTTTAATTACCTCGATAGTAAAGGCATCAGTATTAATCCGCAAGGCGACTTAACTATCAAAAGCATTTTTGGCGATTTTACCGACCACGCCCCTTTGAGTTTTTATGCGCGAACTAATCAAAAAATAAATTCATCGTTTGTGGTAAACGGCAACACCGTCAAATTTAAAACCGATAACTACGATAAAACACAAACAATTATTATTGACCCATGGCAAGTAAATCCGGGCTTTGCAGGTTACAACGCAGCTTACGATATTGATTATGATAATGCCGGAAATGTTTATGCGTTTGGCTCACACAATCCGCTGGAATACGCTAAGTACGACAACACCGGTGCGCTGCAATGGATTTATGTAATGCTTGGCACTTATTATGCTTATGGCGATTTTGCTGTGGATGAAACAACGGGTGTTTCTTATTTGGCCGAAGGAAAAACAGGGCCCACATTAGTGCATCAGATTGATGCAAACGGATTGTTAGTTGCGCAAAGCCCAAGTAACGATGGCGAAATGTGGCGCATGGTTAGGAATATAGTTACTAACGAATATGTAATAGGAAACTCAGGAGCAAATGCCGAGATAATGAATGCCGCCATGAATTTTACATTAGTGCAAACTACTACTGCACTTGTAAATGATAATGTGCTGCTCGCAATTGATTGTTTTACATCTAACGATGTTTACATGGCAGGGCAAATGGGACTGATGCAAAAAGTACCCGCAAATTCATTAATACCACCGGCCTGGCAAGTAAACAATGGATATACATTTAACTACGCTGCTGTTAGAAATGTGGGCGGCTGGGCTTTTCCCGTAATGGGCTACAATGGCATGGCGGTGAGCCCTAATTGGCTTTATACTTTTGATGGCGCAACATTAAAACAATGGAATAAAAACAGTGGCGCTTTAGCCGGCAGTATTGCTACAGGTGGCATACCTCAGCTCGAAGGCGGATTAACGGTTGATAATTGCGACAATGTTTATGTGGGAGTTAACAGTTCAATAATTGTTTACAACCAAGGACTAAATGTATTAACCACCATTAGTTTACCCGATACTGTTTACGATTTAAAACTCGGTAAAAACGGATTGATATATGCCTGCGGAATGGGTTTTGTTGCCGAAATACAAGTACCATCCATCGTTTTACCAACACTCACACTCTCGCAAACGCCAGCTACATGCAGCACTTGTAACGGAACGGCTACTGTAAACGTAAGCAACTCTTGCGTAAATGCCACTTACGTGTGGAGCCCCGGTGGACAAACAACTACTACTGCTACCGGGCTTTGTGCCGGTACTTACACCGTGGTGGCTTCGGTTGGATGCAACACCACTTTTTCTGATACAGTAACAGTGGGTAACACCTCCGGAATCACATTGGCAGTTAATCCACAAAACGTATTGTGCAACGGGCAGTCAAATGGCTCGGCAACAGCTAACCCATCGGGCGGAACAGCACCTTACACTTACCAGTGGAGTAATTCGCAGACAACACAAATTGCTACCGGACTTGGTGTGGGAACTTATACTGTAATTGTAACCGATGCCAACGGATGCTCATCTACGCAAGCAGTTACAATAACGCAGCCAACGGCATTAACCGTAAGCGCTACACCTACTAATACATCTTGCGGAAACAATAACGGAGGCGCAACCGCTACTCCTGCAGGTGGAACAGGGCCTTACACCTATTTGTGGTCGCCATCGGGCGGAACAAATGCAACTGCCACCGGCTTAGCTGCAAATACATATACGGTGGTTGTAACCGATGCAAACGGCTGCACGCAGCAGGTTACAGTTGTGATAAATTCATCAGTAGCCCCATCGGCAACAATTCAAAATCAAACCAATGTGCTTTGTAATGGAGCTTCTACAGGAGCTGCCACAGTAAATGCGAGTGGAAATTCGCCTTTCACATATTTGTGGAGCAATACACAAACCAGCCAAACCACCACCGGATTAGCTGCCGGAACTTATACAGTAACGGTAACCGATGTGAATGGCTGCACGGTGCAACAAACGGTAACCATTACACAACCCGCTGCCATTGCAATTAACACAAGTTCAACACAAACCAATTGCATTGGTAGCAACGGAACAGCAACTTCTACTCCATCGGGCGGCACACCAGGCTACACCTATTTATGGAACAACGGACAAACCACCCAAACTGCTACTGCGCTTGCAGCAGGCACTTATACGGTGGTTGTAACCGATGCAAATGGCTGCACACAGCAACAAACAGTAACCGTTACAGTAAATAATCCGGTTACGCTTGCGGTAACATCCACGCCAAGCGCTTGTTCATCAGGAACAGGAAGCGCAACCGCTAATCCGGCTAACGGAACAAATCCTTATACCTATAGCTGGAATAATGGACAAACTACACAAACGGCTACAGGTCTTGCTGTTGGCACTTACACAGTAGTTGTAACCGATGCAAGTGGCTGTTCGCAAACGCAAACAATAGTGGTTGCGCCCCTGCCCGGCCCAACGGCAAACGCAACTGCAACGCTCACTACCATTAGTTTTGGCGATAACACACAACTTAATGCCACAGGAGGGTTAACATACACTTGGATTCCGGCTACAGGTTTGAGTTGCACTACTTGTGCTAATCCTGTAGCAACGCCTTTGCAAACCACTACTTACTGCGCCATAGCTACCGATGTTAATGGATGTAGCGATACCGCTTGTGTTACAGTTATAGTTGAAGTTCCGTGCGGTAGCTTAGATATGAGTAAAATATTACCCAATGCATTCTCCCCTAACAGTGATGGAATAAATAATTTATACTGTGTGCCAGCTAATGTGTGTATCGCAAATTTTGTAATTAAAGTTTACGATCGTCTTGGCGAAAAAGTATTTGAATCAACCAATTTTACTAACTGTTGGGACGGCACTTACAAAGGCAAGCCGGTAAACACAGGCGTTTTCGTTTACTATTTTGATTGTGAGTTAAGTACTGGCGAATCGTATTCACAAAAAGGAAATATATCGCTGGTGAGGTAGCATTTCACTTTTCAGCACGCAAGCGGCTAAGCGTTTCTTGTGTAATGCCTAAATAAGAAGCAATATGACCCAATGGCCATCTGTTCATTACCAATGGATAACGGGTTATTAAATCATCATACCTTTCGCGTGCAGATGTAAATAACAACATGTATGCGCGTTTTTCCCAATACAAAAACCCATCTTCGATAACCAAGCGGTAAAATGAATTAACTCCGGGATATTTTTTTGCATATTTCTGCAAAAGCGTGTATGAAATGCTATATAGCTTACAATCTTCAACCAATTCAATTGTCTCATGGCCGGGCTTTCGTGTAAGCCAACTTCTGAAACAAGTAATAAAATCTCCCTCATGCCCCAGCCATAGGGTTACCTCTCGTCCTTTTTCATCAATATAATAGGAGCGCATGCACCCTTTCGAAACGAAATACAGCTGATCACTTACCTGATTTTGCTCAATAATGATTTTTTTAGCAGGATAGTTTATAGGAGTAAAGGTGTATAATAATTCTGTCAACTCTTCGCCTTGAACAGGAAAAAGAGAGCAGATGGTTTTTTTTAAGTCAGCTTCGTTGATATTCACGAAACCTAAATTACAAAAGATTTTCTATTTCTTGATATACATCAAATGACAGGAAAAAAGGGCGGTCTACTTTTGTTTCAGAAAATACACCACCCCACAATGAAAACTAATTTACTATTTCGGCATTTTGCTTTTATTATTTCTATTCATTTTAGCACTATTACTGTGTATGGACAAAGTAGCACCAGCAACGCAATAGCTACTCAATATGGGTTTATTGAAAACAAGGGCCAGATAATGAATCAGGATTATTTCCCGAATAATGATGTAAAGTTTCTTTTTTGCGGAGGAGAGATAAATACTCAGTTGCGTAATAATGGATTTAGCTATGAGTTGCGCCAAACAGAAAAATCATCAGAATTACTAAGGGTGATGCAAGAACCCACTTCATCAACTACTGATATGAAAAAAATGCGTGAACTTGATTTACAAACAATAGTTAAAACGCATAGAATAGATGTAGATATACTGAACTCTAACCCTAACACTCAGCTAATAGCGGAGCAGCCGGCAGCCGATTATATTAATTATTATACCCAAATAACTACTGAGCAGGGCGCAGTCCATGTAAGGCATTATAATAAAGTAACGTATAAAAACATTTATAACAATATTGATTTGGTTTTCGAAATAAACAATCAATCCGAACTGAAGTATAATTTTATTATTTACCCGGGAGGAAATCCATCAGAAATAAAAATGCAATACAATGGCGCTTATGATATATCGCTTGCCGATAATCAAATTATAATTAAAAACAGTATTCGTACTATTTCTGAAAACATTCCTTTAAGTTACCAATACACAACTGTTACTGATAATAAAGAAATAGTACAAGTAAAATTTCATCAGTTTAACGATAACACATTTGGTTTTATTTCGGAGACATACAGCCCCGAAAAAACACTTGTAATAGATCCTGTTCCAAATATTATGTGGGGAACTTACTATGCAAGTACGGGTGGCGATTATGGAATGGGTGTTACACTTGATAATAATGGCAACTCAATAGCTTGCGGTGATGCTCGGAGTGCAACAAACATTGCAACATCGGGCGCATTTCAAACAGTATATGCAGGCGGTGGCGATGTGTTTATGGTAAAGTTTAATGCTGCGGGAGCACGCCAGTGGGCTACTTATTATGGCGGCAGCGGATGGGACGGTGCAACAGCTATTGTTAGTGATGCAACAGGTAACGTATATATTACAGCATGGATTACAGGAAATGGAATTTTTGCAACAGTTGGAGCGCACCAATCAACTTATGGTGGCGGCCCATGGGATGCACTTGCCGCAAAATTTGATGCAAATGGGGCGCGAGTGTGGAGCACGTATTATGGTGGATCAATGGATGATGAAGGATGGGGAATTTGTGTGGATGCATCAGGAAATATTTTAGTAACTGGTAATACAGAATCGTCAAACAACATTTCGTCTGTTGGGGCACATCAAGTTATATATGGAGGAGGAAGCGATGATGCTTTTTTGGTAAAATTTGATGCAAACGGAAATCGTTTATGGGGAACGTATTATGGCGGCACCGGAACTGAAACCGATTGGTACAAATCAGGCATTACTACTGATAATAATAATAACGTGGTGCTTGCAACATGGAGCAATAGTGTTAATACTGCAAATAATATTGCAACAGTAGGCGCATATCAAACCACATTAAACGGGCCAAGCGATGCTATACTCGTAAAATTTAATGCTGCAGGTGTTAGGCAATGGGCAACATATTACGGTGGAGCATCTGCTGATGTGGCTTATGGTGTAGTTTGTGATGTGCAGAATAACATTGTTTTTGTTGGCCGTACAAATAGCCCCACAAATATTTCAACAGTAGGCACACATCAAACAACACTAAGCGGTAGCGAAGATGCATTTGCTGTAAAATTTAGCGCAACAGGAACACGCATCTGGGGTAGTTATTTCGGAGGAACTGGAACCGAGCAAGCATATAACATTGATAATATATGTAATCAACTCCTTGTAATGGGCTACACAACAAGCGCATCAGCAATTGCATTTGGAAGCAACCTGCATCAGGCAAATTTTGGAGGAACACAAGATGCTTTTATTTCGCTTTTCGATCAATCAACAGGAACTATAGTTTGGAGCACATACTATGGTGGCACTGGCACTGAGTCTGCATATTGGTATGAGAGCAATGTGTCAAGCAACAATTCTGGTGATTTTGTGATATTAGGAAACACCACCAGTACAAACAATATTTTTTACAATACTGGCCATCAAAATTCACTTGTCGGATTTACAAGTCCATTTATTGCCCGATTTATTGGAAGCGCACCATTCTCATTAACGCCCAATATAAATAATGTAGTTTGCTTTAATGGAAACAGTGGTTCGTCAACTATAACACCTACAGGCGGCACATCGCCTTATACTTATTTGTGGAGCAATTCGCAAACAACGCAAACCGCAACCGGATTATCATCTGGCACTTATACAGTAACAGTAACT
>JAGVMA010000028.1 GCA_020054095.1 Bacteroidia bacterium | reverse complement strand
CATCAGTTCACCATCGTTGCGCAATTGTTCATCATCGTTGCGTTACTGTTCAGCAAAAACCTAAATTAAAATGAAAAAATTAACCGCCTCCGAATACGATAATCTTGAAAAAATAAACACAGGTCGTTCGTCTGTTTTTTACGATGCTATCCTTAATTTAAAAATTCACGAAAGTTTAATCATCGAAAAACAGGAATGGAAAAGATATCGCACACCATCGCGTATATGCAGGTACATCGAAAAAAAAAAACAGTGTAAAATACACCTGTGCTTCGCTTGCCAATAAATCGGGATGGGCTATTAAGCGCGTGGGGTGAAAAATGAATTGTGAATGTAGAGTTGTGAATGCTGAATTTGTGCGGCTCTTCATTTTCGTCATTGCGAGTGAAGTGAAACGGAACGCGGCAATCTCTATTTCGTAACTGATATTTTTCGCATCGCCTGCCTGCTGCAGGCAGGCTCGGAATGATAGCGCACGGAAGGTCTCACTAAAATGGTAACTAAATTTATAAATACAAGAAAAATTTATTTTTTCTGCATCAGGTAATCGGCAAAAGCGAAAAGATTTTTTTCGTCAAATTTATTTGCCATTACTTGTATGCCATAAGGCAGCCCGTTGCTGTGTGTGCCAAGTGGTAATGATATGGCGGGTATTCCGGTTAAGTTCGATTGCACGGTAAAAATATCTTCCAGATACATTTTAATTGGGTCGGCACTGTTTTCGCCAAACTTAAATGCGGTGCCGGGTGTGGTGGGTAGTAAAATAAATTGGTGTTGGTTTAAAATTTCGAGGGTTTTGTTTTGCAATAATCTCCTCACTTTTTGTCCTTTGGCATAATAAGCATCGTAATATCCGGCACTTAAAACAAATGTGCCGAGCATTATTCTGCGTTTTACTTCGGTGCCAAATCCTTCTGAGCGCGATTTTTTATAGGTGCTTTCTAAATCGGTGGCGTTTTTGCTGCGGTAGCCGTAGCGTATGCCATCGTATCGCGAAAGGTTACTGCTTGCTTCGGCAGTAGTAAGCACATAATAGGCGGGCACCAAATAATCAAGAAAAGGAAAATCTACTGCCGTGAGTTCGTGTCCATCGGCCTTTAGTTGCTCAATGGTGGCAAGCATTTTATTTTTTATTTCGGCATCCAGTCCGTCTTTCTCTAAGCAATCGCGCAGGTAAGCAATTTTGTATTTCGGGTTTTTATTAGTGTATTCCGAAAATTTTTGTGCCGGCTTTTGTGATAAGGTGCTATCATACTCATCGGGCCCGGCAATGGTTTCGAGTATAAGTGCAGCATCGGCTACCGAGTGTGTGAGCGGCCCCACCTGATCAAACGAAGATGCATAAGCAATAATGCCATAACGCGATACGGTGCCATAAGTGGGTTTTAAGCCCACCACACCGCAAAACGAAGCGGGCTGGCGTATGCTTCCGCCTGTATCAGTGCCGAGCGCAGCAAGGCACATATCGGCAGCCACTGCTGCTGCCGAGCCGCCCGATGAACCACCGGGCACACGGCTTTCGTCAAGCGGATGATGCACGTTGCCGAATGCCGAATTTTCGTTAGAACTGCCCATGGCAAATTCATCACAATTAGTGCGGCCTATAATTATAGCATCGTGCGCAAGCAAGCGCTCCACCACAGTGGCGTTGTAAAGCGAAGTGTATCCTTCTAAAATTTTTGATGATGCCGAAAGCTTTTTGCCTTTAACAGAGATGTTATCTTTTAGCGCAATTACTGCGCCTGCCAATTTTCCGGCAGTTTTGTTTTTTATTTTTTCGTCAATTAGTTTGGCTTGCGCCAATGCATCATCGGCAAAAACCTCTAAAAAAATATTGTAATCTTTTTTATCGGCAATGTTTTTAAGGTAGTGATTTACAAGTGCCGTAACGGTAATTTTTCCGCTTTGCAAATCGGCATTAATAGCTGCTAATGAATGGTATTTTATCACAAAAAAAGAAGTGCAAAAACGGTGGGCGTACCCACTGAGAATTAATTTTTTTTGTCGGCTTCTTTGTCTTTGCCGCTCGAAGCGTCTTTAAATTCGCGAACACCTTGTCCTAATCCTTTCATCAGTTCCGGAATTTTTCTTCCGCCAAAAAGCAAAAGTATAATCACCAGTATAATGATGATTTCTGAAGTGCCCATTCCCATTAATAATAATATGCTTTTCATTTGGTGCTTGGTTTTAGTGGCTCAAAGGTATTAATTTTTTTAAACACCTACTGCACATCCAAAATTCTGAAATTGGTGGATTTGTTAGCGTCAATAGATAGCGTATCTATAGTTTGGTTTTGCTCACAACGGCTTCTGGCGCTAATGATATGCCAAATAATTTTGCAGCTTTAAGATATTCCCTTCTAAGCCTTGCTTGGTGATTCGCCTTTCTGGGCGGGCTCATTTTGTGATAATTGCAAATCCTATTATAGTCCTCAAAAACTTGTTTATAGTTATTAATTAGACCGTGCA
The DNA here is from genome assembly GCA_020054095.1 of Bacteroidia bacterium. Classification (GTDB taxonomy): domain Bacteria; phylum Bacteroidota; class Bacteroidia; order JADZBD01; family JADZBD01; genus JAGVMA01. The sequence continues at coordinate 13,884 of JAGVMA010000028.1, read as the reverse complement.
TGTCGGCAACCGCTATTAAAAAGAAGGTACTATTTACATTGATATCATCATAGTTTCTTAAAATAAAGGGAAGGCACTTAAAGTCGTCTGTTATAAAATAAGGTATTCGCCTCTTCATGCATTGAGCAACAGCCTCCGCTTCTCCTTTATCAACGTATTCTCTTGCAAACGACAAAACTGTTGAATCGAAACTTTCGCAGTGAATAAAAAAATCGCCCCTTGCTATTTGGTTTTTAAATTTCTCAACCCCTATTGATAATTCAGGATATTTGTTTGCTATGTTTTCCATTTCATTTACGATCTCAGATGGAACCAAGACCATGCCACCAATAGTATTGCGTAAAATGTTGCTTAAGTCGACTCCTTTAATTCTGAGAAAAAAGTTAAAGACTGTGTTATCAACAATAATATTCTCTAATCCCATTCTTTACTTAGATGAAGAAGCAGAGCCAAGGATGAGTAAACCCAGCCCTATACCAAAAAGAGCCGCGAGCGCCTGTGAGTTTTCTTTTTCTTTAGTGAGTTTTACAATTTGCCGATTCTGAGCGCTAATTTCTTTACTTTGAATAGTATTAATTATTTTGCCCAAAACCTTGTCCTGACTTCTTTCAAATTGGTCAACATAAATAGGCGTAAAGTGAGCTGTAATATCTCCTTTCAGATTTTTACCGCGATTCTTGTCGTAAATCACTACTATTTTTGACCTATCATTCAATACGCTAAAAGCGAATTCTATTTCTTGTTTAACGGTTGAGGAAAGTTGAGAGGTCGAAAACATAACAACGTAATCCGCTTTGCTAATTCTATTTTTTGTCTCGTCATCTAAAATCCTATCTGAATTAAATCTATCAGGTAAGTACATTTTAAATCCGGTTGCGGCTCCAATTGTGTGGAGTCTAATGGCTAAGGTTCGTTCAAATTCTGAACTCGGGTTATATGTTATGAAAATTGTTTTCATTTTAACTATTAATTTGTTACACAAAGATAATCTTTATATACGTTACCTGAAACTGTATGTTGGAAGACGTGCAATGCAGCCAAGGGGTGCTGGTTGTTTTTTCAACTAATGAGAGTTGCGACCTTGTCTCAAAAAGCAATTACAAACATTTCTATTTTTATATCGCACTAAAAGCATCCGCCACAAGCAAACCTGCAGTTTGCTTGTGGCGGAAAACAAAATCTAATTTTTAATTAAAAACCCAATACCCATGCAGAAAAATAATCCTCTCGCCCATTTTTTATCGGGCTGCAACATGTACTTTGCTCCCGGCCTCGAACCAAATTCGGCACGATACGATAACGCTCCCTTGCGGCCTCCTACCTGCAACCTAAAGCCCATGCGCTTAATCTGCAAATTATCTATGTTATAAAAAAGCGATTGGCCGTTAGCCATTGTTACGCCCACTTTTTTATCGTACACATTTGCAAGTGCATATAAAAATTCAAGTGATACATCGCCCGATTGCGATGCTTTGTAATATTTTTTCTGGCTCGTACTGAGGTTAAACCTGAATTTATAATTAGTGGCAAAACTCCCGGTAATGCCGGCCGCCAAAACGGTGGTGTTTACATTGGCATAAATAGTATCGCCTTTGTATGTATTGTTGTTTACATCGGTAGCGGTAAATAAATTTGAATCGGCACCAAAGCGCGTAACCGAATACGAGTGATTATACAACCCGCCCGAAAGGCCATAAATGGCGCGGCTGCGTACCGGAAAAGTGGCACTGTAATTATATTGATCATCGGTACCAAATTCAAATTTTGTATTCGTGTATTCGCTGCGGTCTTTAAAGTGGAACCACGCTTTTGCCCCATAGTAACTGTGTTTGGTATCAAAAGTATAATCGGCAAAGGGCTGCGATGTTTTATCGCCAAAAATTCCTTTAGCGCCCACAGAAACGATAAGTCCCACCGAATATCTGCCATAAGCATAAATGCCGGTGCGGCTTGTATTTTCGATTGAAATGCAAAATCCATATTTCCGCCCGTGGTACTCAGCATATTGCGGGGTTTGTTTTTTAGCGTATCTACTGTATAGTAAATATCTTGCTGTGCTTTCGCATTAAAGGCAAATGCCATAAACAGCAGAGCCGCAGCGATTAGCTTGTTTTTCATTGTGTTTGACTTTTCTGTGCTTACAAGGCAAAATAACCAAGTAAACAAGCACAAAATTTTGCGTACTGCCGCGCATGTCCACAAAAATATGACCCCGAAGGGATTCGAACCCCCACCAAGAGAACCGGAATCTCTTATTCTATCCATTAAACTACAGGGCCTGTAATTTGTTCCGGCAAATGTAAGTATTAGCATGTTTTGCGCTCCACAATATTTGCCGCCTTTTACCGTTATTATTTCCATATTTATCTATAATATTGTGATTGAAAATGAATTTTAGGTCAAAACGTTTTTTCTTTTTTATCGCCACATTGTGTTTTTGCCAGGCATCGGCACAAATACCCATTGGCCAATGGCGCGATCACTTGCCCTATAGGCAAGGTGTGGCCGTTACCGAAGGCAATGGCAAGGTTTATTGTGCTACCGAATTTGGCGGCATTATTATTTATGATAAACAAAGTGGTAGTACCAACAGGCTTACAAAGGTTAATGGCTTAACAGATGTAGGCTTAACAGATGTAAAATTTAACAGCTATAATAATAACGTAGTTATAACTTATTCCAATGGGAATGTGGATTTATTGATGGACAAATATGTTTTCAATATTTCGGACATTAAGCGATCAAATATTGTGGGCAATAAAAGCATAAACAGCATTTACTTAAAAGACCAATTGGCTTATCTTGCTTGCGGCTTTGGCATAGTGGTTTTAGAAACCGACAGAAGAGAAATAAAAGACACCTATTACATAGGTAAAAACGGAAACTATATTAACGTGCGAGATATTACCAGCGACAATAATTATTTGTATGCCGCCACCGACTCGGGAGTTTACCGTGCCGACTTAAATGCCCCTAACCTTGCCGATTTTAACTCGTGGAGCAAATTCACACAATTGCCCATTGGCAAATACAACCAAATAAAATTCATCAACGGGGCAATTATTGCCTCGCTTTCAAAAAAGCTAATGACCAATGCGGAGAACCAAGACACGCTTTATATTTACGATGGAACTAATTGGGATTATTTTCCGGCTGATACCACAGGCATGACCGTTCGCAACATAAGCGTTTCCGCTAATCAAATTTTTCTTTCGCTTAACAATTACACTGATATTTACGATGCCTCGTTTACAAGCGTAGGTCGCTTTGGCTCATTTCAATCGGGTTATGGTATTAACCCGCGCCAAGTGCTGCGCGATGCGCAAGGCGATATGTGGATTGCCGATAACGACAATGGATTGATAAAAGTATTTTGCAGCGTGTGGTGTAACGAACGGTTTTCGCCCGATGGCCCCCTTAATGCCAAAGCATATAGCATGGATTTGGTAGATGGCGATTTGTGGGTTGCGCCCGGTGAGCGCAACGATTTGTGGAACGGACAATTTAATTTTGATGGCATTTATTATTACAGCGAGGGCACTTGGGGCGAGCATGGCATTTATAATTCGCAAGCGTGGCTGCCCTTTCGCGATTTGGTATCTGCAACCATTAATCCCAAAAACACACCACAGGCTTTTGCCGGCACCATCGGGCAAGGGCTAATTGAGGTAAATAAAAACACCGGTTTTGTTACTGTTTATGACGAAAATAATAGCTCCTTGCAAGTTCGTATGGATGCCCCTAATAGCGGTGCGGTATATGTTTTTGGCTCTGCTTTTGATGAAGACGGAAATTTGTGGGTGAGCAACTCGTTAGCGGCAAGTCCGCTATCGGTGAAAAAAACAGATGGCACTTGGCAGGCATTTAATTTTGGACAATTGCTTAATGCACCAACCTTGTCGCAGGTTATAGTTACAAATAGCAAGCACAAGTGGGTGGTGATGCCACGCGGAGGCGGAATACTTGCTTTTACTGAAAACGGAACGTGGGGCACAGGCGATGACCAATACAAAAAACTGACATCGTCCGCTGGCAGCGGTGGCCTGCCGAGCAACGAAGTGTATTGCCTTGCCGAGGATGATGATGGCGAAATATGGGTAGGTACAGATAAGGGCGTAGCGGTTTTTTATTCGCCCGAAAATATTTTTTCAACCAACCCTTCGGATGCGCAACAAATTTATATTGAGCAAGACGGACAAACGCAACTACTATTAGAAACCGAAATTGTAACCAGCATAGCCATTGATGGCGCCAACCGAAAATGGATTGGCACACTAAACTCGGGCGTGTATTTAATGTCAGCCGATGGAACCGTGCAAATAGACCATTTTACAGAAAGCAACAGTCCGCTTCCTTCCAATGCAATTACGAACATAAAAATAAACGGCCAAAACGGGGAGGTGTTTTTTGCAACCGAAGGTGGCATTGTTTCATACAAGGGCACCGCCACCGATGGCCTAGATGAATTTACCGATGTGTATGTTTATCCCAATCCGGTTAGGCCCGGCTATGGTGGACCAATTGCCATAAAAGGATTAGTTAAAAATTGCGATGTGAAAATAACCGACATTGGCGGAGTGCTTGTTTATCAAACCAAGGCGTTAGGCGGTCAGGCAATTTGGGATGGTTCTAATTTTAATGGCGAACGTGCACATAGTGGGATTTACTTGGTTTTTATGACCAATGAAGATGGCAGCAAAACGTATGTAACCAAAATTTGCATCGTTAACTAATGCTCGCCACCACGCGCGGAATAGTTTTTCATACACTTAAATATTCCGATTCTTCCATCATCGCAAAAATTTACACCGAAGCATTTGGGCTGCAATCGTTTATGGTATCGGCAGCGCACAGTAAAAAATCGGCAACAAAAATAAATTTATTGCAACCGCTTGCACTGGTAGAGTGCGTGATTTATCACAAAGAAAAAAAACAATTGCAGCGCATTAAAGAAATTAAAAGCGCACAGCCGTACCAAAACATAGGTTCAGATATTTCTAAAAGCGGTATTTTATTTTTCCTGAACGAGATGCTTTATAAATCAATAAAAGAAGAAGAAAGCAACCCGCCACTTTTTAATTTTATTTACAGCGCCCTGCTTTTTTTAGATTTTAAAACCGATAGTTGCGCTAATTTTCATCTTTTGTTTTTGTTAAAACTCACTTCGTTTTTAGGATTTCGCCCGCAAGAAAACCGTTCGGCAAAAAATTTATTTTTTGATTTGCAAGAGGGTGTGTTTTTGCCGCACGAACCTATTCACCCCTTTTTTATAACTGCAACCGAAGGCAATAGGTTTTTAGAATTATGTAATTGCGATTTTGAAAATTCTGCTGCAATAACCATTGGCGGAAGCGAACGGAAACTTTTGCTCGAAAAAATTATACAATATTATACGCTGCACCTTAGTTCGCTCAGCGAAATAAAATCGCACAAAGTGCTTGAAGAGGTGATGATGTAGCTTAGTGTGTTACTACTAACTTTCGTGTTTCGGTGGTTTCGCCACTAATTAGTTTCACAAAATAAATGCCGGCTGAAAATTTTTCTACCCCTATGTTTTCGTTTTTGTGTGCTGTTAATTGTGTGCTGAAAATTTGTTTGCCCGTAACATCGTAAATTATTACTTGCGCTGCCACGCTTGTGCTAACCATTATATTATTAGTTGCCGGATTAGGGAAAACATTCCATTTCAAAATTTCAATTGGCGCTTGCTCGGTACTTGTTTGTAATCCAAAGTAATGAAAGGTAACCGTGTTGCTCCCTGAATTAGGCGATGCCAATGTATCGGTAACTAAATTGTAATAAATATCGGCCGAGCTGTTTAACCCTGTAACCACCTGCGTGGGCGAGGTGAATGTATTTGTAAAGCGATAAATACTGCTGGTGCTCCAAGCGCTAACATAATAATTTCCTTGCCCATCGCGCACTATTCCATCGCAATTTCCAAGTGAAGTTGCCGTTACTTGCGATACCGATGAATCGCTCAATAGCGCTTGCATAATAGGTGCACTGCTGCCCCAGGTTACCCACACCAAACGATTGTTTGCTGCATCGTGAATTATTCCGTTTGGCGATTTTACCAAACCCGAAACAAATAAATTGCCTGTGCGCTGATAAACATTAATGCGATAAATTGTTTTGGCTGTAAAATCGGTGGCAAACAAATGGCCATTGCCATCGTAACAAATTCCGTTTAAAAAACTTGCGCCAAGATTAAGCGCAAAAACCAAACTTCCATTATTAATATTAAATGCTTTTATTGATGCGCCATCGCAAGCATACAATGTGTCGGCAACCACCTCCAGCCCGTGCGGGCCGCTGCTTATATTAGTAGTAAAATTAGTTAGCGCGCCTTGTGGTGAGCGAGCCAAAATACGATTATTGCCATTGTTAGAAATAAAATATTGGTTAGTGCCTTGGTGCCAAGTTACGCTCTCGGGGCTGTTGTAACTTTGCGCTGAAATTAGTGTTGAGTAAAATAAAAATAGCTGAAGTAATTTTTTTCTCATGTTTGTTTTATTGATTAGCTAAAGTAATGGTTTTTGGCAATTTGTGCGCTTTGGTTTACTTTAGTTGCCATGTTACGCTTGTTAATTTTTGTTTTGACATTATCTGTTGGCGCTGCATCGGCACAAAGCTGCCCCGATTTTGGGAATAACAGCAAGAGGAAAAAAAACCACCGCGTAACCAAAAATCCATTTGGCAAACGCAATCGCACAAAAAGCAATCCGCAGGGCGATGCATTTAAAACCAAAACAAAGAAAAAGAATATAGAAAAAAATGGCGATGTTTTTACCACGCGCCAAAAAAAGAAAGAACAAAAGCAGAAAGATACATTTGAAAAAAAACAAAGCCGGAGGCAGCGTAAAATGGGCGAGAAAACAAATGGCGAAAAACAAAAAAAGAAATTATTTAAGTTTAAGTTTAACTATAAATCGCGCAAAGAAAAAAACAGGGAAAAAGATCCGCTTGACGGAAAACCCGAGCGCAAAAAACGCAAGCGCAACAGAAAGCCACAAATGGGCTTGTTCGATAAAAAAATGTTTTAATTAAGCATCAAAGCCCCACTCGTCTTTTATATTCGAGGGATTAGCCGAATTGTTCGGTTGCGATTTTTCAGATTTTATTGGTGGTTCTGTTTTAGCAGCGGTCTTGTTTTTTTTCTCGCGCTGATAGTCTGATGGTTTTTTTTCTTTTGGCTTGGTATAATATTCTTGCGGCTGGTCATCATCGGCATCCACAATAACAAAGTCTATTTGCTTTTTAGGCAAATCGGCATGCTTAACTTGTATGCGCACTTTATCGCCAAGCGTATATTTGCGTTTGTGGCGCCTGCCCACAATGCAATAATTTTCTTCATCAAAATAATACATGTCGTCTTTCATCTCGCGCAAGCGCACCATTCCTTCGCACAAATTTTCGGTTATTTCCACAAACATTCCCCACTCGGTAACTCCGGAAATTACACCGTTAAACTCCTGCCCTATTTTATCTTGTAAAAATTGCACTTGCTTGTATTTGATAGATGAGCGCTCGGCTTCTGCTGCCAATTTTTCCATTTCTGACGAATGTTTGCATTTCATTTCTAATTCTTTTTCGTCCACCTTCACGCTTTTGTCAACACCGGCTCCGTTTCCTTTTTTCAAGTAAAAATCGAGCAGGCGGTGCGCCATCACATCCGGATACCTGCGAATGGGCGATGTGAAATGCGAATAAAAATCGAAACCTAAGCCATAGTGCCCAATATTATCGGTAGAATAAATTGCCTTTGCCATTGTACGAATTGCGAGCATTTCAATTGCGTTGCCTTCGGGTTTTTCTGATGCTTCTGCCAATAGTTTATTGATTCCTTGTGCTAAGTTTTTTTCGTTTTGCACATTTAATTTATACCCCAGTTTTTTAACGAAAGAAGAAAACTCAATTAACCTATCTTGGTTTGGTTCATCGTGAATGCGATAAACAAATGGCAATGCCGATACGCGATTAATTGTTTTTTTCTGTTGCTTTTCAGGAATGTACTTGGCTGCGTTTTTCCCAACAAACTCTGCCACCTTTCTGTTGGCAAGCAACATAAAATCTTCAATTAGTTTATTGGCATCTTTCATTTGCTTAAAGAAAACTCCGGTTGGGTTGCCGTCTTTATCTAAATGAAATCTCACTTCTAATTTATCAAATGCTATGCTGCCGCTTTTCATTCGTTCGGCTCGTAATTTTTGTGCGAGTGAGTGCAACAACTTTATTTCGCTTACCAAATCGCCTTGGCCTGTTTCAATCACCTTTTGTGCATCTTCATAAGCAAACCTGCGAATCGAATGGATGATGGTGCGACCAAACCATTCGTTTAAAATTTCGGCATTTTCGTTCATTTCAAAAACTGCCGAAAAACAAAGTCTGTCTTGATTGGGCACAAGCGAACAAACATTGTTCGATAATTTTTCGGGCAACATGGGCACTACTCTATCAACCAAATAAACCGATGTGGCACGCTTTATTGCCTCGTTGTCAAGCATCGAATTTTCTTTCATGTAATGCGATACATCGGCAATGTGCACGCCCACTTCCCAATTTCCGTTTTTTAATTTTTGTATAGAAAGCGCATCATCAAAATCTTTTGCGTCAACAGGGTCAATTGTAAATGTGGTGATGCCTCTAAAATCTCTTCGTTTGCTTATTTCTGCAGCAGTTATTTCGGTGGGAATAAGTTCAGCAAATTTTTCCACGTCTTTCGGGAAAGCGTAGGGCAAACCATATTCGGCAAGTATGGCGTGCATTTCGGTGTTTTGATCCCCGGCATTGCCAAGCACTTCAATTATTTCGCCAATAGGATTTGATGCACCTTGCGGCCATTCGATAATTTTTGCAATTGCTTTTTGTCCGTCTTTTGCTCCGCATAATTTATCTATCGGAATATAAATATCAGCGCCTGTGCGATGATTATCGGGCACCAAAAACGCATAGCGCTTATTCACCTGTATTGTTCCCACGTATTGCGATTTTGCTCGCTCCATCACCTCTACCACTTCGCCCTCCGGCTTGCGACCATCGCGCTGCGGGTGCAATAAAACTTTTACGGTATCGCCAGTTAACGCATTTCGCAAATGGCGCTGTGCCACATAAATGTCCTCATCCGAATCTTCGGAAACAACGTATGCCGCCCCCGATGTAATAATACTCGCCTTGCCAACGATATATCGTTCTACGAATTTAATTTTGAATCTGCCCCGCTCGGGCTCTGCCAAAACTTCTTTTTCAACTAAATTTTGCATGATGGAGTTTATCAGCAATTTTTGCCCCTGATCAAAAATACCAAGCTCGGCAGAAATCTGTTTGTAATTGAGCGCCTTTTTAGGATTTTTTTTCAGCACCCTTAAAACTTCCTCAAACAAATAGCTTTTCGGCTTCTTATTTCCTTTTTTCTGAAATTTTTTTCTCGACATTTTTTAGATTAACTGCGCTAAATGTACGACTAATATTTTCGCCACGCCAAGCAACGCTAAACGGCTTTGTTAAGTCATTATTAATAGCAAGTTTGGGTTTAATTTATTTCTAAATTTGCACACCTATTTTTAAAAACACATCTCTATACAAATGAAAAAACTATTACTTGCCCTCTGCCTAATTTTTTTGTCGCAACTATTATTTGCACAAATAAATGCCGGCCCCAACGATACGCTTTGCCCTCCCGGTACTGTTACGCTAAACGCAACCACCACCATAACCACCTCAACCACGGTTTACAACATTGCCCAAGTGCCTTATGCCCCAGACACTTACACGGGTGGAACATTTGTTGCAATGTCCGATGATTCACAATCCGGGCCGTTTCCTATTGGATTTAGTTTTGAGTTTATGGGCGTATGCTACACTCAATTTTATATTGGCTCTAATGGTTGGGTGGCTTTTTCGCCACAACCAATAACCTTTACTTCTGCCCCCATCCCTTCAACCTTGGCAAATATTCCTAAAAACTGCATTATGGGCCCTTGGCAAGATTGGCATCCGGGAATAGCCGGTGGGCCTTACATAAATTACCAAACGCTGGGCACTATGCCCAATCGCAGATTAGTGGTATCATGGAACAACTGCCCAATGTTTTCGTGCACAACCACGCTGGGCACTTTTCAAATTGTACTTTATGAAACGACTAACTTAATTCAAAACAACTTGGCCAATAAGCCCAACTGCTTAGCGTGGGCGGGAGGAACAGCTGTGCAAGGGATACACGACCCAACGGGCACAATTGCATATCCTGTTCCGGGAAGAAACAGCACACAGTGGACAGCGATTAACGAAAGCTGGACGTTTACTCCAAGCGGCCCTCCGGTAATAGCATGGCTGGAGCTGCCTGCAAACACGCCAGTGGGGGCCGGAAGCAGTATTGTTGTTTCGCCAACCACCACTACAAGTTATGTTGCAACAACAACGGGTTGCGCAACTTTCAGAGATACTGTTACCGTTTTGGTTGGACAACAAGTTACCGCAACACCGACCGCAATAACAATTTGCAGCGGAGGAAATGTGCAGTTAATTGCATCCACAAATATGGTTACGTATAGCTGGGCTCCCGCAGCAGGATTAAACAATACTACCATTTCTAACCCGATAGCATCGCCTACAACTACAACCAACTATACCGTTTTTGGAACCGATGCCTTGGGCTGCACAAGCCAAGCAACTGTGGCAATCACCGTGAATCCAACACCGGCTGCTTTTGTTACGCCAAGCGCACCATCGTATTGTGCGGGCGGCAGCGTGCAGCTTAACGCAAGTGGCGGCACAAGCTATGTTTGGAGTCCGGCAACGGGGCTGAGTAGTTCAACAATTTCTAACCCAACAGCTTCGCCTACGGTTACAACAACTTATACCGTAACCGTTACTACGGGCGCGTGTTCATCTGCGGCAACTGTAACGGTAACAGTAAATCCATTGCCAACCGTAAGCGCAGGAAACAATATTACACTATGCAGCGGTGGCAATGCGCAGCTAAACGGAACGAGCAATGGAATAACATTTAGTTGGTCTCCGGGTGGTAGCTTAAGCTCTACTACTATTCTAAATCCGATTGCTACACCAACGGCCACAACCACCTATACGCTTGTTGCCACGAGCGCAGCCGGATGTACAAATGTAAGCACAATCACCGTTACTGTAAACGCAGCAACGGTGAGCATAAATCCATCATCGGTAAATATTTGTATTGGCGATACCGTTCAACTGGTAACATCCGGGAACGGAGTTTTATTTAACTGGACTCCGCCAAGCGGATTAAGCAGCGCTACTTCGCCATCGCCTAATGCATTTCCAACTACCACTACTGCATATACTGTAAATATTATTGATGGAAGCGGATGTACTGCGTCTGCGACAACAACAGTTACGGTAAATCCGCTGCCGAATGCAAATGCGGGACCAGATGTGGCTGTATGTATAAACGACAGCGTTCAACTTAGCGCAAATGGCGGCACCGCTTATTCTTGGACACCAACAGCGGGCTTAAGCAATCCGAATATTGCAAGCCCAATGGCATCAGTAAACACACCAACTACTTATGTTGTTTTTGTTTCTAATGGAACTTGCGTGGATATAGACACAATAAATGTTTCGGTAAATGCGCCTCCGGTAGCAAATGCCGGATTAGACCAATCGGTGTGCAGCGGTGGAAACGTACAGCTTAGCGCAAGCGGTGGTGTTTCCTACTTGTGGACACCAACTACGGGTTTAAATAATTCTAATATTCAAAATCCTATTGCTTCGCCCACAAGCACCGCATCATACGTTGTTACTGTAACCGATGTTAACGGTTGCACCAATACCGATACGGTGGTGGTAACAATTTTACAGGGCCCGAATGTGGTAACAAGTCCGTTTACGGCAATTTGCCCGGGAACAACCACGCAATTAAATGCAAGTGGCGGTGTTACATATCTTTGGTCGCCATCGGGCTCGCTTAGCGCAAATAATATTTTTAATCCGATAGCTTCGCCCACGGCAACAACAACTTATACTGTAATTGCAACAGACTCAAACGGCTGCACCGGAACCGGTACGGTTGCCATACAGGTTTATCCGTTGCCAAACGCCAATGCGGGAAACAATCAAACAATTTGTAATGGCGGAAACGTGCAACTAAGTGCAAGTGGCGGAAATGCATATTCTTGGTTTCCTTCATCGGGATTAAGCAACCCAACCATTGCTAACCCCACTGCCTCGCCTACGGCAACCACCGTTTATTACGTGGTTGTAACCGATGGTAACGGCTGCACGAATATTGATTCGGTAACGGTAACAATATCGCAAGGATTTGTGTTGGCAACAGCAAGTGCAACTGACCAAACCTGCGGAAACAACGATGGCACCGCAACTGCCGGAAACACAACGGGAGGAACAGCGCCATTTACCTATTTGTGGTCGCCAGGAAATCAAACCACACAAACGGCAACCGGTCTTGCTGCCGGAACTTACACGGTGGTTGTTACCGATGCTAACGGCTGTTCGGTTTCGCAAACAATTGTAGTAAACCAAACGCTTGGAATAAATGCTGCGTTTACGACCAGCCCGTCAACGGGTGTTGCGCCACTTCTTGTAAACTTTACTAATAACGGCACGGGTGGCGGCACTTACTCGTGGGTGTTTGGTGATGGCAACACATCTAACACTCAAAATCCATCTAACACCTATAATAATCCGGGAACATACACTGTGGTGCTTTATGTTTTTAACAGCCCGAACTGTGTTGATTCTGTTACGGCAATAATTGTGGTTGAAACCGAAGCCGTGATTGTTATACCCAACGTGTTTTCTCCCAACGGGGATGGCAACAACGATTTGTTTTTGATTGATTACAGCGGAGTAAAATCGGCCGAACTTACCATATTTAATCGTTGGGGAAACGCGCTGGTAACATGGGGCAACATGAGTGCCGGCTGGGATGGCAGAACTGCCAATGGCAACATTGTTGTGGACGGAACCTACTACTATGTTTTGGTTGCCAAAGATTTTGGAGATAAAACAATTGAACTAAAGGGATTTATACAAGTACTAACTAAAAAATAAAAATATGTTATCGAAAAAAATAGAAGCGGCTCTTAACGAGCAAATTTGTTTGGAGGCCGAGTCATCGCAGTTTTATTTAGCAATGGCTTCGTGGGCCGAAACACAGGGCATGAACGGCATAGCACAGTTTTTATACAAGCACTCTGATGAAGAGCGCATGCACTCGTTAAAGCTGATGAAATATGTAAACGAGCGTGGCGGGCATGGTCTTGTTCCTTTGCTTAAGCAACCAACAAAGATTTTTAAATCAGTAAAAAATGTTTTTGAAACAGTACTTAATCACGAAATAAAAGTATCGAACGAAATAAACAAGCTGGTGGATATTTGCCTGAAAGAAAAAGATTACACCACACACAATTTTTTGCAATGGTATGTATCTGAACAAATTGAAGAAGAGGCGCTGGCTCGTCAGATATTAGACAAGCTGAAATTAATTGGTGGCGAAAAGGGCGGACTCTACTTATTTGACCGCGACCTTGAGGGTTTAGCTGCAGCCGAAGCCGGGGGCGTTGATGAAAAAGCCTAAGCGGCTTATAAAAATTTAATTTTATATTTGCTGCCCATTTAAAAATGGTCCTGTGGCCGAGTGGCTAGGCAGAGCTCTGCAAAAGCTCCTACTGCGGTTCGAATCCGCACGGGACCTCCAAAACCACCGGTGAAAATCGGTGGTTTTTTTATTAATAGTTCCAGCGATTTGCCCCCCCCCGCCAGTAAATTCAATTTCGTCATTCACAATTAGTAACTGTTTAAATTTTATTCAATAATATTTTTAAGGCGGCTAAATATAGCATTGCCTGACTTGATTCTAAAAGGTATTCAAAATCCTTACTCAAT
>JAGVMA010000023.1 GCA_020054095.1 Bacteroidia bacterium | reverse complement strand
TGTTTTTGTAAATAAAATTTTTAGAAGGCGCAGGGTTTAGTGGGTATTATTTTACTAATTGCACATAACCACTCTTGCGCTCACCATTAATTAAATCTAGGGTGTAAAAATAGGTGCCGCTGCTGCATGGCTCACCACTGGTGGTGTAGCCATCCCAGTAAGCGTGCTCATTTATATTATAAAATACTTTAGTGCCCCAGCGGTTATAAATATTTATTTTATCTCCTTTTTGTAATCCTTTTATTTCAAATAAATCATTTATACCATCTCCGTTGGGGGTAAATACATTGGGGGCATAAAATGGCAAAAGTGGTGGCTCCGGCAACTCACATGTGCCACTGCTATCGCAACACACTAAGCTTACATCGTCTATAAAATAATAAGAATCATGAGATGGGAAGGATTGATTTGTTGATTGGGTTTGTATGTTAAAGTTGTTTCTAAAATTCCCAATCGTCAAAAACTCTTCGCCTCCTTGTGCTATAAAACTGCCGCTTATTAGCGTCCAGCCATTTACATCGGTAATTGTATTGCCCGGTAAATTTTCTACTTGCGGGGTAACAGGAATATCTATGTAAAAAAAGTTAATAGCGAGTCATTTGATAAATATCCTCCTATCATATCTACTCCCCAAGCTGAACTCTCAGCTATTGAAACATAAAAGCTTAAACAATATTGTTTTCCAGCTATTAATGAATCTGTAAGCCTTACTTCTATATATTCGCGGTATCCAATTGCTATCTCATATAATATTGCGCCCGCATACCCCTGTCCTGAAAGCGCAATTTGGGTTCCTGCAAAATTAATTGGCATATCAACAATACCATTATTACATGCGTTAAAATATTCTGAAGAACTGGAATTGTATATATTTCCGCTAAACTTAGATGGCTGAAACCATGGCGCAGCTAAATATATTTGTGCTCCAGTATTTGGGCAGGTAGTAAAATTTTCAAAGCTTCCGTTTGGCACTAAGTTCTGGGCATTGTTTTTATAGAAACAAATTATAAAAACAATGCCCAGGAAATTTCTTAGTACTATTTGCTTATTTGATAACAATTATTTTATCAGATTTAACAATATTGCCGTTCATTAAAACCTTATACAAATATATTCCATTGCTTAACTCGTTGCAATTTATTGTAATATAGTTATTCTCCGGTACAAGTTGGTAAGTACAAACACAGTTACCTAATATATCAGTTATTTGTAACGTAGCTTTTTCAGCAATATTGTATTCTACTGTAAAATTTCCATCATTTGGATTAGGAAAAATACTACTACTCATTATCACGCTATCCTGTTCTTGCTCGTAATATA
The DNA here is from genome assembly GCA_020054095.1 of Bacteroidia bacterium. Classification (GTDB taxonomy): domain Bacteria; phylum Bacteroidota; class Bacteroidia; order JADZBD01; family JADZBD01; genus JAGVMA01. Next base: position 1,808 of record JAGVMA010000023.1, on the reverse strand, counting down.
TTTGTGGCATATAACGATTGCCAACGGGCTGCAAAAATGTTCCCACCATTACTTGTGCGCTGTACACGGCATCGCCCCATTCAATAGGATTACCTGCTGCCACGCTTATTAAAAAAGCACTATCGGCAGCGGTAAACTGGCGTATGCCCTGTGCCCAAGTGTTTAAATAAATGGTATTTACCTGCTGGCGCAGTGTTTCTATGGTGCAGTTAGGCGTTATGTTAGTATTAATGGTAATGGCATTGTTTATATTTTCGCTATGGATTGCATCTAACACATCTTCGAATTGCGCTGTGGCGCTGCCGTTTTGGGTATTGTAAAAACTATTGTACACCACATCATCGGGTGAGCCAAGATTAAGTGCTGTGCTGTTATTCTTAAACCAGTTATATGCTATGCGCTTGTTGTTTAATTCGTTTTCGGTGCTGTATTGCGGGTAATTAATTTGGTTTTGCACCAGCAATTGCCATGCAGCTTGGCGCATAGGCGGTGCAAGTGGCGGCAGTATAGGGTCGCAGGCCGATTGTGAAAAAATTATTTCTGTATACAGAAATAACTTGTTTTTTGTTTTTACTTCTCTAAAACGAATATAGTAAAATTTTTAATTACAACAAATTTGTTGTGAAGTAGCCGAGCAGTCGTTTTCATATTGCATTACTATTAAATGCAAAAAGAAAAGCAACTTCTTCAATTGGGTAATCGCATCCGCAAGTTGCGAGAAGAAAAAATGCTTTCTCAAACTGAGCTTGCAAATATGATGGGTAAAGACCAACAAAGTATCCAACGTATAGAAAAAGGTCGAGTTAATCCATCCTATTTATTTTTAATTGAAATATCATCGGCACTAAAAATTTCAGTTACCGATTTACTCGATTTTTAAAAAACCCTCACTCCCTATAAAATAAGCATTTTAGCGGATATGGCAATAAAATAAATTTTTATTTATTTATTGTTTTACTGTAACTTTTATTTGCGCCAAGCGTTATAAAGGCAGTTACAGTTCTTTAAAATAGTGTTTGTAAAATTTGAGACTATCTTCTCTTAAGATGATATCATCTCCATCGAAGATGAGACCATCTCGTACAAAAAAGGTATCAACTCGTACAAAAATAGTGTCATCTTCATCTAAGATGAGACCATCTCGTACGAAAAAGGTATCAACTCGTACAAAAATAGTGTCATCTTCATCGGAGATGAGACCATCTCGTACAAAAATAGTGTCAACTTCAGCGAAGATGAGACCATCTCGTACAAAAAAGGTATCAACTCGTACAAAAATAGTGTCAACTTCAGCGAAGATGAAACCATCTCGTACAAAAAAGGTATCAACTTGTACGAAGAAGGTATCAAAAAGAGAAAAGATGATATCAAATTTTACAAAAATGGTCTGAAAATCCCCAAAACAGAGCTATATGATAAAAAACTACACGGTAAAATTACCTTATGTAAAACCGCCCGAGTAAAATTCCGGTTCATGAACGGAACAAGCAAGGGCACTAAAAACAAAAAACAACATGAAAAGAAAATTCATGACGGTGCTCAAGCTTAGTAGCTTGTCCGTTCCAAAAAAAGTAGAAAAAGCACGTTTTATTGTGCAAAGCATGAAAGGCAATGCTTATTTCCCTTCGCCTAATCCGCCACTTGCTTCCGTTACTGATGCAGCGCTGGTATTAGAAAACGCCTACCTTGCTGCACAAGGTGGTGGCAAGGACGAAACATCCATTATGTATGACAAAGAAGCGTTGCTTGAGCTGAACCTCATTGCCGTTTCGCATTATGTAGAGAACATTGCCAACAACAATAACGAT
>JAGVMA010000057.1 GCA_020054095.1 Bacteroidia bacterium | reverse complement strand
TCGGCAGCAACTGATATTGCTTTTTTAAACGGAGAAATGTATGTAGGTGGAGGATTTACATTGATTGGGAACGATACTATTAACTATATAGCCAAATGGACAGGTAATAAAGTTGATACGTGTGGCAACTCAACAAGTATAAATGAAATGAATGCAGATAAGTTGCATTTTAGTTTATTTCCCAACCCAAGTACAGGCATTTTCACATTGCAAAAAGCAACAGATGCAAAAGCTACGGTGGTGGTTTATGATGTGCTGGGTAATCAATGCCTCTCCCTAACCCTCTCCCAAGGAGAGAGAACTAAACAAATAGATTTAACGGGTTTGCCAAAAGGTATTTATCACTTACAATTAACGGAGGGAGATAAAGTGTATTCGCAAAAAATAGTGTTGCAATAAAATGTTAGCCCACCGGTTTCAGTTTGCGGGTAATAACTCCGTTTTCGTTTTTATTCGCTAACTGGCCGCAAGCGGCATCTATGTCTTTGCCTCGGCTTCTGCGCTGGGTAACTATCACATTATGATTTTGCAAGTGATTGATGAATGCAAGCAGGCGCGAGTTACTGGTCTGTTCAAATTCGCCACCATCAATGGGATTGTATTCAATGATGTTAACTTTTGCGGGCACTCGGTTATAAAATTGCTCTAACTCAATAGCATCTTTTATAGTATCGTTAAAATCTTTAAAAATAATGTATTCAAAAGTTACTTTGTTTCCGGTTTTATCGTAGTAATAGTTTAGTGCATCTGCCAGTGCATCTAAATTATTTTGTTCGTTAATGGGCATTATTTTGTTTCGCTTTTCATCATTAGCAGCGTGTAACGATAATGCTAAATTAAATTTCACTTCATCATCGCCCAGCTTTTTTATCATTTTGGCAATGCCTGCAGTGCTTACTGTTATTCGTTTGGGTGCCATCGCCAATCCATCGGGGGCAGTAATTTTTTTTATTGATTCGAGTACGTTGGCATAATTTAAAAGCGGTTCGCCCATGCCCATGTAAACTATGTTGCTTAATGGTATGTTATAGTTTTGTTCCGATTGTTTTTTAATTATCGCCACCTGGTCAAACATTTCGGCAGCATCTAAATTTCTGATGCGTGCCAGTTTTCCGGTAGCGCAAAATTTACAAGTGAGTGAGCATCCCACTTGCGATGAGATACAAGCTGTCATCCGCGAATCGGTTGGGATTAAAACGCCTTCTACTATATTACCATCGTGTAACTTAAATGCAGATTTAATTGTCTTATCGCGGCTGATTTGTTGCGTATCAATACGCACTGCATTTATCACAAAGTGTGCTTTTAGCTTCTCTCGCAAATCGGCAGAGAGATTAGTCATATCATCAAAATTATGTGCAGCTTTTTTCCAAAGCCACTCGCTCACCTGCTTGGCTCTAAAAGGTTTCTCGTTTAAAGTGCCTAAGGCATTTTTAAGCTCATCGGCCGTGAGTGCTCGTATGTCTGTTTTGTTTTGCACGATGTAAAGATAATTATAGTAAGCATTTGCACGGGCTACTTTTGTGTTAATGCAATTTTGTAGCTTTGCTGCTCAATACATAAGTGTAAAAAATGGAAGAAAACAGTAAGCCAAAAGAAAAAAAAACAAATTTTAAAAAACTTATTCGCTGGTTTTGGATATTAATATTAAGTCCGTTCGCTTCACTTTTTTTATTGATATGGCTTACATCGCTCGGCATGTTTGGCGAATTGCCCGATACCGAGCAACTTGAAAATCCGATAAACAATTTAGCGACAGAAGTTTTTTCATCTGACGGGAAAATACTCGGTAAATTTTATGCCGAAAATAGAACCAATGTAAAATTTAAACAGCTAAGCCCGTATTTGGTTAATGCCTTAGTTGCTACTGAGGATGCACGTTTCTTTGAACATTCGGGAGTAGATTTGAGAGGATTGTTTCGCGTATTGTTTGTTACCGTTTTGGGTGGCGACCAATCGGGTGGTGGTGGTAGTACTATTACGCAGCAATTAGCAAAAATGCTTTTCCATGGTGAGCGACCAAAGGGAAAATTATCGCGCGCGATGCAAAAAATAAAAGAATGGATTATCGCTACCCGATTAGAAAGGCAATATACGAAAGAAGAAATTATAGCGATGTATTTGAATAAGTTCGACTTCTTGAATCTTGCTGTAGGAATAGAATCGGCATCAAAAATATATTTTGATAAAATGCCCGATTCGCTTAACCTGCAAGAGTCGGCAATGCTGGTAGGCATGGCAAAAAATCCATCGTTATTTAATCCAATAAGAAGAGGCGATACCACTATGCACCGCAGAAATGTAGTGATGATGCAAATGGTGAAATATGGTTACCTCAAAAAAGAAGAATATAATTTAGTAAAAACAAAGCCATTAGAACTGAATTTTAAACCCGAAAGTCATAACGAAGGTTTGGCAACTTATTTCAGAGAGCATTTGAGGGATGTTTTTTTAAAAAAATGGATTGCAGAAAATCCGAAGCCGGATGGTAAACTTTATGATGTTTACAGAGATGGGTTAAAAATATATACCACCATTGATTCGCGTATGCAGCGATATGCCGAAGAAGCAGTGAAACAGCAAATGACTCAACTTCAAGAAAGATTTGTGAAGGCAGAAAGCAAGCGAAAAAATTATCCGTTTGTAGGACAATTTCAAGGAAAAAAAGATGAAGAGATAGTTAGGATTATGAGAAAGGGAATGAAAAATTCTGAACGCTATAAAAATTTAATTAAGCGTGGAATAAGCGAAACGGAAATAGAAAAAAACTTTGACAAGCCCGATACTATGCGTGTGTTTAGTTGGAGAGGAGAAATTGATACGGTGATGACTCCTAACGATTCGATAAGGTATTACAAAACATTTTTACAATGCGGATTTATGTCAATGGAACCGCAATCGGGATTTGTAAAAGCTTGGGTAGGTGGAATTAATCACAAGCATTTTCAATACGACCATGTGCAGATAGGGCACGATAGGCAAGTGGGTTCTACCTTCAAGCCCTTTGTTTATGCACTGGCAATTCAAGAGGGCTGGTCGCCATGTATGCGTGTGCCTAATGTGCCGGTTACCATCCATTTCGATGATAAAGAATGGACTCCTCGCAATTCATCAAGCAAAAAATTAGATGGAAAAATGCTCACTCTAAAATACGCGCTCGCACAATCGGTAAATTATGTAACTGCTTATGTGATGAAAAATTTTGGACCACAAGCTGTAGTTACTGTTACAAAACAATTAGGCATTACCTCGCAACTCGACCCGTATCCTTCCATTTGCTTAGGCACGCCTGATATTAGTGTGTACGAAATGGTGGGAGCTTACAGTGCATTTGCAAATAAAGGAACATATAATCAACCTGTTTTTGTAACTCGCATTGAAGATAAAAACGGAAAGGTGCTGTATGAATTTATCCCGAAAAAAGTGGAAGTGATGGATGAAGAGAAAGCATACATAATGTGTGAGTTAATGAAAGGATGCACGCAATATGGAACAGGCACGGCATTGCGCGGAAAAGAATTTGGATTAACAACTGCCATTGCCGGAAAAACCGGAACTACGCAACACAATGCCGATGGTTGGTTTATGGGCGTAACACCCGATTTGGTTTCGGGTTGCTGGGTGGGTGGCGATGATCCAATTATTCATTTTTTAAACATGGAAGAGGGGCAAGGCTCCAGAATGGCATTGCCGGTTTTTGGCTACTACATGAAAAAAATATATGCCGATAAAACCATAAAAATTTCGAAAGGTGATTTTGAAAAACCATCAAAAAAAATTGACATCGAGTTAGACTGCACCAAATACGAAAAAGAAATAGAAAACGAGGAAGAAGGGTTTGATTCGGATAATCCGAACGATTTTGACAAACCGTATTAATAGGATTTTATAACGATAATTCTTCAGCTCGTTTTTTCGCTTGTACAATTCCTCTCTCTAAGTTTTCGCCTAAAGCGGTTTTGTTAAAAATAGAAAGCGCTGCTTCGGTTGTCCCGCCTTTTGATGCTACAGCACTTATAAGTTCGGGCATAGTTTTGCCGGATGTATTAATTAGGTGAAACGAGCCAAGCATGGTTTGTTTCACAAGCATACTTGCCGTAGATTCATCAAATCCCATTTGCATTCCTGCTTTTATCATGTGATTTATTAAGTAAAAAAAGTAAGCAGGGCCGCTTCCGCTAAGTGCGGTTACAGCATCTAATAATTTTTCATTTTCGAGGTAAACTGTTCTGCCGGTGGTAGCCAATAAATTTTCTGCTTTGCGAATTAAATCGGTTGCCGAATTTTTTGCAACTGTAAATGCAGTCATTCCCATTCCTAATTCGGCCGGAGAATTTGGCATGGCTCTAACCACATTTTTTTGCACCAGCATGGCAGCTATTTTTTTTATGCTGATGCCTGCCATAATTGATATGATGGTGTTTTTTGTTTTGAGTACAGCTTTCAATTCGTTACTCATCTGCGAAAAATCTTGTGGTTTAACACAAATAATAACAATATCGCTGCTGCCAATTCTTTTATCAGTTATTACTGAAACGGTTCCCGCATTTAATTTTGAAAGCACATCGCGTCTCGCTTCATTTTTTTCTATTAGCAGTAAGTCGTTTTTTTTTACAATGTTGTATTTCAAAAATGCACGGGCATATATCAATCCCATATTGCCACAACCAATTATTGCTATTTTCATTTCACGGTTTTTTCTAAATTGTTTATTGCAGATTGGTTAAACAACTCAAACTGCTTGTTTATTGATTCTTGATGGATGAGTTGAAAAATATTTTTTGCAAAATCGTTACTAAGCCCCATTGAATTTGCTGTTTTTAATCTATCGCTTAGCATACTGTTCCATCGCTCGGTCTGCAAAACTGTAACATTGTTTGCCTTTTTGTAATCACCAATTTTTGACGAAATATTCATTCGCTCCATCAACACGGTTAATAATTTTTCATCAATTGCATTAATCTCATCGCGTAATTGTTCCAAAATATTTTTAAAAGTTTCGTCTTTTGAATTTGCTTTGCGATAAACCAAATTCTGTAATAGCAGATTTAAATCAGTGGGAGTAATTTGCTGCTTGGCATCGCTTAACGCAATATTCGGCTGGCAGTGTGTTTCAATCATTAGGCCATGCATATCCATATCAAGTGCTTTTTGCGATACATAAGATAACAACTGTGTGTTGCCACAAATATGACTTGGGTCGCAAATGATTGGCAAATTTGCACAAGCTGTTCGCAGTTGTATTGCCATTTCCCACATCGGATTATTTCTGAAAGGCGAATTTTCGTGCGAATGAAAGCCGCGATGAACCGCAACTATTTTTGTGATACCCGCTTTGTTCAATCGCTCAATTGCGCCTATCCAAAGCTGCAAATCAGGCGTAACCGGATTTTTTACAAATACAGGAATGTCCGTTCCCTGCAATGCATCGGCAATTTCCTGAACCGAAAAAGGATTAACGCTGGTGCGCGCACCAATCCATAAAATATCAATTTTGTTTTCCAAGCAACTTTCCACATGGTGTGCATTGGCAACTTCAGTAGCTGTGAGCAACCCTGTTTCTTCCTTTACTTTTTTCATCCACGGAAGTGCACTATTTCCTAACCCTTCAAATGAATTAGGTCTTGTCCTTGGTTTCCATATTCCTGCTCGGAAAATTATATTTTTATTTATTGCTGCTATTTCTTTGGCAGTTGTTATCATTTGTTCTTCTGATTCTGCACTGCACGGGCCGGCAACAATCAGTGGTCGTTTTGCGTTTGCAAGCCAATCGCAAACGGGTGTAATTTTTAAAGTTGTTTTCATTTACAATTCATTTTTTGATTTTACATATTCACCTAAAACAGAAAAATTGGTGGTTACTTTTTTTATTTTTTTTATCGCCTTTTCATAATCAGTGTATAAATCCCATTCCACATCGGTATGAAAAACATATTCGTTTGTGTTTTTTAAATCAGGCACACTTTGTATTTTAGAAATATTTACCTTGTTTTTTTTCATCACTGCTAATACATCGCTCAGCGCACCCGGCTTATCGCGTAGTTTAAAACAGATAGATGCTTTATCTGGATTGTAGGGAATGCTATCGCCTTTTGACAAGACCATGAAGCGTGTGTAGTTCACCCCCGGGTTTTGAATATTGCTTTTCAAAACTTTCATGTTGTGGTGTTGAGCCGCCAAATCTCCGGCTATTGCTGCTGTGTTTTTTAAATTATTTTGTTTTATGTTTTTCACACACGATGAAGTATCGCCTTGCTCTATGATTTTAGCGTGTGCCATACTCAATAAAAACTTACTGCACTGTGCAAATGCCATTGGGTGTGAATGAATAAACTCAATATCACTGAGTTTTGTTTCATTTAGCGTAATTAAATTAAAATTCACACTCACACATTGCTCACCAATAATTCTTAACTTATATTCTTCCATTAAAGTGTAGTTTGCCAAAATACTTCCGGCAAGCGAATTTTCTACCGCAAGCACCGCATAGTCGGCCCTGTTGCTTTGTAGCGTTTCGCATGTTTGCCTGAATGTGTTGCACTCTACAATTTCTATTTCTTCGCCATAAAATTTTTGTGCGGCTAAATCGTGATACGATGCCGCTGTGCCGTAGATTGCTACTTTAAAGTTTCTCATTTGTTTTGTATTTTGTTGGTATAAAAAAAGCGAGTCCCGATTTTGTCGGGACTCGCTTTTTAGGTTATTTATATTTTTGTTTAGTTACAGAAATAAATTTCCTTTCGCAGTCCCTTTGTGGGTGTCGGATAAAAGAAAAAATAATATCTGTTTTTGTTTGTCATTTTATTTTTAACGAAGCAAATGTATGCTAATTTATGTCACATTGCCAAATGTTTTTTAAATAAATTACTTTTTCTCTTTCTTAGCCCAATATTTGCTGCACTTTCTGCTTCATTCTTTTTTCAATTTCGGTGTTGCATAAGTCTCCTATACTGCCTTCGTGGGTGTGTGATATGGTTTTTTTTGATGAAAACTCACCACGATCTATTTCTTCGGCAGTAATTTTATAGGCATCTCTAAAACTAATTCCTTGCTTCACTAATTCATTCACTCGCTCAACACTAAATAAATTCTCATATTTTTTATCATCGAGTATGTTTTCATTCACTGTTATTTTCCCGAATGAATAAGTGATTATACTCAAACAAGATTTCAGGGCTGTTAAGGCGGGGAATAATATTTCCTTTGACAGTTGCATGTCGCGGTGGTAACCAGATGGTAAATTGTTTATTAGTAATGTTAGTTCATTGGGCAGCGCTTGTATTCTGTTGCATTTTGCACGCGTTAGCTCAAATATGTCCGGATTTTTTTTGTGCGGCATAATGCTGCTCCCCGTTGTTAGTTCATCAGGGAATGTGATAAAATCAAAATTCTGATTTAAGTAAAGGCAAACATCGTAAGCTAATTTTGATAATGTGCTCGCCACAGCTGCCATTGCAATGGAAACAATTTTTTCTGTTTTCCCTCTCGTCATCTGAGCATATATTGAATTGTAGTTTAGCGTTTCGAAATCAAGTAGCTCGGTAGTTTCTTTTCTGTTCAATGAAAACGAGCTGCCATAACCGGCTCCTGAACCCAGCGGGTTTTTATTCACAACATTGTATGCGGCAATAATCATTTCCATATCATCGGTTAAACTTTCGGCATAAGCTCCAAACCACAACCCAAATGACGATGGCATTGCGATTTGCAAATGTGTATAGCCCGGCAATAGTTTATTTTTGTGCTCGTTGCTCAGCGATATTAGTAAATCAAACAACTCAGAAACCAGTTTGGTTATTTCTTTCAGTTCGTCTTTTAAATACAATTTTATGTCAAGCAATACTTGATCGTTTCGCGATCGACCGGTGTGAATTTTTTTTGCAGCATCGCCAATTTCTGTTGTTAGCATTAATTCTATTTGGGAATGTACGTCTTCTACGCCCGTTTCAATTTTAAAATCCCCAACATTTATGAATTCTAAAATATTTTTTAATTCATCGGTAATTGCCCCAAATTCCTTATTACTTACTATACCAATGGAGTTGAGCATTTTTACATGAGCCAGCGAACCAATTACATCGTATTTTGCTAAACGCAAATCAATTTCATTGTCATTCCCGATGGTGAAACATTCAACCATTTTGTTTATTGTGGAGTTTTCTTTTTGCCAGAGTTTTGTTTTCATTTTTTTAATTTGCTAAAATTGTTCCGCAGTTTTTTTCACTTTTTATAATAGCGGCTATTTTTGTTGAATGTCCTATAATTACTTTTTTTACACCATGTTCTATTGCATTAAAAGCATTATTAAGTTTCGGAATCATGCCTTTTGAAATTGTACCATCAGCGATTAAAATTTTGTAGTTATCGCTTGTTATTGTATGGTGAATATCATTTTCAATTTCTATATTTTTAAGTACTCCATTCTTTTCGAAACAATAATTTAGTTGAACATTATAAATTTTTGATAACGCTATTGCTATTTCCGATGCTATGGTGTCTGCGTTGGTGTTTAACAATTGCCCTTTGCCATCGTGAGTGATGGCGCAAAATACAATAGCTGCTCCTGATTCAATAAGAGCGCATATTGCTTTTGTGTTCACAGCATCTATATCGCCTACAAATCCGTAATCAATTTTTGAATCATTACGCTTGTGAGCATTTATTGTATTCAAATCTGCACCACACAGCCCAACAGCATTTGTTTTTTTTGCTTGCAATTTAGCCACTATTGATTTGTTAATTAAACCCCCATAAACCATAGTTGTAATTTGTAGCGTCTCGACATCGGTAACTCTTCGCCCATCAATCATAGATTGCGCAACACCTAATTTGTTTGCCAATTCGGTTGCAAGTTTACCGCCACCATGTACCAGTATTTTGTTTTTTTTAATTTTTGAATAATCAACTAAAAATTGCTCCAACATTTTTTCATCGTCAATTACATTGCCGCCTATTTTAACTATTTGCAAGTTTTTCTTCATGATTTATTTTTTGAGTAATTATATTTTCTTTTTCCAGAATTGATTTCAAAACTGCTTGAGCTGCATACACTCTGTTTTCTGCTTGCTTAATTATTAGCGAGTTACTACAATCAATCAACTCGTCACTTAGTTCTATATTTCTTCTAACAGGCAAACAGTGCATGATTTTTGCATCATTTGTGATTTTCATTTTTTCTTTTGTTAACACCCAATCGTTGTGCTCAGCAGTAATTTTTCCATATTCATTATAGCACGACCAGTTTTTCACATACACGTAATCTGCACCAAGCATTGCCTCTTTTTGGTTGTTTGTAATTTTTGCCCCACCAGTGTAATCTTCGCTAAGTTCATATCCATTTGGGTGCGCAATTGTTAAATCGTAATCCGCTTTAAGCATCCATTCGCTAAAAGAATTTGCTACAGCTTGTGGCAACGCTTTAATATGCGGTGCCCAGGTTAACACAATTTTTGGTTTTATTTTTTGCTTCCACGTTTCTTTTATGCTAATTAAATCGGCAAAACTTTGTAATGGATGCAGCGTGGCGCTTTCCAAACTAATGATTGGCACCTTGCAATACTTCATGAATTTTATAAATACCTTTTCTGAATAGTCCTCAGCTTTGTTTTGCAAATTCGGGAAGCATCTGATTCCGATTATATCACAATATGTTCCCATTACCGCAGCAGCATCTTTTATGTGCTCTATCTTATTTCCGTTCATAATTGCCCCATCTTCATATTCAAGCGCCCAGCCATCTTTATCTACGTTCATGGAAATTACATTCATACCCAAATTCATTGCAGCTTTTTGTGCACTCATCCGTGTGCGTAAACTTGGGTTGAGAAAAATTAATCCGAGTGTTTTATTTTTTCCTAAATGCTGATGTGTAAATGGATTGTTTTTTAATAGTAATGCATCATCAATAAGTGAGTCAATGTTTTTTACATCGTGAACTGTTGTGAAATGCTTCATGTATATTGTTTTTGATTAGTTAAAACTTTACTGAATGCCTCTATAAAAACATCAATGTCTGTTTTTCTGATGTTTAATGCAGGCAATATTCTAATTGTATTTTTATCGGAAGCGGATCCCGTGAATATGTTGTGCTCAAACAGTAATTGTTTTCTTAATTCATTACAGTTAAAATTTAATTCAATGCCAAGCATTAATCCTTTGCCCCGTATTTCTTTTATTTCTTTTATGCTTGATATCTCAGTTGTGATATATTTTCCCATCTCAATTGCATTGTCCACAAGTTTTTCGTTTTTAATAATATCAAGCACAGCTATAGCAGCAGTACACGCAAGATGATTCCCACCAAATGTTGTTCCCAACACTCCGTGCTTGGCATTAAATTTTTCAGAGATAAGCACGCCCGCAACCGGAAAACCATTTCCCATTCCTTTTGCTACAGTAATTATATCGGGCTTTATTTCCGAATATTGGTGAGCAAAAAATTTGCCGCTTCGCCCGTAGCCTGATTGTACTTCATCCAAAATTAGTATTGCATTATTTTTTTCGCATAATAATTTTATTTTTTTCAAAAATGAGTCTGCGGGAACTTTTACGCCTCCCACGCCTTGTATTCCTTCAATTATAACAGCACATGTGGTTTTATCTATTGCGCTTTCAATAGCTGATTCATCATTCATGCCAACAAATACTACATCGCTTTTCTCGTTTATTGGCGATACAATTGATTTGTCATCAGTAGCTGCCACAGCAAGTGAAGTGCGCCCGTGAAACGCTTTTTTTATCGCAACTACTTTTTTTCTCCCGTTTTCAAATGATGCTAACTTAAGCGCATTCTCGTTTGCTTCAGCACCTGAATTGCATAAAAAAAGCGAGTAGTTTTCGCAGCCCGATAATTTGCCAAGTTTTTCCGCCAATTCTTCTTGTAACGAAATTTTGATGGAATTAGAATAAAAACCAATTTTATTTAGTTGCTCAGTAATTTTTGCTACGTAATATGGATGCGAGTGCCCCACAGATATTACAGCATGCCCACCATACAGATCTAAATATTGGACTCCGCTTTTATCCCATAAATATGAGCCACTTGCTTTCACCGGCTCTATGTCAAAAATTGGATATACATCAAAAATTTTCATGTTAAAATGTAGTTGCTTTTAATTTTAATCCTTCTGTTTCTTTTAGTCCAAAAGCTATGTTCATGTTTTGTACTGCCTGACCACTTGCGCCTTTTAATAAGTTATCAATTGCACTTACAATAAATATTTTTTTTCCGTGCTGCTCCACATGTAGCAAACATTTATTTGTGTTTACTACTTGTTTTAAATCTACAGCTGCCTCGCTCAAAAAAACATAATTCGAGTTTTGGTAAAACTCATCAAATATTTTTTTTGCGTCTGGCAAACTTATAGTGCAATCAGTATAAATGCTTGCAAGTATTCCGCGCGTAAAACTTCCTCTCATCGGAACAAAATTTATTTCTTGATTAAATCCCAATTGTAATTTTTTTAATGATTGATTTATTTCTGCCAAATGTTGATGCTCGAAAGCTTTGTAAACACTTAAATTATTCTGCCGCCAACTAAAGTGGGAAGTTCCGCTATGAGATTGCCCTGCACCGGTTGAGCCGGTGGTAGCCGAAATATGAATTTCATTGTTTAGTAAATTGTTTTTCGCTAATGGCAATAGCGCTAATTGTATGGCTGTTGCAAAGCAGCCTGGGTTTGCAATTCTTTTAGCCGATTTAATTGTTGCACCATTCATCTCGCACAAGCCATAAACAAATTCGGGGTTCAGTCTGTTGTCTTGCGATAAATCAATTATAGTTACAGAATTACTAATTTTATTTTTTTCTAAAAACAGTTTTGCCTCTCCGTGCCCAACGCATAAAAACAAAACATCTATATCTGATTTAATGTCAGCCGAGAACTTCAAATCCGTTTCACCAATTAAATCTGCATGCACCTCGCATATTTTTTTGTTAGCATTGCTTTTGCTGTTTGCGAATACAATTTCGCAAAATGGATGCAGTAGTAAAAGCCGTATTAGTTCTCCGCCAGTGTATCCTGCGCTCCCTACTATGCCAACTTTGATTTTATTTTGCATATTCTGTTTTGTTTATTATGTTGTAGATAAGCTGTTGATTGCCCATTATTTTTGTAAATCCTTTTACATCTGCACCTGTCCAAGTTTTATTTTCTTCACCGTAGCTGCCAAATTTTGATGACATTAAATCATGTTCAGATTTAATTCCGTTTAAAGTAAAACGATAAGGATGGAGTGTCAGAAATACCTTTCCCGTTACATTTTTTTGTGTTTCAGTAAAAAACGATTCCATGTTTCGCATGGTTGGTTCTAAATACAAACCCTCGTGCAAAGAGTTTCCATACCAGTTTGCCAATTGTTCTTTCCAGTGCAGTTGCCATTTTGTTAGCACATGTTTTTCTAATAAATGATGCGCTTTTATAATTATTAATGGTGCAGCAGCTTCAAATCCTACTCTTCCTTTTATTCCAATGATAGTGTCGCCTACGTGTACGTCACGTCCAATTCCAAAAGGAACAGCAACAAACTGTAAATGTTCAATAGCATTAACCGGATGCTCAAAATGCAAATTGTTTACTGAAACTAATTCTCCGTTTTTAAATTCGAGTTCAATATTTTCACTTTCTGTTTTTGTTACAGGAATTGGAAATGCATCATCGGGCAACGGCAGGTGAGAGGTGAGTGTTTCTTTTCCGCCCACAGATGTTCCCCACATTCCTTTGTTTATGGAATACTTCGCTTTTTCAAAATTCATCTCAATACCATTTGCTTTCAAATAATTTATTTCTTCTTCGCGCGAAAGTTTCCTATCGCGAATTGGAGTGATAATTTCCATTTCGGGCACCATCGTATTAAAAACAATGTCGAATCTCACTTGGTCGTTTCCTGCACCGGTGCTGCCATGAGCAACGGCATCGGTATTAAGCAAGCTTGCATAATTAGCAACTGCAATTGCCTGGATCATTCGTTCGGCACTCACAGATAACGGATAAATACTGTTTTTTAAAACATTACCGAATATTAAATACTTTATAACCGTGTTGTAGTAATTTTTTGTTTCGTCCACGCACTTAAAAGATTTTACGCCAAGTGCCAATGCGTGTGCTTCAATCTTTTTTACTTCTTCAGCACAAAACCCACCTGTGTTTACAGTTAGTGCATGAACTTCCATGTTTTTTTCTTTGGCAAGGTAAATGGCGCAGTAGCTTGTGTCAAGGCCTCCGCTAAATGCTAATACTACTTTTTTTGTTTTTGTCATCTTGTTAAAAATTTAAAAATGTTATTAATGATTTCTTTTCAGTTTGGCTTTCTTTCTTTTTAGGATTTAGTAATGTTATCTTCTTCATCTGCATAAACCGTTCGTATAACTTTGAATTTTTTGCGAAGTCCCAAAATCTTTTTTTCTCTTTCTGTTTTTCTTGCGGATTATAAAGCATGGCGGTGCAAAGGCAGTTTTTTCGCTCTTTGCTTTGTAGTATTTCAAAATTCACGCAGCTTCGGCAGCCTTTCCAAAATTCTTCGTCATCCGTAAGCTCAGAATAGGTAACCGGTTCGTAACCTAATTCTGAATTTATTTTCATTACAGCTAATCCGGTAGTTAGCCCAAATATTTTTGCTTCAGGAAATTTGTTGCGCGATAGTTCAAATATTTTTTTCTTGATAGCTTTCGCAAGCCCGCTTTTACGAAAATGTGGTGCCACAATTAACCCCGAATTAGCAACGTAATTTCCGTGCCCCCATGTTTCGATGTAACAGAAGCCGGCCCATTCGCCATTTTCGGTAAATGCAATAACTGCTTTTCCTTCCACTATTTTTTGACTCACGTATTCAGGTGTGCGTTTTGCAATACCCGTTCCACGCGCTTTGGCTGAGTTAGCCATCTCTTCGCAAATTTTTTCTGCGAATAAAGTATGTTCAATTGTCGCAACAGCAACAATAAAGTTGTTCTTGTTTTCCATGTAATGAAAAAGAATTAGGAATGTAAAATCTCCTTAGAGAATTACTCTTGATTTAGTTTCAGTATGTTTGAAAGTGGATTCCGCGTAGGTACCCCGATTTAATTTTTACGCATCAGCGTCTCGGGAAAAACGGAACTCTGCTGCAAATAACGCATACAACAGGGTGGGTAAACAAAACAGCAACTAAGCCGAACGCCTTGCCGGTAGCTGAAAAGAAGTTGTGTGTCAACTTTATTTTTTTCATTTTCATTTTCTTTTTTAGTGAAAGAAGTAAACTGTGTTTTTTATTTTCGTATGCAAATGAAATTTATTTTTTAATACCATGCAAGAAAAATTTTACTTTTTTTTATTTCTCGGCTATATTTATACTCTGATTTAAAATCTACACAGTGAAAAACAAATCAAATTTTACTGCTAATGGCCCCATAGGAATATTTGATTCCGGCATAGGAGGGCTTACTGTTGCCAATGCAATAAGCAAAGTATTGCCTAATGAAAAACTAATTTATTTTGGCGATACTGCCCATTTACCTTACGGAGAAAAGTCGGCCGACTCAATAAAATATTACTGCATGCGTATTTCGCAATTCATGCTTGAGCATAATTGTAAAACGATTGTAATAGCATGTAACACTGCATCTTCAATGGGTTATGAAGTGGTGAAAGATTTTGTTGGAAAACGTGCGCACGTCATCAATGTGATAGATCCGGTGGTGGCGCATGTTTTAAAAAATAAAAACATGAAGAGCATAGGCGTTATTGGCACCAAAGGAACTATTCGCTCTGGCATTTACGAGAAGAAAATTAAGCAACTTGATGCAAAACGCCAAGTGCCTTCGCTCGCCACTCCGCTTTTAGCAAGCATGATAGAAGAAGGATTTTTTAATAATAAAATTTCGCGCACCATTATTAATGCTTATTTAAACAGTCGGAAATTAAATAAAATTGACTCTTTAATACTTGCTTGCACACATTATCCGCTAATAAAACCCGAAGTGGAAGAATTCTACAAAGGGAAAATTACTATTCTTGATTCAGCGGGAATTGTGGCTACTGAAGTTGCAAGTGTCCTTTCTAAAAATAAATTACTGAGTAAAAGCAAATCGCCTAAGCATCAGTTTTTTGTTTCGGATTATACCGATTCATTTGAGCAAAGCACAAAGTTTTTCTTTAAAGGAAAAATAAAATTGCAAGAGGCCGATATTTGGAAATAAGCTAATCGAGCTTAAGCACTGCCAGGAAAGCACTTTGCGGAATTTCAACCGAACCAACTTGGCGCATCCGCTTTTTGCCCTCCTTTTGTTTTTCTAATAATTTTCGTTTACGAGAAATATCACCGCCATAACATTTTGCTGTAACATCTTTGCGAAGTGCTGATAAAGTTTCGCGGGCAATAATTTTTGAGCCAATCGCAGCTTGTATGGCAATTTGGAATTGTTGTTTGTGAATGAGTTCTTTCAGTTTTTCGCAAATTTTGCGGCCGAAATCTTGCGCTTTACTTCGGTGTATAAGTGCAGATAGTGCATCCACAGGATCGCCATTTACCAAGATATCAATCTTTACTAAATCGCTAGCGCGGTAATCTATCTGGTGATAATCAAATGAAGCGTATCCGCGCGAAATGGTTTTTAGTTTATCATAGAAATCAAAAACAATTTCGGCAAGGGGCATTTCAAATGTTAATTCTACTCTATCGGTGGTTAAATAATTTTGATTTATCAAAACGCCTCGTTTGTCCATACAAAGCGTCATTATCGAACCAATGTATTCTGATTTTGTGATGATGCTTGCTTTTATATATGGCTCTTCAATTCTATCGAGAATACTTGGGTCAGGAAAATCGGATGGGTTACGTAAGTGCAATTCTTCTCCGCTGGTTTTAAAAGCATCGTACGATACGTTAGGAACGGTGGTAATAACGGTCATATTAAATTCGCGTTCTAATCGTTCTTGTATAATTTCCATGTGTAGCATGCCTAAAAAGCCACATCGGAAACCAAAGCCAAGTGCTGCCGAACTTTCAGGCTCCCAAGTTAGTGATGCATCATTCAGTTTTAATTTTTCCATGCTATCGCGTAGTTCTTCATAATCATCCGTATCCACCGGATAGATACCGGCAAATACCATGGGTTTTACTTCCTCAAATCCATCAATTGCGTTTTCGCACGGGCGATCCACATGCGTAATGGTATCGCCTACTTTTACTTCACTTGCTGCTTTAATTCCTGAAATAATATAGCCCACATTACCGGCACTTACTTTATCTTTTGGCTCTAAGCTTAATTTTAAAATTCCTATTTCATCGGCAATGTATTCTCTATCGGTAGCAACAAATTTTACTTTGTCGCCTTTTTTTATTTCTCCGTTTAGCACACGGAAATAGGCAATAATTCCTCGGAAGGAATTAAACACAGAATCGAAAATAAGCGCTTGTGCCGGTGCTTGTAAATCGCCCTTAGGAGCAGGAATCCTTTCAATAACCGCATCAAGTAATTCAAAAACGCCCGAACCGGTTTTGCCCGATGCAGCTAAAATTTCATCGCGCTTGCAGCCAATTAAATCCACAATTTGGTCTTTCACTTCTTCAGGATTAGCGCTTGGCAAATCTATTTTATTTAATACCGGAATAATTTCTAAGTCATTGTCAAGCGCGAGATAAAGGTTAGAAATTGTTTGCGCCTGTATACCTTGCGAAGCGTCCACAAGCAGCAGCGCACCTTCGCAAGCAGCAATGGAGCGCGAAACTTCGTAACTAAAATCAACGTGGCCGGGAGTGTCAATTAAATTAAGAACAAATTTTTGTCCTTTATATTCCGGATTTTGCCCTTGGTATTCGTATTCCATTTGGATGGCTTTACTTTTAATGGTAATGCCACGCTCACGTTCTAAATCCATATCATCAAGCACTTGCGCTTGCATTTCGCGCTTGGTAATGGTTTTTGTGTATTCCAGCAGTCTGTCTGCCAAAGTACTTTTGCCATGATCAATATGTGCAATAATGCTGAAATTACGAATGTTCTTCATCTATTCTCTTACCCTTTTTAGGGATTGCGAAAGTACAATTTTTTAGCCACACTTATAAAGCATATTTATTTACTTTTGCATCCCTATTATAATTTACAATGAAAGTAACCGACCACTTAAAGCAAGCCAAATCAACACTGTTTTCAATAGAAATTTTGCCGCCATTAAAAGGCAAAAGCATCCAATCTATTTTTGATGGCATTGATCCGCTGATGGAATTTAAACCATCGTTTGTGGATGTTACTTACCACCGCGAGGAGTATGTTTACAAAAAACGCGAAGGTGGATTTTTAGAAAAAGTATCAACTCGCAAGCGCCCGGGTACCGTTGGCATTTGTGCTGCTATCATGAACAGATATAAAGTGGATGCAATTCCGCACATTATATGCGGTGGCTTTAGTGTGGAAGAAACCGAGAATGCTTTAATTGATTTACATTTTTTAGGAATTGATAACGTGCTTGCTTTGCGTGGCGATTCAATAAAAAGCGAACCTACTTTTGTGCCAGAACCTAATGGACATGCTTATGCGGTGGATTTAGTGAAACAAATACGATCATTAAATAGCGGAAAATATATGGACGAAGAGATGCAGCAGGTGGCGCCTACTAATTTTTGCGTGGGAGTTGCCGGTTATCCCGAAAAGCATTTTGAAGCGCCAAATATGACATCGGATATGCTTCACCTGCAATCGAAAATAAATGCCGGTGCTGATTATATTGTAACTCAAATGTTTTTTGATAATAAAGCATATTTCGATTTTGTAGAAAAATGCAACGCCATGAATATTAATGTTCCAATTATTCCGGGTTTAAAAATGCTTACTACTAAAAAGCAACTTACCATACTTCCTAAAATATTTAAAATTGATATTCCGTTTGAATTACATCAGGCAGTAGAAAAGTGTAAGAACGATGCTGAGGCGAAACAAGTGGGAGTGGAATGGTGCATTGCACAATCAAAAGAATTAATGCAAAAGGGTGCACCGTGTTTACACTATTATACAATGGGCGTTTCAGATTCTACACGAAAAGTAGCGAGCGCTATTTTTTAGTGTGCTTCTAACCAGTTAAGTCCGGTTCCTATTCCTACTTCCACGGGCACATCCATTTTCATTGCATTTATCATGCAACTTTCAATAACGGGTTTTATTATTTCTAATTCATCTTTGTGAGCATCAAAAACCAATTCATCGTGCACTTGTAAAAGCATTTTACTTTTAAAATTTTGTTTTATAAACTTTTTGTGAATGTTAATCATTGCCAATTTTATCATATCGGCAGCGCTGCCTTGTATAGGTGCGTTAATGGCTATACGCTCAGCATAACCACGCTCAAGCGCGTTGCTTGCGTTTATGTTTTTTAAATTTAATCGCCTGCCCAAAATTGTTTCTGTGTATCCTTTTTCTTTTGCCCGCGCCACGCTTTCATCCATGTACTCTTTTACGCTCGCATATTTTTGAAAATAATTTTCGATAATAGTTTTTGCTTCCGTGCGCGATATGCTTAATCGGTCGGCTAAGCCGAAAGCAGATATTCCGTATATGATACCAAAGTTTACCATTTTTGCATTTCTGCGCATATCGGAACTAACATTTTCTAAGCTAACACCATAAACCTTTGCAGCTGTTGCTGTATGTATATCTTGCCGTTGCTGAAATGCTTCTATCATTCCTGCATCTTTACTCATATGTGCCATAATGCGCAATTCTATTTGCGAATAATCTGCAGATAGCAACGTGTAATTTTCATCGCGCGGAACAAATACTTTTCTCACTTCTTTTCCCTTGTCAGTTCGTATTGGTATATTTTGCAGGTTTGGATTATCAGAGCTTAATCGTCCAGTAGATGCTACTACTTGATTAAAGGAGGTGTGTATATGCCCAGTGTTTTTATTTACTAAATGTGGGAGGGTATCAACATAGGTGTTCTTTAGTTTAGTTAGCTCGCGATAGTCTAAAATTTTCGAAATAATAGGATGCTTGTGTTCTATTTTAATTAATATTTCTTCCCCTGTTGCATACTGTCCTGTCTTGGTTTTTTTTGCTTTTTCCACTAAATTCATTTGCTCAAACAAAACTTCACCAACTTGTTTTGGCGAATTTAAGTTCCATTTTTCCATTGCCCCCTTTCCGTTTTTAAACAAAGGGCGATTCGCCATTTGTTGTATTTCATCTTCAACTAATAAAATTTCTTTTTCAAGCTCGGTCGAGTATTCATTTAATGTTTGCGCGTTTAATTTTATTCCTTCGGTTTCCATGGCTTCTAAAACAGGCACAAGCGGAATTTCAATATCACTAAAAATACTTTTTATTGGCGATTTTTCTAAAAGCGCTGATAGTTTTTCTTTTAACCGAAATGTAATGTCAGCATCTTCGGCAGCATAATCGGCAATTTGTTGGAGCGGCACTTGGCGCATATTTAATTGCGCTTTTCCTTTTTTTCCAATTAGCGCTTCAATCGGCACGGGTGAGTAATTAAAAAAAATTCTTGCAAGCGTATCTAACTTTCTTTTGTCCTTTCCTGATTCTTCCGGAAATAAAACATAGTGTGCAATCATTGTGTCGAAACAAGGGCCGTTAACTACTATGCCATAGCGCTTTACAAAAGCCAAATCAAATTTTATATTGTGTGCAATTTTGGTAATGTTACTTTCAAAAAATGGCCTAAAAATTTCTACACGTTTCTTCGCTTCGTTTTTATCTTCCGGAATTGCAACATAGTATCCCTCGTGTGTTTTATATGAAAATGCAAGCCCTACTAATTCATCTTCCAGCTGATTTAATCCGGTGGTTTCAGTATCAAAACAAACTTCTTTTTGTTTCAATAAATCATCCAGTAATTTGTAACAAGCGTCATCGTCATTAATCAGTGTGTATTTATGAGGTGTATTTTCAATAGTTGATAAAATTTTCTCCTCAACTATTATCTCTTCTTCAACTACTGTAGTTCCGCCTATTGGATTGCCGAATAAATCGCGCTGCACATTTGCGTTTGCTTCTGGTGTTGGTTCAGGAGCGCTAATCGTTTCACTCCTTCCCAAAATTTGTTCAGCTAATCGTTTGAATTCTAATTCGGCAAATAAATCGCGCAAACTTTCTTTGTTTGGCTCATCAAGTATTAATTTATCTTCTTCTAAATCTACCGGCACATCTAAAATAATGGTTGCTAATCTTTTTGATTGAATCGCCATTTCTTTTCCAAGTTCTACCTTCTCCTTCAGTTTTCCTTTTAATTTATCAGTGCTTTGTATTAAGTTTTCTATTGTGTCAAAATCTTTTATTAACTGAATAGCTGTTTTTTCGCCCACACCACGTATGCCCGGAATATTGTCAACGGCATCGCCCATTAGTCCTAAAATTTCAATTACTTGATCAACTCTTTTAATATCCCATCGTTTACAAATTTCTGCCGGACCTAATATTTCTGCGCCCGCTCCACCACGTGCTGGCTTGTATATAAATATATTTTCTGATACAAGTTGACCGTAATCTTTATCAGGTGTCATCATATAAGTGATGTATCCTTTTTGCTCTGCTTTTTTTGCGAGTGTGCCAATCACATCATCTGCCTCGTATCCATCAATACCAATAATAGGTATATTAAAACCTTCAATCAATTTTTTTATATACGGCAATGATTTTTTTAAATCATCGGGCATTTCTTCGCGGTTTGCTTTATAGTCGGCAAACTCTTCGTGCCGTTGTGTGGGTGCGGCTGTATCAAAAACAACTGCTATGTGCGATGGTTTTTCTTTTTTTAAAACTTCGAGCAGTGTATTTGTAAAACCAAATATTGCAGATGTGTTTAACCCTTTAGAATTTACACGGTGATTATTGCTGAAGGCAAAGTAAGCGCGATAAATAAGCGCAAACGCATCAAGTAAAAAAAGTTTTTTCGGAGCCGACATTCGTTTATTTTTTATAGAAAAACGAATGTAAAAATCTTTATTGATTTATTCGGAATAAATTATGTCTGATAGTGTTTGGCCTACCGCCTTTAATGTGTTTTTGTCAACCATACTAATGTTGTCGGTAAGTTTGTGGTGATAGTCGCCAAAGTCTTTTGTTTGTGGATTCATTTGAATTATATCCACCGATGGGATGTGTGCAATGGAATTTAAATACACATGATCATCGGTAATGGCTTGTACTTCATCAAAAATAAAATAATCGCTATACCCAATTTCAGCGGCTTTGTTCCAAATTTTTTTTTGAATATCACCCGCATAGTATTTTGAATTTCCTTCTAAAGGAAACTTTGCATTTTTTGCCCCCACCATATCTAATAGAATAGCATATTGTGCATAATAATTTGGCAGGTGCATGTTTTGCGACCAATACATGGAGCCGAGACAATATTTATCGCCATAATCTTCGGCATCAAAAAAAATAATATCAATACCAATACTTGGCTTTGCGATTGCAAACTCCCTTGCTAATTCAAGTATAACAGCCACACCACTTGCTCCATCAATGGCTCCGTCAATAGGCTTTTTTTTATTTGCATCAGTATCTCTATCGGCAAATGGGCGAGTATCATAATGCGCACAAAGCAAAATTCGTTTTTGTTCATTTGGTTTGTACGATGCTATTATATTTTTAATCGGAAGCGGCTCGTTTTCAAAATCGGTAGCTGTGCCATTTTGTATTTGAACAGCTAAGCCCATTTTTTTTAATTGATTTACTAAATAGTTAACACATTTTTCATGAGCCGCAGTTTTGGGTATGCGATAACCGAAATCAACTTGGGCTTTTATATAGGCGTAGCAAGTGTCGGGGTTAAAAATCGGAGCGCTAAGTTTTTTTTGTTCCGGTTTCTTTTTCTCGGGCAGTTTATCTATTGGTGGTTCATTATCGCCACAAGCAAAAAAAAATAATGAAAATGCAAGAAAAACTATTTTTCTAATTTCCATTCGGTACCATCTTTTGTATCTTTAAGTGTAATTTTTGCTTTTGCCAAATCATCGCGTATTTTATCCGAAGTAGAAAAATCTTTTTTTGTTTTAGCATCTTTGCGTATATCTATCACTAAACTCATTACAGTACTTAGTGTATCATCATTAGCGGCACTTGCATTACTGTCGGCAGCAAGCCCAAGCACATCAAAAATAAAACCGCTAAATAGTTTTTGCATTTCATCTAAATCGGCAGCGCTTATTTTTTCTTTTCCATCGTTTACTGAATTAATAATTTTTACGCCATCAAAAAGTTGTGCAAGCAAAATAGGTGCATTAAAATCATCGTTCATTGCATCGTAGCATTTTTGTTTTAATTGGTTTAAGTCAAAACTCGATGCTGCGCTTGGTGTTAAGTTTTGCAGTGTGTTATATGCTGCCATTAATCGTTCAAAACCTTTTTCGGCAGCTTGTAATGCTGCATTTGAAAAATCGAGTGTGCTGCGATAATGCGTTTGCATCATAAAAAACCGAACTGCCATAGGCGAGTATCCCTTTTCTAAAAGTGGGTGGTTGCCTGTAAATAATTCATCGGGCAAAAAACCATTACCTGCACTTTTACTCATGCGTACTCCGTTTACGGTGAGCATATTTGTATGCATCCAATACTTTACTGGTGCTTGGTGATTACATGCCTGCGATTGTGCTATTTCATTGGTGTGATGCGTTGCTTGCAAATCCATTCCGCCTCCATGTATATCAATTGCATCGCCTAAATATTTACTGCTCATGGCAGAACATTCAATGTGCCATCCCGGGAATCCCCAGCCCCAAGGCGAAGGCCAGCGCATAATATGTTCGGGTTTGGCGTTTATCCACAATGCAAAATCAAGGCGGCCACGTTTTTCGTCTTGCCCGTCAAGTTCGCGTGTGCCTTCAAGCAATTCTTCTAATTTGCGATTAGTCAATTGTCCGTACAGAAATTCTTTATTGTATTTTTCTACATCAAAATAAACGGTGCCATTCACCACATAAGCATAACCGTTAGCAATTATTTTTTTGGTCATTTCTATTTGCTCACAAATATGGCCTGTGGCCGTAGGTTCTATGCTTGGTGGCATTGTATTAAACGTACGCATCACATCGTGAAACCCAACGGTGTATTTCTGCACTATTTCCATTGGCTCCACTTGCTCGAGCTTTGCTTTTTTCGCAAATTTATCATCTCCTTCATCGCGATCGCCTTCCAAGTGGCCGGCATCGGTAATATTGCGTACGTATCTTACTTTAAATCCTATAAACTTTAGGTAGCGGCAAATTAAATCGAACGAAATAAAAGTGCGGCAGTTACCAAGGTGAACATCGCTGTAAACTGTGGGGCCGCAAACATATAAACCCACAAATGGGGGGTTAAGTGGTGCAAACTTTTCTTTTGTGCGGGTAAGTGTATTGTAAATTTGTATTTGCTGATTAATCATAACTGTATAAAAATAAAAAATCTTCTTTCGTACGAAAGAAGATTTTTTTGAAATCTGTTTATCTGTGTATTATTTGTTATCCTCTAAAGGAGCATCGCCCACATATTTACCAGCTTTGTACACTGCTATTTGCAGTAGTATGCCATCTTTATTGTAGATATAATCTTTACCATCTATCAGCTTGTAGTTTTTAAACGTGCCATCTTTTGATAATTGCTTGTTCATGTTATACAATTTGGCATAGCCATTACCGCTAAATACTTCAATGTTGCCCGTGTTCTTTTTATCCTTGTTAGGATCTACTTTTGGTGGTGGCGGAGCATTTTTAGGTGTATCGTCTTTCTTAACAGTTTCTACTATTGGTTTTTTAGGTGCATAGGTTTCGTATTGGTTTGGGTCTACTTTTCCATCGTTAAATCCTTTTTTAGATTTTAAATCTCCGTTTTCGTAATATTCATTCCAAGTTCCTGATTCTTTACCATCTTTCATATCACCGGTCATCATTACTTGCCCATTTTCGTGGTAATAAGTTTGTTTTCCGTTTCTTTTTCCTGCTGTGGTGTAGGCAAATTCGTAAAACAAATTGCCATTAGGATGATACATTTTATATGCACCCGTCCAGCGGTTGTTTTCCCAGTTGCCTTCTTCTTGTTTTTTGCCATCTTCAAAATACATGGTGGCAAAACCTTTTGCCGTATTATTTACAAATGTTACTTCACTTTTTTTGTTGCCGTTAGGCCAGTACGTAACCCACACACCGCTTTTGCGGTTGTCTTTATAATCGCCTTCTCTTACTTTGTCGGTGGGTTGGTAGCCGGTTACTGATTTATCGTCTTTACCATAAATAAGCCAGTGCCCTTGTTTTAATCCATTAGGATCGGTAAAATTGGTAGTATCGCTCGATTGCGCCAAGCCAACTTTAACGGTGATAAAAACTATTACGAGTAAAAATTTCTTCATGCTGGGGTAAGGGTGCTTAACTGAATCAAATTTACAACTATTTAACGGATACACAATTGACATAGATACTGTTTTTAGACCAACTTTAACTAAAATTCGACAAGGGCGACAATTTTAAAAACAATATTTGGTTTTTGCAATCACTATTTAGTTAAACGATTATTAATTGCAAAGGTTACATTGTTTTGTTAAATATTTTATTTTAGGTTAGTTAGCATAGTTTCGGTTAGTTTTTGCAAATCGTGTGCCGCTTTCCATCCCCAGTTTTTATTTGCTACTGTATCATCTATACTTTGTGGCCAACTATCGGCAATGGCTTGCCTAAAATCGGGGTTGTAACTTATTGTAAATGAGGGAATATGCTTTTGTATAGATGCTGCTATCTCTTTTGGCGAAAAACTCATGCCGGCAATGTTGTAGCTCGAGCGTACTTTTATTTTTTCGGCATCGGCTAACATTAAATTAACGGTGGCGTTTATGGCATCGTCCATATACATCATAGGTAAAGTAGTGTTTTCGGATAAAAAGCACTCGTAATCGCCTGTTTTTAATGCCTGATGATAAATATGCACTGCATAATCGGTGGTGCCGCCACCGGGGGCTGCTTTCCATCCTATTAATCCGGGGTAACGCAAGCTGCGCACATCTACACCGTATTTATTAAAATAATATTCGCACCAGCGCTCGCCCGCTTGTTTGCTAATGCCATAAACGGTATTGGGTTCCATAACGGTAAACTGTGGTGTATTTTGGCGCGGAGTGGTGGGACCAAAAACAGCTATAGAGCTTGGCCAATATACTTTACTTATTATTTTTTCTTTGGCCATATCTAATATATGGAACAAGCCCTCCATGTTCAGTTTCCAGCCAAATTTTGGGTTTTGTTCGGCTGTGGCCGATAGCAGTGCAGCTAAAAGATAGACCTGATTTATTTTATGTTTTTTTACAACCTCGTGTATTTTTACTGCATCCAGCGCATCTAAAATTTCAAACGGGCCGCTTTGCATTATTTCTGCGCTGCCTTCTTTTAAATCGGAAGCTACCACATTAGCGCTGCCATAAATTTGGCGCAGTTTCATTACTAATTCGGTTCCTATTTGGCCCGATGAGCCAATTACCAATATTTTATCCGTCATTGTTTTAATTAAGGGGGTAATTTTTTTCGTGAGCCGTAAAAATAGAAATATATATGTGAACAAAAAATGCCCTAAAATTTATTTGGTAAATTTTTTTCTACGCATAACAAAGCCGGATTTGTACAATGGCGACTGCCTTTGTGCCGAAAGTTTATTGTTTACATCGGCTAGTATTTGGCTAATTTTCTATATCCCGAATCCAATCACAAACCAAACATTCACATTTCCATCGGCAACTGCACTAATGAGCGTCAGCAGTATAATAATAAGAAGAGGAATTGCCATCATCCAATTGGCTCTTTGTTTACCACGCCACAAATCAGGATTATTTTTTATCCTCCTTTTTGAAATAAAACCAAAGATCATTAGCAATAGCCATGCGGCAAATAATGTAACAACGCCAAGAGAGTCAATCCCATTGTAATTGCGCTCATTCCAACCATTGCTAAAACAAAGCAGGTAATAATTCCAATGGTTCCAACAGGTTACAGTTTTTTAAGCTCCTTTTTTGTATCATCCGGTCGCGAATTTTCCTTTTTCACAACTTTTCTAACAGAAGCTCCCTCTTTCTTTTCAGGCAAAACAATAATTTCTGGAACTGTTTTCGTAACATGTTCTTCGGGTGCTATGGTTTTTTCTTTTGCCTTTTCTTTTACTGCGGCAGTTATTTCTTTTTCTGATTCAGTGGTTTGTAAATTTTTTATTTGTGTGCTTTCGCTTTTCTTGCCGATTTGGTTATTCCAGTCAACATAGTAGCCTTTTAAATAATGGCGTTTTTGAATAGAACATGAACTTAGCACAACGATAAAAAGAATGTAAAACGGTAGGTAGAAACATTTATTTTTCAGGAACAATAAAAATGTTTTCATGTTTTTTGTACAGCATATACAAATGTAAACTAACCACAGATTAAAATAGAATGAGTTTACAACAAAACAAACTGACCTTACACGATTGTAATATGACTTTATAACGCAGCATTATGAGTAGAGGATAAGGCAGTAGATTTTTAAAACAAAAATTATTTCTGTCCCGATGCTTCGGGAACAGAAATAATAGAGCTTAGATTAATAATATGTTCGCACATTTTTAATAATTTTATGGATTATTAACAACTTACATCTCATTTTTAAATAAGGTATTAGTAGGCATTTTAATAAAATTGACGATATTTAACACGATGAAAAATTCAGAAAATACAGATATTGGAGAAACTTGGTTTAAGATTCTTTTTGGAGTTTTGGCGATTCTTGCGGTAAAATCTATTTTCGAAAATGATAATAGTAAAATCGTTTCTAAGGAAGGAAAAAAATCCTATCTGATGAAATTAAAATGCAGGACGTTAACGAAAAAATTCAGGTTTCTGAATCCGAAAATCACCACAATGAGATTATAATCTAATGGAAATTTCCTTTGGATTTTTTGTAATTTTAGTCCTAATACTATTTCCTGGCTTAATCTTTAGAAGGCTTCACTTTTATGGCGAATTTTCCAAAGAATTTAACACTGGTCAAAATTTAGCAGGTCTTTTAGCAAGATCTGTTATACCTGGGTTAACTATTGTAATTTTATCATTTATACTATACAGTTATTTTTTTGTTGAAGTTGATATAGCTATGATTATTGACAAGTTAAAGGAAATTAACAATCCTGATATTAAACTTACAGAAACACAAGATGCTACACAGCCGACTTTTAATAATTTAATTCTTAATAAAGTAACCCCCTTTATTGGATTTCAGTACTTAATTGCTGTCATACTTGGGGCATTATCGGGAAGAATAATTAGGATAACAAAACTTGATACAAAATTTAAAATACTTCGCTTTAAAAACTACTGGTTCTACATATTTAATGGTCAATATGGAGGTTTTAAAAAACTTAAGCATCTTAAGCAAAAAAACAAAAAACATCTTTTTACAAAAGTTGACATTATGATAGATTCCAACAGTGGGACTCATTTGTATTCTGACATAGTAGTAGATTATGAGTTGAGCGATAGTAAATGCAATGAACTTAGTAAAGTTTTTCTTCAAAATGCATAACGATATAGAGTTAGAGAAAATAAACGAGTGCGAGTCGAAATACCTGGAACAATTTTAGTGGTTGATTGTTCAACCATGAAAAATATTAACTTAACGTATATCTATCAGGAGACCAGGAGACTAAAAATATATTAAAATCAAAAACACCAAATGTGGTTGAAGTTATATTTGGTTTGATCATTATTCTGCTAATTCCATTTTTCGTTTTTAAATCAGAGAGCATAAGTTTTGATTTTTATGACAAGTATTTTAGTCAAATTTGGTATAAAAAAATTATATACTACTTCCTGACTATACAATCTTTAAGCATATTCAATCCTTTTGTTAAAAGCGGGGAAGAATACAAATACATTTCTTGGAAAATATTTTTTGCTAAAACACTGTGGATTTTTATTCTCTGGCTTCTAATTTACTTTTTATAAAATTCACTTTCCCAATTCGGGAACTTTTCTTGTCTTTGGCAAAAGAAAATTAATTGAGAGTAATTTCAAAAAAAATATTGAGGATATTTTTGGAAAAACATGCCGATAGCCAACAGCAGCTTAAAGCATGGTTTTCAGGAAACGAGTAAAGCAGAATGGAAATCGCCAAAAGAAATAAAAAAAGAATATCCAAGCGCAAGTTTTATAGAAAACAACAGAGTGATGTTTAACATAAAAGGCAATAAATACCGATTGATAGTAAGAATAAATTATGATTATGGTATGCTCTGGGTTAGATTTATAGGAACCCATGCCGAGTACGATAAAATAAATGCAGCTAAAATTTAAAACAGATGACTATAAAACCAATTAAAACAAAAAAGGATTACCAAAACGCTTTGGAAAGACTTGAGAAAATATTTGATGCCAAGAAGGGATCCCCTGAAGGTGATGAGTTGGAGGTGCTAAGTATTTTAATTGAAAAATATGAAGACGAACATTTCCCTATTGGATTTCCTGACCCGATAGAAGCAATAAAATTTAGGATGGAGCAATATGGCTACAACCAAACCGACCTTGCTAAAGTGGTGGGGCTAAAAAGCCGTGCCAGCGAAATTTTAAGCAAAAAAAGAAAACTAACATTGGAAATGATTAGAATCTTGCACAGCAATTTAAAAATCCCAACCGAAGTTTTAATCCAAACATACAAGCTAACAAAGGCGAGCCACTAATTCATTAACATCCTTAATCCCCTCTTCAGTTTTTCAAAAACCCTTATTTTTGCACTGTGGCACAGTTGCACAATAAAATAGATAAGCGTGTTTTAAAAAAGCAATTAATGGCCGAGCCGTTTAGACGCGTTACACTATCGTTTTACCGTTATGTAATTATTAATGAGCCGCCCGTTTTGCGCGATGAGCTTTACTTGCAATGGAACAAGCTAAGCGTGTTTGGCCGTATTTACTTAGCTAAAGAAGGCATTAACGCACAGCTAAGTGTACCCGAACATAATTTTGAGCAATTTAAAAACATGCTTAATGCCGATGAGCGATTTAAAAACATGCCTTTTAAAATTGCAGTGGAAGATGATGGGAAATCGTTTTATAAACTAATAGTGCGCATAAAACATAAAATAGTTGCCGATGGATTAAACGATAACAGTTACGATGTAACTAATGTAGGCAAACATTTAACAGCCGAAGAATTTAATGCCGCACTTGCCCTGCCCGATACCATAGTAGTAGATATGCGCAACCATTACGAAAGTGAAGTGGGCCGCTTTGAAGGCGCTATTTGCCCCGATGCCGATACATTTAGAGAAGAGCTGCCGCTTGTTGCCGAAATGCTGAAAGATAAAAAAGAAAAAAAATTATTACTCTATTGCACCGGTGGCATCCGCTGCGAAAAAGCAAGTGCCTACATGAAACACAATGGCTTTACAGATGTAAACCAATTATATGGCGGCATTATAGAATATGCCAAAGAAGTGAAACGAAAAAAAATAAAATCGAAGTTTATAGGCAAAAACTTTGTTTTTGATGAGCGCATGGGCGAACGCATAACAAATGATGTGATAGCCCAATGCCACCAGTGTGGCAACCCGTGCGATACACATGTAAATTGCGCCAATGATGATTGCCATTTATTATTTATACAATGCCCTGCTTGTGCCGAAAAAATGAACAACTGCTGCTCGGCCGAATGTAAAAAAATAGCTGCATTGCCCATAGAGGAGCAACGCACTTTACGCAAAGGAAAAATTAAAACCAATGCACATGCAGTACACAAAAGTAGGCTGCGACCTAAGCCAAAGAAAACAGTTTAAATAAACCGCTAAAACTGCTTGCTAACCGCTTGCAAAAGGGTGGTTTTATTATTTAATAAAAAAATGTAGGTTTGCTCTCCTTTGCACGATTTATAACCTACTTATGAGAAAATTATTTACAGCAATTGCCCTATTTGGTTTTGTATTTGTTAATGCACAAACTACCACATTCCAGGTTAATGGCGCACCCGATAATAATCACAACTATTATGCTTTTACCAATGTAAAACTGTATGTTGATTATCAAACCATAATAGAAAACGCCACCTTGCTTATTAAAGATGGAAAAGTGGTGCAGGCGGCAGCAACCGTTATCATCCCTAAAGGCACCGTGGTAATGGATATGAAAGGCAAAAGCATTTATCCCTCGTTTATTGACCCTTACACTACTTATGGCATGCCCGAAATTAAAAAAGCACCTTGGCAGCCCGGTCCGCAAATGGAAAATAATAACAAAGGCGCTTACAACTGGAATCAAGCTATAAAGCCCGAAACGGACGCCATTAAATTATTTAGTGCTGATAATAAATCGGCCGAAGAAATGCGCAAAATGGGATTTGGCACCGTGCTCACATTTAATAAAGATGGTATTGCGCGCGGTTCAGCAGCATTAGTTATGCTTGGCAAGGATAAAGAAAACAACATGGTGGTAAACGATAAAGCAGCAGCCATGTATTCGTTCGAAAAAGGAAGTTCTACTCAAGATTATCCTTCATCGCTAATGGGAAGTATAGCGCTATTGCGCCAAACGTATTACGATGCACTTTGGTACAACGGATTAATTGATAAAGAGGAATATAACATAGCACTCGATGCATTTAACAAGCTGCAACAGCTACCACAAATTTTTGAAACCACCGATAAATTTTCGGCTGTGCGTGCCGATAAAGTGGGCGATGAATTTAAAGTGCAATACATTATTAAGGGCAGCGGCAATGAGTATCAGCGCATGGATGATATAAAACTTACGAATGCAAAATTTATTTTACCGCTTAATTTCCCCATGGCTTATGATGTGGAAGACCCTGTGGATGCACTAATGGTAACATTAACCGAAATGAAACACTGGGAAATGGCACCGCTAAACCCATCGGCATTTGAAAAAAACTTTATTCCGTTTGCTTTCACTACTGCCGATTTAAAAGAGAAAAAAGATTTCTGGAAAAATTTACGCAAGGCAATAGAGTATGGTTTAACTGAAAAAGCAGCACTAAAAGCACTCACATTTACACCTGCCGAATTATTAAATGCAAGCACTAAAATAGGTTCGTTAAAAGTAGGTATGCTTGCTAATTTTATTATCACATCGGGAAATATTTTTGACGAGAAATGCATTGTTTACCAAAACTGGGTGGCAGGCGAACAATACATTATTAATGCATTAGATATTATTGATGTGCGAGGTAATTACGATTTATTGGTGAGCAATAATGCCAAGCTGAATTTGAAAATAGAAGGCGATGTTGAAAAACCTAAAGCAATTATTCAGCTAAATGATACCACAAAAATTAGTGTGAACTTATCGCTCACCAATAGCATTATCTCGCTAAACTATAATTTAAAAGATGAAAAAGGAGTTATACGCTTAACCGGATCGGTTAAAGAAACCCCCGTGAGTTTTTCGGGCAAAGGGCAATTAGGTAATGGCGATTGGATTAACTGGAAAGCAAATTTAACCAGCGCATTTGTAACCAGTACCGTGAAAAAAGACAGCACTAAAAAACAAATGCCTACGCTTGATGATGTGCTTTATCCTTTTAATGCTTATGGCAGCACAAAATTAGATTCATCGTTTTTCCAAAAGTTCATGAACAGATGGAATGCGCTTATTATTAAAAATGTTACCGTGTGGACTAACGAGCAAGAAGGGATTTTGCAAAACAAAGATGTGATGATAACCGATGGCAAAATTGTACGCATTGGCGATAATTTAGAAGTGCCCAAAACCGTGAAAGCATTAATTATAGATGGCACTGGCAAACATTTAACAGCAGGTATTATTGATGAGCACTCGCACATTGCAATTAGCAATGGTGTTAACGAAGGCACACAATCATCGAGCGCTGAGGTAAGAATTGGCGATGTGGTGTTTCCGGATGATATAAATATTTACCGCCAACTTGCAGGCGGTGTTACAGCCATTCAGCAATTGCACGGCTCGGCTAATGCAATAGGCGGACAATCATCGCTCGTAAAATTAAAATGGGGAGCAAGTGCCGATGAAATGAAAATTAAAGGAGCCGATGGATTTATAAAATTTGCACTTGGCGAAAATGTGAAACAAGCTAACTGGGGCGATTTTAACACTGTCCGCTTTCCGCAAACGCGAATGGGCGTGGAGCAAGTATATTACGATTATTTTACACGCGCCAAAGAATATCAAAAACAATGGGACGCTTATAAAGGCCTGTCACCCAAAGATAAAACCAATGCTAAAATGCCTCGCAAAGATTTAGATTTGGAAACAGTTTCTGAAATTTTAAACAACAAGCGTTTCATCACTTGCCACTCGTATGTTCAATCAGAAATTAATATGCTTATGCACGTAGGCGATTCTATGGGATTTAAAGTAAACACCTTCACTCATATATTAGAAGGATATAAAGTGGGCGATAAGATGAAACAGCATGGTGTAAGCGCTTCTACCTTTTCTGATTGGTGGGCCTATAAATTTGAAGTGTACGATGCCATTCCGCAAAACGCAGCTATCATGTATGCATTAGGGTTAAATGTTTGTATTAATTCCGATGATGCCGAAATGGCGCGCAGATTAAATCAAGAAGCGGGCAAAGTTGTAAAATATGGAAATGTGCCACAGGTGGATGCCTTTAAAATGATTACACTTAATCCTGCTAAAGCATTGCACTTAGATAATAAAACAGGTAGCATAAAAGTGGGTAAAGATGCAGATGTGGTGCTTTGGAGCGATAACCCGCTTTCGGTTTTTGCTAAAGTAGAGAAAACAATTATTGAAGGCGTTGTATATTTTGATATTGTAAAAGATTTAGAATTGCGCGAACAAATTAAAAAAGAACGCGCACGCCTTATTCAAAAAATGCTGATGGAGAAAAATGGTGGAGCACCCACCCAAAAACCTACACCTAAAAAACCTAAAATGTATCATTGCGAAGATTTAGAAAACTATGGCGATATGTTTAGCGAGGACTTACACGAGGAAGAGGAGCAACACTAAATTTATAACACAACTCAAGGATGAAAACACTTAATTATATAACACTCTTTATATTTGCTACTACTATTGCTGTGGCGCAAAAACCGGTGCCCGCACCTAAGCAAACAAAAAGCGTTTTAATAAAAAATGCAACCGCTCACATTGGCAATGGTCAAGTGATTCAAAATTCATACATAGGATTTAAAGACGGGAAAATAACATTGGTGGCTGATGCTACTTCATCGAAAATAGATGTAAGCAAATTTGATGTAACCGTAGATGCAATGGGTAAGCACGTTTACCCGGGCTTTATTGCAGCTAATTCCACACTTGGTTTGGTTGAGATAGGTGCGGTGCGTTCAACTAACGATGTGCAAGAAGTAGGAAAAATAATTCCGAATGTTCGCTCGCTCATTGCTTATAATACCGATTCGAAAATAATACCAACAGTGCGCACAAATGGTGTTTTAACTGCACAGGTTTGTCCACGCGGTGGCCGCATTTCCGGAACATCATCCATATTCAGTTTAGATGGATGGAACTGGGAAGATGCAGTTTTGAAAAAAGATGATGGTGTACATTTAAGCTGGCCTGCTATGGTTACACGCGGTGGCTGGTGGGCTGAACCGGGACCGGTAGAAAAAAACAAAAACTATGACAACGAAGTAAGTGATTTAAAAAAGTTTTTTACTGATGCAAAAGCATATTCCGAAAACGAAAAAGTGGATGAAAAAAATTTACGCATGGAAGCAATGCGCGGAATTTTTTCGGGCACACAAATACTTTATATCCGTGCAAACGGTATGAAAGAAATATCGGAATCTATTTTCTTTGCCAAGAAAATGGGAGTAAAAAAAATAGTAATTATAGGCGGCCGCGATGCTTGGATGGTTACTGATATATTAAAAGAAAGCAATGTGAGCGTTATCATCAATCGTATTCACGATTTGCCTGATAGGCCTGAAGATGATTACGATTTAGTGTTTAAGTTGCCGGCAATGCTTCAAAAAGCAGGCGTGCTTTTTTGTTTAGATAATTCGGGCGATATGGAACAGATACACACTCGCAACTTGCCATTTATGGCAGGCACTGCTGTTGGTTTTGGCTTAAGTAAAGAAGATGCAGTGGCTAGTATAACTTTAAATGCAGCAAAAATTTTAGGAGTAGATGCTCAATGCGGCTCATTGGAACAAGGCAAAGATGCAACGCTGTTTATTTCCGTAGGAGATGCGCTTGATGTGATAAGCAATAATGTAACACATGCTTTTATTCAAGGCAAAACTATTGATTTACAAAACGAGCAAACAGAAATGTATAATCGTTATATGAAAAAATACGGCAAATAGTATTCTGTGCTCAGTGAAATTAAAATACAATCGGTATTATTTTTAGATATTGAAACTGTTCCCTTGCATGAGCATTATGTGAAATTAGATGCTACAGCAAAAGACTTATGGAATAAAAAAGTGGAAACACTGTTTAGAAATGGAAAGACCAGCCAGACAACTGATGAACATTACCGTAGTGCAGGCATTTATGCCGAGTTTGGCAAAATAATCTGCATTG
This sequence comes from Bacteroidia bacterium, assembly GCA_020054095.1. Classification (GTDB taxonomy): domain Bacteria; phylum Bacteroidota; class Bacteroidia; order JADZBD01; family JADZBD01; genus JAGVMA01. Next base: position 36,077 of record JAGVMA010000057.1, on the reverse strand, counting down.
GAGTTGGTTTTATAAACAAGAAGCAATTTCGTACTAAAATTTTTTCGGGGCACGATGAGAAAAAATTACTTTCTGATTTTTCGGCCATGCTTGTAAAACACTTTAATAAAACCGATTCGCTTTTGTGTGCACATAATGGTAAGGAGTTTGATTTCCCGTTTATAGCTCGCAGAATGTTAATTAATGGAATTAAAATCCCGAAAATATTAAACATAGCAGGTAAAAAACCATGGGAAATAAAACACTTAGATACTATGGAGCTATGGAAATTTGGCGATAATAAGAGCTACACCTCTTTAAATTTATTGGCGCACACTTTGGGAATAAAAACACCTAAAGATGATATTGATGGCAGCATGGTATACGATGTGTATTACAATCAAAAAAATTTAGAACGTATTGCCAACTATTGTCGTAAAGATGTTTTAACGGTGGCACAAATTTTATTACGTATGAGAGGCGAAGACTTAATTAAACAAGAAAATGTTTTGAGTGCATAATACCGCTTATAATTAAAGCAATAGTAAAACGCATAAGTAAATTTATTGGGCGCTCAGCAATGCTGCAAAAGAAACATTTTTTATTTTACTTGAGAGCCAGAGTTCTATATTAAAATTTCCGAAAGTGTTTGCGTGTGAGCTGTTTTTCAGTATTTCAGACTTATAAATAATTAGTGCCGCATTGTATTTTGCTGCCCGGTCTTTTTTATCGGCAATAGCAATTTTACGCAAAGCATTAATCATTAGTAAATTAAACAATTTTGCATCTTTTTCTTTTTTACATTGCCTTTCGTAAGAGCGAAATTTGTATTCAAATAAATCAATTTTATGATACTCCATGCAGATAATTAACTCAAGCATTTTGCATGCCGAAATGATGATTTCGTTTACCTCAGATTGTTTGGCATTAAGTACATCGTTTAGCCATTTGGTAGCTTCTTTATAATATCCATTAGCAAAATAGGTGAGTGCGGCAAGCCCTGCAATTTCGGCCATAAAACCGGTTTGAATAATGGGGCTAAATTTTTCTAACTCTTTTTCGGCTTTTGCAATCAGCTGCACCGATTTATCAAAATCGCCAGTATGTAAATTTATTTGTAACTCAGTAGTGGTAATTGATTGGAAAACCGAAAACGAGTCTAATTCATTAAGTGATTCAAAATATTTAAGTTGTTTTACAGTTGCCTGCGCTTCGTTAATTTTTAACATAAGCAAGCATGCTTTACAATGATGTTGAAGTGCCATTAATTTAACTCTCCTGTTTACTAATTCTTTTTTATCTACCAGCACCTTCATCATTGCAGTAGTTGATAGATAAAGGTTTTTATTGTCGTTTTTTGCCAGATAGTAGTTGATTCGAGCCGTCCAGTATTCAGCCAGCGCTTGTATGTTAAGTACCTCCGGATTTAATTTCATTTCGGGGGCTGCCATTAATTTTTCCATTTGCGCTATTGTGCTTGCATGTTGTGTGCCAAAACTTTCGGCAAGCAAAATCATCATTTGGTCGTTTATATGTTGCAACTCTATTACGTACTTCATTTGTTTTGCATTTTCCACTCGCTCGGTATAAAGTTTTTCGGCCTGGTCGGTGTGCTTAACCGGAAAACCCATGCGTAATAAATATAATTCGTGGTTATGAATTTTATTTAGGTATGAAAGCTTGTGATATTGTTTGGCTAATGCTTTTGCTTTTTTGAGGTATTTGTTGGCAGCGTCAAACATGGCTTTATCAGTAAGCATGAGTGAGCAATGAATTAAAAAGCCAATTTCTAAATCTATTTCAGAGTGGTAAACATCAAGTGCTTTAAGTATAAGATTAAATAAATAGTTTTTAGCCACCGGAAATTGGTTAATAAACTGCTTGCGTTTAAATTTCTTGAGCAAAGATGCCTCATCGTATTCCTCTTGTTTTTCGATGGCTTCGAATAAAACCATGTAATTATTCTTGCTTTCGCGTGCATGTAAGCGCGAAAACTTTTTAAAATATCCCTTTTCGTTAGGCGAAAGAGATTTTATTAGTCTGAATAAATCTTCTGATGGTGTCATAGAATAAGCATCCTATTGAAAGCAAATATAACATATAGTGTATATAAAAGGAATCAATTTGTCTAAAATGAGTAAAAAATTCAAATACTAATAATCAGAGAAACTGAGATCTGGTTTGGTTGCCGCCCTACTTAATTAAAACAAATTATTGATATGCACTAAAACTGCTTTGTGTTTGCAAATAGTAGAATTTTATTAACTCCAAAGCATAAAAAAATTGGTAACTACAATCACACGATTGTTTTATGTGAAATATTCAAACCACTTCTGATCATACCGCACTTGGTCAGGCAATGTAGCAAGCATGTTTTCTAATCTGCCAGAAACAAAAACTAAAGTTGAAAACATTTACAATACCGACAATCGCCAACTGACAAGAACTATTAAATATAGAAGACTTATCGCCCACATCGGGCGTTAAAAATTTTAGTGCGGATTGCTGAATGCAGCATTTAAAAAACCACAAAAAGATAATTCACAAAGCCCATCAGATATTTTGAATTATGAGCATCGCCATGTTTTAAGAGTTAGCATGAATTCATCATGGGGCGATACAACTTTTGCTGGAAATATTGTGGTTAACGATAGCACATCACACACTTATACATTAACACTTAACAGTGGCCGGAACGAAAATAAATGTTATGTGGTTACATACATTTATGATGACGATCCACTATCAGCGACTTACAAAGAAGTGTTACAAGTGGAAGAGGAACATATAGTGGAGTAAAAGCACTACACAGTTTGAATCACTTCTTCGTTTACCAAACTTGCTATTGCGTTTCCAACTGCCGATGTGCTGTAATTTTTATCGGGATTAATATCCGGAGTACATACCCCAAAATTTAATGATTGACTAACAGCTTTTTCTATGATAGCTGCTTCCACCATCATGCCAAAAGATGTTTCGAGCATCATAGCAGCCGATAAAATTGCGCCCACCGGATTCGCAATTTGCTTGCCTGCCGCCTGCGGATAAGCACCATGAATAGGCTCATACAATGCTATTTTTTTTCCGATTGATGCAGATGGCATCAACCCAATTGAGCCAGAAATTACACTCGCTTCATCTGTTAAAATATCGCCAAACATATTTTCGGTAAGCACCACATCAAAAGCTGCCGGCTCTTGAATTATTTTCATGGCAGCATTATCCACATACATTGTCTCAACTAAAATATCGGGATACGATTTAGAAATATCGGCAATTGTTTTTCTCCACAACCGCGATGTTTCTAAAACATTTGCTTTGTCAACGAGTGTTAATTTTCTTTTACGCGATTTTGCAATTGCAAAAGCGACATGAGCAATTCGTTCAATCTCGTTAACAGAATAGGTGCAAGTGTCTGTAGCAGTTTGCCCATCTAAACTTAAATTTTTATCACCAAAATAAATACCACCGGTTAATTCGCGAACAACAATAAAATTCACATTTTTTATTTTTTCGGATTTTAATGGAGATAAATGTGCAAGTGAATTGTAAGCCTTCACCGGTCGTATATTGGCAAATAACTCCAATTCTTTTCTCAGTTTTAAAAGACCTTGCTCCGGTCTAATTTTTGCATCGGGGTTATTGTCAAATTCCGGAGAGCCAATGGCGCCAAATAATACAGCATCGGATGCGGCACACATTTGCAGTGTACTATCGGGCAGCGGATTATTGTGTTTGCGAATAGCATCAGCACCAATAGTGGCTTCTGAAAATTTAAAATTTACGCCAGTAACTTTACTTACTGCATTTAATACCTTTACTGCCTCGGCAGTTACTTCAGGGCCAATACCATCACCCGGCAATAAGCCAATCTTCTTCGTTAACATAATAGGTTTCATTTTTAGTTTCAAATTTTTCAATCTCTGATTTAATACTTGTTAAATAGTCAACATTGTCTAACCCATTTAACAGGCATTGTTTTCTGTAAGGATTAATTTCAAATTTTTCCTTCAACATAGTTCCGCAAATTGCAATGGTTTGAGTAGGTAAATCAATTTCAACTTCTTGTTTGCTGTTTTCGATCAAGTGCGAAAACAGTAGTGATAAAAAATCATCACTTACTTGTATTGGTAACATACCGTTGTTATAGGCATTGTTTATAAAAATATCAGCAAAAAAGCTTGATACAATAATTTTAAAACCATAATCGGATAGTGCCCAGGCGGCATGTTCTCTGCTTGAGCCGCAGCCAAAATTTTTTCCTGCCACTAATATTTTCCCATCGTATTCTGAATTATTTAATACGAAATCATTTTTAGCATTTCCTGAAACATCATAGCGCCAATCGCAAAATAAATTTTTGCCCATTCCATCTTTGGTTGTGCTTTTTAAAAACCGAGCCGGAATAATTTGATCGGTATCAATATTTTCAATAGGTAGTGGAACAGCAGTTGATTTTATTTTTTCAATTTTTTGTTTCATCAATTTTTTAGTTTAAATAATTTCTCACATCTGTTATTTCTCCCTTTATAGCTGCTATCGCAGCCATTATTGGGCTTGCCAATATGGTGCGCGCACCTTTTCCTTGTCGCCCTTCAAAATTTCTGTTTGATGTTGATACACAATATTTACCTTCCGGAATTTTATCTTCATTCATTCCTAAACAAGCCGAACAGCCTGGCTGCCTAAATTCAAATCCGGCCGCAGTAAATATCTTATCTATTCCTTCGGCTATTGCTTGCTGCTCTACTTTTTTTGAACCTGGCACCACCCAAGCTATTACATTTGCTGATTTAGCTTTTCCTTTTATAATTTCTGCCGCACTGCGCAAATCTTCTATTCGCGAATTGGTACACGACCCAATAAATACATAATCTATTTTTTTCCCCACTAATTTTTCGCCTTCATAAAAATTCATATAGTTTAATGAATTTGCGAATGAAATTTTTTCGCTGCCCGATAGAGAATTAGAAAGTGGAATATTTTCAGAAACAGAAATTGCCATTCCGGGATTAGTTCCGTAGCTCACCATTGGCGAAATTTCACTCGCACTAAAAAATAATTCACGGTCAAATTTTGCATCAGCATCTGAAAATAAATTGCTCCAATTTTCTTTCGCCAATTCAAAATCATAACCAGTAGGAGCAAATTTTTTATTCTTTAAATATTCAATCGTTTTACTGTCGGGGCTAATTAAGCCACCACGCGCACCCATTTCTATACTCATGTTGCAAATAGTCATTCTTTCTTCCATAGAAAAATTACTAATCGTTTCTCCGCAATACTCTATAAAATAACCGGTTGCTCCACTTGTGCTTATTTTAGAGATGATGTATAGTATAACATCTTTTGCGGTAACACCTTTTTGAAGTTTACCTGTTACGTTTATTTTTAGTGTTTTAGGTTTGTTTTGAATTATGCACTGCGATGCAAAAACTTGTTCAATTTCACTAGTGCCAATTCCAAATGCAATTGCACCCAATGCCCCGTGAGTAGAGGTGTGACTGTCGCCACAAACTATTGTGCTGCCGGGTAATGTCAATCCCAATTCAGGTCCAATTACGTGAACGATTCCTTGGTGCTCGTTTTGCAAATTAAATAATTGAATATTGTGTTTTTTACAATTAATCTCTAATTGTTCAACTTGGATACGCGACAGTTTTTCTGAAATAGGTAAATGCTGATTAACAGTAGGCACATTATGGTCTGCCGTAGCTGTAGTTTTTTCTGGCCTGAAAATTTTTAATCCATTTTTTTCAATTGCGTTAAATGCCTGCGGGCTTGTTACCTCGTGAATATAATGTCTATCAATGTATAGTACTGCCGTTTCGTTTTCAATATAACGTACTACGTGCTTGTCCCATATCTTCTCAAAAAGTGTTTTGCCCATTTTATTTTGAAATTTTAATTCCGTGTAATTCGTAAAGCGATATTAAATCATCATCAGTTATCAGTTTTTTTCTGTCAGCTTCAATTAGAAATTTGCTGTATAGTCTATCTAACTCGTCTGGCAACACATTTATTCCTATTTGAGAAAAGCGGTAGTAAAGCGCAGCTCTTCCGCTTCGTGCGGTTAGTATTATAGACGATGATTCAACTCCCACATCTTCTGGGTTAATTATTTCATACGTATTTCTGTTTTTCAGAAATCCATCTTGATGAATACCTGATGAGTGCGCAAATGCATTAGATCCTACTATCGCTTTATTGGGCTGCACATTCATTCGCATTAATTTTGAAACTAATTTGCTAATACCGCTAATTTTAGACGTATCAATATTGGTATGAAAATTTAAATCGGCATGGCTTTTAATAATCATCGCACATTCTTCAAGCGATGTGTTTCCGGCACGTTCGCCAATTCCATTAATAGTACACTCAATTTGCGATGCTCCGTTTTGTATCCCCGAAATAGAATTAGCGGTTGATAATCCTAAATCGTTATGGCAATGCACCGCTATAATTGCTTTATGAATATTGGTTACATTCTCCATCAAAAAATTTATTTTCTTACCGTATTCGTGTGGCAAGCAATAGCCGGTTGTATCAGGGATATTAATTACTGTCGCACCTGCATCAATTGCAGCTTCCACCATTTGGGCTAAAAAAATATTATTAGCTCTTCCGGCATCTTCTGCATAAAACTCCACATCTTCTACTGATTTTTTTGCCCACTTAACTGCGTCCACTCCCTGTGAAAGTATTTTTTCTCTTGTGCTTTTAAATTTATGATGAATGTGTATATCTGAACTTCCTATGCCCGTGTGTATACGCGGATGCTTAGCAAATTGCAATGCTTCGGCAGCACAATCAATGTCCTTTTTTACTGCACGCGACAAAGCACACACCGAAACATTTTTAACATTTTTGCTGATTGCCTCTACTGATTTAAAATCGGCTGGACTTGAAATTGGAAATCCGGCTTCAATTATATCAACGCCTAATTCTTCTAATGCCTTTGCTACTATAATTTTTTCATCGGTGTTTAGCTGGCAGCCCGGCACCTGTTCACCATCTCTTAGGGTGGTATCAAATATGTAAACTCGTTTGCTCATTACATAACAAATGTATTTTTAATACTTGCTGTACAAATGCTAATATTAAAATCTACTACGATGTTCAAACTAAAATAATATTTGTATACATTCGTATTAGCTAATAAAATTAATACATATAACTAATTATAAACCCAATGTCCAAATTAATATATGGCACACTTTTTAAACTTATTAAGTCTCTTACAAAGAGTGAGAAACGTGCTTTTAAATTATTTGTAACGAGATTAAGTTCATCTGAAAGCAAGAAATTTATTCTTTTATTCGATATAATAAGTAAACAAAAGATTTATGATGAAGCAGCAATCTTAAAACGACACAAAATATTTTCTAAAAAGCAAATGCCTAACTTGAAGGCACATTTGCAGTCTCAAATTTTTAAATGCTTGCTTCTGGGAAACACAATGCGAAAAGGGGAGTTAACAGTGATTTCTCATATAAATTATGCACATATTCTTTACAACAAATGCTTGTACAAAGAGGCGCTAATGCTCATTGAAAAGGCAAAAAAAATTGCAACAGCTTGCGATACCAAAGTGCTCTTGCTTGAAATTATTGAATTGCAAAAAATGATTTTAAAGCAGACAACAGGGGCGGCTAATGAAACCGAAGTTTCTGAAATTATTGCTCAAACCAATACGGTATCAAAAAGCATTTCTAATATTAATGCTTTTTCCAGTTTGTCGTTAAAGCTTAATTCGCTTTACCAAAAGATTGGCTTTATTAGAAATAATGCTGACTATGAGTATATAAATAAATATTTCAATGCTAATATTCCGCCATATATTGAAGCTGATTTGTCTTTTCAGGAGAAAATGTATTTGTATTTTTCATACACCGGATTTTATTTTTTTATTCAAGATTTTAAAAACGGACATCATTATGCCAAGCGATGGGTGAAACTTTTTGACGATTATCCGGAGATGAAATACAATAAGCCGGAAATGTACATTAGGGCAATTAATAGTTTGCTGGTTGCTCAAAATAAAATGGGCTTATATACCGACTTCTCAATTACTCACAAAAAACTAATTCTATTAAAAAGAGACTCAAAATTTCCGACTACCGAAAACATAAACCTGCATTTATTTAAAACAATTTATTTGCATGAAATTAATCGCCACTTTATGATTGGCGAATTTACTTCCGGAACCAGGATTGTGAAAAAATTTGAAAACGAGTTAGAAAAATTTATCCCTTTATTGGATAGGCATACGGTAATTGTGTTTTATTATAAAATTGCCTGCCTTTATTTTGGAAGCGACAATTATAAAGTTGTTGTAAAGTGGCTAAACCAAATTATTAATGATAAAGAAACTGTTTTGCGGGAAGACATACATGCCTTTGCGCGTATTCTTCGCCTTATTTGTTTTTTTGAAATGGGTAAAGAAGACCTATTGGAATACGATATTAAATCAACTTACCGTTATCTGTTAAGAAAAAAATCTTTTCAACTATATTACAGCCACATACTTTCGTTTTTAAAAAATCTGAATAAAAACAATGGCTCAAGAAAATTATTGGTAGCTGCTTTTGTTCATCTAAAAAATAATTTAAAAAAATTGGAGCAAAGCAAATATGAGAAACGCGCTTTTTTATATTTCGATATTATTTCGTGGCTAGAGAGTAAAGAAAAAGCAAGGTCGGTGGAGTTTATTATTAAGCAAAAAGTAAAAGCGCTTGCTTAGGCAAATATGTGGAGTTAGTTAATTCTGTTTTTAATTATCTCGTCAACCACTGTTGGGTCGAGCAGGGTAGAAGTATCACCTAAATTACCAATTTCGTTTTCTGCAATTTTTCTTAATATCCTTCGCATTATTTTTCCGGAGCGTGTTTTAGGCAAGCCGCTCACAATTTGAATTTTGTCAGGCTTGGCTATTGCGCCCATGTATTTTGTTACAGTTGCTACTATTTCTTTTTTTAGTTCTTCAGTATTTTCTGGTTTATTTTCTGTAATCACATAAGCATAAATTCCCCATCCTTTTATATCGTGCGGAAAACCAACAACTGCACTCTCTACAATATTTTTGTGTTGATTAATCGCGTTTTCTATTTCGGCAGTTCCGAGTAAATGTCCCGAAACTTTTATTACATCATCAACCCGGCCTGTAATTCGGTAGTAGCCGTTTCCATCGCGCTTGCAGCCATCGCCCGTGAAATAATAATTTTTAAAAACAGAAAAATACGTTTCGCGGCAGCGATCATGGTTTTTAAATGTGGTGCGAATGATAGATGGCCATGGAAATTTTATGCATAATCTTCCTTCGGCATTATTGCCTGTAATTTCATTTCCACTTTCGTCTAATAAAACGGGCTGCACTCCGGGCAGCGGAAGAGTAGCATAACTCGGTTTTGTTTTTGTAATTCCGGCTAAAGGCGATATCATTATTCCGCCTGTTTCGGTTTGCCACCAAGTGTCAACTATCGGGCATTTTTCTTTTCCAATGTTTTTATTGTACCAGTGCCAAGCTTCTTCGTTAATTGGTTCGCCTACTGTGCCTAATATTCGCAACGAACTGAGTTTATAGGGAGCAACATAATTTAACCCGCATGCTTCTAACGAGCGGATTGCCGTTGGCGCAGTATAAAAAATACTCACATTGTGTTTATCAATTACTTTCCAAAATCTGCCAGCATCCGGAAACGTAGGAATGCCTTCAAACATAACTGTGGTTGCGCCATTCAATAATGGGCCGTAAATTAAATAGGAGTGCCCTGTAATCCAACCAACATCAGCCGTACACCAATAAATATCATCTGCTTTGTACTGAAAAACATTTTTAAAAGTGTAAGCTGTGTAAACCATATAGCCGCCACAGGTGTGAACCACACCTTTTGGTTTTCCTGTGGAGCCACTTGTGTAAAGGATGAACAAAATGTCTTCCGAATCCATTATTTCGGCATCACAATTACTGTTCACATTTTTTTCTTCTTCGTGCCACCACACATCACGATTGGGTTGCATATTTATTTCGCAACCGGTGCGATGTAAAACAATAACACGGTTTACTGTATTGCAATGTATTACTGCTTCATCAACCACTGCTTTAAGCAGAATTTCTTTTGCTCCTCGATATGCACCATCGGCAGTAATTACCATGTTGCAATCGGCATCATTAATTCTATCGGCTAACGAATGAAAAGAAAAACCACCAAAAACAACCGAGTGAATTGCACCAATTCGTGCACATGCCAAAACTGCTACAGCAAGTTCAGGTACCATTGGCATATAAATACATATACGGTCACCTTTTTTTGCTCCATTTTTTTTCAGCACGTTTGCAAATCTGCACACCCGCTCATGCAATTCTTTATAAGAAATAGTTTGCGATTGTTCGTTTGGGTTATTGGGCTCCCAAATAATAGCAGTTTTGTTTGGATTGTTTTTTAAATGGCGATCTAAGCAATTTTCGGTGATGTTTAATTTGCCACCAATAAACCATTCTACTTTTGGCTCCGAAAAATTCCATTTCAAAACTTCGTTCCATTTTTCTTTCCACGAAAACTGCGCTGCTTTTTCTGCCCAAAACAATTCAGGATTTTCTACACTCTTTTTATACTCGGCTTGGTATTCGTTAAAATTAGTTATATCATACATTGTAAAAATTTAAGGAGTGAAAAGCATTTCGCAATGCGGTATATTGTCTTCTAAATATTCGTTGCCTACAATTTTAAAATTTAAGTCGGTATAAAATTTAAGTAAATAGCATTGCGCTGAAATGCGAACGGGTACATTACCATACATTGTTTTCAGGGCGCGCATCGTTTCTTTCATTAATTCTTTTCCTATTCCTTTGCCTCGATAATTTGTTGCGCTCACAACTCTGCCAATAGATGGCTCGTTGTACGAAACGCCTGCCGGTAAAATTCTACTGTAAGCAATTAAACTTTTCTGCTCATCATATCCCATCACATGATGTGCGTTACTGTCTTTTCCGTCTGCATCTTGGTAAGCACATTTTTGTTCAACTACAAAAACAGCAGCACGTAGTTTCATAATTTCATAAAGTTCGCTTGGCGATAGGTCAGTAAATTTTTTGCAAGTCCACTCAATCATTGGCGGTGTAATTTTTCCAATATAAATTTATTAAAATACTTGTAAAAAATATATCCGCATACAGCGCCAAATGTATTGGCAATAAAATCGTATAAATCTGCCGTGCGGTCATCAAAAACCAATTGCTGCATAATTTCGAGCGATGCACCATACACTATACATATTGCAAGTGAAAATAATTTAGCATGGTTTTTTAGCGCTACAAAATTTATTTGCACTATAAATGCCTTTGATGTTAAAAGCATTTGCACAAAAAATATTCCGGCATGCACCCATTTATCAAATGCAAGTAATTCTAAAAAGGAAATATGTGGCAAATCTTGGCCCGGGATAGCGCATAAAATAAAAATGAGCAACGCCCATAGCATTGCCCATTTTGTGTGTTTTAAAAACATTTTCTCTTGCGCGAGAAAAAATTAATGACCTACTAAAGTTTTATAATCAGCGGCACTCAGCAAATTATTTGCTTCGGCAGCATTGCTCATTTCTACTTTTATCATCCAGCCGCTTCCGTAAGGATCTTTGTTCACGCTTTCGGGGTTTGATTGCAAGCCTGGATTCACTTCGGTAATTTTTCCGCTCAGCGGCATAAATAAATCCGAAACAGTTTTAACCGCTTCTACCGTGCCGAACACCTCTTCGTGTTTTAGTGTTTCGCCTTCGGTCTCAATTTCTACATACACAATATCACCTAATTCGCCTTGCGCAAATTCAGTAATACCTACTGTTGCACGGTTGCCTTCTATTTTTACCCACTCGTGGTCTTTGGTGTATTTTAAATTTTCGGGAAAAGTCATTTTTTAAATTTTTTGTCAAATATATATGTAAAACCCAAACATAAAACAGAAAATTATTGCGACAATGCGAAACGAATACTCACTCCCGAATTAATGTTTGATGAGTTATAGCTTGTAGAAATGGCAGGGCGTGTTAAAACCTGATCGTAGAAAATTCGGATATTAAGCTTATCGCTGATTACATAGTCGGCAGTAAATTTTATGGATATTACAGTTTGTCCTGCTGTAGGTTGTGTAACTTCTTCCACTATTTTTCTGATTACAGTAGTGTTTTTACGGATGTTAATATCTGAGCGTAAAACCAAATCGCTTTTCAACGGTTTTTTCCCTTTTTGTTTGCTGTATTTTATTTGCAGTTCTGGAATGCGGTAGCCCACTCCAAAAATATATTCGCGTCCGTTTAACTCCGTTATTTGGCTATTGGCAAAACTAAGCGATACATTTCGGTCGCGTTTTAATTCCACGTTTCCGGTTAAGCGCTTGTTCATCGCCATATCAATTTTAAATAGTGGTGCAAATTGTTCGGAGAAACTCACCGAGTTTATTTGCTCTTTCACAATTAAGTTGCCCGTTATATCAGTGGCAGATGCGCCACCATTGTTTTCTTGATATAGTAAATTGGTAGTGTAGTTAAAACTCATGGATGAGCGATAAGCATGCGAAACGGTGAATGTTTTAAAGTGTTTTTTAATAGCAGGCACTTTTGCTAAGCCATCGTAAGTTAAGCGCCAGTTAGGTTTCGGAATAGTAGGAAAGGTGTTGAGCGTGAAAGTGTTTTCATTGCTTCCGCTGTAAGCTGATAGAAATGCGAACATCATTACTTCTTGCGAAGTTTTTCCATAGCCTTCCCAGAAATTGGTATTTGGGTCAATGGCAGTAGAATTGTCCGGGTTTTTATCGTGTAAGCGGAATGAGATGGTGTTACGGCTATCTAAGAATCGCTGGAATGTTTTGGACGAAAAATCTTTGCCTTGTTTTTCAAATGCAGTGCGCCATGTTTGGAAACTCATACTAAAGTTTCCTGTTTCCAATGGGCTTAAGTGTAAAAACTCATCGCTAAATGCATCGTATTGAAACATTTCAGAAAAATTTTTCGAGAAATTACGGTTAGCCGTTAGTTCTATTTTAAAATCAGGAATGGGTTCTATATTGGCGCGGCCACTTATGTTTTGTACGCGCGTTTTGGTAAATAAATTATTGAACGCATATTTACTCAGTAGGTTGTTTTCTTCTAGCAATGTTCGGGGGTCGCGCTGGTCGCCAAAAACAAAACCCAAGCCGGGCGTTGCTACAGCTCCACTGAACGGAGTGTTTGGGTTCATGCCCATCACCACAGTTCTGTTGGTATAGCCGGGTATAATCATTCCCCCGTTTTCGGTGTATGATACCGATACGTTTTTTATCAGCATTATTGTGCGTACAATATATTCGGGTAATGTAAAACTGTTGTCGTCTTTTTTCTTTTTCTTGGTAGTGTCTTGCGGTGTGGTGTTGGTAGGCGGTGGTGGTTTGTTAGGTCCTTTGCCGTTGCCATCTTTGCCATTATTTTGTTGCTTCTTCTGCACTTTTTGGTTTACTTTTTTAAAATACGGAATCCGGTTGTACAGCGTAGGCATGTTCATCTGCACGTTAAGTGTTTTAGAATTATTATTGCTCAGCAAATTGCCAAGCGTATCGGCATTAAATGATGAGCGTGCCCAATCGTATCCTCCTGTATAACTTGTGGTGGATGTTACCCAATCTAAAAGTGGAAATTTATTTATAGGGATAGTGTAGTCAATTTTTACTCGCTGACCGTATTTGGTGGTGGTGCCAAATTTATAAACCTCATCGCGTATCGAATTTTTTTCGGTTTGGGTATCTATCTTGCCATCCGGCTCGCGTATTTGACTAAGGTTATCGGCTGAGTAAACAAGTTTCAGCGATTTGGCAATATCGTAGTTTAAATCATAAGCCCTGTTCCAGTTCCAGCGTTTTTCAAATGTGGTATCTATCACTAAAAACTGATCTTGAGTAATGTTACGCACTAAGCGTTCGCTGTAATACCTGTCAACATCTGTAATGAACGAAAGCATGTTAGGGTATGGATAAAAATTAAAATCTTTAAGAAATGCAAAGCCCTTTTTGCTCATCCATTTTGATTTTGTTTTTCCGAAAGGTTTTATGTTTTTAGGTTGCGCTCTGTAATTATATGTAATGCCACCTCGATAATTTTTCGTGAGAAAATGAGTAACAGTTGCACTGCGGTTATAGTACTCGGAATAAGAAAGATTAAGTGCAAAATTTTCTACATCATAAATATGCGATTTTGTTTTGCCCTTACCTTTGTCTTTTTTCACATTGGTTAGGTTTATGCTCTTTCGCTGTGAAAAATCCTGCACCACTTTTCGTATTGAATCTTTATATTCTTGCGAAAGTTCGGGCGAATTGTAAATATTTTTAAGCTCTATATCGGGGTCGAACGGATTAAACTGCGGGTTAATTCTTCCTTGCGAAAATCCGATAAAAACAGGAATTTGAATATTGTATTTTTCATGAATAAGTTTTCCTAAATTTAATTGTGTGGCTATATCATATTGCAAGGTGGTTTCGCGTTTACGTTCGCTCACCCGTTTTTCAATACTTCCCCAGCCGGGTGTGCTTAAATTGCCCGATATGCTGAATGTGCCAAAATCGGCAAGTTTTGCAGTTATGCGGCTTGTTGCAGCCCACCCGCCTAATTCATCAAAATCGGTTAAGCGTAACTCATTCACCCACACTTCGGCACATTTATCCAAGCCATCATCACTGTCAGATGTTCCGGTGCGTTTAGGATTGCGCACACCTATCATTATCGTTTTTATGGTACTTAAGTTAGGATTTCCTTTTATGCGAATAATACGCGGGTTGCCTTGTGCATCGGTAATGGTTAAAACATATTCGCTGTTTAACGATACACCACTGCTTGGGTTTTGCATTTGTGAATTGCGCTGTTGCTTGGCAGTTTGCAAATCGGCAAATTTTAAAATCATATCGTTTTTTTCTAACCAAACTTTTCGTTTATCATTGTCATCATTAGTGTTATAGACTCCCGGTGCAGTTACATATAACGGAATTTCATACTCATAATAGTTATCGGTATAATCTGTTCCTAAGCGAATAAAGCAGTTAAGGTCTTTATCTTCTAAATTATCTTGGCCGGGGAACGATTCGGCATGTATAAACATTTTTAGTGTTTTGTATGAGCGCACATCTAAATCAACATTTTTAAAACATGCGCGTGAGTCGCCATCTTTCAGGCCACATACTTTCATGGATAGAGATTGCTCATTTAAACGTACCAAGTTAGCTGTGGCTATATCTACTTCTCGCTGAATTTGTGGCGGAAGCACGTAGTTAACCGGAGTTTTAGTTCCATTTTCTTCGTAGTTAACTGCCGAAATATCAAACGATGTTCCGCTGTTATTATCTACCGGAATATATTCGCCCGGAGTTAATAGATCAAAAGCATATTTGCGCCACTCGCCACGCACAAGATCTAATCGTGCAAAACGCAACACTATTGGTTTGTCAAATCCCTTTAAGTACATGCGCATAAAACGGATGGAGCGAAAATCTTCGATGTTGCCGAATTTGTTTTGGGGTAAAAATTCTTTTACCGGAATTTTAAACTGATACCAGTTAACGGTTTTAGTAGTTC
The DNA here is from genome assembly GCA_020054095.1 of Bacteroidia bacterium. GTDB lineage: Bacteria > Bacteroidota > Bacteroidia > JADZBD01 > JADZBD01 > JAGVMA01. The sequence continues at coordinate 20,510 of JAGVMA010000057.1, read as the reverse complement.
CGTCAACGGCAGTAGTGCTTGCTTGATAAACACTTGTAATGTAGTTATTGCCCACACCAAACGGATTAATATCAGTAGGATTAATTTTCACTTTGTATTCGAAATAACCTTCCGTTTCGCTGAGGTTATTATCGCGGTTCACGTCTTCTGTATTTGGGATAGTGGTTGCCGATGTAGGATAAGGTTCGTTGCTTTGTGCCACAGGCGAGTTGCCTTCCATGCCGTTAAAGTCTTTATAGCGGAATAAAATTTTACGTTGGTCTGTATCGTAATCGTTACCGCGGAAATAGTGGTATTTATCGTGCGATGGATCTTGCTGTAACTGATTAAAAGCGGCAGTACCAAATAAGGTATTGACCTTTGCCATATACAAATTAAAATAGGTTGCCTCACCGTTGTTGTCTAATCCATCTAATCCAATGTCTTGTGCTGTACGCGATTGTGCTGTTTCATTCTCATTCGATCCATTACTAAATGCAAAAACAAGTGATTGTATTTGGGGTACTTTTCCCCAAGGAGTATTGTCTGTACCCAGTGCTGTAAAAGGCGTGGGTAATCCGTTTTCAAAACTTTTTTTACCGTCTTTTAAAATATCTTCCGATATGTTTCCGATATCAATATAAAGCTCTCCGTTTAGTGGTGGTGTGGTGCCAAAATAATTTTGATAATCAGTGGAGTTCCCGCTTAAATCGCGCACAAATGGATCCATCACCCAAAACTGAATAAACTCCACGTTGGCGGCTTCCCAATCGTTGGTTTCTATTTTGCGCATTATTCCGCCCCAACGGGTATCTGGGTTTGTAAGTAAAAGTTGATTAGTTTGTGAGTTAAAAGTAATATTGGTTGTGTCATAATTATATGGGCCTACTTCATTGGGGTAAAAAGATAAATCGAGGGTAGGAATATTAATGGGCTGGCCGCTTGCTTGTTGCTTGTTAGGGAAAATTTCGGTTTCTAAAATTTCGCGCACTAAGTTGTTCGATTGGTCAACGGGGTCAATATAGTCTGATACGTTATTTCCTGTACCTACTGCTCGTAAGAAAATAGGATCAATAATATACCACGCTAACTTGGCGCGATTAAAGCCCGATGCTGTGCCGCCAAAACCTGCTTCCGGAAAATTAGGGTTATTGCCTTGCGGCACACTCGATAAAGTCCATGCGCCCCAGTTTTTTATGTCAATGGTTGTTTGGCTTCCTTCAAAATCATCAATGTATGAATTGCCCTCTTTGCCAATTGCACGAGCGTGGCCCGGGAAAAACTTGGCCACCTCAAAACTTGTTGTGATGGTTGACATTTCTTTGGTAGAAAGCAACGGAAGTTTATCAATGATGCGAGTAAGCCACGGTGCTTCGGTGCGGTAGTTCCCGTCTAAACCCACCACGGTATTGCGTATGGGTTCATCACCTATGTTCACTTTTTGAGTAAGCGGTTTTTCGCCTAATCGCAAAATGGTGGAGCCGAGAGTAAAATCTTTATTTACTCGGTAATCAAATCGGGCGCCCATCATGGTGCGCTGCTGTATGCTAAAGAGTGAGTTACTTTCAAGCGAAATTTTTATAGGTGTGCCCGATTGTAAAATACCTTCGTTAATAATTTTCACTTTTCCTAACGCATAGTCAACCGTGTAATCTACGTTTTCGGTTAGTGGCACGCCACCTGCGGTTACTGTAACCGAACCTTGCGGCACGTTAGCAGCGTTTAACGAAATATCTGATCCCGATGCTGATTTATAACTGCCGCGGAAAATGAAACGATTTTTTTCAGGAAACTGCAAGGCAACAATTTTTGTGGAATCGTATAGTTGCTGATAAGTGTATTTGTTAGCTGTGGTTTGGTTATTAATATTATTGTCTACTATTTTATCGTTTAAATATTGCCCAAATGGTTCCACTACCGGAAATATTAAGCGCCCGTTTTGCGGGTTAATGGTAACGCCTTCAATAAAATCGAACACGCCATCGGGCGCACCGTAAAGTTGTGTATTAATATTATCGAGACCCATTACGTTTATCAATGGTTTGCCTGTAACCAATGGCAAATTGGTTTCGGGTAGCACGTTTACATAAGTGCCCGTGCCCGGATTGTTATAAAGTATTTCGAGTTTAAAACTTTCGGGGCGAACCTGATACGCGCCTAAGGCGTAAATGTTTTTCATCATCAAATCCCATAATAGTGGATTTGCACGCGGACTAACAATGGTGCCTTTTAAAAGTTTTACATACAAAACATGGTTGGTAGGAACACCATCGGTTGAAAATTCACCCACTTGATAAGTGTTGCCATTAATGGTGTATTGAAATGCAACGGCTAAAACCTGATCGGGGTTTAACTGTGTGTTTAATGAGATGTATCCTAATTTTGGATTGAAGGTGAACTCATTAGGAGTGAGCTTACGAGCAAGAGTTACTTTCTCAAAATCTTTCACAGGATCCATTCCAAAAGCATTATCCCATTCATTAACCACAGTTGCCGGGTCTCTTTTCGGGTGAATTGGCGGAGGTGTTGTTTGTGTTACCGGCCATTGAGAAGGATCAATATTGTTTACGTTATTAGCAGGCAGCGTTCCTTGTTGGTTGGGCGATGTAACAACGATAGTGTTACTAATTCGTCCGGTAGATTCGCCCAAATCGGTTAATGCTAAAATGTCGCGTGTATCGTTGGTTGATGCCGATGTGTTGGTAATCCACACTTCCACTTTTGTAACATTTATTCCTGTTTGTATAACGGGTAATCCCGATAGGGTTTGGTTATAAGTATCGCGGAAATAGTGTGCCAAAAAATAGTGCTTGCTTGCCTCGTAGTTATCGCCTTTAATTTCAAAGTTGGTTGTTTGGGCACCACCTGTAACCTCAATCTCCGATTTTTTTCCGCGCTGCTGCGATAAAACACTTGTAACCGTCATTTTGCCAAATTGCATTTGTGTTTTTATGCCGAATAAGCTTTGGCTACCGGTAATTAAGCTTCCGCTAAGTGGTAGGTTTACGTTACCGGCTTCTATTTTTTTAATGATGTCATCTTCGTAACCGGTGTATTCCAATTTCATTTGATTTTCAAAATCAAACGAGGCTTCGGTATTGTAGTTGGTTGTAAGTTTTAGCTTATCACCAATTTTACCTATTACGTTCAACTGTATTTTTTCGTTAAAATCAAAAGTGCTGACTCTGCGCTGGCGAATGGGTAACGAAGGATTATCGGTTTTAGAAACATTAACTCCAAAAATTAATTCGGCCGAACCATTCGGGCGAATATCAACTGTGTTTCCTCCAAAAATTCGGTCGAACACAATGTTATTGATGTATAGTTTTGGAACAAGTCCGTTTTTCTTTGGTGCGTTTAAGTTATCGGCATGCTGGCGTTTTTTCCAGTAATCTTTTAAGTTTTGCTGTTTTTGGTAAGCCATGTATTCATCCAAAGTCATGTAAGTAGGATTTCGGTAATTCAAATTACCCATGGTTTCGTTTATGTAAAACAGGTTAGAGTCGGGGTCGTAGTTGTAAGTAGTTTTTACGTTTGATGGTGTGGTTAAAAACAAATTTCCTTCAGGGTTGTCGGTTGGGTCGCCATACGAGTGGTCCTCAAACTCGTAACGTAATTTTGGGTCAATAATGGTGTCGGTACTTGGCGTATCAATGGCGGTGGTTAAAGTATTGGGCGCATCGTTTAAAAAATTTACGGCACTTGGTTTGGCACTGCTTGCCCACACCAGCGTAAAAAGGGCTGCGGTGGCGGCAAATGTAAAGCCAAGTGTATGTAATCTCACTTTTTTAAACATTATAAATTTTTGAGCGCGTCTTTTATAAGTTGCTCCACCGATTTTTTTGAGGGGTCGGTTTTCACCACTTTATCAAGCGCTTTTTCGGCTATGTTTTTGGCAAAACCTAAACTAAGCAGAGCTATTAACGCATCTTCGCGCGTTTTATTGTGCTGTTGTAAAATATTTAATGGCAAAATGTCGTCTTTTCCAAATTTTCCCTTTAAATCTACAATTATTCGTTGTGCGGTTTTTTCGCCAATTCCCTTTATTCCTTTCAGTCGGGCAACATCGGCAGTATTAATGGCGGCTGCTATTTCATCGGCCGACATAGATGATAGCATAATGAGTGCTGTGGTTCCGCCCACGCCCGAAACCGAAACCAGTTTGCGGAATAGTTCGCGCTCGGCAGTATCATAAAATCCAAAACTGCGTGGCAAGCTATCACGCACATATAATTGCTCGGCAAATAGTTTACAACTATCGGCATCGGCAAGTTTAGAAAACGTGTTTAATGATATTTGCAATTCATATCCCACACCACCACATTCTATAACAACGTGGGTAGGCGATTTTTCTATTAATTTGCCGCTAAAGTGATTATACATAAAAAGGATGCCGAAGATAATAAAGTTTAGCCGAAAAAAACAGCTAAAATATGCCTCTTTTTTAAAGAAAAAATAGCGCTGAATATTGAAATAAAAAGCTGGGTAAAAGCGTGCGTATGATTTATTGTAAACTGCAAACGAAGAGGTGATATCTATCCGAAAATTTGACCTGAAAATTAATTGGAAGCCCGGTCTTAGCTCAATGTAATTAACCTTTTCGAGCGATGCAGCACTTTCAATTAAAATAGGGTTGTTTGCCTTTTTAATTATTGCGCCCTCATACTTTTTGCCAATAAATTCGGCATACAAATTCAGGTTAGTTTGCTTATAGCTTTTATTTTTAAAAGGCAGTAGCAAATAACCGGCCGAAAAAGTATAGTTTATTGCCTTGCCATGTTGAATAGAAATATTGGTTAGTTTTTCATTATAAGCAGCAGGCAAAATATAACTTAAATGATGCAAAGAGCTAATTTATTAAGCAATTGTGTGGCAATTGATAATACCTTTACAAACGAGATTTTAAGACCCACATTAAACCCAACACTATGAAAAACATAAAACCATTTTTTTAATTACCGCTATTGCATTAGTAGTGGATGCAAAAAATCAGGCCTTGGTGGCGATGCTACATTAGTTGTAAAAATTAGCCATTGCGGCAGTATAATTAAAAACCACGTTGGTGTTACCCCGATACTGTTTTTGTAAAATTTAATGCCGATGAATTATCGGGAACCAAACCTTCCGATTTCGATGCTTATTTTGTTGGCACTGTGGGCGAAGATCATGTGCATTGCCATGGATTAATCAAAGGAAAATATTTTTTATACGGCACCGGAATGGATAGTTCCGGCCGTTACAGAGTAACCGGGGGAATGATGTTGAAAATAAAAAACAGCGAGAAAAAAGACGAGATAAACGTAGAACTTAGCGTTACCGAGTAATTTTAACGCGCTGATTTTGAAACAGTTCGTTATTTTATCACAATATTTGTTGCAACAATAATTGTAATTGTTATATATTTGCTACGTGAAAATAGATGACGAAATAAAAAGCAAGTTTGATAGTAACATCCAAAAAGCGATGGTGAACATCATTTACACGCATAATTTCTTCTGGCAAAGCCAAGTTACAATGTTAAAAAAGCACGCCATACAGCCACAGCATTATAATGTGTTACGTATAATAAAAGGTAAGCACCCTAATCCGGTTTCACCGGGCGAAATAAAAAAAGTAATGCTTGATAAAGGCGCTGATGTTACTCGCTTGCTTGATAAGCTGGAGAAAATGGGAGCAGTAAAACGCAAGCTTTGCGATAGTAACCGCAGAATGATGGACGTGAACATTACCGATAAAGGCATAAAACTATTGGCAGCCATTGCCCCTGAAATTAAAAAGAATGCTAGTGTCCAGTTAAAAAACATATCTGAACAAGAGGCACAAAAACTCTCCGATTTACTCGATAAAATAAGAGGATAAATTTTTTTACACTAATATTTGTTGTAACAAAAAAAGTAAAAACAAAATAAGTAATAACTAATAAATAAAAAAACATGGAAACACTAACAAAAACCAAATGGGCAATTGATGCCACGCACACACAAATTGAATTTAAAGTAAAACACTTGATGCTAACTACCGTTACCGGAAGTTTTCAAAAATACGCAGCCGAAATTGAGGCCGATGACGATACCTTTAACCGCGCATCTATCAATTTTTTGGCCGATGTAAATTCTATTTCTACCGGAAACGAACAACGCGATGGGCACCTTAAATCGCCCGATTTTTTTGATGCAGCGGCATTTCCCGAAATTAAATTTACAGCAACTAAATTTGAATCGGGAAAACTAACAGGCAACCTAACTATTAAGGATGTAACCAAACTCGTTACACTTGATGTAGAACTTAACGGAATTGCAAAAGACCCGTGGGGACAAACAAAAGCCGGCTTTGAAATTACCGGAAAAATAAGCCGAAAAGAATTTGGCTTAAAGTGGAATGCCTTGACAGAGGCCGGTGGAGCGGTGGTGAGCGATGAAGTGAAAATTCATGCACAAGTACAATTGGTAAAATAATAAAAACAAAAAAGGAGCAGGTGGCAAATAAAACCTGCTCCTTTATCAATACATTTATAACCCATAAAAATAAAAAGATGAAAACCATCATACACAAGGCAGATAGTCGCGGAAGCGCAAACCATGGCTGGCTAAATGCAAAACACAGTTTTAGCTTTGCTAATTACCACAATCCTGATAAAGTTCATTTTGGAGTGCTTCGGGTTTTGAACGATGATATAGTGGCGCCATCAATGGGATTTGGCATGCACCCGCACGATAACATGGAAATAATAACCATTCCGCTGAAAGGAGCGCTAAAACATCGAGATAATATGGGCAACGAAGGCGTTATTAATGCCGGTGATGTGCAAGTGATGAGTGCCGGCACAGGTGTAATGCACTCGGAGTTTAACCCTTCGGCAACAGATGAGGTTTCGCTTTTTCAAATATGGATTTTCCCTAATATTAAAAATGCAACACCACGTTACGATCAAAAATCGTTTAACACGGCCGAGCGTAAAAACAAATTTCAACTCATCGTTTCGCCCGAAAAAAACGGCAGCAATTTGTGGGTGAACCAAAATGCATTTTTTTCGTTAGCCGATTTAGATGCCGGCAGTGAATTAACCTACACACTAAATACTAAAACAAATGGCATCTATTTAATGAATATTGATGGCGAAATAGAACTAAGCGGAAACACATTAATAAAACGCGATGCAATTGCAATAACAGATGCAAATGAGATAACCATAAAAGCTAAAACAAGCTCTTCGGTTTTGGTAATGGAAGTACCAATGAATTAATTATTTCATAAACATCACTAAACAATAATAGTGTAGCGCAGCGTTTCTTTTATAGTCAATAAGGGTGGTGTTTTCAAATGCAAGCACACGCTAAATTTAATACTGAAAAAAAAATTAATTCTGCAAGAAATATTTTTAATGCAGCTCGTTTTTTTTTACACAATTAGCTATCTCAATAGCAGCAAGGGATAGAGCATGTTTTCAACATAAATCATCAATTTGGCATGTTTAAAACTTGCTCACAATTTTAAAATGAACTGTGTTTTTTCAAAATCAATTTTCTACATTTTTGCTCACCTGATTTAAATAATCAACGAGTTTATTGACGCATTCATCGAAGAGAAAAAATTCTCTCAGGGATTCGTCTCCTCTAAAAAATCGGGTTTTGAACGAAACAGTGTTAAAAAAATAAAATAGAAACTATTGACTTATGGAAAAGATTGAACCAATTTTACAAGAAAACAAAGATCGCTTTGTGTTGTTTCCAATCAAACATCGCGAAATTTGGGAAATGTATAAAAAAGCCGAAGCCAGCTTTTGGACTGCCGAAGAGATTGACCTCTCATCAGACCTTACAGACTGGAACAGCAAACTGAATAAAGACGAACAGCATTTTATAAAACACGTTCTTGCATTTTTTGCCGCCAGTGACGGAATTGTAAACGAAAACCTCGCCATCAATTTTATGAATGAGGTGCAATACCCCGAAGCACGTTGTTTCTACGGATTTCAAATCATGATAGAGAATATACATTCAGAAACCTATTCCCTATTAATTGATACTTATATAAAAGATCCGGCAGAAAAAGACCACCTCTTCCACGCCATAGATACCCTTGACTGTGTGAAGAAAAAAGCCGAATGGGCATTGCGCTGGATTTCTAACGGAAGTTTTGCCGAAAGACTAATTGCATTTGCAGCAGTTGAAGGCATTTTCTTTTCGGGTAGCTTTTGCTCCATCTTTTGGTTAAAGAAAAGAGGATTAATGCCCGGCTTGAGTTTCTCTAACGAGCTAATATCGCGCGATGAAGGCCTGCACTGCGATTTTGCATGTTTCCTTTACAAGCAATTGGTTAACAAATTAGACCCCAACCAAGTAAAAGAAATTATAATGAACGCAGTAGAAATAGAAAAAGAATTTGTGAGCGATGCACTGCCCGTGCGATTGATAGGAATGAATGCCGAAATGATGTGCCAATACATAGAATTTGTTGCAGACAGATTATTGGTATCGTTAGGATGCGCCAAAGCATACAATGCCACTAACCCGTTCGATTTTATGGAATTGATTTCATTACAAGGCAAAACCAATTTCTTTGAAAAACGAGTTGCCGAATACAAAAAAGCAGGAGTAGGAGAAAAAGAAGAAGACAAGCAATTTAAACTTGACGAAGATTTTTAAAAAGTAAAAAGTAATAGAGTATTAAGTATAGAGTATTAAGTATAGAGTAAAAGTATAATAGTAAGTTAACCCCGAAACCTCAAAAAGCAGCGCCTATGTTCGTAGTTAAACGCGATGGAAGAAAAGAAGTAGTAAAATTTGACAAAATTACTGCCCGTATTCAAAAACTATGTTACGGTTTAGATCCCGTACACGTAAACCCCGTACAAATTGCCATGAAAGTAATTGAAGGCGTGTACGATGGAGTAACCACCAGCGAATTAGATAACCTTGCTGCCGAAATAGCAGCAACACTCACCACCAAGCACCCCGATTATGCCCAAGTAGCATCGCGCATTGCAGTAAGCAACCTGCACAAAAACACCAATAAAAGTTTCTCCAAAACCATGGAGTTACTCTATAACTATATTGACCCCAAAACAGGAAAGAAAGCACCACTACTTGCCGATGATGTGAATGAAATCATTAAAGCCAATGCCGAAGTATTAGACTCTACTATTATTTACGACCGCGATTTTGGTTACGATTTCTTCGGATTTAAAACATTAGAAAAAAGTTACCTGCTTAAAATTAACGGCCAAGTAGCCGAACGCCCGCAACACATGCTTATGCGCGTAGCAGTAGGCATCCATAAAGAAGATATAGAATCGGCCATCACCACTTACCACATGATGAGCGAGCGCTGGTTTACACACGCCACGCCAACACTATTTAACGCAGGCACACCCAAGCCACAAATGAGCTCGTGCTTTTTGTTAACCATGAAAGACGATAGCATAGATGGCATTTACGATACACTCAAAAACTGCGCTAAAATATCACAATCGGCAGGCGGAATAGGACTAAGCATACACAACATACGCGCCACCGGCTCATACATACGCGGAACCAACGGAACCAGCAATGGCATAATACCAATGCTGCGCGTGTTTAACGATACCGCCCGCTATGTAGACCAAGGCGGAGGCAAACGCAAAGGCTCGTTTGCCATTTACATCGAACCATGGCACAGCGATATTTTCGAATTCCTCGACCTGCGTAAAAACAATGGTAAAGAAGAAATGCGTGCCCGCGATTTATTCCTCGCACTTTGGATATGCGATTTATTTATGAAACGCGTAGAAGAAAACAGCACATGGACACTCTTCTGCCCTAATGAAGCACCCGGCCTTGCCGATTGCTGGGGAGCAGAATTTGAAACACTTTATCTGAAATACGAAGCAGAAGGACGCGGACGCAAAACCATTGAAGCACGCGACTTGTGGAACAAAATATTAGAATCGCAAATAGAAACCGGCAACCCTTACATGCTTTATAAAGATGCATGTAACAGCAAAAGCAACCAACAAAATCTGGGCACCATAAAATCGAGCAACCTATGCACCGAGATTATAGAATACACCGCGCCCGATGAAATTGCAGTGTGTAACCTCGCCAGCATTGCATTGCCACGCTTTGTAAAAGATGCCGAATTCGACCACCAAAAATTATTTGAAATCACCTATCAAATAACCAAAAACCTAAATAAAATAATTGACCGCAATTACTACCCCGTGCCCGAAGCACGCAACAGTAACCTGCGCCACCGCCCCATTGGCTTAGGCATACAAGGCCTTGCCGATGCATTTATTTTAATGCGTTTCCCGTTCGATAGCCCTGAAGCAGCACAACTAAACAAAGAAATACACGAAACCATTTACTACGCATCCATGACGGCAAGTAAAGACCTTGCTAAAATAGATGGCGCCTACGAATCGTATGCCGGATCGCCCGTATCAAAAGGCATATTCCAATTTGATATGTGGAACGTAACACCATCTGCCCGCTGGGAATGGGATGTATTAAAAGAAGAAGTAAAAAAATACGGAGTGCGCAACTCACTATTACTCGCACCCATGCCCACAGCAAGCACCAGCCAAATACTTGGCAATAACGAATGCTTTGAACCATACACAAGCAACATTTACTCGCGCAGAGTATTAAGCGGAGAATTTGCAATAGTGAACAAACATTTATTAAAAGACCTTGTAGCACTTGGCCTCTGGAACGAAAAAATGCGCCAAAAAGTAATGGCAGCCAATGGCTCGGTACAAAACATAGACGAGATACCACAAAACATAAAAGACCTTTACAAAACCGTGTGGGAAATAAAACAAAAAGTAATTATTGACATGGCTGCCGACCGTGGCGCATACATTTGCCAAAGCCAATCGCTAAACCTATTTGTAGAAAGCCCCAACTTTGCTAAGCTAAGCAGCATGCACTTTTACGCCTGGAAAAAAGGACTAAAAACCGGCATGTACTATATGCGCACCAAAGCAGCAGCCGATGCAATTAAATTTACATTAGACCAAACCGCAGTAAACGAAACCCCGGCAACCATAGCAACCGAGAACCAGCAACCAGCAACCAGCAACCAGTTAACCCCCGATGAACAAGCAGCACAAATATCATGCTCATTAGATAACCCCGAAGATTGCGAAGCATGCGGTAGCTAGGCGAAAATTTAAAGTAAAATAATAACAGCCCCGCTGTCATCCTGAGCTTGTCGAAGGATAGCGGGGCTGTTACTTTGTTAGAGCTCTTCGGATAATTGTGTGTTGTCATATTGAGCTTGTCGAAATATGTGCGCTGGCAGTTTGCATCCTTCGACAAGCTCAGGGTGACCCAACTCTTTTTACAAAAAATAGTATTTACCGAAGAATTCTATTAAACAATCTGTGTGTGATTTTTATTTTACTTCTTTAGGAATATGTTTTAAAGACTCTGTAGTGTGAAACAATAATTGCCACTAACAAGTAATTATCTTTTTGCCTTGCTCCACAAAATAAAATCGGTGGGCTTTGCAGTTTTTCTGCGGAGGTTTAATACTTCTTTTTGGCTTTTAGTAAGCGTAACACTATCGTGTTGCCTATCGCTAATAATGGTATAAACAGCTTTTAAAAAAACTTCATCATCTATTACATCTATTGCTTTGTGTATTTCTTTTTTTAGTGCAGTGGCTGTCATGGTATGTGGTTTGGTTTTTCAAAGGTAGGAAAACAAGAAGTAGAGTAGAATGACTTTGGATGATTTTATTTTTACCATATGCAACCGAATAATAAGCAGCGATGTCTTTATTATGCTCCAATGTCGGAGTCATTTAATTTCTTATTTACTATCTATGAAAAATTTTCTAATTACTTCTGCCGCTGTTTTTTTTGCTGGGTTACTTCTACTGGTTGTTTACTATTATTGGCTGCGCCTAAACACCCAATTATCTGACTCTTCCAACAATTCAATTCCGTCACCTATTGGCTTTAAACCAACATACATGGCGGCTTAAGTGCCCATTTTTAGCTGTAATATTCTTTTTTTGAATGTGTAGTAAGTTCGTAGTTAATAATAATATTATTTCTGAGGAATGACAGAATCTGAATTCTATTCATTGTCAAAGTCTCTGCGATATGCTTTCTATTTATATCATAAGGAAGCCCCATTATTTGGTATTTGTAAAAAAATCATTACTGAAGATTGTTATGTTATTGTTGAACCCAACCAGCAAAATGAATGGGAAAAGTATGGCACAGTTGTAACATTAGAAATGATAGCCATGTATGAACCCATTTCCAAAATGAGCTATCAACCCCCAAGTTACAAATCCTTTCAATTGCCAAATAAAAAGGCAAAAAAAATGGTAATTTTTGGCGCAGGAGCATCTTGCCAATATTCATATAATATGGAATCTGGAGATTACAATCCTCCACTAACAAAAGACATATTCCAATTGCCTTATACTGAAACACTAAAAGATTTTCCGGGAGCGCATACATTAGCATCAGAAATTAAACTTCATACTAATTCATTAGAAGAATATTTTGAAAAACAATGGAAAAGAGTTTCTGAAAATTACGACCCATTGTTGATGGAAAAGCTAATTAGCTGCCAGTATTATATCGCTAATTTATTTTTAAGTATATCAAGTATATGTAGTGGAAGTGATACAAGTAATTACTATAACATTGTAAAGCAAGCACGAGAGTATGCCGACTCAAATGGAGAGTTAGTGATATTCGTTAATTTTAATTATGACTTATTATTAGAAGAAGCGTTAATTGCAGACGCAAGATATAATTTCGATACTATAGATAGCTATATTGATTGGAAGCAAGGCAACTTACTTTATTTTAAACCTCATGGCTCATGTAATTGGGGAAGATTTATTGATACTAAAAAATTAAATATTCCAGGAAATAGTGAATTTAACAGGTTCAGTTTTATCCAGTTTGCTCATTATTTGTATGATAGAAAAATGTTGCCATATGAATTCTCTGAATATTTTAAAGAAGAGATTAATATAATTAGTTCGAAGATAGTAACAAATAATTTGCTTGTTGAATCAAGCGACCTATATATGCCTCAGCTACTGATTCCATATAAAAATAAAGATGAATTTGTTATGCCAGAAGCCCATCTTCAAATGCTTAATAGTGTATTGCCACATATTGAGGAAATATTAATTATTGGGTGGAAGGGAACGGAATCAAAATTCCAATCGTTAATAAAGAATCACTTAGAGGGTAAAAAAATAAAAATAACCGCTGTTACAGGAGGTAGTGAATATGTTAAGAAAAGTTTTAAAGAGTCCTTACCATTGATGACAAAACAAGATTGGAAGTTTTATAAACAAGGTTTTACTGAGTATATTAAAAAGTTAGACCCATTCTTTACCTAACCACCCCCGCCCACCAGCCACCCCTTCCCACTTATGCCGCACCCACTGCTACACACAGCAGCATATTTGCCGTGCCGAGCTAAAGTAGTGAGCTGCACTTGCTAATTTTTTAGCTTGCAAGCAGCATAGTTTAGCTGCTAAGCGCAATAATTAAATTCACGAGCTAAATAGTTAAAATTATAAGCGCCATAATTTAGCTTAGAAGCTAAACTATTGTGCTGCGCAAGCGGCTGTTTAAAATCGGCAAAAAAAAGACAATTATAATTGCCGCTAAAGAATTTTTCTTTCAGGATTTTTGTTTTGTAATGCTTCCAAAATATAATCATCCGCTGGTAGTGCAAATTGTGGATACGTGCCGCAAGGCGCGGCTCAGGGTTAACGAAACACACGGGCAATTTGGCAAGCGAGCAGGCACATCTAAGCAATACATCCAAAAATTAGAACTCTACAATACCGAGCCCGGCATTATAAAAGCCGATGAATTGCTGCGTGCGAGCGGCAAAAAAATAGTGATTGTAGATATTAACCACCCCGAAGTAATTGACAAATCAGAAATAACACAAACCCTAAAAACAACAACACATGAGTGATGGTCCATTTCCACAACCCGTTAACGATTTTAACGATTACATTGATACTGTAACGCCTTACATTAATGCCAATGCGGCTTCGTTATCGGTATCGGGCGCTAATTTAGATGCCCTTAACCAACTGGTAGATAAACCGGGCGTAAGCCAAAGCAACCTTGGCTGGCGGCAATTGTGGCTGCTTTATACCAGCCCCGATACGGTTACAAAATCTATACGCGATATTGTGAAACAGCGCAGAGCGCAGTTAGAGGCGCAGTTGCGCATTATCTATGGCGATATTCCGCAATCGTTTCTTACGCCTAATAGTCGCAATGTGCTTAACCTGCCGCAGCGCGATTTTAATCCCACGCCCATTCAAGCAGTTAATTTTGCACCCGTTATCAGTTTCGATAAAATAAGCAATGGCATACAAGTGCTGCGGTTTCAAAATCCGCAAACGCCCGATAGCAATGCCATGCCCGATAATCAAAAAGTGGAAATACAAAATTTTATAGGCGCGGCTAATTTGCCCGAAAACTCAATACAGTTTCAGCCACTGATGGATAGCGGCAAGCATTTGCTAAAAATTACACAGCAGCCGCAGCAAAAAGGACTTACTGCTTATTATCGCGCACGGTATAAAACCAATTCGGGCAAAACCGGCCCATGGAGCGATGTAGCAAGCGAAATTATTTTGTAAAAAAAAGTAGAAAGTAAAAAGTATTATGTATTAAGTACTGAGTATAAAGCACGATTCAAATTATAGATTTAAAATCGTTTTTACCTTACACTTACAACTCGTTACTTCATTCATAATACTTAATACTTGGTACTTAATACTTTCTACTTGGTACATAATACTTTGTACTCAGTACATAATACTTCCTACTTTTGAGCCATGATAAAATACAATCCCAAAACATGGTTTAGGCACATTGTAAAATTCCACAGGAGCGATACTATTTCTATGCTCAAGGCCGAACTACTGCTTATGGCACTATATGCAGGCGGTGTTACATGGTTAGAGCTTACGTATGCTAAAGATTTATCGGTGTTCAGAAACACGCTATCCGTTCACTCGCTAATAGGTTTTATAATGGGCTTGGTATTAGTGTTTCGCACCAATAGTGCTTATGATCGCTGGTGGGAAGGGCGCAAACTATGGGGCAGCTTAGTGAACCAAAGCCGCAGCATGGCCATAAAAATTAAAACCATAATAGCGCCACAGCACGGCCAGCTAATTACCGAACTAAAGCAATTGATTATTGCTTATCCCTACATCAGTAAAGAGCACTTGCGCCAAGGTGTGGATATGCACAAAGTGGAACTACCCGAACACTTAAAAGATGAAGTGAGCAAATACAAAAACAAACCCAATGCTGTAACCAAACTTATGTACGAGCGCTTAGTGCATCTGCGCCAGCAAAACATAATTACCGATATTGAGTTTTATTCCATCGAAAACGAAGTGAGCGTGCTACCCGATATAATGGGCGCCTGCGAGCGAATACGCAGCACACCCATTCCGTTTTCGTACAGCTTGTTTATCAAAAAATTTATTTTCATTTATGTAATCACCCTTCCGTTTGGCTTAATTCCCTCTTTCGGATATTGGACAGTACCCATCACACTTTTTATTTTTTATGTAATGGTGAGTTTAGAAATACTTGCCGAAGAAATAGAAGACCCATTTGGCGATGATGATAACGACCTGCCTACCGATGAGCTTGCCGGAAAAATAGAAGATTCGGTTACGGAAATATTCAGTAAATAAAAAATCACCGTTCCCTTCGACTACGCTCAGGGACAAAACGGTGATTTTTTAGTACTAAAAACTATTTACTAATAGCTTATTGCTTAATAACCTTCACAGTTTTTACTTCGTTCAAGCCATTGCCAATAGCAATAAAATAAATGCCTTGACTAAAGTTGGCGGTATTTAAAGTAAATTGTTTTTCGGCAGTAGTAAAGTTTGTTACCACATCGCCTATGCTGTTATAAACTGTAACAGTAATAGTGTTTGCTTTAGTATTGTTTAAGATAAATAACTCATTGGTAAACGGATTAGGGAAAACCGATAAGTTAAGTGCCGTGTTAGTACTATTAATTCCTGTGCACAAGTCAACAGTAATTATAGAAGTATCGGCACTGGTGCATCCGTTCACATCAGTAAAAGTATAAATGATGCTATAGGTGCCTGCGCCTGCTGTGGCCGGATCGAACATATTGCCTGTAACAGCAGTGCCGCTGTAAGTTCCGTTAGCCGGGGTGCCCGATGTTAAAGTAATAGGCGCCCAGTTAACACACACTAATGTTTGTGTTTCGTTATAACTAACTACCGGAAGCGGGTTTACGTTAATAGTAATGTTATTTGTATCGGAGCAGCCGTTAACAGTTTCGGTTCCTATTACGGTATAAGTAGTGGTAGCAGTAGGCATCACCATAATGGTGCTAATGGTATCGCCAGTGCTCCAAGTATAAGCATTGCCGCCCATGCCGTTAAGCATTACAGTATCGCCTATGCATATAGTAGTGGGATTACCAATAATGTAAACTATCGGTTGTGAATTTACGTTTACTGTTACTTGCGAACTTGCAGTACATCCGGCAGCATCGGTAACATGCACCGTGTAAGTAGTAGTAATAGTAGGATTTGCAGTAGGTTGTGCCACCGTGCTCGAACTTAAAGCAGTAGCAGGTGCCCACGAATAAGTATAAGGCGCAGTTCCTCCTCCGGCATTACCACCTATAACCACCGATGTGCCTTCGCAGATGGTGCTGGGGTAACCTGCATTAACAGATAATAAACTGCCAATAATAAAAGTAGGAGGCACACTCACGTTGGTTTTTGTAAAGTACCATAAATCGGGGTAGCCGTAATGGTAATTAGTAAGTGTACTTGTAGGGAATGTGTTTTGTGTGCAGCTATTGCAATATTTCATATCGAAATAAGTAAGGTGCTGGCCTATTTGTGATGAGGTGCCAAAATAATAACCATCGCCAGTTCCTTGAAAAAGTTGTAAAGAATATTGTGTGCCTTGTGTTAACCAAATGGGATTAGCCAAGTTGCCATAGCTGTATTGTGCAGCAGGGCCGCCCACTTGCAATTGCTGTACAATGGCTTGTGTAGTAAAATCAAAAAGTGTTATATAGCGTGTAGTACCATTTGGTTCGCGTTTGCCAAATGCGGTAACCAACAAATCTTCGTTAGGTGCAAAACGGAAACCACGTTGGCTATTAGCTACGCCACCCGCGCCACCACTTGCAACACTATCAGTAGAAGAATGAGGGCCAAAAAAAGTACCCATAACAGCGCTTGCCGGAGTAGCTGTGCTGTTACTGTAATACATATATATGTTGCGGGTTTGCGATGCAAACAATGTATCTATCTTAACCCAAATTACAGTATTGGTTGTGTTTATACCTGATTCTATCCAATAATTATAGAGTGTGTTGCCGGCACAATCTTTACCAAAGCGAATGTCTTCGCCATTGGCTTGCATTAAATTGGCACTAATGTACTGCTGTGTGTTAATAGTTAATCGCATTTGGTAATTAACTATTGTGCTTCCCGAGTTTTCGGTAACTGCAATGGGCACTGCAAAGTTCCAGCCAATGGGCTGTGCCTTGCCAATAATTGCCAAAATACTAAATAATGTAAGCGTGAGTAGTTGTTTTGTTTTCATTTACGAGGGTTTGTTTTAAAATTAAGCGGCAAAATTAGTTTTATTGGGCTATTAAACGCTAATATTCTTCTTTAATTTATCAATAAGCGGTGCAACTAATGCAGTATTTTTAACATCCCATAGTAGCTGAGCTAATTTGCAGAATCCTAATCACTGCTATACTTCTCCCGGCTCGTACCAGGCGGCAGTAATAATTAGTGATAATATGGGCTGCACGGCATCATACCTGTATCCTAATTTAATTAACGTGCATCCGTTTCCGCAAGCAGCGTTTTCGGCTAATCCTATAGTTACTGATATATTTAACTCTGAAATTACGTTTACTGATTTATCGGTAGGTGCTACAAGCTGGACTTGGAATTTTGCCGACCCGCTTAACTCTACATCTAATCAGCAAAACCCACAATTTACGTATGAAGATACAGGCACTTTCTGCCCGGTGTTAATGGCAGAAAACCAATACACTTGCCGTGATACAACTTCAATATGTATTGAAATTCGCCCTGAATTTACGTTCTATGCGCCTAATGCATTTACACCAAATGGCGATGGCAAAAACGATAGCTGGACTCCGGAAGGAGTAGGTATTGATGCAAGCACATTTGAGCTATTTGTGTTCGACCGATGGGGAAATTTAATTTGGAAAACTACTCAATGGCAACAAGCATGGGATGGAAAAGCCAATGACGGAAAAGAAATTGCACAGATAGATGTTTACGTGTGGAAATGTCGTTTTAAAGATTCCGTATTTGGTAAAAAACACGAATACCTGGGGCATGTTTTGTTGATAAAGTAAAAGTAAGACAAAAAATAATAAGACAATAAAAAAGCGAGGACTACTCCTCGCTTTTTTTGTTAAAACTTCATAAACCTTAATTGCAAAACACCAAGTAATCCTTCTTTAAAAATTTTACCACTCATTTTTGATGTTCCAAATTGGCGGTCGGTAAAGGTGATGGGCACTTCGGTAATTTTATATCCGGCTTTGCGTGTGCGGTATTTCATTTCTATCTGAAAAGCATAACCTACATAGCGCACTTCGTTTAGTTTTATTTTTTCTAATACTCGTTTTCGGTAGCATTTAAAACCGGCAGTGGTGTCTTTTATGCCTATCCACAAAACCATTCGTACATATATAGATGCGAAGTAGGACATAAGCAATCTGTCCAAAGGCCAGTTTTTTATTTTGCCGCCAGTTACATACCTCGAACCTATTGCTAAATCGGCACCATTGTCGCAAGCAGTTTTAAGGCGAATTAAATCATCGGGGTTGTGAGAAAAATCGCAGTCCATTTCAAAAATAAATTCATATCCTTTGGCTAATGCCCATTTAAAGCCGTGTATATATGCTGTGCCAAGCCCGAGCTTGCCTTTACGTTCTTCTATAAAAAGTTTATCGGGGTATTTTTCGCGGTAGGTTTTTACAATATCGGCTGTTCCATCGGGCGAGCCATCATCTACCACCAGCACATGAAACGGATATGGCAGCGAAAATATTTTCTGCAACATGCGCTCTATGTTTTCTTTCTCGTTATAAGTTGGTAATATAATTATGCTATCGGGCAATGCTGGTTTTGTAAAAGTTTAAAAACAAATATATAACGAATAGGTGTAACGCTTATTGCATTAATATAGAAATTAAAGGTTTTAAGTTTACGTTTAACATTTATTAACGCTCTTAAAACCTTTAATTTTAAAAATACTAAATCACCAATTCTAAATTCTAATCCCGATGCTTCGGGGCTAAATACTATTTAAGTACCACACCACCGGCACCGCTTATAATGCCATCAATGTAAACTTCTACTTTGTATTTTCCTGCTTTAAAGTTTGCTTTTTTGTCTTCGTAACTTGCAGCCACTTCTTTTTTGGCTCCGTTATCGTAGTTTACAAATAGTGTGCTTGTAAATTGTACTTCCTCGCCTGTATCATTGCGTTTAAAGTTTTGTGTGTTTTGGCTTATCACTTTTCCATCAGGACCAATTAGGCGAATGTGAATTGTTTTATCGCCTGTAGATGCTAACTTATTATCAAGCATTGTAAACGATATATCAAACTTGCTCACCTTTTTAGCTAACGAAGTTTCAGCATATCCATCGCCAAGCATTTTATCTTTCAGCGATTTAATTTTTACATACTCGGTTTTAATTAATGCAGCAGTATTTACTTTTTGCTGCAAGTTGCTTTTCTCATCCGTTAAGCTGCTCACTTGCGTATTAAGATTAGCGTTTTCGTCTTTCAGCATTTTGTTTTCGGTAATTAGTTTGTCAATCTGCTCAAGTGCATCGTTTAGTTTTTGTTTGTATTCGCTTACTAATGCATCTAATTCTTTTTTCTTAGCCGCATCTTTTTTTGCTGCCGATTTCAAGTTGTTAATTTTTTGTTCCAACTCTTGTAATTGCATTTGCTGTTCATTCACCATACGGTCAAGCGAATCGTTCATACCTTTGTATTTTTCTAAATCGGCCGATGTAATTTCCAATTCTTCTTGCACACGTCCTTTTTCAATGTAAACGGTATCAATTTTTGCTTGCATTTGGTTCATCACATCCACCCCGTGCGAATATTGATAAATGTTAAAAGCTATTGAACCAAGCAGTAAAACAATTACGCCTATTAATAACCCTTTGTTGTTTGAATTTTTGTTTTCCATTTTTTGTTTTGTATTGTTTTCAGTGCCGCAAATGTAGTTAAATTCGACTATGTATTATGTAGCATTTTTTATCGCCTTAAAATCAATTATTAATTCTGTATACGGAATTAAGCTGCAAAACTCTTGTGGTTACCGGCATTTCAGTTTTAATTTTTTTACAAAAAACTTGACTTTCGCTTCTCAATTTTATACATTAGCTAAAAATTATACTTTATGAAGCAAATCGCAAATCGCAAATCGCAACTTCGCTGCGAGCCATAGCAG
>JAGVMA010000041.1 GCA_020054095.1 Bacteroidia bacterium | reverse complement strand
GCAAACGATAATTATCCCGATGCGCCACCAAATCCACCAACATCAACCGGAGGTGCTCATATTCGTGATGCTTATGTTCATACCCTTTCACAATTAGCGAGTCTACAGATGGATGAACGCTCGTCTGTTTTTTGTATAATGTATGTAAACGGCCAATACTGGGGAGTTTACGACTTACGCGAAAAAGCTGACGACTCTGATTACACCGATTATTACTACGATCAAGATGAACCAAATATTCAATACCTGAAAACCTGGGGAGCTACTTGGAGTGAATATGGAGGCGCACAAGCGCAAACCGATTGGAACACACTTGTAAACTTTGTTACCGGCAATAACATGGCCATACAGGCCAATTACGATTATGTTGATAGCGTTTACAACATTAAAAGCTTAGTTGATTACTTTGTACTTAACGCGTATATAGCAAGTGCGGATTGGCTTAACTGGAACACCGCATGGTGGCGTGGACGCGATTTAAACGGAAACCATAAAAAATGGGGCTACGTGCTTTGGGATATGGATGCTACTTTTGGTCATTACATAGATTACACAGGAATCGGTAATCAAACTCCACAAGTTGACCCTTGTAACCCCGAAGGATTGGGAGACCCAGGCGGACAAGGACACGTCCCGATTTTAAATGCGTTGTTAAACAATGCAACATTTGAGCAGTATTATATTTCGCGCTTTATTGACTTAGCAAACACCTCATTCAGTTGCACCTACCTAATAAATGTGCTTGATAGTATGGTGAATGTTATTGCTCCGGAAATGCCCCAACACTGCCAGCGCTGGGGCGGATCAGTATCCGGCTGGCAAACCAATGTGACATCGTTAAAGACTTGGATTAACCAACGCTGCGCTGCACTTTCGCAAGGATTAATTAATTGCTACCAAATTACAGGTCCTTACCCATTAGTATTTAATGTTGATCCTCCACTATCAGGAACCATAAAGATTAACAGTTACACGCCAAGTATCTATGAATTTCGAGGCAATTATTATGGTAACATAAATATTTTATTAAAAGCCGATGCAAACAGCGGCTATTCATTCGACCGTTGGGAGTTGCAAAGCACCACCATTACACCAAGCATTAACGATTCAAGTGGAACAATCTTGATAACCAGTGCCGATTCAATTATTGCTCACTTTATTACACTTGCACCACCGCCACCACCGCCACCACCGCCACCTGTAGAAGGCGAAGTAATGATACCTAACGGATTTTCTCCTAATGGCGATGGTCAAAATGATATTTTATTTGTACTTGGAACCAATGTTGCAAATTTTGAACTAACCATTTTTAACCGCTGGGGCGAGAAAGTATTTTTCACTAACGATCAGCAAAAAGGATGGGACGGAGTGTATAAAGGTCAGAAACTGAACAGCGGTGTATTTGCCTATATCTTAAACTACACGCAGTTAGACGGTGGCAAATTCACCAAGAATGGAAATATTTCATTAGTAAGATAAAAACAAAACAATGAAAAAGACACTATTAACAAGCATAGCAGTAATTGCAATTGGAATATTGTCTGCCCAAGATATTCATTTTTCGCAGTTCACTCAATCCCCTTTAGTAATCAACCCATCGTCGGCCGGCTTTTTCGATGGCTATTACCGCGCTACAGCCAACTATAAAAACCAGTGGGCATCAATGGGTAAAGCATTTAATACTATGGCTGCTGCATTTGACATGCCACTGGGCATTAAGCGCAGAAAATCGGCCTACTTCGGGGTGGGTGCTTTAATTTTTAACGACAAGGCGGGCGATGCCGGAATGAAAAAATTTTCGGCAAGTTTAAACGCATCGGGCATAGTACCCATTAGCCCTTATCTTAAAATGGCTGCCGGGCTTAGTGCTGCATTTAATCAACAATCAATTAATCTTTCTAATTTAAATTTCGGCAACCAATATAATGGAAATGGTTTCGACCCAAATATTCAGAGTAATGAATTAATTGATCAAAGTTATTCGTTTTTTGATGTAGGTGCAGGCATAAGTTTTGGTTACAACAATGCTCGTGGCGGATTTGCTCGCGATGATATATTTAAAATTAACTTCGGTATTGCCGGCTATCACCTTAACAGGCCGCAACAATCTTACTTTTCGGGCGGTACCGATAGACTGTATATGCGCTTAGTAGCTCATGGTGATGCTCGTATTGATTTTCCGAAAACTAAATTCTCAATTGTGCCTAAAGCACTTTTTATGATGCAAGGCCCGAACATGGAAATTTTAGCCGGTGCGCTTTGTCGCTATAGATTGCAAAACGGAACTAAGGTTACAGGCGTAACATCCGAATCAGGAATATCGCTTGGATGCAGCTATCGTTATGGCGATGCAATAATACCAGAAGCTTATTTCGAGTTTGCAAATTTTGCTGCCGGACTATCCTATGATTTGAATATTTCTTCATATAAGCAGGTATCTAATTTGGGTGGCGGCTTCGAAATCTCTCTTAAGTACATTAACTTGATTGATGCCCTATTTGATAAACGAATAAAGTAAAGCAACTGTTTTTCGCAAAGCCCCAAACTAAGTTTTGGGGCTTTGTTTTTACCAGTTATGGGTAAAAACCTACCACTTATTAGAAAAAACCTGCCACTTATTAGATTTGGTAAAATTAGCATATAAGTCAGCTCTATTTTCGTGAGTTAATTCATCCCCTGAATAAAAAATGAAAGAAGGGTTTACTACCGTTGCTAAAATCATTATTGATGACGACAATATTGTGCATATCATAATAAAGGAAGGTGCAAATATTGATACTCCACAAGTAAAAAACATATATGAATTAATTGACCGAATGTATGAGGGGAGGCCACCATTGGTTTTGCTCGATGGCCGGTGCGACTATAAGTTAACTTCAGATGCACGTGCGTATATAGCCGAAAATGCAAAATCGCGTGTTGCAAGCGCCTTAGTAACTAATAACATTGCTATGAAAAGTTTGTTTAATATTTTTATAAAAATTAACAAACCTGCAACACCTTATCGCATTTTCACCAATTTAGACGAAGCTCTATCCTGGCTAAAATCATTTATTGCAAAGTAATCGGTTCTGGCTTTCTGATTTTTCACAAATCAGTTTTTTCAGTCAGTTGAGATAATATGTTAGCAAAGCTATTATAAGTATTGTTTAACAAATCAACCTCTATCGGGATATAGTAAAGAGGCAAATTGGCAAGGGGCGCAACTTCTTTTAATCGTGTAATGTCTTTTTCGGTAGTAACTATTATTTTATTATTTGATGTCATATCATTAAATTTTTTTTCGATATGCTCAGCATCAGCAACCGAAAACCGGTAATGGTCGGTATATGCTAAATGAGTAACAGAAGATGTATTATTTTTCAAATAAGTGATAAAAGGTTGTGGCTTCGCAATTCCGGTTATACACAACACATCTGTTAATTTCAAATCAGTGCTTTCGTTGCTATGTATGTTCATCGGTTTACCGTAAACAAGTTTGGTTAAAAAAACAGGAGCTGCGCTGTGTTTTTTTATTTCAGATTTTATTTTTTCTTGCTCATTGTTCGGTAAATCGGCAGGGCATTTGCTCACAATAATAACATGGGAACGCTTTGCGCCACTTTTCCATTCGCGTAATCTGCCAACGGGCAAAACAAAATCGTTGTAAAACAAATTGTGATAGTCGGTAATTAAAATACTAGCGTGTGCTTTTACAGCGCGGTGCTGAAAAGCATCATCCAATAAAACAATGTCGGTGTGTTTATGCTTGCCAAGTATTTGCTGTATTCCATTCGCTCTATTTTCTGAAACTGCAAATACTGTTTTTTTAAATTTATGTTTCATCATCAGTGGTTCATCGCCCACTTCTCTTACGGTGCTTTTTTCTGTCAGGAATAAAAAACCTTTTGTGCTTCGGCCATAACCACGGCTTAGCACAGCTGGTGTTTTATTTACTGACTCAAATAGCTTTATCAGCATTTCGGTGTGAGGAGTTTTACCGGTGCCGCCCAACGATAAATTGCCGATGACAATAACCGGCTTAGGAAACGAAACGGACTTAAAAATTTGCCAATCGTAAAATTTGTTACGGCAAAAAAGCACAAAACCATAAAGCAATGCAAAAGGAAAAAAAATAAATCGTAAGTAGCGCATAGTTATTTTTTCTTTTCTATTTCGCCTGTTTTTTTATTGTATCCATAAGGGCAATGCTTGCAGCCGCTTTTGCAACAATGCCCACGCTTTAAATGGTATTTTTCGGTGAACACGATATAACCTTCCTCGCTATAGTAAAAATCATCGGGTTCTAAGGGCGGGCGGTTGCTCATCTCTACAATATGCTTTTATAAAGTTTTGTTTTAACGGATAACGGCTCCCCGCCATTGGCGGGGAGCCGTTATCCGTAATTGAGTTTTTAATTTATTACTCTATTATCAACATTTCAACCCTGCGGTTTTTCTGACGGCCTTCAGGTGTTTTATTGTCGCCAATAGGTTTGGTTTGTCCGTACCATTTTACAATAAATCGTTTTTCATCCACTCCTTTGCTGTTCAGGTATTTTTTCACAGCTTCTGAGCGTTTTTTCGAAAGCGTCATGTTAGCTGCAGGTTTACCTTGATTATCAGTGTGGCCGCTAATTTGTAAGCGCCAGTTTGGTTTTTTAATCATTAACTCAGCTAACTCATCAAGCGATTTGTACGATTCGTTTTTGATAATGTCTTTGCCGGTTTCAAACTCGAGGTTATCGAATGCTTTTTTCAATACCTCTTGTTCTTCTTTGGTTAAGATAACCACCACTACATCTTGCTCTTTTGGTTTTTTCAAATCTACTTTATCCGGTTTTAGTATATCGAAGCGGAAGTAGCCATCTTTACCTTTTTTAGCAATTCGTATAAATTGGATAGATGTACCAACTTTTACTTCTTTAATTTCAGGTGGCTCGTTATAAGTTTCTAATTTGAACACAGCCGCAGTGTCGGCAGGCAGTGTAGCGAAAATAAAGTTGCCGCTTGCATCCACTTGCACTTCCGAAATTGGATTGCCTTTTGCATCAACTAAGAATAATTTATCGTAAGGGCAACCTTTGTTTTCTATCGGACCTGCTTTTTCGGGGCATTTGTCCACTTTATCTTCTAAGCCATCTGCATCAGTATCAGGGCAACCTTTAAAGCGTGGTAATCCCGGTTTATCCGGACAGTCGTCCTCTTTGTCAATAATTTTATCGCCATCTTTATCAGGGCAACCGTTAAATTCCGGTAATCCAGGGTCATCAGGGCACTGATCTTCTTTATCAATAATTTTATCGTTATCTCTATCAGGGCAACCGTTAAATTCTTTCAATCCCGGATCATCAGGGCATTGGTCAAATTTATCTTCAATGTGGTCGCCATCTCTATCAGGGCAGCCCATAAATTCCCACACGCCCGGTTTGTCAACGCACTTATCTTTTCTGTCAGAAACTTTATCGTTATCTCTATCGCGCACAGGTACATAAGGCACCGGAACTTTCAAGAGAAAATAAAAATCTAAACCGAATAGATCTGTTTTACCGAGTATGCTCCCCAGTGAGTTGGTACCAAATATTATTGGTCCGAGCTTGGCGGCAGCACCAAAGTTAAAGTTGCCGAACGAGTTGTATGACATTGGCAAGTATAAACCAAACCATTTGCCTTCAACACGCGGTGTTAAACTATAGGTGCTGATATCATGTATTTTATTGGGATTTTTTTTGAACTGAAACGCTTGGTAAGCAGTGGCATTAACGTAAAATGGGCGCCAAATATGGTAATCAATCTGAACACTTAAAGCAGTAGGTAAATTCATTTTAAAACTTGCTTCGCTTTTATCTAGTTGGAAACGATTACGGACGGTATCATCAAATGCTTGAACAGGTAATGAATCAAATGAGACATTTTGAATATTCCACATGTCAATATCAGCGGTAAAGTTATTGCTGTATTGACCTTTTTTATAACGGATTCCGCCCACATCGAGTAAGGATGCTCCCACTCGCAGTTTGTACTTATTTTGCCATTTCATGTCGAGATTGGTTTCGCCATCCATATCGTATTTAAAATCTTTGTGATTAGGGCGAAATTCATAAACTACACCTAAATCGAGCCCAAAGTTGATATTAGAGATATACTTGTATTTTAGTGCGCTGCCATCAAACTCATAGTTGGTGGAGTGGCCGTATTGAAACTTTGCATCAAAGAGTGATAGTGTATCGTCATTTTTAAATGAGTATTCTAAGTCTTCTACAAACAAATACATTGCTCCAAGGCCTTGCAAAAGTTTACCGGTGAGTCCTCCTTTTAAATAGTGTGTCTTATTTTCTACAATGGTTCGTGCCCATGTAATGCCGTATTCTGCCCACACCATTTGCTGAATGCTTAGGCGTTTATTGGTTAGTTTCTGGTCCCATTGTATCGAATCTAATAATTCGCTGTATGCTTGATGCGCTAAATTGGGTTCAACTCCATCCACATTAAAATAATTACGCAAGCGCCAGCTAAAACCAAATGTGTTTTGTCCCACATTAAACATAAACGATGGCAGGTAAACATTTTGACCTAAGAAAACAGATTTTGTGCGGTCGTCTTGTCGCTCGATTACATATTTTTCTTGAAACAGCGAATCGTCAAATGCGGGGTAAGTGCTAAAAAATCCGGTATTGTTTGGCGATATGTAATTTTTATCGCGCTTAAGCGCCTCGCGCTTTAAACCAAGGTAGTTATTAGCTACATAAAAGTTAAGCCCGGCCAAGTCCATGTCGAATTTCATGCGGCTATTGGCAATATTTGCAGGGTTAAGATGCACGCCCGTAATGCCTGCATAATTACTATTAACGTATCCTAAAAAATCTTGTGCCGATGCGCCTAAAAATGAAAACGCTGCTGCTAATGTGATGATTATTTTCTTCATTAAATTTTTGTTTTTAAAAACGTGCCAAAGATAATTTATTCTAAGGAATAAACATAAACCGATTTACCATTACATGTTACCACATTTATGTGGCCATCTTTGTTCATATCAGCCAAATCGAAAAGGGTGCTGCCAAAGAGCGGCATGGATTTATGCAAATTGCCACCATCATCAAGCAAATATATTTCGGATGCGGTGCTGTTTACCACCGCTATGCTTCTTTTTTTATCGGGATAGTTAAGCACCAAGTGTGCACCCGAAATTCCTTTATCAAACAGGTGAATGCTTTTTGCCGATTTATCTGCCTTAAAAATAGTAAGCTCATGTTTTGTGCTCAAAATATAATCGCTCACGCCATCGGCATCAATATCGGTATAAGTAAAAAATGGTTTGCCCGAAAAATCTTTCAGCTTACTGTTTTGCAAATCGCCATTAAGCTGTAGTTTTAAAACATTGCCAAGCGAATCGGTAGTTACTATAACCGTTTGCGATAATTCTTTACCGGCATTAATGAAATATAAATTATTAGCGCTAAGCAAATGTTCTTTCGGCTTAAGTACTTTTTCGCCACGTCTGTTAGTGATGTAAATATTTCCGCTTACATCTGCTACCAGTAAATAATCTTTACCGGCAATTGAAAAATGTTTAATGGGTGCTTTTACCACTTGCTCGGTTTCGGCAAAATTCCACTTAGCTGCCTCTTTGCCTTCAATAGTATAATTGTAAACTTTTTTATCTTCACAGGTAATCATTATTCTGTATTCGCGGCTGTTATCATAATCAAAAACTGCAATTGTATTTGTAGCTTTTGCTTTTAGCTTAATCGGGAAACCATCCACATCTTTTCCGTTACGGTCAATTAAATAAATGCTGCTTGGCGTGTTTACGAGCAATTGTAATTTATTATTCTTTTTTGCATCTACTTGGTGCACAGTACTCATTATTTTTCCATCGAGGGTTCGTTGCCATAAAATTTTTCCGGTATTGCTTATCAAGTAAACTGTATTGGCATCGTCTTGCACAAAAATTTCTTTGATTTTATTGTTATGATTGGCAACAAAAACAGGCGTACTGCTCACAGTAGTATCAAGCGCAGTTTCAAAAAGCGAATTGGTTTCTTGCTTGTAAATAGGATTGTGTTTGATAAAAATATTTTGATAAAACATATCGTTATCGGCACTTAACTGTATGCCCACGGCTTCAAATTTTTGAAACATGGCTAAGTATTTTTCTATATCGGGCTCATAAGCATCGGCCACATAATTTTTATAAATGGAAGTAGAACGGGCAATGTTAGAATACAAATAGAGATTAGCTTCATCGGCCAAATTATTTTTGGTAAACTCATTGTAATAACTGTTTTTAATAAGCGTGCGACCGCTTCCGTAATCGGCAATAAACCCTTGCAGTGCATTAACCGAATTACCGAACACAATATAATCCTCTATCACCGCAAAGCAATTAGCATTCACATCGGCAAACATATCGCCAAGCAGCAGTTGCCATATTTTTGATAATGGAAATTTTTTAATGGTAAACCCTCTAAAATTGCTTGTATCTACTTTGTCGCCATCAACTGCCGAAACCGAATCGGCAAAATTATTTATGCGTGTGGCTGCTTCTATAATTTTATTCGACCTGAAAATGGCAAAACTATTTGCCGAAAAATCTTTTTTATTCGGTTCGGTTATGCACAGTGCAATTTCGTTATCAATGCAGCCGAGCAAACTACGCTCCATGTCCACGCTGTATTTTATATTTAGCTCGGTAATGGTTTTCTTTTGGTCGAACTGTGCGCCTTTACTATCGAGCCAGGTTTGATAATCGCGGTAAAAAGTTTTAAAATTGCTCAACCCCAAAAACAAAAGTGTAGATGTATTTGCCGGAATTATTTTAGTTACTTCTATTTGCTGCGACTTTTGTTTTGCAAATAAATTTAAGTAATGGTGTGCCGAATCGCTACTGTAAGTAAAGCCATTCATAAGTAGCGCATTGGGCTTTATACTTACATCCAGCTCGCTCCAATTGGCAAAGCCCGATAAAAATTGCATAGATTTTTTTGAACTCGCTTTTAAAAACGTAGCCAATATATCCGGAAACGATTTGTAGTTGATGTAAATATTGGCATCCACTTTTTCGCCTGCCGTATTAGCTACGCGTGCAAAATTTTTATCATTGATGATGCTTATGCCTGAATTAAGCTGACGAATGGCATCCTCAACTAATACTTGTGAAAAACTACCACTGAAAATACCTTTGTGCACGGTGTAATAAAACACGCGGTTGCTTTGCAAAAACTTTACTGCACTTATCACCCCATCATCGTAATTACGCTCGGGCATTTCGGTGGTATTGCCCGATGCGCCTATCACCAATGTTTTAACGAGCGTTTGTTTCGATAAATCGGGCAGACTGAAGGTGTATAAAAAATCGAACGACTTGGCGCCAGCCAAATGAGCCGATACAAAAACCGACCGATTATCCAACATAGGATAAGCACCAGGCACATTTGCAAAAAGTGAATCAATAAATTTTAAATTTTTATTTAGCCCCGTAAAAAATTCGGTGGCAAGCAAGTTTTCCCATATTAAATTGGTTTCCGATATTTTTTTCCATGCCGATTGCGCTTGGCGGGTTTCTAATATGAACGATGCATTGGAAGGCACTGCGTTTAGCGCATCGGAGATGGGTGTTTTTTGTTGGCGATAAACGAGGTAGAAATAGATGCCCGTTGCAATAACAGGTAAAATAATAAGTGCTAAAATTATTTTTTTAAGCATAGCGGATTATAAAAATCCTGCAACCGAAATTACTGTGCTTAAACGGCTGATTAACTTTGGGTTAATTTAATTTTCAATAGCCCGATGTGAATAGCCGAGCACTACAATATTCTTTTGTTTTTTACGTTTAAATGGCATAAGTTTGATAATTAGATTTTATCCTCACGCTAAATGAAAAAAATTGTATTGGCAGCTTTGTGTAATATATGTACTATGCTTTTAGTATTGATACCCATAAGTGTACAAGCAAATAATAACTACATACATGCACACGCTTTGCTCGATAGTTTAGAAGCCGCCAATGGCCTATCGCCATTTTGTACTTTACAACGCAATATTTTAATACTCAACAACACACTTGCTAAGTGTTTTACGCTGCATAATAATACGCCCATACTTGGTGCAATAGGAACAAGCGCTGATAGTGGTTGTGTAAATGCACAATTAATTTTAGATTTTATACTGGGTCAAAATTTCGTAGAAAATGTAGAAACACTCGACAATAACTTACGAGCTTCAAATCCAATATATGAAATAAATTCTTCTTTAGAAGACAATATTTCTTCTTCCATTTACCCTAACCCCAATAATGGTTCATTCACCTTGTCTTATAATTTAAACAGTGCCGATAATGCAATATTTAACTTATACGATGCCACCGGTAAATTAATAAGCACATATACTATTAATCAAGAAAAAGGCGAACTCGCCATTAGTGAAAATGGGCTGAGCAATGGCGTTTATTTTTATACAATAATTGCAAATAATAATAGTATTGCCCGAGAAAAATTTATAATTATTAAATAGATACTAGGCACGATTTTATCGTGCCTTTTTTCATGAAAAAAAAATTAAAAATAGCTTTAGTTTCACTTATTTCAACAAAAGATATGATTTTTTTAATTACTGTGAAACATCATGGACTGTGTTAAATACCGATAGCGGCTTAATAGCCTTAGTGAGGGCTGATGTAGGAGGTTGTGCCATTGGAAAAGTTGGGCTTCTGAATATAGATTCAACCGGTTCGGTTTATTACAAAAAATCGTTCGGGGCGTCAGGAGGAAACTATTACGTTGGTGCAAGTGGTTCTTTTATTAAAACCATTGATAGCGGATATGTTTTCGCAGGCAATATCCAAAACATTAATGGAGACATTGACATCATTCTATTTAAGTTCGACAAGTATGGCGACAGTTTATGGTGCAGGATTTATGCCGACACAATTAATAATGAATTTGCAGCTCAAGTAAAGCAATTGCCCAATGGCGATTTAATTATTTGCGGGGATACTGATAGCACTGGTAATGATAATGGTTTGATCATGAAAACAGATAGTGCTGGCAATATTCTTTGGAAAAAAATATATGGAAATACCCTAAATGAAACTTTTGCATCCGTTGATATAATGCAAGATGGTGGATTTATTTGCGGTGGATGGCGGAATTCTGGATCAAATTATACAAGCTATATTGTAAAAATCGATGCCACTGGGAACCTACAATGGCAGCAGTTACTAAGCAATAAAGGAGGGGGCAGAATTGCAGCTACATCTGATGGAGGAGCGATTGTTGCCTGTGCGTATATTGATTCTTCAGTGAGCTTCACGGATTATTGCCGATTGTATTTGATAAAACTAAGCAGCACAGGCAGTATTCAATGGCAGCAAAAATACGGTCCTTCGCGCTGGGGCACTTTCCCATGGTCGGTTTACGAGTTACCAGATAGCAGTTACATAGTTGCGGGCAACACGTCCGATTCATCAAACAGCCGCATAGTTGGTTTAGTAGATCGTATTGATGTTAACGGAAATCAAATGTTCTATCGCAGTTACAAAAAACTAACAGGGCCCAATAGTGAAAATTACCTGCGCGATATTAAACAAACACCCGATGGCGGCTTTGTTGCTTGCGGTTTTGTAGCACCTTTAGCCCCCGATACCGGTACACAAGATATGTGGGTAATAAAATTAGATAGCATGGGCTGCGATACTGCCAACTGCCAAACCAACACGGGTATTTTTAATCACACACCGCAAACTGTGGAGGTAACGGTGTATCCTAACCCGGCAACTAATTCAATT
>JAGVMA010000061.1 GCA_020054095.1 Bacteroidia bacterium | reverse complement strand
TTAATTTTTTTTGATAGTTACAAATGCCACGTTACTGTGCTTGGCGTGTGCATTAAAATTAGTGCTTTTCATTTAATCATGTGCAGCCACCTTTTTTTATACTAAAATAGAGGTAATATATTTTTTACCAAACGGCAATTAACAATTATCTAATTGTGGGTGTAATCAAGCAGCCAATTTTCACTTTTGAAATGTGAAAATTAACATAGGCAAACTAATTCAAAAGAAATGCGATGAGCAAAAAATAGGAACGACAGATTTTGCCAAAAAAAATAAATACTACTAAACAAAATGTGTACACAATTTTTAAACGACAAAGTATTGATACAGCACTTCTCCAAAAAATAAGTGAAGTACTAAATTTTGATTTTTTTAAACTATACTCAGACGCAATCTCTTTAAACGAATACGACAAACTTAGTGCCGAGCAAAAATTATTTGTAAAGGATTTAGAAATAAAACAATTAAAGGATATTATAAATAAAAAATTTAGTTGAATTTGGTTTTTCGCACTTCACCGGCATAAGCACCTGAAAAATATAAATCGAACCGAAAACCACCGAAGGTTTGCAGTGGATTGTAATCACAAAAAAGTGTTACGCCAATACCAATATCGTATTTGAATTTATATATTAATTGTGTGGCACCATACAAACCAAATTGGTTAAATGGGTCGGCATCGTATCTGGTGCCTAACCATTGGTAGCCCGTGCTATAGGAAGGGCCGGCAAACGCAGCAAAGTTAAACTTTGCACTTTCTTTCCGCTTTCCGTAACTAATGTGGTATTCATAATTATTATAGTTACCAAAATCATCGCCAATTAAGTTTATGCCTATGTTGAAATATTCTTTTTGGATATGAAAATTAAAATCACCACCCAACACAAATTGATCGCGGCCATTGTTAAAATTACGGCACCAACCCGCACCTGCACTCACCCAATTGTTCCATTTCTTATACTTGTTATTGCCAATGCTCACTGTTTCTTTTTTGTTATAAGTAGTATCGCGCTGTGCAAAAGCAGATAAGGAAAAAAGAAATAAAAAAAATGCTACCGAGGCAATTCTGATAAAAGACATATATCGAAAATTAATAACGGGGATGAATTGCATTAAAGATACAAATATTTAAGAATGAGCATTTACAGGAATTTCAATATTTGCGGTAGTTCCTTTACCAAGTGCGGAATCAAAACCAACTGTGCCATTAAAAAATTGCACTCGCGAAATAATATTTTTTAATCCTATGCCTTCGTAATCATTAATGTTTTTTGTGTCAAAGCCGCTGCCGTCATCTTCTATCATCATACTCACTGCATCATCGTGCTTCACAAATTGAATGGTAATGGTTTTGGCATGTGCATGTTTAATAATATTACTCACACATTCTTGCAGCACACGATACAAAACAGTTTCCACTGTAGCGCCTAATCTGTTTTCAAGCCCTGCTATTTCTAAATTAATTTTCGCCAATCCCGATACTGCAATTTTATCTACAAACTCGCGCACCGCAGATACTAATCCGGAGCGCATAAGCGTATTGGGCATCATGTTGTGCGAAATATTACGCACTTCTCTCACTGCCTCATCCACTAAATTGATAAGCAATTCGTATTTTGTTTTTTGATTCTGTAAATCGCCTTCTAAAGCTGATAAATTAATTTTTACCGCAGATAATTGCTGACCAACGCTATCGTGTAGCTCGCGAGCAATACGGGCGCGTTCTTTTTCCTCGGCCTCAATTACGGCTCGTGTGCGTTGGTCTTGTTGTTTTAAAACTTCATGGGCAAGTATTTTTTCTTGTTTGGATTTATATCGGTTATAAAAAAGTAATGATAGCAAAACTACTACAGCTACTAATGCCGAAAGAATAACCAAGTAACTGTTACGGCTTTTTATTGCCACTTCTTTTTCTAAGTTTTGGGTTTTAAGTTCATTGTTTTCAGCCTCCTTTTTCTCGGTTTCGTATAGTGTTTGCATTTCTGCCAATTTTGAAACCGCATCTACTTTGTATAACGAATCGCGGAGGGTAACATATTTTTGAAAATAAACTAAAGCTAACTGGTGCTTGTTTTGTTTTTGGTACAATTCATTGAGACGGTAATAGGCCTCCATTTCTTTTTCAGTGTAACTTATTGTTTTGTTTAAGTCTAAAGCTTTAAAGAGCATTTTTTCGGCATCGGCAAATTTGTTTTTAATGGTGTAAACCATTCCTAAATTGATATAAACAAATAACACGACTGTATTTACATTGCGGATAGTAGAAATTTTTATTCCTTGCTCTAAAATTTTTTCGGCTTCATCGTATTTTTTGAGATGAGTGAAGGTGTTACCTAAGTTGCCACAGGAATTTACAATGGATCCATAATCGCTTAACTCTTCATATAATTTAAGCGATAAATTGTGGTAATAAATTGCCGAATCGTAATTTTTAATATCATCATTGCACACGCCTAAATTATTATAGGCTAAAGCAATACTATATTTATCATTAATCAATGTGCCTAATTGTAATGCTTTGCGATGCCATTTAATTCCTTCTACTTCATTTTCTAAGTGATCGTGCACTCCGCCAATGCTAATGTAGCATAGAATTATGCCGGCAGTATCTTTCATGGTTTCGCACACACGAAGTGCATCCAAAAAATATTTCATTGCCTCTTTGTACCATCCTCTTTGCCTATAGCTTACCGCTAAATTCCTATACGAATATGAAGCCCATAATAAATTTCCAACTTCTTCAAATTCCTTAGCAGATTGAATATAAAGCACCATGGCAGTATCGCCTCTGCCCAAATTATCGTAAACAATTCCCATGTAGCCATGCGCTTTTGGGATTGCTTTTTTAAATCCTATTTTTTCGGCAAGTTGTAACGCAACATTGGCATACTCAAGCGATTTAGCATCATCAATCTCCCACAACGATCGGCAGGCAGCCAAATATAAATTTACCTTTTGGGTATCGGCAGCCGTTTTCGACAGTGCAATAAGACTGTCAGCTTTTTTTGAAGCATTATTGGCATTAAGAATAAAACCAAAAAGCAGCAGTAGAAATAAGAAAAGGGCGCGCACGATAAATTTTTATTTCATAGAACCACACATGTCCTCGGGCTTCACCCATTCATCAAATTGCTCATTGGTAACAAGCCCGAGTTCAATTGCTGCTTCGCGCAGTGTTTTGTTTTCTTTGTGTGCTTTTTTGGCAATTTTGGCAGCATTTTCGTAACCTATATGTGTGTTTAATGCAGTAACAAGCATCAGTGAGTTTTCCATGTGCTGCTTAATCATTGGCAAATTAGGTTCAATTCCATCTGCACATTTATCGTTAAACGATATACATGCATCGCCAATCAAACGGGCAGATTGCAATACGTTTGCAGCAATTACGGGTTTAAAAACATTCAATTCAAAATGACCGTTAGAGCCACCAATAGAAACTGCTACATCGTTTCCCATTACTTGTGCAGCCACCATAGTCATTGCTTCGGGCTGGGTAGGGTTTACTTTACCCGGCATGATGGACGAACCAGGTTCGTTATCAGGAATAATAATTTCGCCAATTCCGCTGCGTGGGCCTGAAGATAAAATACGAATATCATTTGCAATTTTCATCAACGAAACTGCGCAGCGCTTTAATGCGCCTGATATTTCTACCATAGCATCGTGTGCAGCAAGTGCTTCAAATTTATTAGGAGCTGTTACAAACGGAAGTTTTGTAAACTCGGCTATTTTTTTTGCAACTAACACATCGTACCCTTTGGGTGTGTTTAATCCGGTGCCCACTGCTGTTCCGCCCAATGCTAATTCGCTCACCATTTGCAATGCCGATTTAAGTGCACGCATACCATTATCTAATTGTTGCACATAACCCGAAAATTCTTGGCCTAAGGTAAGCGGTGTGGCGTCCATAAAATGTGTACGACCCGTTTTTACTATTTTATTAAATGCTACAGCTTTTTTTGATAATGTATCGCGCAATTTTTGCATACCGGGCAAAGTAATTTCCATCACCTGCTTGTAAGCGGCTATGTGCATAGCAGTAGGAAATGTATCGTTTGATGATTGTGATTTATTTACATCATCATTCGGGTGCAACACTTTTTTTTCATCGGCTAAATTACCGCCACATAAAACGTGTGCACGGTATGCAATCACTTCATTGGCATTCATATTACTTTGTGTGCCACTGCCTGTTTGCCAGATAACTAATGGAAACTGATCATCTAAAGCTCCTGTTAAAATTTCATCGCATACTTTAGAAATTAAATCGCGTTTCTCTTTTGACAAAACACCCAAATCGCAATTAGCGTGGGCTGCCGCTTTTTTCAAATATGCAAAAGCATAAATTATTTCTTTAGGCATACTTCCTTCATGCCCAATTTTAAAATTATTCCTCGAACGCTCGGTTTGTGCACCCCAGTATTTATCGGCAGGCACTTTCACCTCGCCCATTGTGTCTTTTTCTATACGGAAATTCATATATGTTTTTTTAGATGTGCGAAGATAGCAAACTGTAGAAAATAGTAATGCTTAGAAATAATAAGCCAGGCAGTACGCTTGCTCTTAATTAATCAAGAACTTTATATAGTTAATGTTATATCCTTTTGCCGAGAAAAGTTTTTCGTAATGTGTTTTTATTTCAGCTACTGTTTTAAAATTTTCAGATTGCTCGGCATATAAATTGTTAGTGTGTTCAATCAATTCAAATTTATGTGCCGCTATTGTTTCAAGTGTGAACTGATATAAATCAGCGCTATCGGTTTTCAAGTGCACATAGCCACCTGATTTTAAAAACTGTTTATATTTTTCTAAAAGGTGAATGGAAGTCAATCGCTTGTTTTCTTTTTTCGGCTGAGGATCGGGGAAGGTAATCCAAATTTCATCCACTTCATTGGCATCAAATGCAGAAACAATGTTTTCGATACGTGTACGTAAAAATCCTGCATTTGTTAATTTATCATTCAATGCTTGTGATGCTCCCACCCATATTCGGTTTCCTTTTACATCTACTCCTATAAAATTTTTTTGAGGATACTTTTTTGCTAATCCTACTGTGTACTCGGCTTTTCCGCACCCCAATTCTAAAACAATTGGGTTGGTATTTTTAAACAACAATTCGTTCCACTTTCCTTTGATGTGAAATTTGTCTGCTTTAGCATTTTCATAACTCATAAAAAAGCAATGCGGATAACTATCTACTTCGGCAAAACGCTGTAATTTTTTCTTTCCCATTTTTAAGTTTGCGAATTTACAAATACTATTTTTGCCTAATGCGAATTTTAGTTGCTCCTTTAAATTGGGGATTAGGTCATGCCACACGATGTGTGCCTATAATAAATTATTTATCAGAATTAAAACACGAGGTGGTTTTGGCATCGAGCGGCAATGCATACCATTTTTTGAAAAACTATTTTCCAAAATTTGAACTTGTTCATTTACCTGATTATGATGTTTTGTATTCTACAAACATTCCGCTTAAATGGAGAATGGTGTTAAGCGCGCCAAAAATATTTTCGAAAATAAAACAGGAGCATCAATTACTTGACAAATTAATTGATGAGAAAAAAATTGATGCTGTGATTTCTGATAATCGCTTTGGTTTACATTCAAAAAAAATACCGTGTGCATTTATCAGTCATCAGCTAAACATAAATGCCGGACTGTTTTCAGGTATCGCTAATAGAATAAATAGAAAATATATTAATAAATATTCGCAGTGTTGGATTCCTGATAATGCTGGCAGCAAAGCTTTGTCAGGGAATTTAGTGTTAAACGAATATGGTTTTAGTCATTTAAAACACTTGGGGCCTTTATCCCGATTTATGAATTGCCCATTAAATAATCCGCCAAAGCAAAATCAAATTGCAATCATCATTTCTGGTCCCGAACCACAACGAACGGTTTTTGAAAAAATTATTTTTTCGCAAATTCAGAAATACAAATCGCAGTTAAAAAGTAAAGTAGTAATTGTAAGAGGGATGCCCGGAGAAAAAACCGGAGAAGTAAAAACTTCGCTCTTGTCTGTTTTCAATCATTTATCAGATAACGAAATGTTGCGGCTTATTGCAAATTCAAATTTAATTATAAGCCGTTCGGGTTTTTCTACTATCATGGATTTGGCATATACAGGTGGCAAAGCTGTTTTTGTGCCAACACCCGGGCAGCCCGAACAAGAATATTTAGCAAAATTATACCATCAAAATAAAATTGCATTTTCTGTTGATCAAAAGAAATTTGATTTAATGGCTGCCATTTCAGTTTCCGAAAATTTTTTGGGATTTAGGCAAATAAATAAAAACGAAAGCTATAAAAAAGTAGTGGATGGTTTTCTTGCAACAATTTAGAGTTAGTCTCTACTTTGCTCCATTGCTTTTTTTAAACTAAACGAAAATACCGAACCCACATTGGGAGTGCTCATCACCGAAATATTTTGACCATGCGCTTCTAAAATATGTTTTACAATTGCCAATCCCAAGCCGGTTCCGCCTTGGTCGCGTGAGCGGCTTTTATCCACACGGTAAAAGCGTTCGAACAAGCGAGGCAGGTGTTCTTTGCCAATTCCTATTCCATTATCCGATACTTCAACAATTATTTTTTCACCGCTATCAGAAAACTTAACTTTTGTTTCGCCATCGGGTTTACCATATTTAATTGAATTTACAATCAAATTAGTGAGCACTTGTCGTATTCTAAATCTATCGGCATAAACCATAATTGGCTTGGGGTCTAAATCTCGAAAAGATAATGTGATGCCTCGCTGCGTTGCACGCATTTCATTCGACTCGAAAATATCTTTTGTGAGCGCTGCCAAATCAAAATTATCGCAATCAATTTCAAGCTCACCGGTTTCTAGCTGCGTAATAGATTCTAAATCTTCAACAATTCGTATCATGCGTTCCACACTTTTATCGGCACGCTGCAAATAGTCTTTATTAATTTTTGGGTCTTCTAATCCGCCATCTAAAAGCGTGAGCACGTAACCTTGAATGTTAAAAATTGGCGTTTTTAATTCATGCGAAACATTTCCCAAAAATTCTTTTCGGTAAGTTTCTAATTTTTGCAACTGCTCAATTTCGGCCTTGCGTTCATCTGCCCAGGCGAATACTTCGTTGTTTAGGTTTTCAATTTCGTTGACTGAGATAGCCGTAGCACTTTGTGCCGATTTTTTGTTACGACTGTTAAGCAAAAACGAATAGGTTTTTGAAAGTGGGCGAAAGACAAAAAAATTGAGTAATAAAAATGCTACTACAAATACTATTGCAAAATCAATCAAACCGTTTCGGATGGTGGATGAATCGAGCTTAGCGCCTTCGGTTAACTGAAACGAAACGAATAAAACTGTGGTGAGCGTGGCTAATAAAAAAGGTATAAAGTAGCGCGGATTAATTTGCATGATGCGCTAATTTACAATCAAAATTCGAATTTATACCCTACGCCTTTTATAGTGCGTATGTATTCATCGCCTAATTTTTCGCGCAATTTGCGGATGTGTACGTCTATTGTTCTGTCGCCCACCACCACATCATCGCCCCACACACGGCTAAGTATTTCTTCGCGTGTAAAAACTTTTCCGGGTTTAGACATTAACAGCGCAACTAATTCAAATTCTTTTCGCGGAAAATTATATTCTTTGCCTTCTTTTCTTACAATGTATTTTTCGCGGTCAATTTCTATTCCGCCAAGTGTTAATGCTGTTCCATCTTGTTCGCCATTTATTCTGCGTAAAAGTGCTTTTACCCTGCTTACTAATACTTTCGGCTTTATGGGCTTGTTTATATAATCGTCTGCACCGGCATCAAATCCTGCAATTTGCGTGTAATCTTCGTTGCGAGCAGTTAAAAATGCAATAACAGCATTTTTAAGTTTATCTATCTTTCTTATTTCGTTGCATGTTTCAATGCCGTCCATGTCGGGCATCATCACATCTAAAATAATAAGTTGCGGATTTTCTTTTTGGGCTAATTCAATTGCCTTAACTCCATTAGAAGCTGTAAAAACTTTGTATCCTTCTTTTTCTAAATTGTATCGGATAAATTCTAAAATATCCGGCTCGTCATCTACCAATAAAATTTTCTGCGTATTCATGTATTAATTTTACGCTTCAAAACTAAATACAAATTGTGTAATTGAGGTTAAGTAATTGTTACCTATTATAACCTATCCTAAAACTGCGTTAAACAGCCAGTAGCAAAGTGCGGCAATAATTCCGGAAACGGGTATTGTTAAAATCCAAGCCCAAAGTAAACTCACGGTTACGCCCCACCTAACAGCCGAAATACGTTTGGTAATTCCTACACCTATAATAGAACCTGTTATGGTGTGAGTGGTACTAACCGGTATGCCGAACATTTGTGTAATGTAAAGTGTGGTTGCACCGGCCGTTTCGGCTGCTACTCCTTCAAGTGGTGTAACCTTGGTTATTTTAGTACCCATTGTTTTAATAATTCTCCATCCGCCAGATAGTGTACCTAAGCCAATTGCAAGAAAACAAGCATATTGTATCCACTGTGGAATTTCGGCAATGTCTTTTTTGGGCTTTAATTCAGATACGGCAACAAACGATTCTTTAGGCGCACCATTAAATGTTTTTCCGTTAAAATTAATTTCCTTTACCACATCTGCCGATTTAACTGCAATCCATTTTTTGTCTTTTGCTTTTCCTTTTTTTGCAAAATCTTTTTTATCGGCAAGGTAAAATGCTTTTCCATCTATGGTGTCTAACATTAATTTCTGTTCATCAAAAGCATAATAAGCGGTATCTAATTTGTAAACTGTTTTAACGTGTGTCCATTGGTGGCTATTGTATTCTTCTTTAGTTGCTGTGTTAGAGAAAACAAGCATTGCTGCAGCAATAATGCCCATTACTTTTTGTGCATCGTTAGCACCATGCCCTAAACTAAATGCAGCCGATGAAACTAATTGCAATCGTTTAAACCATGTATCAGCTTTTGACGGATTAGCTCGCTTACATATATTTAAAATAATTACGGTGATAAAGTAAGCAAGTATCATCCCGATGATGGGTGCAAGAAAAATAAAACCTACTGTTAAATATATTTTGCCTAAATCGGCAAGTACGCCCCAACCTGCTTTTGCAATAGCTGCACCGGCAAAGCCACCCATAAGCGTGTGCGATGATGAAGATGGAATGCCGTAATACCAAGTGAGTAAGTTCCAAAAAATAGCGGCAGATAATCCTGCCAAAATAACGGTCATTGATATTGCTTCGGTTTTCACAATTTTGGCAACTGTATCTGCCACCTTGAATTCAAAACCTAAAACACCATGCTGACAGAGAAACAAAACTATTGCATTAAAAAATGCTGCCCAAGCTACTGCCTGAAATGGCGAGAGTACTTTGGTAGATACCACTGTTGCAATAGAGTTTGCAGCATCATGAAATCCGTTGATGTAATCGAAAATAAGCGCTAAGGCAATAACAATGATGAGTAAAGTCATACTAAAAAATTAATTACGCATATTTTATCATTATACTCGAAATGGCATTGGCTGCATCTTCGCATTTATCGGTTGCGGTTTCTAATGCTGATAAAACTTCTTTTATCTTAATAATTTGCACTGCATCTTTTTCTTCTTCAAATAGCTTAGCTATAGTCATGTCAAACACATCGTCAGCATGATTTTCGATGCTGTTAATTTTAACGCAAGCTTCGCGTATTTTGCTTGAGTTGCTCATGCTGCGTAAATTTTTCACTGCATTGTGTAATTCATCAGCACCTTGCTGCACCAGTTCGGCAAGTTTTATAATTGCCGGTGTCATTTCATTAATCTTGTATAGTTCTATTCGTTTTGCCGAACCGTGTATAAAGTCAACAATATCATCTAAAGATGAAACAAGTGTGTGTATATCTTCTCTATCGAATGGAGTGATGAAATTTGAACTTAGCTCGTTAAATATTTCGTGCGTTACAGCATCGCCCACGTGTTCGAGTCGCTCAATTTCTTTTATCAGCTCTCTGCGTTTTTCGGGCGAACTCGTGTTTACCATTTCAACGAGTATGGCTGATATTTGTTTTAAATTTTCGGATGCTTTTTCAAAAAGCGGAAAGAATTTTTTGTCTTTCGGAACTAAGAATGATAATATTCCTGCCATGATTTTTTTTAATTTATTCAGCAAATGAACAAATTAATATATATGGCAATGTTAAGTTAATGTTATGAAGTAATTAAGGTACCAAATCGGGAGTTGTGAGCTCGTTACTAAGGTTTGCAGCGCGGTCTTTTAGCACAATTGCAAGTTTAAATTTTTCGTAAGCAAATGGCGCATACAAGTTGATGTGAATTTCTCCTTCGGTTTCTCGTTGGTAGCCATCGGCATAAATGGCTTTAAAATTATAGCCCGAAATAATTCCATCCGTTAAGTTTCCGTTAGTATCGTAATACTTGTATTGCAAAGTAATATTATCGCCATCTCCGTTATTCAAGTTGCCTATATCGCCATCACCATCGTTAAATTTTATTTTTAATGTGGCCGAATCGGTAAAACTTGTAAAACCAATAAAATCAATATGAGGTTGGTTTGGCAAATTTTTGTCTTTGTTGCAGGCAAATGCGAATAGCAAAACAGAGCAAAAAATAATATGTGCACCCAAGCGCTTCATAGTTAATTTGGATATAAGTCAGGAGTTTCTATTTCGTTGCTTTTGTGCAAAGCGCGGTCAACTATATAAATTTTTAAGCGCATACGATTATGCGGAAACGGAGGGAAGACGCGCACATGTATCTCGCCATTAAGCGATTTATCTTGCCCCACCGGTGTAATTACCGGAATGCGGTAATTAAACGAAAGTGCATCTACTGAATCCGTATCGGTAGGCAAATAAAAAAAGGGAATAAGCGTACCTGATGTATCGTAATACATATAGCGCATAAAAATATTGTGGTAATAATCTCCTTCCTTGTTGTATGGCGTATTGGTATCGCCTTGGCCTAAGCCTATATCGCCATCGCCATCAGTAAAATTTAACCGTATCTCGCCCGAATCGCCACTGTAGTTAACAAAATCTTTAAACTCTATAACGGGCTCTATCGGATATTGCTTATCGTCATTACAAGCAGAAAACGCAAGAAACAACAGCGAAGCAACAAATGCAACAACAGCTATTTTACTCAATTTTTTCATTCGTGAAATAAAATTAATATAATTTTTGGAATTTATTGGCTTTA
This sequence comes from Bacteroidia bacterium, assembly GCA_020054095.1. Classification (GTDB taxonomy): domain Bacteria; phylum Bacteroidota; class Bacteroidia; order JADZBD01; family JADZBD01; genus JAGVMA01. The sequence continues at coordinate 5,695 of JAGVMA010000061.1, read as the reverse complement.
GTTCTTCATTACTTTTGCCCTGCACGAAGTATAACGTAAAATTGGGGCAAATATTATATAATCGGTTAAAAAAAGAAATTTTCACTGCCAATGAATCTAATTTTACTGATTTGGCGCTTGCCTTATTTAAGTTTCAATACTTGGCTAATGATACCTACAAAGCATTTTGCGATAACCTGAAAATAAATCCTATAGCCATTGATAAATTAAATAAAATACCTTTTTTACCTATAGAGTTTTTTAAAACACATACCATACTAAGCGGAAAAGCAGCTGCAAAAAAAACATTTACCAGCAGCGGAACCACGGCCAGCATGGTAAGCAAGCACCATGTATCTGATTTAGGAATTTACGAGCAAAGTTTTTTAAAATCGTTTGAAATTTTTTATGGCGATATACGCAAGTACCGAATACTTGCCCTGCTTCCATCGTACTTAGAGCGCAATGGCTCATCGCTTGTTTTCATGGTTAATTATTTAATTACGCTCACAAAAAACAATGGCAGTGCTTTCTTTTTAAAGAATACCCAAGAACTTTTTGAAGCATTAAAAAACAAACAGCCAAAAACTATTTTACTTGGCGTTACTTACGCTTTACTCGATTTTGCTGATGAATATGGCAAAGAAGTAGCAGAAAATAATTTATTGCAAAACGCCATAGTAATGGAAACCGGTGGCATGAAAGGTAAACGACAAGAACTGATAAAAACCGAATTGCACGAACTACTTTGCTGCAAATTGGGTGCAAGCAAAATTCATTCGGAATATGGGATGACTGAATTACTGAGCCAAGCATATTCGCATGGCGAAGGAATTTTTAAATGCCCGCCATGGATGAAAATAATGGTGCGCGATGTAAACGACCCTCTGCATTTCACACAAAATGGAAAAACGGGTGGTATAAACGTAATTGATTTGGCTAACATAAACTCATGCAGCTTTATTGCCACACGCGATTTAGGAAAAATTTTACCCGATAATTCATTCGAGATACTTGGCCGATTTGATAACAGCGATATTCGCGGCTGCAACCTGCTTATTGAATAATATGCAAAAACACACTAACAAACTAATTAACGAAACCAGCCCTTATTTGTTGCAACATGCGCACAATCCGGTAAGCTGGCATGCGTGGAATAATGAAGCTTGGCAAAAAGCAAAAGCAGAAAACAAATTAGTTTTAATCAGTGTGGGCTACTCTGCTTGCCACTGGTGCCATGTGATGGAACACGAAAGTTTTGAAGATGAAGAAGTAGCAAATGTGATGAACGAAAATTTTATTTGCATAAAAGTTGACAGAGAGGAGCGCCCCGATATTGATCACATTTATATGACAGCCGTGCAACTGATGACACAACATGGCGGATGGCCGCTTAATTGTTTCGCACTGCCCGATGGTAAACCGGTTTACGGTGGCACTTATTTCAGGAAAGAACAATGGATAAATATTTTAACTGCTTTAGCCGATGGTTTTAAAGCCGAGCCCGATAAATTTTACGATTATGCCGAAAAATTAACCGATGGCATAAAAAAATCGGAAGCACCTTTTAGAATTGAGTCGGAGCAATTTAATGCCGGAATTTTGCACTCGGCAGTAAAAAACATGTCGGCACGTTTTGATGATATAGAGGGCGGCATGAATTATGCGCCTAAGTTTCCGATGCCTAATAATTATTTGCTGCTGCTCAGGTATGGATACCTTTCAGCAAAATATGGCAGCGACAAATCACTCGCCAATAAAGCGCTTAATCACGCATTACTCACATTAAACAAAATGGCATGGGGCGGAATTTATGATCAAATTGCCGGTGGCTTTGCGCGCTACTCCACCGATATGGTGTGGAAAGCACCACACTTTGAAAAAATGCTTTATGATAATGCACAACTTGTTTCAACATACTGCGAAGCGTATCAAATATCCAAAAACGAAACCTACAAACAAGTTGTTACCGAAACACTTGCTTTCGTGCAAAGCGAACTTACATCGCCCGAAGGATTTTTTTATTCGGCTTTAGATGCCGATACAGAAGGCGAGGAAGGAAAATATTATGTGTGGAGCAAAGAAGAATTAGAACAAATTTTAGGAAGTGATTATCCGCTTGCCGAAAATTATTATAGCGTAAACCACAATGGTAAATGGGAAAGCCATTACATTTTACTCCGCAGAAAAACGGATGAGGAAATAAAAAAACAATTCTGTTTATCAGACTATGAGCTATCCGAAAAAATAAAAACAATTAAAGAAAAACTACTGAACGCCCGGGCCAAAAGAACCAAACCGGGCTTAGATGATAAATCGTTATGCTCCTGGAATGCGCTTATGCTAAAAGCATACGCTGATGCTTACTATACTTTCGGCAACAAAAATTATTTGGCAACTGCACAGCGGTGTGCCGAAAATATTTTAATAAAAATGCGCGCTGCCGATGGCGGCTTGTTTCACTCTTACAAAAATGGCAGAGAAACTATTGCCGGTTTTTTAGAAGATTACGCATTCACAATTGAAGCATTAATTGCATTGTACAAATGTGATTACAACGAGGCTTGGTTAAAACAGGCGAGCTTGCTTGCTGATTATTGCATCAAGCATTTTTACAACAATACCAGCAAATTATTTTGGTTTACATCCAATAATGCCGAGCAATTAATTATGCGCCACCACGAAATGAACGACAATGTGATACCGGCATCAAATTCGGTGATGGCAAATGTGCTTTTTGATTTGGCAAAACTGCAAGGCAATACGCTACGTGAAAACACGGCACGCACCATGCTGCTATCAGTGCAAATGCAAATTCGCGATTATTTATCGGGCTATTCAAATTGGGCGCTGCTGTTTTTAAAATACATTTATCCTCATTTTGAATTGGCGCTTGTTGGAAACTCTGTTAATGAATTAGCTGCCGAATTTAAAAAACACTATTTGCCCAATGCGATATTTGCTTGCAGCAATAGCCCATCTGAAATGGCATTAGTAAAAAACAGATTTGTTGACGGTAAAAACCTGATATACGTTTGCGAAAACAACTCATGCAAAATGCCGGTTGAAAAATTAGAGGATGCGTTATTGCTGATGCAATAATGACAATAAACTACTACCGAAAATCAACTTTCATCCTCTCGACAATTTTTTTGATTGCTGTTTTATGTTGCAATAATCTTCGTGCTCAAATCATAGAGAACAAAGTAAACGACCTTGCTCCCACTCCGCTAAAATTTAATGCGGCTTATATCAGTGCAAGCAAAATAAAAAAAATTACAATTCATATTGCTGATAAGCCCGATAATATGGTGATAAACGACAAAGGATTGGTAGAGTGTTATGAATTTGATTCGCTGGGCAATGCCACGCGGTATTGTGTTACATCCATTATTAAAACAGAACAAAAAGAAATAAAAGTGCCGGCAGTGTACAAGCGCGGACGATTGATACAACGCGCCTATATTGATTACGAATGGGCATATACTTACGATACTTTATTTACCTGGCTTAGCTACGATAAAAAAGCAAACCTGATTATGAAACGAATTAATGCAGGCGATTTTTTCAACACGTTTTATTACGAATACGATTCGCTGAACAGAATTATTAAAGAAACGCATTGCAAGGAAACAAACAAGAATTTAGATAAGCATCAGTTTGAATTGGGTGTGCAAACGGTTTTATCGTCCGAAACATTTGAATATGTTTTACAAACAAAAACGCAGCGGAAAAAAAAGTTTTATAACGATGCCAATAAAGTGTATAAAGAAGCGGTGATTAATTTTACCGATACGCTGGTGGAAGAAAGCTACAGTTTTACGGTGGGCTATGTGCGCTATACCAATACGTTTAAATACGATCAAACGGGCAAACTCATCCAACGCACTGCCATCACTAACTCAAATGGCGATGTAAATAATACCGCTACCTATAACTATACGCCCGAAAATAATTTAGAGAAAGAAAGTAAATTTAAAAACGGCACCAATACCCACGACCATAATTATATTTATGATGAAAGCCAAAAAACATTAAAATCCATCTTAGTGCGTAACCACTTGGGGCTTTCTATTTTAATAATGAAATTAGAGTATGAGTTTTTTTAGTTTATCATTTTTGATTTACAAAATAATTTACCGCACCAATTGCACACTGAGCCTGCCTAAGGCAGGCGGGATCAGTGCGAACTCTCTATCGAATTAATTGTATGTACCCACTTTTGCGCTCACCGTTAATTAAATCTATAGTGTAAAAATAAGTGCCGCTACTACATGGTTCTCCACTGGTGGTGTAGCCATCCCAGTAGGCATGTTCATTTACATTATAAAACACTTTAGTACCCCAGCGGTTATAAATATTTATTTTATCTCCTTTTTGCAATCCTTTTATTTCAAATAAATCATTTAAGCCATCTCCGTTTGGTGTAAATACGTTTGGAGCATAAAATTCCACATCAGAGCATTCTATAACTGTTATGTCGTCAATATAGTAGTACGCTGCGTCTATTGAATTAGGGGAACTCGAAATTGTATCAACTAATAGTATGGGGTCTGTTTGATTATCTCTGAAATTCCCTATGGTAATATACTTTTCGCCTCCTGATGACATAAATCTACCTGAAATTTTTATCCAGCTTGATGTGTCTCGTATTGCTTGAACTGTATCAAAATTTATCTGAGGTGTAAAAGGGAGGTAGTATGTGTTATTTTGAAAAATAATATTTTGCGAAAAAAGAACACCAAATGAAGATGTAGCATATCTTGATTTATTCGCCAATGAAATGAAAAAAGAAACACAATAAATTTTACCAGAATCAAGTGGTATTATCAAAGAATCTGAAATATATTCATATCCACTCTGCCCCATCAAAACATTACCATAGGTGTAAAATCCACCATAAGCCGAATAGCTCTTTGCATTTTGATATCCAAAAGCATTGTTTGGCGTAGAAACTGAATTGGGGATTGTACAACAACTATTAAAATAATCTGGTGTACCTATTGTTGGTGTGAAGAAATGAGTGGAAAAATTTAGTTGGGAGATGTAAATGGACAAGCAACGGTATCTTCAAAACTCCAGTTGCGAACTAAATTAATTGGTGCTTGTGAAAACCCCTCGTTAAATAACACTATTGATAGTAACAGTATTTTAACGAGGGGGTTCATTTTTTCATGTTTATTTTACAATAATAATTTTGCCGGTTGCAATTTGATAGTCTCCGTTTTTTATGCTATAAAAATAGAGCCCATTGCTTAGCTCAGATGCATCTACTTCTCCTATCTCGCTTTGCATTAAAATATTTTTAGCTTTAATTTCCCTTCCAGTTACATCGTATAACACAAATGTAATAATACTTTCTGTAGTGTTTTTTAATGCGATATACATCTTTCCGTTATTAGGATTAGGATAAACCATCACATCATCACCTATGATGATATCCTTTTCCTCTTCATAGTACAATCGCTGATTGTTATTATCAATTTCACGCTGGTTAATGTATTCTGTACCTGCGCTGTCGTATTTCATTACAAGTGTGCGAGCTACATACACCGCTTTGCCATACACAAACGGACATTCTGCCGCTATGTTTTGTAAAGTGGTAATATCTTGCAACAGCAAACCTCCGTTAGTTAGCTGGTGTTGTATAAAAAAATGGTTTGTAGTTTTTATCATTTTTTATTTCTCAAAATAAACTTTACCTCTGTACGCCTCA
>JAGVMA010000025.1 GCA_020054095.1 Bacteroidia bacterium | reverse complement strand
GAGCAATCGTTCATTCTTTTTTGTGTCGTACTTTTTACATACTTCAAATACACAAAATGCAAGTAAATTCAATTAAAATTAGAGTTGTTAAGGATTAACTACTTACTTTCGTTACACATTATTATGAAAAAAACAGTTGCCATCATTTTTTTTAACATCATCTTTCTCTGCCTTAGCGTGAAAAACACCAACCACACCTATTCGTGGGGATTTTTTGGGCACAAGCGCATTAATAAAATGGCTGTACTTACATTGCCTCCTGTTATGGTTGGTTTCTATAAAAAGCACATTGATTTTGTAACCGAACATGCTGTAGATCCTGATAAAAGAAGACACGCCAACCAATACGAGGCTCCGCGCCATTATATTGATTTAGATCATTACGGCAAAAATCCATTTGATACCGTGCCTAAGTACTGGAACGATGCCGTAAAAAAATTTACGGAAGATACATTAAACGCTTACGGCATTGTGCCTTGGTGGATAGATGTGATGAGCTACAAACTAACCAATGCATTTAAAAAAATGGATGTAGGACTTATTTTGCATTACTCTGCAGATATTGGTCATTACATAGGCGATGCTCATGTGCCGCTGCACACCACCGAAAATTATAACGGACAATTAACAGGGCAAAAAGGTATACATGGTTTTTGGGAATCGCGGTTGCCCGAGTTATATGCCGATGATTACGACTATTTTACGGGTCGTGCAAAATATATAGAGAAACCTATTGACGAAGCATGGAATGCCGTTAAGGCAAGTTTCTTGGCAAAAGACTCGGTGCTGAGTTTTGAAGCCGAGCTGAACACTAAATTTCCGGGCGATAAAAAATATGCTTACGAAAACCGTGGAAACGTAACCGTAAAAGTTTATTCCGAAGAATATTCAAAAGCGTATGATAAAATGCTGAACGGTATGGTGGAGCGTAGGATGCGCCTATCAATTATAATGGTAGGCAGTATATGGTACACCGCATGGGTTAATGCCGGCCAACCTAATTTAGATAAAATAGAAACCAAACAAATTTCCGATTCACTTAAAAAAGCATTAGACGAGCAAGAGTACCTCTGGAAAAACGGAACACCCAAAGAAGTAAAAGGGCACGATGATTAATTGCCGAAGTGTGAAATATTAATTGTGAATTAATGTGCGTCATTGCGAACGTAGTGAAGCCAGCCTGCCGCAGGCAGGCAATCTGAATTTAGTTTTGAGATTACCGCGCTACGCTCGTAATGACGCGCTTTGTTTAATAATCATTGCAGCAAATTTCCTTTCTCATTCAGTCTAATTCCTTTTTCGGTTTGTTGCAGGGTGCAGGTTTCGTTAATGGGGTCGTGTTCTAAAAATAGTGTGTAATTATTTTCGGCTGCTTGTGCCAAAAACTTTGCTTTTTCGCCCATCGTAATCAGCGGGCGCGTATCATAGCCCATCACATAAGGCAATGGTATATGCCCTGCCGATGGAAGCAAATCGGCCATGTAACAAATTGTTTTTCCGTGGTGGTGTATGTGTGGTATCATCATGCTATCGGTGTGGCCATCTACAAAAAGAACATCCACGTTTTCAAAAATGTTTTTTGTGTAATCGGTTGTGCGGTCAATAAATTTTAATTGTCCGCTTTCTTTTATAGGTAAAATATTTTCTTTTAAAAACGATGCTTTCTCTCTCGCATTAGGTTCGGTAGCCCATTGCCAGTGGCGCTGGTTACTCCAGTAATTGGCATTTTTAAATGCGGGCAAAAATTTATCTTTTGCGCTGTTCCATTCTATGGCGCCACCGCAATGGTCGAAATGCAAATGCGTTAAAAACACATCGGTAATATCATCGCGCGAAAAACCTTTTGCTTTCAACGATTTTTCCAAGCTATCATCGCCATGCAGATAATAATGACTAAAAAATTTTTCGTCTTGCTTGTTGCCAATGCCCGTGTCAATTAAAATTAATTGCTTACCGTTTTCTATCAGTAAGCAGCGCATGGCCCAGGTGCACATGTTGTTTTCATCAGCCGGATTAGTTTTTTGCCACAGTGTTTTAGGCACCACTCCAAACATGGCACCGCCATCCAACTTAAAATATCCCGTATTAATCACGTGTAAATTCATAGCATAAAACTATAAAAAACTTATTTGAAAAAATTATAGCAAAGCCATTAGTTTTATACTCACTTTTGTAGGTAGATAGATGAGTTAATAAATGATAAATTGGCGCGTCATTGCGAAGGAGGCACGACTGAAGCAATCGAATAACAGAGATTGCCTGCCTGTCGGCAGACAGGCTTCGGCCCGAATTTTCAGGCCTCGCAATGACGGGATAGTGAGAAGTTTATATAAATTGAAAGTATTGCGTAAAAACGCATAGCTTTTAACCAACGAATTGCAAAAATGAAAAACGAGGAAAAAGATTTTAGAATGGTTGCCACCACCATGTTTGGCTTAGAGGAAATATTAACTGCCGAGTTATTAAAACTGGGCGCACGCGATATTGAAAAGTTTAACAGAGCAGTAAGTTTTACAGGCGATAGTGGTTTTATGTACAAAGCAAATTTTTGCTTGCGCACGGCATTGCGAGTTTTAAAACCGATAGCAAATTTTCAGGCAGACGATAGCACGCACTTATACAAGCAAATTAAAAAAATAGAATGGGAAAAATACTTGAGCGAAAACGGAACACTTGCCGTGGATGCAGCCGTTAATTCCGAAACTTTTACACATTCGCAATTTGTATCGCAGCGCGTTAAAGATGCCGTGTGCGATAGGTTTAGAGAAATAGCAAATGATGTTCGTCCATCGGTTGATTTAGATTTTCCGGATGTGCGTATTAATATACACATCGTGAAAAATACGTGCACCGTATCGTTAGATAGTTCGGGCTACTCGCTGCACAAGCGTGGCTACCGCGATAGCACAGGCATAGCACCCATGAACGAAGTGCTGGCAGCCGGATTAGTTTTGCTTAGCGGATGGGATAAATCAAAAACATTGGTAGATCCTATGTGCGGCTCGGGCACCATAGCATTTGAAGCAGCTATGATGGCAGCAAATATTCCGCCCGGCTATTACCGCGAAAAATTTGGTTTTGAAAAGTGGAAGGATTTTGATGCCGAACTTTTTGAAATCATCCGCGAAAAAATAATTGATAAAATAACGGATTATCCTGCATCGGTTTTTGCTTCCGATTTATCGGCCAATAATATTAAGAAAGCAAAACAAAATTCAAAATTCGCCAAGGTTGACGATATGGTTAAATTCTCTGTTACCGATTTTTTAACTTTAGAAAAACCTGCTCCATCGGGCGTTATTATTATGAATCCGCCTTATGGTGAGCGCATGGATAAAGATGATTTGGTGGCACTATACAAGCAAATAGGCGATAGATTAAAAAAACACTGGACGGGTTATGAGGCTTGGATTATTTCATCAAACATAGATGCGATAAATAAAATTGGCTTGCGCCATTCCAGACGCATTTCACTTTTCAACGGTAAATTGGAGTGCAAGTTTTTGAAATACGAAATGTACGAAGGCGCAAAAAAAGATAAATACATTAATCAGGAATGAAAACAATAGCAGTGTTTACATCGGGTGGCGATGCGCCAGGAATGAATGCCTGCCTGCGTGCGGTGGTGCGTACTGCTGCATTTAATGGCATAAAAGTAAAGGGTATTTTAAATGGTTATGATGGAATGATTGCCGATAATTTTATTGACATGGATGCATCGGCAGTGGCAAATATTATTCATAAAGGCGGCACTATTTTAAAAACTGCACGCAGTAAATCGTTTTTTACAAAAGCAGGTCAGCAAAAAGCAAAAGCTAACTTGACTAAAAATAAAATAGATGGTGTAGTAGTTATTGGTGGTGATGGAAGTTTTAAAGGTGCGCTTGAGTTTAGTAAAATGTGTAAGATACCATTTGTGGGTTGCCCGGGAACTATTGATAATGATTTGGTGGGCACCGATTACACAATAGGTTACGACACAGCAATAAACACGGTGATAGATGCAGTAGATAAAATCAGAGACACGGCCGAAAGCCATGGCCGAGTATTTTTTGTGGAAGTAATGGGCCGCGATGCAGGTTTAATAGCGCTTAGAAGCGGACTTGCTTCCGGTGCCGAAGCAATTTTAATTCCTGAAATAAAAACAAATATTAACGCTCTTATAAAGAAATTAAAATCAGGAAGGAAAGAGAAAAAATCAAAAATTGTAATTGTTTCCGAGCACGATGATGCGGGTGGCGCATTTAAAATTTCGGAAAAAATAAAATTAGCGTTGCCTGAAATTGATATTCGCGTTTCTGTGCTCGGGCATATTCAGCGTGGCGGCAAGCCATCGTGCATGGATAGGGTAAATGCTTCGCGCATGGGGTATGCCGCTGTGCAGGCACTGCTTGGCGGTAAAAAACACACTATGATTGGTATTGTTAACAATAAAATTACATTCACTCCGTTTGCTAAAGCAGTAAAACATTTGCAACAGCCGCATCCCGATTTGGTGCAGATGATGGAAATATTATCGTGACAGAAAAAAAAACATATTTTGTAGATGTTATTTTGCCCCTCTCGCTGGCGCAAGTTTACACGTATCGTATTCCTGCTGATTTGAATGAAGCAGTAAAAGTTGGTTGCAGAGCAATTGCCCAATTCGGAAAAAACAAATACTATTCGGTTTTAATTATTGCGGTGCATGAAAACCCGCCACAAAAATATACTGCCAAGTACATTGATTCGGTTTTGGATAACGAACCGGTAGTAAACACCACACAGCTAAAATTGTGGAAATGGATGGCAGAATATTATATGTGTACTGTGGGCGAAATGATGATTGCCGCAATGCCATCGGGGCTAAAGCTTTCGAGTGAAACAAAATTGGTGAAAAACACAGCTGCCGAAATTGACAGTAAGTTTTTAACTGATGATGAGTTTTTAATTGCCGAAGCATTAACGCTTCGGGATTTTATTACGATAGAAGATGTGCAGGAAATACTGAATAGGAAAACGGTGCATCATGTGATGCGTGCGCTGATTGAAAAAAATGTTTTGCTTGTTTATGAAGACATAAAGGAAAAATACAAACCGAAAATTAAACAGCATGTGCAGCTATCGGCACAGTATAGTAATCAAGAGCAACTGAAAGACACGTTAGATTTGCTTGAAAAAAAATCTGAAAAGCAGTTAGATTTATTAATGTGTTACCTGCGCATGGGTAATAGCGCACTCGATTTTAAAATATGTAAGACAGATTTGCTTAAAGCTGCAAGCAGCACTGATGCGGTACTGAATAGTTTGTGCAAGAAAAATATTTTTGAAATCACTAAAGAAGAAACAGATAGAATAAATTTTGATGGTACCACTGTACAATCAAAACAATTAAATACTGAGCAGGCAGGTGCCTTGCAAAACATTACCGAAACATTTAATTCTAAAGATATTGTTTTGCTTCATGGAGTTACTTCAAGTGGCAAAACGGAAGTTTATATTAAGCAGATAGAATCAGAAATTGCAAAAGGCAAACAGGTACTTTATCTGCTGCCCGAAATTGCATTAACAACACAAATTATTTCGCGCCTGCAAAAACATTTTGGCGATAAAGTGGGCGTTTATCATTCGCGCTATAACGAAAGCGAGCGAGTGGAAGTTTGGAAAAATGTTTTAAAACATAATTCATCTTCCGGTTTTGCTAAATGCCAAATAATTTTGGGTGCACGCTCGTCAGTTTTTTTGCCATTCTCTGATTTAGGTTTGGTGATAGTGGATGAGGAGCACGATGTTTCCTATAAGCAACATGACCCGGCACCACGCTACAATGCACGCGATACTGCAATTTACCTTGCACATTTACATGGTGCAAAAACTATTTTAGGTTCTGCTACTCCGTCCATTGAAACGTATTATAACGCACAGCAAAATAAATTTGGTTTGGTAGAATTGAAAACTCGCTACGGAAATGCAGCAATGCCACAAATTATTACTGCTGATGTAAAACAGGCAGCCAATAAAAAAGAAATGAAATCGCATTTCACTCCCGCTTTGATTGATGAAATAGGGATGACGCTGAAGCGAAAAGAACAGGCAATTATTTTTCAGAACAGAAGAGGATTTGCGCCCATGCTTAGTTGCCAAACTTGCGAGTGGGTGCCACAATGTGTGCAGTGCGATGTAAGTTTAACGTATCACAAAAACACAAATCAACTAAAATGCCACTACTGCGGCTACACTGCAAAGCTGCCCACGCATTGTTCGGCATGCGGAAGCGATAATTTGAAGTTACTTGGTTTCGGTACCGAAAAAATTGAGGAAGAACTTTTTATATTTTTTCCGGATGCCAAAATTGCACGTATGGATTTGGATTCAACGCGAAGTAAAAATGCATACAAGCAAATTATAAACGATTTTGAAGAACGCCACATTGATATTTTAGTGGGCACACAAATGGTTACAAAGGGATTGGATTTTGATAATGTTAGCTTAGTAGGTGTTATGAATGCCGATGCAATGCTAAATTTTCCTGATTACCATTCCTTTGAGCGAAGCTTTCAGTTGATGGAACAAGTGTCGGGTAGGGCAGGACGAAAAAACACAAAAGGGAAAGTAATTATACAAACGGGGCAGCCCAATCATCATGTTTTAGATTTAGTAAAAAACCACGACTACAATGGGTTTTATACAATTGAACTGGAACATCGCAAAAATTTTCTGTATCCACCATTTTGCAGAATAGTTGAAATTACGCTGCAACATAAAGATTATAATTACCTCGATGCAGCTTCGGCTGAGTTTACTGATAATTTGAAACAGAAATTAGATACAAATGTGCTTGGTCCTGCCGCGCCATTAGTTGGTAAAGTGAAAAACTATTATTTAAAATCAGTTATTGTTAAATTGGGTCGCGATATAAACATTACAGAAGTAAAACAATTTATAAGACAAACAGCAATAGACTTAAACAGTAAATCGGAGTTTAAATCGCTCCGTATAGTTTTTGATGTGGACCCGCTTTAAAATAAAAAAGAGGCAGAACTTTCTGCCTCTTTTTATTAAATGTTAGTTCCGGCTATACCACCGTAGTTAAAAATTTTCTTTTTCATGGCTCTGATTTTTTGTGGTTTCTGATGAATCAAAAATCACGTTTTATCAAAGCCGACTTTATAGGTAGTATAGGGTAAATTGGATACGTGCCAGCACGTACTATAATTTTACAATGCCCGCCTCTATGGCATACTTTATGAGCCCAACAACGGTTTTAGTGCTCGTTTTCCTGAATATATTTTTGCGATGCGATTCTACAGTGCGTTCGCTTATAAAAAGCTTGTCGCCTATTTGTGCGTTACTTAATTCTTTTGCAATTAGCGTTATTATTTCTTTTTCGCGAATTGTTAAGTTTATTTCTTTTTTCTCTTGTTCTTTTATTAGTGAGCGTTCACTCATTGCTTTCATCATTTCAGCGGCTACTTCGCTGCTGAAATAAATACCGCCTTCTGCAATTTTGTTTAATGCAGAAACAAGTTCTTCTTTGCCTGTATTTTTTAAAATATATCCATTAGCTCCGGCATCCAGCATTTCAGATACCATTGCTTTTTCGCCAAACATTGATAGCGCTAATATTTTAATATTGGGCATTTCCTCTTTTAATTTTCTGGTAAGGTCTATGCCGCTTAATTCGGGCATATTAATATCAATTACTACAACTTCGGGTTTTATTTTTTTTACCTGCTCAAGGGCTTTTAAGCTGCTGGTAGATTCGCCAACTATTTCAAAGTTTTTTTCTTTTACCATTAATGCTTTCAATCCATCAATGAGCATTTGATGGTCGTCAACAAAATAGATGGTCGTTTTTTTACTCATATTGCATTAGGGGGATATCTATTGATACAACAGTTCCGTTATTTGGTTTTGAATCTATTTCTATTTTGCCTTTTAGTAAATTTATTCGTGAGTTTATATTGTGCCAGCCATTTCCGGTAGCTGTTTTCAAAGTTGTTTTATCCAATGCTTCTCCGTCATCTTCTATCATTATACTCAGCATTTTTTCATCGGTATTAAAACTTATTTGAATAGATTTTGCATTTGCATATTTAATAATATTATTTACAAGTTCCTGAATAATTCTGTAAGCATTTATTTCAATTAACTCGTTGTGTCGCATTATCTCCTCATCGCCATTAACATTAATTTCTATTTTACCCGATGCGTTTATTTTGTCCGAAAATTCTTTTACAGCTTTTACCAGCCCTGATTTTATCAACACACCTGGCATCATATTATGTGAAATAGTTCTCAATTCTCGGCACGATTCATCAATTAAATCAAGAGCAGTTTTAAATTTTTGTACCTCATTTTTTTCTATCACATCTTCCAGCGATGCCACATTTAATTTAGCAGCACTCATCATTTGTCCTATTCCATCATGCAATTCGGAAGCTATACGCTTGCGTTCCTCTTCTTGAGTGATAATAATCGCCTTGTTTTTTAACCGTTCCTGTTTCAGCAATGATGTGTTTAGTAATTCGCGCTGTTTAATTTTGCTTCTGCTAAAAATAAGAGCAAATACAATCACCGAAAGAATAATTATTGAAACAAGTATTAGTTTTTGATTGTAACTGTTTTCTATTTCTAAATCCTTCACTTTGTTTTGTTCTGTCAGGAGCATATTGTCTTGTTCTTTTTTCTCGGTATCGTATTTGGTTTTTATCTCGGCAATTTGTTTGTTCTTTCGTTCGTTGTAAATGCTATCGCGTATTGTAAAGGAAAGTTTTTGGTACGTGTAAGCTTGTTCAAACTTTTTTAGTGTGAAACAAACATCCGAAAGGATATTACAGGTGTACTGGTATAAATCTTTGTATCCTATTTTTCCTGATAAGGCTACACTTTTTTCAAAATAAATTAGCGCATTGTTCGGGTCGTTTTTATCATAATATATTTCTCCAATATTATTGAGCGTGATGGCGAGCGCTTGAGTGTCTTTTAAAATTTCGCGTAACTGAAGTGATGTGAAAATATTTTTTAAAGCATTATCGTACTTTTTTTGCATCATGTAAATTCCTGCAATGTTTGCATAGCAATAGGATAAACCAAGCGTATCTTTTAGTGTAATACGTATATTTAGTGCTGCCCGATATGATTTTAAAGCTATATCTAAATCTTGGTTAGTTTCATAAACCACACCAAGGTTATCCAGTGTTTGAGCTATTCCGTTTTGATTATTTTTTTTCTTGAAAATTTCTAATGCTTTTTCTAAATATTCTTGCGCTTTTTTAATATCACCGTACCTTCTATAGGCGGTGCTAAGCTCGTTGTAAGCAAATGCTACGCCTTCATCATTATTTATTGATTCGTAAATTTTTACCGCATCTATATAATAGGCAATTGCTTTATCGTAGCTGCCCGAATAGTAATTGGCTAATCCCAAATAGATTTTTGCAACCGCCATGCCTTGGATATATTTTATTTTTTCTGAAAGCTGAAATGCTTTTTCTGCCAATGCCGATGATTTTTTAAAATCGGAACTGTAGTATTTCCTGCTTTCTTCCAGTATTTTTTTTATTTCATTTGTGTCTGAACTAATATTTGCCGCAATTGAATTATTGCACGCAATAATCATCACGGTGAGAAACAAGATTAGTTTAAATACCCGCAGTTTCATTTTGGTAAAAATATACACTTTAGTTGTACTTTTATATACTACAAAATGCAAAAACTTTCGTTAGGAAAACAAATTGCTTATGCATCAGGAATGATGGGCTGGAGCGTTATGGTAAACATCATTGGCGTTTTGTTGCCCTATTTTTATTTGCCACCAAGCAACAGCGGAATGCAAAATTTAATTTCGCAAGGTGTAATTTTCGGAGTATTTAATTTACTCGCATTAATTACTGCCGGTGGCCGATTAGTTGATGCATTTTACGATCCTTTGCTTGGGCAGCTTTCAGATAGATCGACAAACAAACGTGGAAGGCGAATACCATTTATGATGTGGAGCATAATTCCAAGTTTGTTTTTTTGTTGCGCTATTTTTTTTCCAGTTACTTCATCCGAAAGCACGGCAAATGCTATTTTACTTACTGTGGCTTTGGTTTTATTTTTTGTTTCGGCTACCACATATATTATCCCTTATAATGCAATGATGCCCGAAATGGCACACACTACCGATGAAAAAGTGCGCCTATCGAGTTTACAGCAAGTGGGTTTTGTATTAGGAATGGTAATTGGCGCAAGCAGTAATAATGTGGCGCAAATTTTTAAAAATAGATTTGACCTTAGTTCTATTGAGGGCATGCAATATGCTATTTGGCTGCTTTCTGCAATTGGCGCACTATTTATGCTAATACCGATATTGTTCATTGATGAAAAAAAATATTGTAAAGCAGAGCCAAGTAGTTTGGCAATAATACCTGCCATAAAACAAACCATGGGCAATAATAATTTTGTGGCCTATATAGCGGCTGATTTTTCGTATTACATGGCGCTTTATATTATTATGAGCGGGCTACAATATTACGTTACAGTTTTGTGTGGTTTGTCCGAGTCAATTGGCGTTTTACTGATGGGAACAATGGTGGGAGTTTCGTTATTGTTTTACCCGCTAATAAATGTTTGGTCGCGCAAGGTGGGAAAAAAAAGAATTGTGCTTTTTGCATTTGTGGTTTTGGCGGTTTTGTTTTTATGTATTTATAATTTGGGAAAATTCCCGATAAGTACTGAACTGCAAATGTATTTTTTGGTGATGATGGCTTCTTTTCCATTAGCTGCTTTGGGCATTTTGCCTCCTGCAATTTTAGCTGACATAGCACAAGAAGATGCTGCACAAACTAATCAGAATAAAGAAGGATTGTTTTTTGCTGTAAAATATTTTGCAGTAAAACTGGGGCAAACTTTTGGGATAGCGCTTTTCGCTATGCTCACACTTTATGGAAAAGACCCCGGAAACGATTATGGCTTACGCCTTAACGGTGTATGCGGGTTTATTCTTTGCGTAATTGCGTTTTTTGTTTTTAGTAAATTTAATGAAGAGAAAAACTAAAATTTATCTGCCAATATTATTTGGGCGAGTGTAAACCATTTGCATCACATTTATGTTTCGCATGGCAAAAGCTGCTTCGCAATAACACAAATAATAATTCCACTTGCGTATAAATTTTTCATCAAAACCAAGTTGCTTTACTTCATTGAGCTTGATATTAAACTCCTTGTGCCAACTGTTTAAAGTTTTAGCATAATGTAAACCAATGTCTTTTAAATCAACTAAAGTTAAATCGCCTGTTGCATTAATGGCCTGATTAATTCGCGCGACAGAAGGTAGCAGAGAGCCGGGAAAAATATGTTTTTGAATCCAGTCTACTCCGTTTTTTAAACTTTCGTAACGCGAATCGGGGCAAGTAATTACTTGAAGGGCAAGTATGCCATCTTTTTTCAGTAACTCCGCACATCTTTTAAAGTACACATCTAAAAATGTATCGCCTACAGCTTCCAGCATTTCAATAGAAACTATTTTATCGAACTGCCCTTTTATGTCTCTGTAATCTATGAGTTCTATTTTTACTTTGTCTTGTAAATTTTCTTTTGCCACTCGCTCGCGTGCAAGTGTTAATTGTTTTTCAGAAATGGTGATTGATGTTACTTTACAGCCATAATTTTTTGCAATGTGAATTGCATTTCCGCCCCAGCCGCTACCTATTTCCAGCACATGGTCGGTGGGTTTTAGTTTTAACTGCCGGCACAATCTGTTGTATTTTTCAATTTGTGCTTGTTGTAAATTCAATCCATCAGTTTTGAAATAGGCCGATGAATATGTCATCGTAGGATCAAGGAAAAGTGCAAAAAAATCGTTGTTTAAATCGTAGTGTTCTGATATATTTTTTTTTGCCCCCGATAAGCTATTAGCACGAGCGAGGTGAGAAATTTTATTGTAAAACTTTAAAAAATTTAGCGCAACATTTTTTGCATTACTGCCCGATGCTGTGGGCGCATTTTCAATATTCAGTAAAAACCATTTGATGACATTGGTAATGTTTTCGGTTTCCCACAAGCCATCTGTATATGCTTCGCCAAAACCAATATCGCCATACAAAACACATCGCTTAAAAAATTCTACATCTTTTACTGTTATAGATGCAGTTTTGTTTCCTTCTCCGTTCCCAAATTTAATTGTTTCGCCAGTCGGAAGTGTAATAGTAGCCGCGCCTTTGTCCATTTTTGATAAAAGTCCAAGCACTGTTTTTTCGTAAAATGTTTTTTTATTGGTTAGTGCAATTGTATTCATTCGCTGCAAATATCATATTTGTTATTGATTTACGATTATGGCCATCAATCAGATTTGTACACACGCATCACATCGCGCTGCAATTCCTGCTTCTCTTTTTTCTTGAAATATGGAACTTTTTTTATCCAAAGTTTCATCGCATTCCAATGGATTAAGCCAATTACTTGCAGTGTAATTAGTGGAAATCTCACAGCATACCAAAATAATCGTGCGTTTGTCAGCTTTTTTCGAGTGCCGGTTAATGTGCTAATGAAAAATCTATCGCCATCTTTATAATCATCTATGCGGATGTTTAGTTTTTCGTTCGGTATTTGCACATTGAAATCGAAATTAGCATCATGATCAATAAAAGGCGAAACATAAAAATACTTAGTGGTGTTCAAGTGAAATTTTGTTCCGTCAAAATTTTCAGGAGGAATAAAGTATGCTTTCATTTCGCGAAACGTATTACACACTTCAACAACGGAGCATAAAACTTCATCGCTATTTGGCTTATAAATAATATAAAACGAAACCGGATTAAATTGGTATCCGAATGTGCAAAGATTAGTTACGAGCATAATTTTACCGATGCTTTCAGGTGCAATACCTTGCGATAGCAAATAGGTATTAATGTGCTGTTTTATGTTTTTCTTTTTATCCGGATTTTCTTTTGGCAGTTGCAAGTGGTCCTTGTCTCTGAAATTAAAAACATTAAAACGGTTTCGGCTTATGAAAAATATTTTTTTTGTGATAGTGTCTATTTCATCCAAATCAATATAAAACATAAAAACATTGTAGTTAAACTTATGTTTTTTTGGCGACAACCGGTGGTGCATCACCTGCGCTTTGTATAAACAAGAATTCACGTTTATTTATTGGTAACAGTTTGGTAAACCATGAATGGCATGGGTATTATTTCGTTTCCCTTGTATCCTAATTTTATTAAATCTTGTTTGGTTATAAATCCATGCTTTTCGGTTTCCATTTTCACAAGCATATATCCTTTTTTGGCGAGCATATCATAAATGCAGCCGTAAACTTTTTCAGTAATCATTATTTCGCGCATAAGTTTAGTGTCTATTTTTTTGCCATTTGTTTTTATATGAGCCTGCCATTTTGCTGATTTCAAAAAAACTTCTACCTGCTTTTTTGCAATGTCAGCGTACTTTAAAGGATAATCGAAAATCACATTGGTTAAATCTATTTTTATGCTGTCGGCTGCTTTTTCCCAGAGCATTAGTATGGTGCTAATGTGCTCGCATAAAAATTCATCCGTTTTTACTTTTGAAATATAGTTGTAAGAACTATATCGTAATGATTTATAAAAATCGCTATCTGAGGCTTTATTGAACGAAAGCGAATGTTGAATTTTGGTTGCAGAATCGAGGTAGGAAACGGTGAACCAGTCTAAACTGCGTTTAAAACTAACTTGTGCCGCAAGCGTATTAGCAGTTAGTATTAAAATAATGAGGTATCGCATTGTGATTTGAAATTTACGTAAAAAAACCTCGTATGTGATTTTTAACAAGAGAAAAAAAAATTGGGCAAGCTTACTTTATCGCACCGCTACAACCGTGTACCCTTGCTCAGTTCCCTGCCTGGGGGAGTTAACAGGAGCTGGTCGTAAAGGACTTGCCCGGCACAAAAGTATCATTTTAACAGATATTGGCAATTGAAAAAATAGAATCTTAGCCAATTCATTATATTTGCTGCAAAACCTATTATTAATGGAACCTAAAAAGATTACATTTTTCTCCAATTCGTTTTCGTTTGGAATACTAACTGCAGTGGCGCTTATCATTTTTTCGGTGCTGCTTATGGCGTTAGACCTTAACCAGTCGCCAGTGGCATGGTTTGCTTATGCTATTATGGTAGCATTTTTGGCTTGGGGCACTGTAAATTATCGCAATAAAGCTAAGGGAGGATACATCTCTTATGGTAAAGCTTACGGAAGCTGTATGTATATTTTGTTATTCGCTTCTATTATTCTTTCCATATTTATGTTTGTTTACTTAGGTTACATTGATACCGCTATTATGGAAAAAGCGATGCTAAAAGCGGAAGAGGATATGATAGCGCAAGGTTTGCCGGATGAACAAATTGAAATTGGAATGAAGTATGCTCGAATGTTTTCAACACCCACTATGATTTCCATTTTTGTTTTTCTTGGATACATGATATTTGGTGCGATACTATCTCTTATTATTGCAGCATTTATAAAAAAAGACAACCCTAATCCGCTTTTGACAGATACTATTGACCAGCCCATTAGTTAATGAACATAACAGTAGTTATACCACTTTATAACGAGGAAGAATCGCTTCCTGAATTAGCAACATGGATT
This sequence comes from Bacteroidia bacterium, assembly GCA_020054095.1. Classification (GTDB taxonomy): domain Bacteria; phylum Bacteroidota; class Bacteroidia; order JADZBD01; family JADZBD01; genus JAGVMA01. The sequence goes on along the minus strand of JAGVMA010000025.1, from coordinate 123,197 downwards.
GAACAGGTAATGCGTGCCAATAATTATTCGTATGAAATAATTTTTGTGGATGATGGAAGTAAAGACAAATCGTGGCAGGTGATAGAAATTTTATCGGCAAGCAACAAAGCTATAAGGGGAATAAAATTCAGACGTAATTATGGCAAAAGTGCTGCTTTAAATGTAGCATTTGAAGCAGCACAAGGCGATGTTATAATTACTATGGATGCCGATTTGCAAGATAGCCCCGATGAAATTCCCGCACTTTATAACATGATTGTGAAAGACCATTTTGATTTAGTAAGCGGCTGGAAAAAAAAGCGTTACGACCCTATCACAAAAACAATTCCTACCAAACTTTTTAATTGGGCCACACGCAGAGTTTCGGGTATAAATAATTTACATGATTTTAATTGCGGATTAAAATCGTATAAAAAAGATGTTGTAAAAAGTATAGAAGTATATGGCGAAATGCACCGCTACATACCCGTTATAGCTAAATGGGCCGGCTTTTATAAAATTGGCGAATTGCCGGTGCAACATCAAAAAAGAAAATACGGTTACAGCAAATTTGGCTTAGAGCGATTTGTAAACGGATTTTTGGATTTAATGACAATCACATTCGTTTCTCGATTTGGTAAACGCCCCATGCACTTTTTTGGCCCACTCGGAACAATAATGTTTGTTATTGGCTTTTTCACTTCGGTTTATTTAGGTGCATCAAAGTTGTATTACGTTTACAATAATATGCGTGCCGATAAAATTGCCGACAACCCTTGGTTTTACATAGCACTCACCACAATGATACTTGGAACGATGCTCTTCCTTGCCGGATTTTTAGGCGAACTAATTGCACGTAACTCTCCAACACGCAATTCGTATTTAATTGAAAAGCGCACAAACTAATTTGAAAGTAATTATAATTGGCTCGGCACATCCGCTTCGTGGTGGGCTTGCAACTTATAACGAACGCCTTGCACGTGCATTTATGCAACGTGGCGATGATGTAACCATTTATAATTTTAGTTTGCAGTACCCCGTTTTTTTATTTCCCGGAAAGTCGCAATACAGCGATGCTCCGGCACCAAAAGATTTAAAAATTAAAACTTGCATCAATTCCATTAACCCATTTAATTGGCTTAAAGTAGGGCGCGAAATAGAAAAACTAAAACCCGATTTGGTGATTGTAAAATTTTGGCTTCCGTTTATGGGTCCTTGCTTTGGCACCATTTTGCGATTGATAAAAAAGAACAAGCACACCAAAGTGGTTTCCATCATAGACAATATAATCCCGCACGAAAAAAGAATTGGCGACCGATTTTTTGCCAACTACTTTATAAAACCAGTAGATAAGTTTATTGCCATGTCGCGTTCTGTTTTGGTAGATTTAGATACATTCACCACCAAACCAAAATTGTTTTCGCCACATCCACTTTACGATAATTTTGGCAACCCGATTGATAAAATGAAAGCAAAGCAAAATTTATCGTTAGACGCAAATATGAATTACATGCTTTTTTTTGGCTTCATTCGCGATTACAAAGGGTTAGATATTTTAATAAAAGCATTTGCTGATAAGCGTTTTAGGGAATTGAATTTAAAATTGATAATTGCCGGAGAGTATTATACCGACTCCAAGCCGTATTTAGATTTAATTAAAAAGCATAATCTTGAGCAATACATTATTAGTGCTAACGATTTTATTCCGGATAATAAAGTGGCCGATTATTTTTGTGCTGCCGATATTATTGTTCAGCCCTATAAAGATGCCACGCAAAGTGGTGTAACGCAAATTGCATATCATTTTAATAAACCAATGCTTGTTACCAATGTGGGCGGTCTGGCCGAAATCATTCCTGATGGTAAAGTGGGTTACGTGGTTGAGCCTAAGCCCACAAAAATTGCCGATGCATTAATTGATTTTTATTTAGGAGGTAAGGAAAAAGAATTTTCGGTAAACACAGCTATTGAAAAACAAAAATATAACTGGGATAAAATGATTGAAACTGTTTTAAACTAAAGTGCCCGGGACGAGACTCGAACTCGTACGCTTGCGCACACGCCCCTCAAACGTGCTTGTCTACCAATTTCAACACCCGGGCAAATAACTTTTCTTTTAATTGAGGGACGCAAATATATAGTATTTTAGTTTTTCATTTAATATTATTTCAATGCGAAAAATACTTTTTGTTTTTATTGTAGCTATTGGTTTAGCAGCTTGTAAAAAAGAAACCGAAAATATTAACTACAGGCAAGAGATGCGAAAATTTGTTCAGGCAATTAGCACTAATGCAAAATCGCAATCGCCCGGATTTATAGTAATTCCGCAGAATGGTTTGGCGCTTTTAATGGATGGCGATACTACAAATGCAAATTATATTTCGGCAATTGATGGAGTGGGGCGCGAAGAACTTTTTTATGGTTATAATAATAACGATAACACCGCTACACCTGTTACTGATGAAACAATTAACTGGTTAACCCTCTGCAAAACTGCATTAACAAGCAATAAGCAAGTTTTGGTTACCGATTATTGCACCAGCGAAGGCGCCATTAATGATTCATATTCTAAAAATTTTGCAGAAGGATTTATTTCATTTGCAGCTACACATCGTGAGTTGGATAATATTCCTTCCTATCCTTCCGAACCGTTTGCAATAAATAACTCAATTATTTCATCGCTTGGTGATGCAAAAAGCTTTTTATACATCATCAGCCACTCAGATGAATTTGCAGATAAACAAAGTTTCTTAAACGCATTAGCTGCTACTAAATATGATGTTATAATAATGGATGCTTTTTTTAACGACAAAGAAGCATACACTTCGACCGAAATTAATTCGCTAAAAGCAAAAGCAAATGGTGGCGCACGTAAAGTAATTGCATACATGAGCATTGGCGAAGCAGAAACATACCGTTACTATTGGAACACTGAGTGGGAAAAACTTCAGCCCAATTGGCTGCTGGGCGAAAACCCGCAATGGGCGGGCAATTTTAAAGTAAAATATTGGGATAAAAATTGGCAAAATATTATTTATGGCAGCGCTAATTCTTATTTGCAGTTAATTGTTAATTCGGGTTTTGATGGCGTGTATTTGGATATAGTAGAGGCCTATGAATATTTTGAAGACTAAAGCGTTTTAGCTTTGTTCCAATATTCATCCATTTCTGCCAGGCTCATTTCACCCATTTTCTTTCCATCTGCAGCCGATTGTTTTTCTAAATATTGAAATCGCTTGATGAATTTTTTGTTTGTTTTTTCCAGCGCATCTTCGGGATTAACTCCGATAAAGCGCGCATAATTAATCATCGCAAAAAGAACATCGCCAAACTCTTCTTCTATTTTTGCTTGGTTTGTATTTTCCGAATTTGTTTCATCGTTTAGTTCATTTAATTCTTCTTGCACTTTAGCCCACACTTGCTCGGGTTTTTCCCAATCAAAGCCTACTGCCCTTGCTTTTTCCTGAATTCGCCATGCTTTTACAACCGATGGCAACGAAACCGGAACTCCAGCCAAAACAGATTTAAAACCATCATCAGTAAGACTTTCTTTTTCTTTCAATTTTATTTTTTCCCAGTTTTCTTTTACTTGTTCTTCGTTCTCCACTTTTACATCGCCATAAATATGCGGATGCCTTGTAATTAGTTTATTACAGAGTGCATGTATAACATCGCTAATATCAAAATCATTTGTCTCGGAAGCTATGCGAGCATAAAAAACAATGTGTAGCAGAATATCGCCCAATTCTTTTTTTATGTTTGGCATATCGTTTTCAATAATTGCATCAGCAAGTTCATATGTCTCTTCAATTGTTAGGTGTCTGAGAGACTGAATGGTTTGCTTTTTATCCCAAGGGCATTGTTCGCGCAACTCATTCATTATTTTTAACAGTCGCTCAAATGCTTCAGTTTGTTTGGTCATATTTTTGTTTTAAACCGTAAAGGTACAAAACCAATAATTGATAAATTTGTTTGTATGATTAAAACTATAGTAATTACATTTTTAACGCTGCTCATTGCCTGTGGAAGTGTTTCGTTGCAAAACAAAAATAGCACGAAAACGGTTTCTCACTTTACTTCCGATATTTTAGATTCAAATAAAACAAACAAATACACTTGGCTTAGTAAGTACGACATTGAAAACATGCTCGTAAACCGCATTCCTTGTCCGGATGGATTTGTGCGCACTACTGAGGTAGTTAACTCTTATGCTGATTGGCTGAGGCATTTGCCTATGCTTGATGGTAGAGGAGAAGTGAAGTTGTACAATGGTAGCTTGAAAAAAAATCAATCTGCGCATCATGCTATAATTAATATTGATGTTGGCAATAAAGATTTGCAACAATGTGCTGATGCAGTTATGCGCTTGCGTGCAGAATTTCTTTTCTCTCAAAAACAATTTCAAAAAATTAAATTTACTTACACAAGCGGTAATGTTTACAACTATAAATCATACTGCGAGGGATTTAGATGGGTGGTGAAGGACAATAAGGTGTCTTCTACTTACGCTTCTCCAAATATACCTACCGACAGAAAAAGTTTTATGGACTATATGCAATCTGTTTTTAATTATTGCGGCACATTATCGCTAAGCAAAGAGTTGAAAAAAATTGAACCTATAACGGAAATTAGAATTGGCGATGTTTTTATTTTGGGTGGAAGTCCCGGTCATGCTGTTATTGTAGTGGATATGGCCGAAAACAAAACAACCGGTGATAAAGTTTTTCTAATAGCACAGAGTTATATGCCGGCTCAGCAAATGCATGTTTTAATAAATCCGAATAGTGATGCCTATAGCCCTTGGTACAGTGTAAAAGAAATTGGAGAAGGAACATTGTTTACTCCCGAATGGGATTTTGCTCCGGGCAGTTTAATGCGTTTTAATGATTAATCACAGCTCTCCAAGACCTTGCCTCACAATTATACATTCGCCACTTGTGCAATCAACAATGGTTGACGGTTGCAAATGCCCTGCACCGCCATCAATCACATAGTCAACAAATTTACCGAAACGGGTTTCAATCAATTCAGCATCGGTAATGTAATCTAATACTTCGTCTTCATCGTGAACTGATTTACTTAATACGGGCATACCTAACTGCGAAACAATTTCCTGAATTATTTTATTGTCGGGCACACGAATTCCTACTTGCTTTTTTTTCGATTTAAATATTTTGGGCACATTATTATTTGCATCTAAAATAAACGTGAATGGGCCTGGCAGTGCCTTTCGCATTGCTTTAAATACACTGTTGCTAATTGGTTTTGTAAAATCAGAGAGGTGGCTTAAATCGTTACACACAACCGAAAAATTTTCTTTTTCGATATCCACTCGGCTGCCTTCTGGTAAATTATAAATGATGCGAATGATACGTTCAACTGCTCTAGGTTGATTTATAGCTGCTATAAATGCGTAAACAGAATCGGTTGGAGATATTACAACACCGCCATCGCGCAAACAATCAACCGCCATTTTTATTTCGCGGCTGTTCGGATTTTCGTGATGAATGGTGATTAGCATTATTCTACTTGAAGAATAAGTCCTTTTAGATATTCGCCTTCGGGGTGAAAAATATTTACCGGATGATCTGCCGGCTGCGAAAGGTGCTGTATAACCCGCACTTTCCTTCCTGCTACTATTGCTGCCGATGTGATGGTATGATTAAACAAATAACGATCAACTACCTGTGAGCAGGAAAAGGTAAATAATATTCCACCTTTTTTTATTTGTTTCATTGCTTCGGCATTAAGCCGCTTGTAGCCCATTACTGCATTGTGTTTCACATCACGGCTTTTTGCAAATGCAGGAGGATCTAAAATAATTACATCGTAATCGCCTTCTTTATCTTTTAAAAAATCAAAAGTGTCAATGGCAAAACTTTGATGGTTTGTTAAATTATTTAATGCAATGTTCTTGTCCGTTAAGTAAATTGCTTTTTTAGAACTATCAACAGAATGTACTTCTGCTGCACCCGCCATGCCTGCATACACAGAAAATCCACCGGTATAACAAAAAGTGTTAAGTACCTTTTTACCCGAAACATATTTTTCCAAAATACTTCTGTTCTCACGTTGGTCAACAAAAAATCCTGTTTTTTGTCCACCTTCCCAATCAATAAAAAACTTTTTGCCGTTTTCAATCACTTCGTTCGATTCGGGCTTTCCCCACAAATAACCATTGGTAGCTTTTACTTTTGCTTGTTTAGGCATTGTCTCCTCACTTTTATCATACACGCATTTTAATTTATCGCCCATCAGTTCGCGAAGAGCATCGGTAATTTCTGTTTTTGCAAGATGCATGCCTATTGAATGTGTTTGCAAAACAGCAGTGCCATTGTAAAAATCTATGATTAAGCCGGGCATTCCATCGCCTTCGGCAAACAAAAGGCGGTAAACATTTGTGTGTGCATTATCATACAAGCCAAGTTGTTTTCTGTAGTTTATTGCCGAAAGTATTTTTTCTTTCCAAAAATTTTTATCCGGTATTACTTGATTGAAAGAAAATACCCGAACTGCTATAGAACCAATTTGATAATGTCCTGTGCCGAGAAAATTATCTTTGTTGTCGTACACATCTACCACATCACCTTCTTGTACATCGCCATATATTTTTTTTATGGCTCCGGAAAATACCCATGGGTGAAATCTCCTCAGTGACTGGTCTTTGCCCGATGAGAGCGTAATTTTTATTTTTTGCTGCATTTATTTTTCTAAAACGGTGTAAACTAAATCACTCTTATAAATATCTTCGGGCGCAACCATTAGCTCTTCTAATGGAAACGATTTGCCATAACGAATTTCCATACTTTGTTTAACTACCTTGCTGCTTAAATCATATTCTTTCATTCTTTTGGGCGCACACAATTTTATACCTGTACTTTCGGTGTAAGCTTTCCAAACCAATTCGCTGCAATATATTTCGCTATCATCCCACATAAATTTAAAGTCGTAATCTTTTCCAATTTGCTTTTTAATGTACAATTGCATTTTTGTAATTGAAGCATCGGTTAAAATACTGTCGGCTTGTTTTAATCTGCAAACGGTATAGCGAAATCCATCGCCACGTTTTATCCACTGCTTGAGAGGAGTAACGGTAACGGGCTGCACTGCCTCGTAAACTAATTGCTTTCCATTTTCGATGAAAATAATTCCGCAGTGCGAAAATTTTGATTTGGTTGCTTCTTTTATTGCTTGCTGGTGAATATCTGAACCCGACTGAAAAATAATGTCGCCAGTTTTTAATTCAATAGTACTTGATGTTTTTATTTTTTCAAACGATGATTTTGCAGCCGGAGAAATGCAATAAAACAATGCTGCTAACGAAAACAGAATTAGCGGCAGAATTAATAATTTACGAAACATAAGGGTGTATTTATTTCTCTATAATGCCGATTAAAAGCATAACACAACCACTTGTCTTTAGCAACTGGCTGCTATTTGCGCCCGATGGTATATCGTATTCAATAAAGTAGCTGCCTGTTTTAGGTGGTGTAAATGAACACAAAAATCCTTCTTTACCGCTATCATCAAAATATATTATTTTGCGTTTTGCAACCGTTTTTGGTTTGTCGTAAATGGTGATGCTAACCGGCACCGGAAGTTTTGATGTACAAAATACCAGTTTATAGTCCAGTCCCTCCAAGCAAGTGAATTCTATTTCAATGGTTTGCTTTTCGTATTTGTACTGAAATTCATCAATAATATAGCTGTCGTAATAATATGGCAACAATTCCTTTTTCCAATTCTTTACAAGTTCTTTTGCTTTGCATTGTGCGCTTGCAAATTGCAATCCAATAATCACAAATAAAACAAAGTTTATTATTCGTTTCATATCTATTAGTTATTTGTTTTTTATTGTGATATGGAATAGCCGGTTTAGTTTGTACATTTGCGTTTTGCAAACACGGCTATTTCATATCTCTTATTTTGAAATTATTTTATTTCGGTAAGTGCTTATTTTTTCGGTAATCTCTTTTATTGCCGGCAAGTTTAATTCAAATTTTGTTTGGTCATCTTCGGCTTGTGCCGATAGCTTTTCAAACGAAGATTTAATCAGTGATAAATCGAGAAAGACATCTTTAAAGCCCGGATCTTTTTCATAGCTGCTAAGCAAATCAAGCAAATTGAAAAGCACATATTTTTGATCGGCAATAGTGGTAGCCACCGGCTTGTTAGCTTTGTTTTTTACCGATTGAGTTGCAATATACATGCTCTCTATCCAAGCGCCAGTAAAAATAAGGAGCGCTACATTTTGCCTTCCGTTATCGTAAGTGAAAATATCTACTTCGCGTTTCAGCTCGCTAAATATCATTGCAAGTGAATCGTTTTTACTAATGTTTTCTTTAAAGCGCTCAATATAATTGTTGGCATCAAATACACTTGCAAATTCTAGTTGGTCGCTCAACTTTTTTATTGACTCTAAGTATTTTAGTGCGTTTTGAGTTTGACTGTTCACCAAGTTGTAAGCTAAATCGGTACAATACACACCTAAGTTAAGTGCTTGCGTTTTTTTGTCGCTGTATTTTTTTACGTTTTCGGAGTTGTTACACAAGCCATCGCTATAACCAAGCCCACTGTGCTTAAATACTGCTGCCATTGCTAATGGAGATGGTAAACTGTAAAAAAAGTTACGTGCATTAAGCGATGCAGTTGAATCTAATTTTGTGGTATCGCTGTCGGTAATGGTGTTATCGCTGTTGTGGTCGGTACCGCACGATGCAAGTGATATTATTGCAACTGCTATAAAAAGGCGTTTCCTAAAGTTGTACATCATTATTTTTTGTGGTTGATGCTAAGGTAATAAAATCAATTTAATGGCGGCTAAGTGTTTTCGTAAGCAAGCATTTTTTCTTTCCATTCGGTAGGTAATGAAATGGTGTTTTTTGTTTTGTAATTATAACACACCATTATGCTTTTACCTTTTGCAAGTTGAGTTTCAGTATTGTTTTGTTTTTTAATGATAAGGTATTCCAAATCAAAACTTTTGTTGCCCATTTTGCTGCAGCGGGTGTAAACCCAAATTTCATCTTCCGGCAAAACAGGAAACAGGTAATCCATTTCAATGCGAGCCAAAATTATTCCCTCTTCGCTCCAGTTAATATTTTTGCCCACAGCCGAATTAAAATAGTTTACTCGTGCAAGTTCAATATAACTTAGGTGGTTTGCATTGTTTACATGACCCAGCGCATCTATATCTTTAAACCTTATTTGTATTTGCGTTTTATGCTTAAAGTGATTTGCCATTTTTATATGCTGAAGTTGTAATGTTTTCTGACTTGATGTTAATTGCAGGTTTGCTCTTTATGACCGGAGCACTAACACCACTTGCAATTTTTTGTTTGCTTGTAAAAACTCGCGCCTCGTCCCATAAATTTTTATCAATAAGCTGCTGTAATAAATTTGCTCCGCCTTCCACAATAATGGATTGTATGTTCAACTTGTTTAGCTTTTGTAAAATAGTTTTAATTAATTGCCCGTTAAAATTCACTTTTACAAAAGATATATTTTTAGCCGTACTGTTTTTTTTAGTGTTGAATATAATGGTACGCGCCTCGCTATTGTAAATATTAAATGTTTTTGGTACAGATAAATTTCGGTCAATTACTACCCTTAGTGGGTTTTTCCCATTTACAAGTCGGGTAGTAAGTTTAGGATTATCCATTAAAACGGTGTTAGTACCTATCATAACAGCTTGTTCCATTGCTCGCCAAGTATGTGCACGCACATCTGTTATCGGATTAGTTATTTTTAGTGGTTTTTCTTTTGCAGTTCGATTTATATCAATAAAACCATCAGCAGTTTGCGCCCATTTTAAAATAATATAAGGCCGTTTTTTTTCAATGGCTGTAAAAAAGCGTTTGTTTAATTCATAACATTCGTTTTCGAGTACACCGGTTTTTACATCAATGCCGGCTTTAAGTAATTTTTTTATGCCTTTGCCTTTCACCAGCGGATTAGGGTCAACGCACCCAATTATCACATACGGTATTTTGTGTTTAATAATTAAATCGGCACAGGGCGGAGTTTTGCCATGGTGCGGGCAGGGTTCAAGTGTAACATAAAGTGTTGCGTTTTTTAAAACCGATTTATCGGCAACACTATTTATCGCATTTACCTCGGCATGCGCTTTGCCATATTTTTCGTGATAACCTTTGCCAATAATTTTTCCCTTGTACACTATTACGCATCCCACCAAAGGGTTAGGTGCTACATTGCCCATTCCGTTATCGGCAAGAGCAATACAAGTGCGCATGTATTTTTCATGATTTGTCATTTATCAAAGTTAGGTTTTATGTGCTTAAGTGGTGCGTTGTTTTTCAACATTTATGGGTTTATAACTAAGTGCTTTAAATTTAACGTGGCTGTGTGCCAAAACTTACTTTTGATTAGCTAATAAATTGCCCATGCAAGATTTTGAAGATGTACCAGTAAACAAGTTTAAAAACACGCTTCGCGAAGATGAAAGTGAGTTACATGATATAGAAGAGCCCAAGCAAAAAAAAGAAAAGAAAGAGCGCGTTAAAAAAAGCGTGAAGCCTGCTAAGCAAAGTGTATCAGTAAAAGAGCGCATTGGCGCTATCAATTCTTTTTTTTCAAATCCACAGTTTAAATTAATTGCAGGTGCAGCTTTTTTAATGGCCGCTGCTTACTTGGCAATTGCATTCACTTCGTTTTTTCTCACCTGGCAGACTGATCAAGATAAAGTAATGGGATCGTGGACGCAGCTTTTTGCTGATGATACTGTGGTTGATAATTGGTTGGGCAAAATGGGAGCAGTAGTTTCGCACGTGTTTATTCACAAATGGTTTGGCATTGGTTCATTTACATTTGTAATTGCATTTTTAGTGGCAGGGCTAAAATTAATGCTGAGCATTGAATTATTGCCGATGGGCAAAACGCTAAAACATTCATTGTTCTTCCTTGCGTTTAGCTCCATTGCATTAGGATTTGTTTTTTCTGACAAATGGTTTTTCATTGGCGGAACTTTTGGATACCAAACCAACTTGTGGCTTGGCAGAAGTGTAGGCGCAATAGGCACTGGTCTTATGCTTTTGTTTGTTTCATTCATATATGCTGTAACGGTTTTCAATCTCAACTTTGATTTTCTGAAGAAAAAGCAAGAAGAGGAAATTGCCGATAAAATGCCCGAGCCGGAATTAATTGTAAACAAAATAAAAGGCGAACCTGAAAACACAACCAAAGAAGTAGATTTTCAGTTAACGAACAACCAAGAAGAAAAAAAGGTGGTGGTGCATGAATTAGAAACCGAACTAACGCATGAAGAAATAGTAGCAGAAGACACAAAAGAAGAAGGTGTGGAATTTACAGTGGAAGAGGTGAAGCAAGAAAACGAAATCAACGGAGTTATTGATCCATTAAAAGAATTTGGTGAGTACGACCCTACACTCGATTTATCGGGCTACCAATACCCGCCTGTAGATTTGCTTGAAGATCACGGCAAAAAAGACATAGAAGTAAATGCCGATGAACTCAATGCAAACAAAAACAAAATTGTGGAAACACTCAATAATTTTAAAATTGAGATTGAGAAAATAAAAGCCACCATCGGGCCCACTGTTACACTTTACGAAGTGGTTCCTAAAGCAGGTATACGTATATCAAAAGTTAAAAGTTTAGAAGATGATATTGCACTTAGCTTGGCAGCACTTGGCATACGCATAATTGCCCCCATGCCCGGCAAAGGCACAATAGGTATTGAAGTTCCTAATCAATCACCGCAAGTAGTCTCTATGAAATCATTAATCGCTTCCGAAAAATTCCAGAACAGCAGCATGGAATTACCCGTTGCATTAGGCAAAACAATATCTAACGAAACTTTTATTGCCGACCTGGCTAAAATGCCGCACTTGCTTGTAGCAGGTGCCACAGGACAAGGTAAATCCGTAGGGCTTAATGCTATTTTAGTTTCGTTGCTGTATAAAAAACATCCGGCCAATATTAAATTTGTGATGATTGACCCTAAAAAAGTAGAACTCACACTTTACGGAAAGCTGGAGCGACATTTCCTTGCCAAGTTACCCGATTCGGACAAAACAATTATTACCGATAGTAAAAAAGCAATCAATACATTAAACTCATTGGTAATAGAAATGGAACAGCGCTACGAATTACTTGAAAAAGCTGCACTGCGAAATTTAAAAGAGTACAATACCAAATTTATTTCGCGCAAATTAAACCCAAATGATGGCCACAAATTTTTGCCATATATAGTGGTGGTGATTGATGAATTTGCCGATTTTATTGCCGAAGCAGGAAAAGAAATAGAAATGCCAATAGCGCGCCTTGCACAAAAAGCACGAGCCATTGGCATCCATTTAATAATAGCAACACAGCGCCCATCGGTTAATGTAATTACCGGATTAATTAAAGCTAACTTCCCATCGCGCATCGCCTTCCGTGTATCATCAAAAATTGATAGCCGCACTATATTAGATACAGGTGGTGCCGATCAACTGATAGGCAAAGGCGATATGTTATTTACATCCGGTAACGAGCTAATACGCCTGCAATGTGCATTTGTAGATACACCCGAAGTAGAACAGATTACCGATTTTATTGGAAACCAACGCGGTTATCCCGATGCATTTTTGTTACCAGAATACATTGATGAAAATGCAGAAAATAGCGGGGGATTGGATATTGACCCCGAAGAGCGCGATAAATTATTTGACGAAGCAGCACGCATTGTGGTAACACACCAGCAAGGTTCGGCATCGCTATTACAACGCAAATTAAAATTAGGTTATAACCGTGCAGGCCGTATTGTTGATCAGCTTGAAGCTGCCGGCATTATTGGCAAATTTGAAGGCAGCAAAGCCCGCGAAGTACTCATAAAAGATATTTTATCTTTGGAACAGTTTTTGACTAAGCCCGATAAAACAACCACTATTTAAATGAAAAATATAATTACCCTTTTTGCATTGTGCTTTATCACACTATTTGCTTTGGCACAAATGCCCAAAGAAACAGTTGACACAAAAGCAAAAGCAATTTTAGATGAACTGAGCAAAAAAACTAAATCATACACATCCATTAAAGCCGAGTTTTCAATAGTAGTTGCCGATGCTGCCGGAAAACCAATAGAAAACCAAAGCGGAGCATTACAAGTTAAAGGCAGCAAATACAAAGTAGATTTTAAAGGCCAAAATATTTTTTGCGATGCAAAAACACAATGGACTTACATTAAAGAATCGAACGAAGTGCAAATAAACAATGCGCCCGATCCTAATAAAACCGATAACATTAATCCCGCAAACATTTTTACCATCTACGAAAAAGGATTTAAGTATAAATACGAAAAAGAAGAAATGCTTAACGGAGCTAAAGTAGATGTGATTACGCTCATACCACTTGAACCGGGCAAAAAATCATACCACCAAGTGCAATTGTTTATTGATAAAGTGAAAAAACAAATTATGATGGTGAAAATAAAAGCCAAAGACCAAAAGGTTACCACCATCACCGTAAAAGCAATGAACACAAATCAAGAAATTACCGATAACACATTTGTGTTTAACAAAGCCGATTACAAAGGAGTAGAAGAAGTAGATTTAAGAGAGTAAAGAAACAGTTTCATCAATTGCATCGTCTCGTTCATCTTATTTTGAGCGGGATTTTTGCTTTTACACTTTTATTGTTTTAGGTTTGAAATACTAAAAAACTCCCTGCCTATGAAAAAGATATACTCCCTCGTTGCTTCATCAGCAATTGCTTTTGCAGCATTATCACAAACAAGTACCACATTTAATTACACAGGCGCCATGCAAACATTTATTGTGCCCGGTTGCGTAACAAGTTTAACAGTAGATTGTAGTTGCAGGTTCCGGAGGAACAATAAACACATCGGCAATAGGTGGCAGCGGTGGCCGTGTGCAATGCACATTTGCCGTTACACCTGGCGAAACACTGCAAATAATGTGGGCGTAGGAACAAAAAGCCCTACTGAAAGGTTTCAAGTAAATGGTGGGAATATTTTAGTAAAAGGGACAGACAATTTTAGTGCCAACGGCAATACAGCAACATTGTTTTTGGGCGATAACAATAATTACATCCGGTCTACTTTTGGTGGCGGTGTTTCTATTGGTGTTTTTCAATATCCAGATTTAGTTGCAGTAGATCAAAATGGATCAGTTGGAATTGGCACGGTAAATATTCCCGATCCAAACTATAAACTTTCTGTTAATGGTTCTATCCGGACAAAAAGAATAATAGTAGAAACCGGATGGAGCGATTTTGTTTTCAAGCCCGATTATAAACTAATGAGTTTTGAAGAACTTGAAAATTAGATTTTGCAAAACGGACATTTGCCAAACATCCCATCTGAAAAGGAGATTGTGGATAACGGTGCCGATGTAGGCGAAATACTAAAACTACATATGCAAAAAATAGAGGAGTTAACGCTTTATATTTTACAACTGCAAAAGGAGATTGAAATTATAAAAAAGAAATAAATGCACCTGCGATTATCATTTGTCATTATTTATTTAATAAAATCAGCTAGCCTTTATGCAGGCAATAGCATTTCTGACACATCATTAACTAATTATAGTATTGGCGGTTTTATTGGATTAGTTTTTTTTGATTACAAATTTAATCCTAACCACGAATTAAGCACGCTCGACCATAAATATGAGAAGAAAAGTATTAATTATACATACGGTATTGATTTTAGCTTTAGAGGAAAAAGAAATGGAGGCGGTGCTCTATTAGCTATTTCTGATAAAGGAGTAGTTAGAAATACTAATCCAGCATATTATAGTAGTGAATGGCAAATTAGTCGCTTAGATTTCACACACTATTTTATTGATTTTAATCCATATTTTTCAAGAAACCTATTTTCAAAACGTAATATTTCCTTTGATATTAGGTTTGGTTTGTTTTCAAGCATTCCATTTAGTAGGAAGCTAAATATTAGCTATGCAACCGATAATCCTCAAATTATATTAAAAGGGTTAGAGTGGAATTGGGATGAAAACGATTTGTCTGGATACCAGTATTGGAAATTCATTGAGCCTACAAATAAAATGAATGGAGGTATCAGCATTTCTCTTCCGGTTAGTTACTCTTTAAAGAGAATTAGTTTTTCTACTGTTGCTTCTTTTCAACATTATCTAATTAATGTATATAGTTCTCTTTTAGTAAAAAGACCTAATTCGGTTTCGATACTTTTTAAAATTTCTTACCTATTGTAAACTTTATAATAAATGAAAATAAAACTTATATTCTTTTTTCTAATGTGTTTATTATTTGAAAATACTTTTTCACAAACACTTTTAACTCCAAATGGAAGCTTTGAAAATGGTTCCCCACTTCCTACACAAACAGAACAGAGCGTTTCATGGAATTCATACGCTACTGTTGGCAATTGCGATGATTGGGAGGCAAATACAACGGGAAATACTTCTGACTGGTATACTACATTGAACTATACAGATGCAATGAAAGGTATTTGTCCAAGCGATGGTGGTACTGCTCAGTCTATCATATACGGCACTCCTAAAATAACTTCTGCTCCACATGGAAACATTTATGCTGGATGTGGTAATCATGAGACTATGATATATCATTTAATTTCAGATACAGAAAAGGATGGTATGGTTAAATTGTCTTTTTGGTTTAATCTTAGAGGACCTATTGGTGCTCCAAATGCAGTTACAAATGCATACTTAGGTAAGATTCTATGCAAACATATCTTGCCGCTTGGAAATAGAAACAACATCGTTGTAGATACTGAAACATTAGGAAGCGGGATATATTTTTGTAACTTAGTAATAGGAGATAAATCCATTGCCGTGAAAAAATTAATTGTAATAAATTAAAAAACACACATGAAAAATAAAGTTCTTCTATTGTTGTTTATGACTATAGTTTATGAGACATCGTATTCTCAATGCAGCAATGCTCAGTTTTCATTGAGCATAAACAATATGACTGTTAGTTTAAACATGACAAATCCTAATGGATGTGGAAATAATTTTCATTGGTTAATGGGCAATGGCGATTCTCTTGTAAGTCAAAATCCTGTTTATTCATATGTAAATACAGGCACATATACTATAAGTTTATTTTGTTATACTAATTGTATTGGCTATTATACAATTAGTGTCCCTTCAAGCACAGGTTTTTTTTCTAACGAAACGAATCGTGTTGATTTGTTAAACATTTACCCTAACCCAAGCACAGGCATTTTTACATTACAAAAAGCAACAGATGCAAAAGCTACGGTGGTGGTTTATGATGTGTTGGGTAATCAATGGCTTTCAATAAACCTCTCCCAAGGCGAGGGAACTAAACAAATAGATATGAGCAATTTTGCAAAAGGCATTTATCACCTGCAATTATTGGAGAGAGATAAAGTGTATTCGCAAAAAATAGTAATACAATAATCTTACGCGCTAATAGCTTCCATATCTTTGTTTACTTTTTTTACAAGGCCTTGCAGCACTTTGCCGGGGCCTACTTCAGTAAACGAGGTGGCGCCATCGGCAATCATTTGTTGCACAGTTTGCGTCCATTTAACGGGCGCAGTGAGTTGGGCAATTAAATTTTGTTTTATTTCATTGGGGTTGCTCACGGCTTTAGCAGTTACGTTTTGGTAAATGGGGCAGGTGGGTTGTGCAAAATTAGTGGCATTAATGGCGGCTTCTAATTCCACACGGGCGGGTTCCATTAATGGCGAGTGAAAAGCACCGCCCACAGGCAGCACTAATGCACGCTTGGCTCCGGCTGCTTTTAGTTGTTCGCAAGCGGTATTAATGCCCGCTATGCTGCCTGATATTACTAATTGACCCGGGCAATTATAATTGGCTGCTACCACCACTTGGCCAGCTGCGTTAATGTCGGCACAAATTTTTTCAACCACTGCATCGTCTAAATTTAAAATAGCAGCCATAGTTGATGGATTGGTTTCGCAAGCTTTTTGCATAGCCATTGCCCGTTTAGATACGAGCACAAGTGCATCTTCAAAACTTAACGTGCCGTTACCCACCAATGCCGAAAACTCGCCAAGCGAGTGGCCGGCCACCATTTCGGGTTTAAAATTATCGCCCAGCGTTTTAGCTAATGCCACCGAGTGTAAAAAAATGGCGGGCTGCGTTACTTTGGTTTGCTTCAGTTCATCTTCTGTTCCGGCAAACATTGTATCGGTAATTCTAAAGCCAAGTATTTCGTTGGCTTGTTCTAAAATATGTTTGGCGGTGGCATTGGTTTCGTATAAATCCTTAGCCATGCCTGTAAACTGCGATCCTTGTCCGGGAAATATGTATGCTTTCATAAGTTTGTTTTTTATTTAAGGAAATGAGTTGTAGATTTCTTTTTGGTGAAGTACCCTTGCGAGTGTAACAATATTTTGTTCAATAAAGAAGCCAATTCGGTAGTCGCCAATCCTTATGCGATAAGCAGATTTAAACCCTTTAAGCTTTTTTACATTAGGTATTTCGCTAATGTTTTTAGCCGATTCGAGATTGATAATTAATTTATGAATTGCTTTTTTTACAGATGGAAGATTGATGTTATCAATATCTTTTCCAAAACGGTGTAAAAACTCAACCTGCATTTTACTTTAGTTTTTGCATGATTGATGCACGGCTTGTTTTTTTACTTCTATTTACCGATTTCATTAAATGAGCTAACCCTAAATCTTCCATTTCTTCCACACTCATAGTAGCTGATGTAATGCCGAGTTTTTTTAAAAGAGATGATAAAAATCGGAATTCGGTATTGGTTTTTGGGGTAATTACTAATCCTTTCATAGTTGTGTACTTTTTATCTTCTTCCGCCAAATAAGCGCAAGAGTGTTAAAAATAAATTGATAAATGTGATGTATAAACTAAGTGCTGCCGATACCGCTAATTTTTTTCCATCTTCGGTTTGCAAATTCGCCATCATGCCCATGTTTTTTATCATTTGCATTTTGTAAGCAGCCAAGCCCGTGAAAATTACCACGCAGGCACAGTCAATTAAAAAAGTATCACCACCTGTGAACATCATAACTACCGATGCAATGATTACGCCTATTAATGCCATTGTAAGTATCATTCCCATTTTTGTTAAATCGGTTTTGGTAAAATAACCGAGTGCAGCCATTGCACCAAAAGCGCCTGCGGTAATAAAAAATGTATTGGCAATAAATGCTTCGGTATAAATTAAAAATATGAAACTTAAGCTGATGCCCATTGTAACCGAATAAAGCACAAAAAGCCCCACAACTGCCGCAAACGATAGTTTTTCTAAGCCAAAATTGAGCACCAATACAAATGCCAATGGTGCAAACATTACAATGTAACCAAATGTGCTAAGCCCTGTTTCCGTAATAAGCACAGAAAGCAACCGCAGGTTATGTGAAAACAAGTACGACATAAGTCCTGTAATTGTAAGTGCTAAAAACATCCACGAAAAAACATTTGATACAAATCCTTTGGCAAGTGTTTCGGGTTGTTGTTCTTGTGTGTAATTATAGTTTTGCGTTTCCATAGTGATGTAGTTTTTTGTTTTAAAGTTAAATTATTTAATGTAATCGGGTAGAAATAAGTGAGATGAATTCTTTGCGAGTGCGGTCTTCTAAAAACTCACCGGTGAATGCCGAGGTGGTAGTAACCGAATTTTGTTTTTGTGTGCCGCGCATTTGCATACATAAGTGAGCAGCTTCAATTACCACTGCCACACCAAGCGGATTTAATGTTTGCTGTATGCAATCGCGAATTTCGTGAGTAAGGCGCTCTTGCACTTGTAACCTGCGTGCAAAAGCATCAACCACGCGTGGTATTTTGCTAAGGCCCACAATGTGTCCGTTAGGAATATATGCAATGTGTGCTTTGCCCAAAAAGGGAAGCAAGTGATGTTCGCACAGCGAATAAACTTCTATGTCTTTTACAATTACCATTTGTTTATTCTCATCGGTAAACATTGCCGATTTTAAAATATCGGCCGGATTGCTGCTTGTGCCATGCGTTAAAAACTGCATGGCTTTAGCAATTCGCTCCGGAGTTTTTAATAATCCTTCGCGCGCAGTGTCTTCGCCTATCAGTTTTAAAATAGCCGCATAGTGTTCGGCTATTTTTGCTGTTACTTCGGCATTGTATTCTTCTGTTTTTTTGTAATTCATAATTTATTTTCCTCCAAAATATTCTACAAAGTTGTTTTCGGTTTCGTAAAGTTTAACACAATGCAATGTGCCGCCTATGTTTTTTACTTTATCAGCTAAAATGTTCCATATCACTATCGCAACATTTTCGGTAGATGCCTGTATGGTTTTAAAATAGTCCACATCAAGGTTTAAGTTTTTGTGATCGAACACATCGCAAACATGCTTGCGAATAATTGTGCTTAGCTCTTTTAGATTTACAGTATAGCCGGTTTCATTATTTATCTCGCCTTTTACAGTGATGTAAAGCGTGTAATTATGCCCGTGCCAATTAGGGTTAGCGCATTTTCCAAACACTTCGTTGTTCTTTTCGTCTGTCCAATTTGGATTAAAAAGCTTGTGAGCAGCATTAAAATGTTCTTTGCGTGTGATGTAAATCATCTGCCAAAGATAATGGTAAATATTTTTGCGAGTGTATGGTTTTAGCACCTAACTTTATTCGGTGAAAATACTTGTAGCAGCAGCCACTGAATTTGAAATAGCTCAGCTGAAAAAACATAAACTCACCAACTGTACCTTTTTAATTACAGGAGTAGGAATGGTACAAACTGCATTTAACCTAGGCAAAGCATTATCTGCTAACTACGATTTTGCTTTGCAACTTGGCATAGCTGGCAGTTTTAATCGTAACTTAAATTTAGGCGATGTGGTAAATGTGATAGAGGATAGTTTTTCCGAATTAGGTGCCGAAGATGGTGATACATTTTTAACTGCCGATGAAATAGGTTTAAAAGCCGAAACAATTATTTCAAACAATACAGCGTATAAAAACGAGTATTTAGATGCGATACCAAAAGTTACTGGCATAACGGTTAACACCGTTCACGGGAACGAAAAAACAATTGTTGCCGTTTTCAATCAGTTTCATCCTTACACCGAAAGTATGGAAGGTGCAGCATTTTTATTGGCTTGCAAGCAAGCAGCAATTCCGTGTGCGCAAATAAGAAGCATAAGTAATTATGTGGAGCGAAGAGACAAAAGCAAATGGAATATTTCACTTGCTATTGACGAATTAAATAAATCAGCAATTAAAATCATTAATAGTTTTTAAATGGCAGCTAACAATGATGTAATAAGCTTAGGTTTTTCGCCATGCCCCAACGATTGTTTTATTTTCGATGCCATGGTGCACGGCAAAGTGGATACCGAAGGGTTACGTTTTAATGTGGTGATGGAAGACGTGGAGGCGCTTAACAAAAGAGCATTTTCTAAGAACGAGATGCTTAGCGTTACCAAACTAAGTTTTGCAGCATACTTGCAGGCTACTCAAAAATATGTTTTATTAAATGCAGGAAGTGCGCTTGGCTTTGGAGTAGGGCCGTTATTGATTGCGAAAAAAAAAATAGAACTATCACCGGCATCAAAAATTGCAATTCCCGGCAAATTAACTACAGCTAATTTTTTATTTTCAGCAGCTTTTCCACAATTGAAAAATAAAATTGAAATGCTTTTTAGCGAAATAGAAAAAGCAGTTGCCGATGGCACAGCTGATGCTGGCGTTATCATTCACGAAAACAGATTTACGTATTCTGAAAAAGGATTACATAAGCTAATTGATTTAGGCGAATATTGGGAACAAACCACCGCATCGCCTATTCCGCTGGGTGGCATTGTGGCACAGCGCAACTTACCGGACGAGCTTATTCAAAAAATTAACCGTGTTATAAAGCGTAGCGTTATTTTTGCGTTCGATAATCCAAAGGCACCCATTGATTTTGTAAAGGCACATGCGCAAGAAATGAGCGAAGAAGTAATGTATAAGCACATAGATTTATATGTGAATAAATTTTCGATAGACTTAGGCGAAATAGGAAAAGCAGCGGTTAACACTTTGTTTGCAAATGCATATAAAGCCGGGTTGGTGAAAAGCGTTTCAACAGATATATTTGCACACTAAATGATAATTGTAACGGGCGCAGCAGGTTTTATTGGTAGTTGTTTGGTTAGCAAACTAAACAAAGAGGGTATTATTGATATAATTGTGGTGGATGATTTTTCGGATAACGAAAAAAATAAAAACCTGCTTGGAAAAAATTATTTGCAGCAAGTGCACCGCAATAATTTTATTGATTGGTTTAAGGACAATTACAATATTGTAAACTTTGTTTACCACATAGGCGCACGTACTGATACAACCGAGTTTAACAAAGAAATTTTCGATAAGCTGAATTTGAATTTTACAAAAGATGTTTGGCGATTATGTGCCAAGCATTTTATTCCGATGGTATATGCTTCTTCGGCCGCTACTTATGGCTTAGGCGAACATGGTTACACCGATTCGCACGAAATTATACCGCAGCTAAAGCCATTGAATCCGTATGGCGATTCAAAAAACGATTTTGATAAATGGGCAATTGCCCAGCAAACTGCACCGCCATTTTGGGCAGGTTTAAAATTTTTTAATGTGTATGGTCCTAATGAGTATCATAAGTTGCGAATGGCTTCGGTTGTTTTTCATGCTTACAACCAAATTAAAGAAAAGGGTAGTGTTAAACTTTTTAAATCGCACAATGCCGATTATAAAGATGGCGAACAATTGCGCGATTTTATTTACATTAAAGATTTAATTAATGTTTGTTTCTTTTTGTATCAGCAAAAAACTGCATCCGGAATTTACAACTTAGGAACGGGTAAAGCGCGCACTTTTGTTGATTTGGTAAATGCAGTATTCGTTTCAATTAACAAAAAGCCGGAGATTAATTTTATAGATACGCCTGCCGATATTCGTGATAAATACCAATATTTTACCGAAGCAAACATGACAAAGTTAATTTCTGCAGGATACAATAGTCCATTTACTTCTTTAGAAACAGGTGTTAAGGATTATGTAACAGAGTATTTAGTGAAAAATATTTTTTACTAAATATCAATATTTATAACCTTCACCACTTGTCCGTCCATTCGTAATCGCACTTGGTATTTACCTTTAGGTAAACCATCTACGTTAAACTCCCAGTTAAATGCATAGTTGCCCGGATTATGATATTTTTCAGTAAAAAATGGCATTGCCAAATCACCATCTACTTCATAAAAGCCGAAACTTACAGCACTGTTTGTTTTGCAAAAATATTCCATTCGACCTGTAATTTTTAGCGCATTGTCGTTAAACACACTTCCGTTTTGTGTTGCAGGTTTATAATGCACTTGGTATTCGGGTAATTTATAGTTTATCAGTTTGCACACAAAATCGAGTAAAAGTAAATTAGCTTTACAGGTATCGCCTAGATGCGCTATGCCTGCAATGTTTTTTTTATCTGATAAAACCCAAACCGCATTTTGAGCATTGCTGCTTTTCCACAAATTATTTTTATCAATAAAGCGTGCAAGTTTTATTAAAAGCGAATCGGCCATTTTGCCTATGGTGAATTTATCGCCTTTACCGGGAGAGCCCTTGCTTGCTTGGCAGCAAAAGCCATGAATTTCTATCGTTTTTGTTCCACCTGCAGCAAGTATAAATTCTTCTTCTTTTGATACAAGTATGTCTTGCCTGTTAAGCGAATCGGGCATGTCGAGGCGTCTGCCCGCTTCTATTTTTATTTCTTGTTGGCTACCCGAAATGTTTTTCACTTTCATCTCAATAACACAGCCGATGTGTCCGCCTTTTGAAATAATTTCTGCGAAAATTTTTCCTTCTATAATTAGCTTTTCAATTGATACGGATTTTGCGTTAAGCGAAAAAGTTATTCCTGTTGCTGCTATGAGCAATGCAATTTTTATTTTCATCATGGTCGGTGAGGTTTTGCCTTTGTAACGATTTTTTTTTACAAAAGGTTACAGCATTGGTAAGAAATTTGTTTTTACGGAAAATAAAAAGCCCCACGTCCTTCAACTATGTTCGGGAAACGCGAGGCATTTTATGAAATAAAACTTTATTTGATTAAATATCCACCTTGGCGTATTTGGCATTTTTTTCAATAAACTCTCTGCGCGGTGGCACTTCATCGCCCATCAGCATTGAGAAAATACGGTCGGCTTCGGCAGCACTTTCTATTGTAACTTTTCGCAGTGTACGCACTTCGGGGTTCATCGTGGTTGACCACAACTGCTCGGCATTCATTTCGCCTAATCCTTTGTAGCGTTGTACATTCACGGTAGCTTCTTTTCCTTCGCCACCTATTTCTTTTATTGCTGCTATGCGTTGTTCATCGTTCCAGCAATAGCGTTCTTCTTTTCCTTTTCTCACTAAGTAGAGCGGAGGAGTAGCAATGTATAAATGTCCGCGCTCAATAAGTTCTTTCATTTGCCGGAAGAAGAAGGTCATAATAAGTGTTGAAATGTGGCTTCCGTCCACATCGGCATCCGTCATGATTACAATTTTATGGTAGCGCAGTTTTTCTAAATTAAGTGCGCGCTCATCGTCTTTGGTTCCTTTAACAACGCCAAGTGCGGTGAAAATATTTTTTATCTCTTCGTTGTCGTATATTTTATATTCCATTGCTTTTTCCACATTCAATATTTTTCCGCGTAATGGTAATATTGCCTGGAAAGCACGGTTGCGTCCTTGTTTTGCGGTTCCGCCTGCCGAATCGCCCTCCACTAAAAATATTTCGCATGCTTCGGGGTTGCTATCGGCACAATCAGCTAATTTACCGGGTAGTCCACCACCGCTCATTGCACCTTTGCGTTGTACCATTTCGCGTGCTTTGCGCGCAGCGTGGCGTGCGGTAGCAGCCAATATTACCTTATCTACAATGGTGCGTGCTTGTTTTGGATTTTCTTCTAAGTAGTGGCCTAAAATTTCGCTCACAGCTTGGTCTACTGCGCCCATTACTTCATTGTTACCTAATTTGGTTTTTGTTTGTCCTTCAAATTGTGGTTCTTGAACTTTTACAGATACTACGGCTGTTAACCCTTCGCGAAAATCATCGCCATTTATTTCAAATTTTAATTTTGAAAGTAGTCCGTTCTTTTCTGCGTAGTTTTTTAATGTGCGTGTTAATCCTCTGCGGAAGCCGGCTAAGTGTGTGCCACCTTCGTGTGTGTTAATGTTATTTACGTAAGAATGTACGTTCTCGTTATACGAACTGTTGTATTGCATTGCAATTTCAACGGGTATTCCGCCTTTGTCACCTTCTACGTGAATGGTTTTTTCAATTAATCGTTCTTTCGTAGAATCTAAATATTCTACAAATTCCTCTAGTCCTCTTTCCGAGAAAAATCGTTCGCAAATTGGGTTATTATCATCGTCTTTTCGTCTGCAATCGCATAGCTTTATGCTTATTCCTTTATTTAGGAACGACAACTCACGCATACGCGCAGCTAAGGTGTCGTAATTGTATTCGCTAACTGTAAATATGCTTAAATCGGGTTTAAAAGTAACTTGTGTGCCTGTTTTGTTGGTAGTACCTACTTCTTTAACAGGATAAAGTGGTTTGCCGATGCTGTATTCTTGTTCAAAAACTTTTCCGCCTCGTTCTACTTTTACTTTTAAATGGGTAGATAATGCGTTAACGCACGATACGCCCACGCCATGCAATCCGCCCGAAACTTTATAAGAATCTTTATCGAATTTACCACCAGCGTGTAGCACAGTCATCACCACTTCTAATGCCGAGCGTTTTTCTTTGGCGTGCATATCGGTAGGTATTCCGCGTCCGTCATCCTGTACAGTTATAGAATTATCTTCATTGATAAATACTTCGATGTTTCTACAGTGGCCTGCAAGAGCTTCGTCAATAGAGTTATCTACCACTTCGTACACCAAATGGTGCAAACCTTTAACACCAATATCGCCAATGTACATGGCGGGGCGTTTTCGCACTGCTTCTAATCCTTCTAATACCTGAATGCTATCGGCACCATAATCCTGTTTTTCTTTTACAATTTCGTCCATATTTTTAGTCAAAAAATGAGGTTATTTTTATTTCCCTCAAATGTAAGTATTAAGCATGGTTTATCCCATTGAAAGAGCCAATAAAATCAATGTACTTATTAACATTTTGTTAGCAATTTCCATCTTCATTTTCAGCTATTTTTTCATCGTTTTTTGAATATAATTTTAAATGCTTTAGGTTTGCACAATATCCAAACTAAATCTGTATGAAAATGTCGCTATTTCTTGCCTTTTTTTCTACTCTGTTTTTTGCCTGTTCAGGCGATGAAAATAATAACCCGATGCCTAAACAAAGGCTCGATAGTAACTTAACCAATAACGAACAAGTTGCAGATACTACTGTTTACGATACGGTGAATGTGGATGGTGCGGTGGTGCGCTATAAAGTGGCATCAAAACGCGATACGATGGAAGGGCACGGCCCCGGAATTTATTGCGATTTAATTCTGCCCGATTATGGGCCATTGTCGGGCAAAATAGTAATGGGTATATGCAAGGCGCTGGGTAAAAAATTGCAGATAAACTTTTTTTACGTTTTCAGAAATTATGCGGCTTACAATTGCTATTATAATATGAAGGATTGTCCTCAGGTTGTTTCTTCTAAAATGGGGCAAGATTATTTGGGTGAATTTGTGGTTACATCGGGCCCACCTTTAAAACCATTTGAAATGCCCAAGCATAAAGACGAACACCACGATGGCGATGGGCACGATCACGACCATAAAGAGAAGCACTAAATTTTTTCTACTATTTAATTTTTTGCAACTCTTTACTGATAACTCTAAGTAAAGTATCTACCGTTTTTTTGTGCGTACGAAAAGCAAGGCATGCAAAGCGCAACGTATATTTACCGTTCAGCATGGTTGATGAAATAAAAATGCGTCCGTCTTTTTGCACCGCTTCCACTAATTTTTTGTTTAGCAAATTGGCATCACCTTTTTTAAAAGGGTAGCGATAAACCACCACCGATAATTCGGGTTCAATTTCGGACACAAAGCCAAGCGCTTTAATTTTTTTGTGAAAATATTTTGCAAGCAGCAGTTTTTCTTCCACACATGCTTTAAAAGGTTTTAGCCCATGTAATTGCAGGGGTAGCCACAAGCGCATACCTCTAAAATGCTTTGTTAATTCGGGCGATAAATCAGCCGGAGAAAGTTCGTCTGTTGCACTCAGCGCATCTTGCATATAATTTGCCTGATAAAAATGCGTGGCATTTAATTGCGCTTTGTTTTTTACTAAAACCACACCTAATCCGTAAGGCAAAAACAATCCTTTATGCGGGTCAATAGTTAACGAATCGGATAATTCAATGCCGCGCAGTTTCTTTTTGCCTTCGGCAGTTAAAATAAAAAAACCGCCATAAGCTGCATCAATATGGTACCATAGTTTTTCTTTTTTAGCAATCGTTCCAATATCGGCAAGCGGGTCAATGGCTCCCACATCAGTAGTTCCAGCCGATGCAATAATTAAAAACGGATTCAGCTTGTTTTTTTTATCGGCTGCAATTTGCTTTTGTAATTCAGTAATATTCATTTTATAGTTTTTATCTACAGGTACATATCGGAGCGCACACTCACCCAGTCCGGCAATACGAATTGCTTTTTGAACCGAATGGTGCGCTTGTTCGGTTAAATAAATTACCGATGATTTTATTTTTGATGCCGTAATTTTTTTTGCATCGCGAGCGGTGCAAATGGCAATTAAGTTTGCTATGCTGCCACCCGAAGTTAAATTTCCGGCCGTGTTTTTAGGGTATCCCATCAGTTGGGCAATCCATTGCACAAGCATGTTTTCCATACGCACTGCACCCGGCCCGGCAAAAAATATTCCTGCATAACGATTAGTTATATCAGCCATGTAATCGCCCAATGCCGAATAATAAATTCCGCCACCGGGTATATAACCCAAATGTCCGCCCGAAGCTGGATTTAAACCCGGATAGTCAACATTGTTTTTAATTATTTCGAGTGCTTTTTTTATTCCAATTCCTTTTTCGGAAATAGGATGATTAAGGATAGCCGCACCTTTTTCGGCAGTAAAATTAAATGCGTTGCTATGTTCAATTTTATTGATGAATTTTTCGGTGTAAGCAACAACCTTGTTCCGTATGTTTTTTCGCTCCTTGGCAGATGGCTCAAGTTTGCGCGCAATTTGCTCCAGCTTAGCTAAGTCTTTTTCCATTCGGCTAAAATGTGAAAAACTTTGTTGAAACTGAAATATAGTTTTCACAAACTGCTGCGGGCTTTAGGCATTACTTTGTGGTGTATGTCGTCCACCCTTATTTTAGTTTGCGTTTTACTTTATTCGTTAATGTTATTTGGAGTTACTTGGTACACATCGCGCAATGCTACTAACGAAAGTTATTTTGTCGGTAATCGTTCCTCGCGCTGGTATGTGGTTGCTTATGGCATGATAGGCGCATCGCTTTCAGGTGTAACATTTATATCGGTGCCTGGTGCAGTGGGTGGCGGAAAATTCGGCTACCTGCAAGTGGTTTTGGGTTATATAGCCGGATACGCAGTGATTGCTTACGTTTTATTGCCACTTTATTATAAGTTAAATCTCACTTCCATTTATACCTACCTCGAACAGCGTTTTGGAAAATGGTCGTACAAAACAGGTTCGTTTTATTTTATTATTTCGCGAACCATTGGCGCCTCTTTTAGGTTGTACATTGTTGTAAATGTGTTGCAACAATTTGTGTTTGATAAAATGGGCGTGCCGTTTTATCTCACCGCATTTATATTTATACTGCTCATTTTGCTATTTACATTTGAAGGCGGTGTAAAAACAATTGTGTGGACAGATACTTTGCAGACAAGTTTTATGTTGCTATCGCTGGTGCTGTGTATTTTCTTAATTGTATCGGAAATGGGAACAGGTATAGGTGGTACATTTAATAATGTGATAAACAGTGATTACTCAAAAACATTTTTTACAGACTGGCACGAAAAATCTTTTTTTCTGAAAACATTTTTTGGCGGCATGTTTATCACCATCGCCATGACTGGATTAGACCAAGAAATGATGCAGAAAAACATAAGCTGCAAAACACTTGGCGAAGCACAAAAAAACATGATGACTTTCACCGCTATTTTGTTTTTTGTTAATCTATTGTTTTTGTTTTTAGGCGCTTTGCTTTATCAATATGCCGCAAGTGCAAATATGCAATTGCCGGCAAAAAGCGATGATTTGTTTCCAACCATTGCGCTTAACAACTTAGGCATGATAGCCGGTTTGTTTTTTATTATCGGTTTAATTTCGGCCGCTTACCCAAGTGCCGATGGCGCGCTAACTGCTTTAACTGCATCGTTCATGATTGATTTAATAGGCATAAGAAAACGCCCCGATATGGATGAGGAAAAAATTAAAAGGATACGTTACATTGTTCACATTTCGTTTGCAATGCTATTGCTTATGGTAATTGTGGTGTTCAGATTAATTAATGACGATGCAGTAATTAATAATTTATTTACCGCTGCAGGTTACACCTATGGCCCGCTGCTTGGCTTATTTGCATTTGGCATTCTCACCAAAAGAATTTTAAACGATAATTTATCAATTATCGTTTGTGTAATTACTCCTGTTCTCTGTTTCACACTCAATAAATATTCCGATGCGCTTTTGGGTGGTTATAAATTTGGTTTTGAAATGCTCATACTTAATGGCCTGCTCACATTTTGTGGCCTTTGGCTTATTTCTAAAAAAGGCAAAGACAATCTTTAACTTATACGCATAAAATTGTGTTATTTTGCATCAGCAATTTTACAGATGCAAACAATACTAAAATCAGATATTAAACTTGGCGTATTAGGCGGTGGGCAGTTGGGTCAAATGCTTATTAAAGATGCAATTGATTTAGGAATAGAAGTACATGTTTTAAACCCCGAAAGCGATGGACCATGTAGAAATTACAGCAGCTATTATATAGACGGAGATTTTAGAGATTTCGAAACAGTTTACAAATTCGGGAAAAATAAAGATGTGGTTACCATTGAAATTGAAAGTGTGAATACCGATGCACTTGCAAAATTAGAGGAAGAAGGAGTGGAAGTTTTTCCGCAGCCCGCTGTTATAAAAACAATTCAGGACAAAGGTTTACAAAAAGAATTTTTATTGCAACACAATTTTCCCACTTCTGCTTTTTATTTTGCCGATTTTAAAAACAACCCTCAACAAACAAAAGAAATTAAATTTCCGTGCATCCAAAAATTACGCAAAAATGGTTATGATGGGCGAGGTGTTGCGATTTTAAATTCGGTAAACGATATGGATTTATCATTTACCGAACCATCTATTATCGAAGAAAAAATAAATATAAAAACAGAAATAGCGGTGATGGCAGCCCGCAACAGTAATGGCGACACGGTTGCTTACGATGCGGTAGAAATAAATGTGAATGAAGCAAATATGTTAAATTTCCTTGCTTGCCCAGCAGCAATTTCCGATGACCATAAGCAGCAAGTGCAAGGCATGGCAAAAAAAATTATTGAAAAGCTGAACATGGTTGGGCTATTGGCCGTTGAATTTTTTATAACCACCGATGATGAATTGTTAGTTAATGAATTATCTCCGCGCCCACATAATAGCGGACATCATACCATTGAAGCCTGTTACACATCGCAGTATCACCAGTTACTGCGTGCAATTTTAAATTTACCGCTCGGTTCCACTCAGTTAGTTAAACCTGCAGTAATGGTAAATTTATTAGGCGCTGAAAACCACACGGGTAATGCAAAATATACAGGACTTACGCCATTTTTTGAAACGCCCGGTGTGTATTTTCATATTTACGGTAAAAAGCAAACTAAGCCATTCCGTAAAATGGGACACGTTACTATAATTAACGATAACATTGAAGCTGCAAAAGAAACAGCAATGAAAATTAAAAACGAAGTGAAAGTTATTGCTTAAAAAAATGAAAAAACAAAACAATATTAAAGTTGCAATTGTTATGGGTAGTTCATCTGATTTGCCTGTGATGATAGAAGCAGCAAAAATTTTAAAACAATTTGGCATTGAAAGCAAAATAGATGTAATATCTGCACATCGCACACCCAAGCGCATGTTCGATTTTGCTACGGGTGCCGATAAAAAAGGATACAAAGTAATTATAGCCGGTGCAGGTGGAGCAGCGCATTTGCCCGGCATGATTGCATCTGCAACTACACTTCCTGTAATTGGCGTTCCCATAAAATCATCAAACTCTATTGATGGCTGGGATTCTATACTATCAATTTTACAGATGCCAAACGGTGTACCCGTGGCCACGGTAGCTTTAAATGCTGCACAAAATGCAGGTATTATTGCGGCTCAAATTATTGCCTTGTCGGATAAAGCAGTTGCAAAAAAAATAGTTCAGCATAAAGCCGATTTGGAAAAAAAGGTGATGAACTCGTTAAAAGAAATTGATAAAGTAAAGATTTAGCTTTTTGATATTTAGCGTATTTTAGTTTCACAAATTTTATCACCATGAAACTAAGCCCCATTTTCTTACTGTTTTTTCTGTACAACATTTCGTTTGCGCAAAATCAAAATATTTCCAATTATTCGTTTGGCGATATGGAGCCATACATAGCCGTAAACCCTGCCAATAACAATAATGTTATTGCTGCATGGATGAAAGTTACAGGCGTTCAGCAGACAACAATAGCAGTTTCGTATTCCAATAATGGAGGCGCAAATTGGAGCATACCAACAAATTTGCCGCACCTTTATCCCCAATTTACACATGCCGATGTTTCTATTGATTTTAATTCATCAGGCACAGCTTACATCTGTTACATAGATTATACATTAACTCAGGACTCAGGATATATATGCGTAAGTAGTTCTACAAACGGTGGCCAAACTTGGTCTAACCCTGTACGCGCATTTAGTGCATTAGAAACAACCGATAAAAATATTGACCGACCTTGGCTTATGGTTGATAGAAGCTCATCGCAATACAATGGCCGAATTTACGTTACCTCAAAAAATGTGGAAGATTTTGTAACCACAAATCATGTTTATCTTAAATCATCGGCCGATGGTGGTTTAACTTGGTCGGCAATAAAAATTATTGACGACAGCATTCCGTGCGATTTAGTTACATCAATGGGATGCCTTGCTGTGGGAGCAGATGGAAGCGTTAATGTTGCCTATTTCTCATACAATACTCAATTAAGTTTATTTCCGCGAGTTATACTTGCAAAATCTACAGATGGCGGAAGTTCATTTACGCCCTATCAAGTTGCATTAATCACTGGCGCATCTGTAATTAATGATACACTGCAAGGTAGCATGACATTATCGGCAAACCCAACTAACTCAAGCAATATGGTTTTAACATTTATTGATGGAAGAAATGGCGATGCTGATGTTTTATGTTTGAAAACAAATGACGGTGGTTTTACTTGGACAACAAATCCCGTTAGAATAAATGACGATGCACTTAATAACGGCAACCAACAAGACATGAGTTGGGCCGGATTTTCGCCAAGCGGAATGTATTGCGCTGCTTGGCGCGATAGAAGAAACACCGGAACTTCGGTACTTTCTCCGTTTGAGATTTACATAGCAGCATCGTGGAATGGCGGCAGCACATTTGGCACTAACTATCGCATAAGCACAGTTACTTCTCCTGATATTCCTATTCAAAAAGGAAATGACTTTATAGGAATATCGCTCAGCAATAATTTTGTTTATACCAATTGGTGCGACTACCGCACAGCCAACTACGAAATTTTTACAAACCGAGATACGCTCGCCAATGTGCTTGGCATAAAAACCATAAAGCAAAACAAACAAATTATTGTAAATGCTTTTCCCAATCCAAGTTCTAACGAAGTGAACTTTTCTTTTTTCCTAAATCAAGATTACAGTTCGGCTACTGTTTATATTACCGATGCAATTGGCAAAACACTTGCCACGCTTGTTAACTCACCACTTTATAGCGGCCAACAATCACTATCATTCAACGTAAAAAAATTAGCCAAAGGCAGCTACTATCTCAATTTGAATTTAGAAGGTTTGATTTCTCAAAAATCATTTATTGTTGAGTGAGCACATTTAGCGTTTATAAAGCATCTGCCGGTTCGGGCAAAACATTTACGCTTGTAAAAGAGTATTTAAAAATTGCTTTATCGGATAAAGCGACTCCGCCATTTAAGTACAAACAAATTTTAGCCGTTACGTTTACAAACAAAGCGGCTGCCGAAATGAAAGAGCGAATAATAAAAACGCTCAAAGGACTTGCATCAGCCGACACATCCAATAAGGGAACAAATACACTACGCTATTTACTTGTTGAGGAAATTAATTTAGCCGAACAGGAAATAGCACTGCGTTCAGCGACCTTATTATCCGCTGTTTTACACAACTATTCTGATTTTGCAATTGGCACCATTGATAGTTTTGTGCACCGCATTGTTCGCACATTTGCCCACGATTTAAATTTGCCCATCAATTTTGATGTTGACATGGATGAAGAAAACTTGCTAGGTCAGGCATCGGCACTTATGCTTAGCAAAGTGGGAACTGATGAAAAACTGACCAAAGCGATGATAGATTTTGTGGAGTCGAGATCGGACGATGAAAAAAAATACGATGTTCAGGACGAGCTTTACAATTTTGCAAAAAACCTGCTGAAAGATGATGGTAGAGAAAATCTGAAAAAGCTAAAACAATTGTCGTTCGATCAGTTTTTTTTAATCAGAGATGAAATTGCAAAAAAGAAAAAAGTTTTTGAAAATGAAATTATAGCCGATGCTGAAAAAGCATTATCCATTCTAATTCAATCGGGTGTTGCCCGAAACGATTTTTTTAATCGCGGTGTGCTTTGGAGCTATTTTGTTAAAATTACTAATTATGATTTTAAAGAAGTTTTAATAGAAACAGGGCAGGTGCACGATATGATGTTTGAGAACAAAAGCTGGTATGCCGCAAAACTTGATGCCGGAATTAAAAATGCTATTGATGCAGTTAAACCTGCAGTTTCAGATTTGTTTCACAAAATATATAAAAAAGCAAAAGCAGATTTAGGAGCTTATATAATGTGCACCGAGTTGTATAAAAAAGTTTACTCACTTGCTTTGCTTACCGAGCTGGATAAAACAATTCAGGAATATAAAAATGAAAACGGCATAATGCATATTTCGGAGTTTAGTGAACTTATTTCTAAAATTACATTGGAGCAACCAGTTCCTTTTATTTACGAGCGCATAGGTGAAAAATACAATCACTATTTGTTGGATGAGTTTCAGGACACATCTGTTTTGCAATGGTATAATTTGTTGCCATTGGTTGAAAATGCTCTTTCAAAAGGATTTTTTAACATGATAGTTGGTGATGGTAAACAGGCAATTTACCGTTGGCGAGGAGGCGAGGTAGCACTTTTTTCAAACCTGCCAAATGTTATAGGCAGCGAAAAAAATAATCTGCTTACTGAAAAAGAGGAACTTTTGAAACAAACTTATAAAGCCGAGCAGCTTACCCATAACCGAAGAAGCAAAAAAGAAATTGTTGATTTTAACAATAAACTCTATCGGTTTCTTTCAGCAAATTATTTGAGCGAAGAACTAAAACCCATTTACTATTCACTTGAGCAAGAATTCGATGAAAATAGTATTGGCGGCTCTGTAACCATTGATATGATTGGAAATGATGGTGATAATGTTCGCGAAAACATATTAACCAAAACGCTTGAGCACATAAAAAGCGTTATTGCATGCGGCTATAGTTACAGCGATATTGCAATTATTGTGCGGCAAAAAGATAATGGCGCTGCAGTTGCAGCCGCATTAAAAGCCGCGGAGATAGAAACCATTTCGCCCGATTCCCTTTTAATAGCCCAAAACAATGAGGTGAATTTTATCTTTTCTTTTTTTAATGCTATTGCCAATAGCAACGATATTATCTCATCTGCAACGGTTATCAACTGGCTTGTAACAAATAAAAAAATCAACTACACTGATTATAATACGGCTCATCGCATTTTTAAAGAAGAATCTAATTCTAATATATTTAAGTTTTTAAGCGCACACGGTTTTGATTTTAATAAAACACATTTGGTTTTAATGCCTGTTTATGAAATGTGCTCGGCATTAGTTACGGCTTTTTCGCTTCACAACATTTCTCCGGTAGAAGTGCAATTTCTGCTCGATGAAATATTCTCGTTTACTAAAAAGAACAGTAGTTCGTTGCCGGATTTAATTACCTGGTGGGAAAAACGAAAAAAAAAATCGGCATTGGTGATTCCGGAAAATGCCAATGCGGTGCGCATTTTAACAATTCATAAATCTAAGGGCTTAGAGTACCCGGTGGTGATTATGCCTTTTGCCGATTGGCAAATTTCTAAAACAACTGATGATGCCTGGATAGATGCATCATCAGTTATTCCTGATTTGAATAGTGCGCTTATAATGCCATCGAAGGTTTTGCTCGAAACAAAATTTGCACACGTTTATGAAAATGAACTGGCAAACACCCATTTAGATAACTTGAATTTATTGTACGTTGCAACTACTCGTGCCGTTGACCATTTATTTATTATTTCAAGCAGTGATAAGAAAGCTCAATATTTAAATTCTTGGCTGAAAGCTTTTTTGAATTCTACCAGCGATTATGTATTAACGGAAACTACTTATCGTTTTGGTTCGACTATGTTCAGCAACGAAAACAAAAAAGAAGTTGGTAATTCATTTGCATTGCAAGCACGCAGCCCTATTGACTGGCGTGAAAAAATAAAACTCAAATCAAATTCCAAATACACTGATTCATCTGCGCTGGCAGAAAAAGGAATTTTAATGCATGATTTATTATCGCGCATAAAATCAGCGGAAGAAATTGATGAGGCGCTAAGCAATATGTTGAGCGAAGGTTTAATTTCATTACAAGAAAAAGAAGAGTTAAATAAAAACAGTATTACACTTTTTCAAAATCCGGATTTCGCTAAATTTTTTGACGGTACATTTTTGACAAAAAACGAGCAGGAAATTATTTTGCCCGATGGCACTGTTATACGCCCCGATAAAATAATTATTGATGGCGAAACGGCTACCGTAGTTGATTTTAAAACAGGAAAGGAAGATGAAAAACATAGTCATCAGTTGAAAAAATATACATCGGCATTAATCCAAATGGGTTTTAAAAAAACCGAAGCATTTATTGTTTACACCGAGAGCAATACAGTTAAATCATTGCAATAGCTGTTAAAACTTTATTGCCGCCTATCCGTTTCATATTTATTACATTCGCAATCATAAAAATCATACACATGAAACACCTCTGTTTTATTTTTTCCGCATCGTTATTTATGGCTGCTTGTGGTGGCGAACACAAAACAAATGATGAAGCTAATCTTTCAAAAGGTGTTGACTTAAGCTATATTGATTCAACCGTTCGGCCGCAAGACGATTTTTTTATGTTCGCAAATGGCAGTTGGATGAAAAAAACAGAAATTCCTTCTTCTGAATCTGCGTGGGGAGTTTTTGCAGAACTTAAACAACAAAATACCCAAAAATTAAGACTAATAATTGATGAGTGCATTTCAGATAAAAATGCTGCAAAACGAACTAACAAACAGTTGGTGGGCGATTTTTATTTGAGTGGAATGGATTCTGCAAAAATTGAAAGTGATGGAATTAATCCGATTAAACCTGAATTGGATAAAATAAATTCGATGACTGATAAAAAGCAGATTGCCGAAATAATTGCAGAGCAGCATGCAGCATTTCACTTCACCGGATTTGGAATGTATGTGGGGCCGGATGAAAAAAATAGTTCGCAATACATTACAAGTATTTCGCAAGGCGGAATTGGGTTGCCCGACAGAGATTATTATTTCCGCCCGGATGTAGAAACAGAGGAACTGCGCAAAAAATATTTACATTACGTTACCACACTTTTTAAACTTATTGGTAACAGTTCTGAACAGGCTTCTAAAAATGCTAACACAGTTTTTAAAATTGAAAAAGAACTTGCTTCAGCGTCAATGACAAATGTGGAAAGACGCGACCCCGAAAAATCGTACAATAAAATGAGCAAAGATTCGCTTTCAATTATTGCACCCGGTTTTGATTGGAAATTGTTTTTTGAAAAAACCGGAGTAGGTTCATCGGAAAATATTGTTGTGGGGCAGCCAAAGTTTTTCAAAGCATTTGCTTCGCTCGTATATAAATTATCTATTGATGACTGGAAAACGTACTTAACATATAATACTATTGACGATGCTGCAGCTGCTTTGGGCAGCCAATTTGTACAAGCTAATTTTGATTTTTACAGTGGCACATTGAGAGGTGTAAAAAAAATGAAACCAAGATGGAAGCGTGTATTAGAAACTACCGACCAAGTACTTGGCGATGCACTCGGAAAATTATTTGTTGAAAAACATTTCTCTGACGAATCGAAAAAGAAAGTGAACGAGATGGTAGATAATTTAATTGCCGCATTTATTGAACGCATAAAAACACGTGAATGGATGAGCGAAGAAACCAAAAATGCAGCCATTGAAAAATTAGGAACTTTTATGCGCAAGCTTGGCTTCCCTGATAACTGGAAAGATTACTCGTCCGTTACTATTTCAAAAGAAAGCTATTACAAAAACCTGGTTGCTTGTGCTAATTATGAATACAAGCGCATGATAAATAAATTAGGAAAACCTATTGACCGAACAGAGTGGGGCATGACCACGCCTACTATTAATGCGTATTATAATCCAAGCATGAACGAAATAGTTTTTCCGGCCGGCATTATGCAATATCCATTTTTTGATATTACACAAGATGATGCGCTAAACTATGGCGCAATGGGTGCAGTTATAGGCCACGAACTTTCTCATGGTTTTGACGACCAAGGCGCACAATACGATTTAAACGGAAATTTAAAAATGTGGTGGACTCCAAAAGATTTTGACAAGTTTGGCGAAAAAACAAAAATGATTGTAAACCAATTTAATAATTATGTTGCCATTGATACGCTGCGCGTGAATGGAGAACTCACCTTAGGCGAAAACATTGCCGATTTGGGCGGATTAACTATTGCATATTATGCTTACATGAATTCGGTAAAAGGAAAACAGAATAGTGTGAAAGATGGTTTTACACCCGCGCAGCGTTATTTCATGGGTTGGGCAAAAGCGTGGTGTGTAAAATATACCGATGCTTCTCTAAAGCAGCAGGTGTTTACCAACCCGCACTCGCCAGGCTATTTTAGAGTAAACGGTCCCATGAGCAATATGCAGGAGTTTTACGATGCATTTGGCATAAAAGAAGGAGATAAGATGTTTGTGAAAAAAGAATTGAGAGCCGAAATTTGGTAGAGTATTTAGTCCTCAAAAAAATCCCGAATAATTTATTCGGGATTTTTTTTGACTCAAGCAATTGAATATACATCTCGTTAAATCTGCTGTGGCATTTTTTTACAAAATCAGTAGTAATTATTTTGGCAATATCATCCATACCTTTCACATCTTCGCTCGAAAATTTAAAAACCTGTTCCATCGGCCCCGCTTCTAATTTCACAATGTATTTATCATTCATGTGAAAAACACTAATGCTGATATCGGGGTGAGCTATTTTACCTACAAAGCGCATATTGTTTTTTTTTAAAATGGTCCTTTAAATAAATAACTGAAATCGCTGTCGCTGCCTTCCTCAAATTTTTTCTGAATGGTTTCGGCTAACTTAATGTAATGCTGCATGTTGTTTTGCCTCAGCCATTTTTCTGCGTTAGCATCGCGGTTAATTAAATTAGCTGTTGCTGCCAAATGTGGCGCTTTGTTTCGCAACAAAAACTCGACTGCAGTTTTTTCTCCTTCAATTGCCTTTACAAATGCTGCCAAAAAATGCTCTTTAACAGCCACTAATTTGTTAAACGCATCATCGTGCACAAGTATTGCCTCCATGCAAAGCAGCCATGGTTTTTGATTGCTTGCAATTAATGCGTTAAATGCACTTGCCGATTTGTTTTCCACATAATCGGCTACACACAAAATAGTTTCTTTACTATAATTCACAGTTACAAATCTAAAATATTAAGCTTATTGTAAATCGTACTTTTGTCTAATTCTTTTACTCCTGAGGGTAGCAAATTTTCTAAAAACAAATTTTCAATATTCATCCGTATTAACCGCAGCGTGGGATATCCCACGGCAGCAGTCATCTTTCGCACTTGCCTGTTTTTACCCTCAATGAGTGTAAGTTTTATCCACGATGAAGCAACATCTTTTCGCACAGGTGGATTGCGTTCGACAATATTTTTGGGTTTTCCTATTCGATCAGCAGCAGCTTCAAGCGTAAAATATTTTTGCTGGTCAATGGTAATTTCTACTCCGGCTTTTAATTTTTTTATTGCATCATTCGTAATATTCCCTTCCACTTGTACGCAATACGAGCGTTTATGTTTTCTGTTTGGACGGAGCAAAAGTGTATTAATGTTTTTGTCGTTAGTTAAAATAAGCAGCCCTTCGCTATCGGCATCAAGGCGCCCCACAGGGTAAATATCTTTCGGAAATTTGTACAAATCGCCAAGCGCAGTATAGCCATGCTCGGCAGTAAACTGCGATAACATTCCGTAAGGTTTATTCACAATAAAATAGCGCGCCATAGTTTACCGCAAAAGTAGGATAGTATTACCTTTATGCACCATGAATTTTAAATTTCTCGCCTTAAAAATATCGGCAGTAAATGTGCTTATTGCAATCAATGTTTTGGTGTTTGCATTAATGTATTTTTCCGGTGGCGGTTTCTTTATTCCGCTTTCATCAGATATGATTAAATGGGGCGCTAATTTTAATGCACTCACTACCGATGGCGAATGCTGGCGATTAGTTACCTGCATGTTTATTCATGGAGGCGCCATTCATTTATTTGTGAATATGCTTGCACTAAAAAGTGTAGGCACATTTGTAGAAATAAATTACGGCTGGTTTGTTTTTATTTGTTTCTATTTTTTGTGCGGCATAGCAGCTTCGGTTTGCAGTATTGTTTTTAATGTTTTTGTTTTAAGTGTGGGAGCATCGGGTGCTATTTTTGGCATGTTCGGAATTTATATAAGCGTGGTTTTGATTAACTACATAAAAGGACATCTTGAAATTAGTATTTTACTTCAGGCACTATTATTTCTATCCATTAATTTTATCATTGGCTTTTCAGTTTCTTTTATTGATAATGCTGCTCACCTTGGCGGATTAGTATGCGGACTGCTTATTGGTTTCGCTTATTTTTTTGCTCCGCTTTTGCATCGTGCCAAAATGCTTTTAATAAGTTTGAGTATTGCACTTGTGTTACTATCGGCATTGTTTTTTTATCCAAGTTACACCACTAATTATTACAAAGTATTTAGCGGATTTTTTTCTAACGAGCGCGAAGCAAATCGCATTTTATTTAACACCGAACACGGACTTGATAACACTATTTTGCTTGCACAACTAAAACAGGCAAGCGCACTTTGGCAAAACAATTTGCAGATGGTAGAAACTATGCAATACTCCGGCATTAATCTGCAACACGACTTAGATGTGCTGAAACAATATGCCCTTTACAAACAAAAAATAATTACCCTATACTCACAAAGTGTGGAGCAAGAATGTTATCTCTATCTCGATTCAATAGAATTTGTGAACAGCGATATTGCCGGCCTGCCCGAATTAGAATATAAACTCGATTTCTTTGCCGATACAATATCACAGAATGAACCCGGCAAAAAATCGTTAACCGAAATACTTATTTATTATAACAGTGAATGGGAAATAATTAAAAATAAAAACGGAGCAAGTTTTTTTAGAGTAGGTGCTGTTGATTCACTTGGAATGTTCACCGATAGGATTTATGATTTTCACATTGACTCAATAAAGCAAATGAAAGGCCAATACAGCAAAGGAATGAAAGATGGCGTGTTTTTTTACTTTCACAGAAATGGTTATTACGAAACTGCCGGAATGTATAACAACGATGTGCCGGTGGGCAAGTGGCAACATTTTTATGCTAATAAGCAACTCAAAATGGAAGAGCGTTACGATATGGGCAACCACACCGTAGAAAATTTTTGGGATGAAAGCGGACTGCAAACAATTAAAAACGGCAACGGCATTTTTTACGAAAAGCACGATGCCATTACTTTTAAAGAAACTGGCTATTACAAAAATGGCTTGAAAGATAGTATATGGAAAGGTTTTTTGCCTGATGGCGAATTAACTTACACAGAGTGGTACAAAGCAGGGCAGCTCATAAAAGGCGAAAAAATAAATGCAACTAAAATTATTAATTATACCAATTTGTATATCGGGCCGCAGCCCATTATGGGCGATGATGCTTACCAAGCTTATTTAGCTGAAAATTTAAAATACCCGCCAGCAGCAATAAAAAATAAAATTGCAGGCAAAGTGCTGGTTCAGGTTACAATTGATACCACCGGTGCAGTTACCTATTGTGAGCCGGTAAATAAAATTGGTTATGGCTGCGATGAAGAAGCCCTGCGGCTGATAAAGCAAGGCAGCGCATTTTTACCTGCCACCATGCGTGGCGAAAGAATTAAAAGCCAAACTACCATTGTGGTGGAATTTAAAAGATAAGTTTGATTATCATCCTGAATGAAGTGAACCATCTGTTCAGTTTCATTAAATCGTATTCGCCTCTGTACTTCGTTCGGAATAACAGTTTTTTTGTGAAAATAATTGCATCAGTACCACAGATTTAATGCTGATAAAATCCTGCGAGCAATTAAAAATCTTTTACTTTTGTTGCTCACATAAATTTGAACTACCAAATGAGAACTATTGAATTTCGTGAAGCTTTACGCGAGGCAATGACCGAAGAGATGCGCAAAGACGAGAAGATTTTTTTAATGGGCGAAGAAGTAGCCGAATACAATGGTGCTTATAAAGTGAGCAAAGGTATGCTGGCCGAATTTGGCCCTAAGCGCATTATTGATACACCCATTGCCGAACTTGGCTTTGCAGGTATAGCTGTGGGTGCAGCCATGAATGGCTTACGCCCGATAGTAGAATTTATGACTTTTAATTTTTCGTTAGTAGCTATTGACCAAGTTATAAACTCGGCTGCTAAAATGTATAGCATGAGTGGCGGCCAGTTTCCTATGCCTATGGTTTTTAGAGGCCCCACGGGCAATGCAGGCATGCTTGGCGCACAACACTCGCAGGCATTTGAAAATTGGTATGCCAATTGTCCGGGTTTAAAAGTTGTAGTGCCCAGCAATCCGGCCGATGCCAAAGGACTTTTAAAATCTGCAATCCGCGATAACGACCCCGTTATTTTTATGGAAAGCGAAGTAATGTATGGCGAAAAAGGCGAAGTGCCCGATGGAGAATACATCATTCCGCTTGGGGTGGCCGATGTGCGTAAAGAAGGCACCGATGTTACCATTGTTTCGTTTGGTAAAATATTTAAAGTGGCTATGGCTGCCGCTGCTGAATTAGCAAAAGAAGGCATTAATGCAGAAGTAATAGACTTGCGAACCGTACGTCCTATAGATTACAACACCATCATTAATTCAGTGAAAAAAACAAGCCGGCTGGTAATTGTAGAAGAAGCATGGCCGCTTAGCTCTATTGCCACCGAAATCACCTACATGGTGCAAAAAAATGCATTTGATTATTTAGATGCTCCCATTCGCAGGGTAGTGAGTGCCGATGTGCCACTGCCTTATGCACCCACTTTAATTGAAGTGGCATTGCCTAATTTGGCAAAAACAGTGGCAGCCGTTAAAGATGTAATGTATTTGGCAAAATAGGTTCAAAACAAACTTAGTTGGCTATCGCTACCCTGTTGCTGCTGAATTTTTGGGCGAAATTGTTGAACAGGTTGCGTAAATTCATTTAGCAGTTCCTGGCGTTCTTCCGATTTTGCAACATACGTTTCAATATCGGCAATAGCTAATTCAATTTCATTTGGCGCATCCGGAATATTGTTTTCTGCTTTGTAGGTGCGGGCTTCAACTACTTGTCGCCACCAAATTTCAAGCAATGCTGAGGAAGAAGTTATATTTTTTTCCTGTGCAATTACCGCCTGCATATTAATTACTTCTAATTTTTCAACCAATTTTTTATCGGGCATGGTTGCTAATTGCGCTACATAGGCATCCCAATTATCAAGCGCAAGGCGTATACGTGGGTCGTTACTCATTCGCCCCTCCTTTTCTATTCCTTATTTTTTTTATTTCCTTATCAAAATCCGATTCGTAATTTTTATCTTGTATTATTCTGTATTTGTCATATTCGGTTTCGGCTTTCAGTTTAGCTTCCAACATAGTTACCTTTCCCTTATCTTTCAAAATTGGGTAGTTGGATAATTGTAAAAAGTTGGAAAGAAATTTGTTCCAATCTTTCATGTACATTAGTTGTTGTCTCTGAGCATTGTTTTCAGCTAAATCTAAATAAGCAGAAACAATGCGATTAAGCTCAGAAATATGTGCTTCGTTCAAATAGTATTTTGCAACCGACACATCGCTTTTCAAAATTTTTCCATGAGGGGCAAATTTCCATGTTTTTAAACCCATGTAAATTTCTTTTGCATCAGCTTTGGTATAAATTATTTCGGCTGCGGTTTTGCCCGTAATAGCCCAATGTAATTTATTTTGTACTGATGAAAAAAAATCTTGTGTGGTTTTATCTTCTT
The DNA here is from genome assembly GCA_020054095.1 of Bacteroidia bacterium. Lineage (GTDB taxonomy): Bacteria > Bacteroidota > Bacteroidia > JADZBD01 > JADZBD01 > JAGVMA01. The sequence continues at coordinate 80,611 of JAGVMA010000025.1, read as the reverse complement.
TATTGTAATCAATACTAAGTGCATATAGGTCAGTAATTTTTTGGTAAAACCTTCTTTCGCTCGCACGAATTTCTCGTATTCGTTCCAGTAGCTCATCAAAATAATCTTTTCCAAAATTTTTCCCTTGCTTAAGGCGTTCATCATCCAACACAAAACCTTTAGTAACAAATTCCTTAAGCGTATTGGTTGCCCAAATTCTGAATTGAGTAGCTTCAGTTGAATTAACCCGATAGCCAACTGCTAAAATTGCTTCCAAGCGGTAGTATGTAGTTGCATAGTTTTTACCATCAGCGGCAGTTGTTTCCATTTTGGAAACAACTGAAGGTTGATTCAACTCTTTTGTTTCAAAAATATTTTTTAAATGTTTGCTTATTGCAGGCACTTCAACTCCAAACAGTTTTGTCATTGCTTTTTGAGTAAGCCAAAAAGTTTCACCCTCAAAAATAACTTCTACTTTAATGTTGCCTTGTGGTGTTGTATAAAGAATAATAGAGTTACTACTCATTCGTCCCTCCTTCTATTATTTTAATTTGCTCACTTGAGTTTAAAATATTTATGTGTTCGCGAATCGCCATGTTTTAGTATTTGTTTGAATTTTCGATTATGGCGATTTCTTTCTCGGTTAAATTGTAAAGCTCATAAACTAATTGGTTTATTTTTTCTTCACTATGTTCAATCCGTTGTTTTATCTTAAAATAAAAATTATCCTGCATTTTTACCTGTTGCTCTGTAGGAGCAATCTGTTTGTAGAAAAACAATTCCATTCCGTTATAAGCTCCGTAGGAGCGGTATGTGTTCATAATGCAATCCATTCAAACAAATATTTTTCATCGTAATCAATTTCAAATTTTTCAAGAAAATCAATGTATTCTTCTTTAAAAGTATTTTTTTTATGATGCTCCTCTTGGTTTAAAATGTACTGGGCTACAGTATCAACTTGGCTTCTTGAATAAGAAAATGCTCCAAACCCCTCCTGCCAATTAAATTTTCCTTTTACCCATTTCTGCTCGTTCACAAAATTTGAAGCACCGGCCTTAATGTCTCTTACTAAATCGGAAATTGAAATAGATGGCTTTATGCCAACCAACAAATGTGTATGATCGGGCATACAAAAAACAGATATCATCTTTTGCCCCCTATTTTTTACAATACCCGTAATGTATTTATGTAATTCTTCTCGGTTATTTTTTGAAACTAAATTCTCACGTCCCTTTACGGCAAAAACAATTTGAATATATAGTTGTGTATAGGTATTAGGCATTTTCAGGTCGCTCCTACGGAGCTTGTTTTCTATATGTTTTTATTTTTCTACAAACTGTACGTCCCTACGGGACTACGCACTTTTATCCTCCACAATTTTAATTTGATCACTCTTGTTTTTTGAATATATGTGTTCGCGAATCGTCATGTTTTTAGTTTTTGCCTGCATTTTCTATAATGGCGATTTCTTTCTCTGTTAAATCGTATAGTTCATAAACTAATTGGTTTATTTTTTCCTCACTATGTTCAATTCGCAGTTTTAACTGCTCAATTTTAGTTTGAAGTTTTTCTGCTCTTATTTCTTCGTTTAATTTTAAAAGGAACTCAACATTTTTTATTATTTCATCATGACTTTGTTTTCTTTTAACATCTTTCTTTACCATTGGAATTGGAATTGAAAGGATGGCTTCCTTTTTGATTTTCGGAAAGGTTTTTTTCTCGTCAGAATTATTTTTTTTCCAAAAGAACTGTATTGTGCTTGAGTTAATAATTCCAAGTATGAATTTTAGATTAGCGGCATCCTTCTCTTTTAAATAAACATTATAGATTGTATTAAGAGTAAAAATCCCTGCTGGAACAAAGGTTGCGATTGGATATGCTCCTATTTGTCGAATACAAACCCTGTTTTGTCTATAAATAGACTCGTTACCTCCACTCTTTATTGAAGAAGGAATATAATTTACATAATCCGTTGATGGTTTGAGATAATATGGCTCAATATTTCCGCCATCAATAACGGGTTCATAATTTTTATTTATTTTTTTGGTGCTTACAAATGTTTCTCTGTCAAAAGTTTGAATGCCAAAATATGCATCGCAAAATGTTTCAAGAGGCTCCGATACCTTATTTATTTTGTTAAGTATTTCAGAATCCTTACCTGAAATTAAAAGATTAAAATCAGTTCTATTATTTTTTATAAAGTCCGCTTGCTTAACGGAGCTTAGCTCTTTTATCTCAAAAGAAATTTCAGATTGCTTTACACTTAATTCATTTTTAGATGAGGATTTCCCTTTCTCAAATACAAATACACAAGTGTCAACGCTTGCATCTACAAATACAGGATACTTAAATAATAATATTTCATTTATAATAGCATTATTGAGGATAAATTTCCTTAAAGGTTCAGCATGAATATTTTTAAGAAAAGTATTTGGAGTAATAAATCCTAAAACACCTTTATCATTTATAAGTTTGAGAGATTGCTCAGTAAAAAGTTGATACGTGTCGATTTTGTATTTAGCAGACTGAAATTTCTTTAAACAATAATCAAATGCTTCTCTTGTTTCTAAATTTTGAAGCATTACATAAGGCGGATTTCCAATAACTACATCAAATCCACCTTGCTTAAATACTTCAGGAAATCCTTTTTTCCAAGAGAAAGGCTTAATTTTTTTCTCGTAACCTAAATCAATTTCACTATCATAAATGTCAGTATCAATTAAACTGTTACCATCTTTAATATTGTTGTCAATGTTAGGCAATACTCGCTCGTGAAACAAACTCATTTGATGCTGAATACTGGCGGCTGTTTCGCCTTCCATACATTTGAGCAACAAACTCAGCTTGGTTACTTCAACTGCATTGGCATCAATATCAACACCAAAAATATTATTGATAAGGATGCGTTTTTTTTCGTGTGTAGTTAGTGTTCCTTGCGTGGTAAAAGGATTATCTTTTCCTTTTCGGGTGGCATATCCTTTTTTGTGGTAATAATTAACGTGATGATTGAGCAAATATTCAAATGCTCCAACCAAGAATGAACCGCTACCACAGGCAGGGTCAACAATTTTTATTTTCTCAATTTCCTTTGGCGATTTTCCGTCAATTAATTTTCCTACTGTGTTTTTTACGATATATTCAACAATGTATTGTGGTGTATAAAATACTCCGCCCGCTTTTCGCACTTCGGGTTTTTCTTCAATTTTTACACTGCGTGCAGGTGTTGTGCGTATTACTTTTCCAAGGAACTGCTCGTAGGCATTACCCAATACTTCAACGGGCATTACACGAAAATCGAAATTACATAATGGAAAATATAATTCGTTAATGATGATTTTTAAAACTTTGTTATCAATTTTAAGTTTGGGAGTGATTACGTCTTTCTTAAAATCGAAAAGTCCGGAATTGTATTTATCATCGGCTTGTTTAAAAAGATCAACAAGATTTTTATATGAATCGCCTTTGGAAACTGCTTTTTGCAATTGAGCATCGGGCTCTACTGCGCGGTCTTCGCAAAAGCGCATGAATATTAAACGGTCGAGCGTTTGCTGAACGGAAAAATTTATTTCTTCATCGTTCAGTTTTCGGTTATTAAATGCAATGCTTTTAGCAAGATACAAACGCCACTCATCAAGACTTTTTACAAATCGTTTATCCAGCGTGTCGGTTCCTTTTTTATTGGCATCACTTTGTACGAATTTATCAAAACGTCCTTTTGTAACTGCTTCGTGCGAAAATGTGTCGTAAATAAAATCAAATTCTTTTCCGTAATCTTGAAAATGAATGTGCTTTAAACGTGCAACGCTTGCACTGTCGTTAAGATTTGGAACTCGTGAACAATCGTAAACAATAAAATCTTCAAAATTTGTGAGAATAGAAACATGAGCCTGTGCGCTACTTCCGTACCGTTTTAATTGATATGCGGATTCTTTATTTGTTTTTAGCACAACGGATGGTTTTTTTGCTTCAACAAAAAACAATCTTTTTTTTCCGCTTCCTGCCAAACGAAAACCATAGTCGGGTGCTTTTGCTTTTCCACGCACTACTACTTTGTCTTCGTAAATTACTTCGCGATATGCTTCGGATGCTCCTTTTTCGTTATCAATGTCACAACCAAGTGCTTTAAAAAACGGATTAATAAAATCCTGCCGAGCCTTTTGCTCGTTATAATCGGGCAAATGGTATTCTTTGCGGTGTTCCTCAAATCGTTCAACAAGTTTATCTATCGTGGCTTTTGCCTGCTCTTTGGTCATATTGCTATAAAAGTTTCCAAATATACAATACCAAGCCAAGAAAATTGCTGTGCTTCGGCATAAGTAGGGCAATATGTTGAAAAATACTTTTTATACGATAGTGCGAGTAAAATTATTGATTGAATTAGCTAAAAGATAATTCTTTTAAATGTCCCAAAAAGAACAAAACAATATTTGCTCGTTATGCCAATTTTATTACATTTGCATCCCTTTTTTAAGGGATAAACAATTAATAACCAATAAAAAACAAAAGTAAAATGCAAAACAACTATGAAACCGTCTTCATTTTAACTCCCGTTTTGTCTGATGAGCAGGCAAAGGAGGCGGTAAGCAAGTACAAAAAGTTACTTGTAGATGCAGGTGCAAAAATCCTGAATGAAGAGCATTGGGGCTTGAAAAAACTGGCTTACCCCATCCAAAAGAAAAGCACAGGTTTTTACCATTTATTCCAATTTACTGCTTCCGGTGAAACCATCAGTAAATTAGAGGTAGAATACAAGCGCGATGAGCGCATCCTACGTTTCTTAACGCTTAAGCTAGATAAGCATGCAATTGAGTATGCCGAAAAACGTAAAAACAAAGCAAAACAAACCAAAAAAGAAGCGGCTAACGCTTAATTTTTAAACTCTATTTAAACATGGCATCTGCATCAGAAATAAGATACTTAAACCCGCCAACGGCCGAGGTTAAAAAGAAAAAATACTGCCGCTTTAAAAAAAGCGGTATCAAGTATATTGATTACAAAGACCCTAACTTTTTATTGAAATTTGTTAACGAGCAAGGCAAACTTTTACCTCGCAGATTAACCGGAACTTCATTAAAATACCAGCGCAAAGTGGCGCAAGCCGTTAAGCGTTCACGCCATTTGGCTTTAATGCCTTATGTGGCCGATTTAATGAAATAAAAAATTAACTACTAAAAAAATAGTACAATGGAAATTATATTAAAACAAGATGTGAAAAACTTAGGCTACAAAGATGAGCTTGTAAAAGTGAAGCCGGGTTATGCACGCAATTTTTTGATACCTCGCGGTTTAGCAACTGCTGCCGATGCATCAAAGAAAAAAGCACTTACCGAACTTTTAAAGCAACGTGCTCATAAAGAAGAAAAACTTAAAAAAGATGCACAAGCTATAGCAGAAACATTGCAATCAAAAGCAGTGAAAGTAACTGCAAAAGTTGGCGATTCGGGTAAAATATTCGGTTCGGTTAACGCATTGCAGTTAGCCGAGGCATTAGCTAAGCAAGGCGTTACCGTTGATAGAAAAAACATTACTATGAACGAAGAGTCAATTAAAACGCTTGGCACTTACGATGCTTCACTGCGTTTGCACAAAGAAGTGATAGTTAAACTTCAATTTGAGGTGGTAGCCGAATAATTGAGCATTAAGACTAAAAAGCGGCCTTTCATGTAAAAGTGAATGCCGCTTTTTTATTGCACACAATATTTGCATAATTGAATACAATCCCTATTTTTGTCCTGCTCAAACAAAAAAAACAATAACGTATAAGCAACCTTTTTACTAAATCATAGTCTATTTACAAACAAAGAACGGCTACACCCCATTTAGCCATACGTTAAATGTAAAACAACCCATATCGAACAAATTTTTACGCTTAAGTTTTAATTAAATTTTGTTAAACAACTCCGCTGCTATTGGCATTGCGCCCAATTGGTTACGGACTTAAAGCGTAAATTTGCATGAAAGATAAGCAAGTTACTGACAACCAGCTGGTTAAGCGTTACGTAAAAGGTGACGAAACGGCAATAGCTCATTTAATTGCCAGGCATCAAAGCAATGTATTTGGATACATAATGAAACTTGTAAAAGACAGGCAATTAGCCGATGACCTTTTTCAGGATACATTTTTTAAAGTGGTGCAAAAAATAAAAGAAGGCAAATATGCCGATGAAGGCCGCTTTGTGCATTGGGTATTGCGGATAGCTTACAATATTTTTGTTGATCATTACCGCGAATCGCGTAAAATGCCATCGGTATCGCATGTTAGCAGTAAAAATGGTGGCGAAGAAAAAGACATTTTCTCGGTTTTAGATATAGAAGGAGCTAACCATGTGAATAAATGGGAAGCACAAGAAGAGATGCGCGAATTAAGGCAAATGGTAAAACTATTGCCCAAAGAACAAAGGCAAATAGTGATTCTCCACATTTACTTTGGCATGTCGTATCGCGAAATAGGCGAAATGTTTAACCTTAACGTAAACACGGCACTTGGCCGCATGCATTATGCTTTAATGAGTTTGAAGAAAATGGCTAAAACCAGCATTGTGCTTAATGATGAATTAAAGCGATTGCAGCAGGTGGGACAGTAGTTTTTGCCTTTTTTCACCTTGGGGTTAAAACCTGTTAATAAACTATTTTTAGTTGGCACACAATATTTTCATAATCGTGCCGTTAGCATAGTGTAAAAACACTAAAAATTGCCTATGCAAAAAATCTCTACTCAAACCACCACATCAGTAAAAACCGAAAAAAAAGCAAAAAAGGAAGAGCAATTATTGCCTTCTCCATCGGTTATCAGCAACATACTGGCTTACTCAAAAGCGCTAAAAGTTACTAAATCGGAAAAAGGGACCTTATTTACGACACTGGTGAATTAATTATTATGTACTGAGTATTTAGTATTAAGTACAAAGTACAAAGTACAAAGTAAAAGGATTATCGTGTCAGTAAACGTAATCCATAACTCGCAACAAGTAACTCGCAACCCGTAACCCGAAAAATCGGTACTTTCGCCATTTATGGAAATACGCTTTCATCGGAATTTGGTAAATGCGGTGGTTGAAATACTTGTGCAGGTATTTGAACACAAGCGTTACGCTGATAAAACAATAGAATATCACCTGAAATCTAACCCGCGCTGGGGTGGGCGCGATAGGCGCTTTGTAGCCGAAACTACTTACGATATTATTCGCTGGTGGCGATTATTGGCTAAAGCTGCTGAGGCAGAAAAGTTTACAGATGCCGATTTTCGTAAAGTATTTGCCGCTTGGTGCGTTTGGAAAAATTACTCGTTACCTCCGTTTATCGAAAACATAAACACAAATAAAATTGCCGAGCGACTTAGTAAACTTCTTCAATATCGCACCACACGCGAAAGTATTCCGGACTGGATGGATAAAATTGCAACCGATGAATTAGGCGAACGAGTGTGGGAAAAAGAAATGGCAGCACTCAATACCTCAGCTGCAGTGGTTTTGCGAGCCAATACGATTAAAACATCTGCCAAGCAATTAAAAGTTTTACTTAGGCAGCATGGCGTAGAAGCATCTATGTTTCAATCTTTGAATGGCGATGATAGCGATGCGCTTGTTTTAGCCGAGCGCCAAAATGTTTTTAGACTACCGGAGTTTAAGCAGGGATACTTTGAAGTGCAAGACGCATCATCGCAAGAGGTGGGCATTTTTGCTGATGTAAAACCAGGCATGCGAGTGATTGATGCTTGTGCCGGAGCAGGCGGGAAAACACTTCACTTATCAGCACTCATGCAAAACAAGGGGAAAATAGTTGCACTTGATGTGGAGCAGTGGAAACTTAACGAACTAAAAAAACGAGCTGCCCGTGCCAATGCTCAAAATATAGAAACCAGAATATTAGATGGCGCTAAAGCCTTGAAGAGATTAGAGAACAGCGCAGATAGATTATTGCTCGATGTACCTTGTTCGGGGTTGGGCGTACTAAAGCGCAACCCCGATGCGAAATGGAAATTATCTGCCACATTTATTGATGAGGTGCGTGCCAAGCAACAGCAAATTTTAACCGATTACAGCACCATGCTAAAAAAAGACGGGCTGCTTATTTACAGCACTTGCAGCATCCTTCCATCCGAAAACGCAAATCAGGTAAAACAGTTTTTGGCAGCACATCAGCAATTTCAATTTTTAGATGAGCGCATTATAATGCCTTCGCAGGGATTTGATGGATTTTACATGGCTAAAATGAGAAAAAGCTAATACCTAATTTTATATTTTTACGCTGTGAGCAAAAACAAAAAAAATCAGAATAAAAATCAATCAGCGCAAGCCACCGTTGCAAAGCAAAAGCACAAGTGGATGCCATGGCTTATTTTTGCATTTGCTTGTTTGCTTTATTCTAATACAATTGATAATGGATATGTGATGGACGATGGTGCTGTGATTACCGATAACGCCACCACAAGAATGGGTTACAAAGGCATGAAACAGTTTTTTAAAGAGTCATCGGTTTATGGGGCAACAAAAGAAAACTACGGTACTTACCGGCCGCTTACAATGGCCACTTATGCTTTTGAATACGATTTTTATAAAATGAAAGTGAAACCCGGTGTTCCCACTGTTACGCCCAAAGGCCAGCGATTAACCCACATTGCACTTTATGGATTATGCTGTTTGCTTTTGTTTTTTGTTTTAACACAATTGCTTAATAACTATCATCCATTACTACCATTCGTAGCCACGTTATTATTTGCTGCGCATCCGCTGCACACCGAAGTAGCAGCGTTTATTAAAAGTCGTGATGAATTATTGAGCTTGACATTTTTATTATCATCTGTATTTTTTTTTCTGCAATACATTGATGGTAGAAATGCAAACCGATTGGTTTTTGCCAATCTCTTTTTTCTTTGTGCATCATTTTCTAAAGAGGGTTCAATAGTTTTTGTAGTTTTAATTCCTCTCGCGTTATATTTTTTTCGTAGCATGAATTTTAAGCAGGTGCTTAACTGCACTTGGGGCCTTGCAGTATGCGCTTTTGTCTATCTCTATGCTCGTTATAATGTGTTAGATGCAAACAAAGGATTTATGCCGGTAATCAACAATACCCTTGTTGAAGCCAGTGGTCTCGGTGAAAAATTTGCAACTATTTTTTATGTTTTACTCCAAAATATAAAAATGTTTTTTTATCCAATACCATTAACTTGGGATTATGGCTACAACCAAATTCCGCTGCAACAATTTTCTAATCTATTTGTTATTGCATCCTTGCTTATCCATGGCGCACTTGCATTTTTTGCATTAAAGGGATTGAAAGCGCGAAAAATAGGATCGTATTTTATTTTGTTTTACTTCGCCACTATTGCGCTCACATCCAATGCATTTGTTTTAATATCAGCTGTTATGGCCGAACGATTTTTGTTTATTCCATCCATTGCATTTTGCGTAATGGTGGCATATTTCCTTTTGAAGTATTTATCATCGGGCAACGAATTAAAACAAAGCACCACTGTTTTTGCAATTATAATTCCGGTGGTTTTTATTTTTTCAATAATGACTTACAACCGAAACTATGATTGGCAAACAAATTACACCTTGTTTAAATCTGGTGCCGAAGCATCGCCTAATTCCTATCGTACTAATTCGGCTTACGCATGGGAAGTGTTAAAAAAAGCCGAGCAGGAAAAAGATCCTAATCTTAAAAAACAGTATTTACTCGAATCGGAAGGACTGTTTCGCAAGGCAATTTCTATTTGGAGCAAGCAATACCTCGATCATTATAATTTGGCAGTGGTTCTAAACTATCAAAACAAAGAAGCATCGCGCGATTCTTTTTACCTCAGTTCATTTGCGCTTAACCCCAAATACATCAATAGCGTTTATAATTTAGGAGTTGCCTATTATGTGAAAAAAGATTACCCCAAAGCAAAAGAATACTGGAGCAAAGCAGTTGGTATTGATGGCAATTTTATGGATTTGAATTTTAAAATGGGCTTGATTAACCAATACTTAAACGATATGCAACAAGCTATTTTGTTTTACGAAAAGTTTTTTGCTAATCACCAAAACAATGCCGATGTGATTAATAACCTGATGATTTGCTACAAAGCGGTTGGTAACATTGAGAAATCAAACCAAATGGCGGTGTTGTTAAAAAAATATCGCAAATAGTTTTTTCTAATTCTTTGTCATATTCCTGCTTTCTAATCGTCAGGTATAAATGACACGCTGTCATTTATATTAAATAGGACTAAAAATTGATTTAACTTTACAAACCAAAAAACAAAAAATGAATTCAGGAAAAATAATTATGTGGGCTTTTGTAGCATTTATTGCTATTGCCCTTATGAATGGTTGCAGTTCGTATAACAGCATGGTAAAGAAAAATGAAGGCGTTACTTCGCAATGGCAGCAAGTAGAAAATGTTTACCAACGCAGAATGGATTTAATTCCCAATTTGGTTTCCACCGTGCAAGGTTATGCCGATTTTGAAAAATCAACTCTCGAAGCTGTTATAAATGCACGTGCTAATGCCACTAAAATTACAATTGATGCAAGTAAATTAGATGCCGAGCAATTGCAAAAATTTGAGCAGGCGCAAGGTTCATTAACTTCGGCATTAAGTAAATTAATGGTTGTATCGGAGCAGTACCCCGATTTAAAAGCTAACCAGGGTTTTGGCGATTTGCGAGTTGAACTCTCAAATTCTGAAAACAAAATAGCCAACGAGCGTAAAAAGTTTAACGATGTGGTGCAAGAATACAACACTTTTATTCAACTGTTTCCGCGTAATATTTGGTCGGGTATTTTTCATTTTGAGAAACGAGAATACTTTAAAATGCAAGAAGGTGCCGATAAAGCTCCGGATGTGAAATTCGATTTCAATAAAAAATAATGTCGGCAGCCAATTTTTTTAGTTTAGAACAAAAGCAAAAAATAAAATTTGAAATTACCCAAGCTGAGCGAAACACATCGGGCGAGATACGTGTGCACGTTGAAAACAGGTGTAATGGCGATGCGCTTGAAGAAACTAAAATGCTGTTTTCTAAATTAGGCATGCACAATACAGCCCAGCGCAACGGGGTACTTTTTTTTATTGCAGTAAAAGATAAAAAATTTGCAGTGTGGAGCGATGAAGACATAAACAGCAAAGTGCCTGCCGATTTTTGGGACTTGATAAAAAACAAAATGGAAGAAGATTTTGCCAAAGGGAATTTTACCGATGGGCTTATTCTCGCCATTATAAGTGCAGGTGTTCAACTAAAAAAATATTTTCCGCTGCAAGAGAATGACGAAAACGAATTGAGTAACGAAATTTCTTTTTAAATGCGACACCTCACAAGTATTATTTTTTTACTCATTTCTTTTTTTGCTTCAGCGCAAAACACAGATTGTTTTCCAGAAAAGCCAAGTAGGGAACAGCTGGTTAACAATTTATCAGTTCAGTTTCCTCAGTTTTTATCGGCAGGTGAAGTGAGAAAGTTAGAATCTAAACTGCAAGAGTTTGATAGGCAAACATACATTCAGGTGGCAGTTGTAATTGTTGACGATTTATGTGGAATGACGGCCAATGAATTTGCTACCGAGATTGGTGAAAAATGGAGCGTTGGCGGAATAAAATCGGATAAAGACAAAAAGAATTTAGGAATTGTAATTTTAATTAAACCAACCGAAACTGATGGCGGACGTGATGTTTACATTGCAACCGGCTATGGAATGGAAGAATATGTTTCTGCAATTTCTGCATCGCGCATTGTGAATGATATTATGATACCGAATTTTAAAGCAGCAAAATATTTTGAAGCAATTAATTTGGCTGCCGATAAAATCATTGAACTTACCAATAATCCGGAAATTAGAGTTCAGGAAGAACAGCGAAACGGAAATCAGGAGCAGGGTAACAATAACGAAAAAGAAATTAAATGGTGGCATATTCTGATAGCAATTATCATTGTTATTCTCTACTTTTCATTTGGCGGACGTGGTGGTGGCGGATTTACTATGACTCGCTATGGTGGAACAAGTTGGGGTGGAAATTTTGGCGGAGGCGGCAGTAGTTTTAGGGGGTTTGGTGGCGGTAGTTTTGGAGGAGGTGGTGCAGGGGGGAAGTGGTAGAGTTGTTTGTAACTCTGTTTACATCTTATACCCACTAAACAAGACTCCTTTTTTATAAAAAACTAATTTTGAAAATTAGATGCTATTTAGAGTAAAAAAACATGCAATTCTATGCATGTATTTGTTGGTGATTATACTTGTGTCAATAGGTTTGGTATACGGCTTCGGATTAAAACATATTGACAAAATAATCATTTATGTTTTATCATTAGCATTATTTTACCCACTTGCTAATAAATACCTTAATTTTTCGTTCCCAAAATTTAACTTACATATATATTACAATCCAAGAATAATTGCATCAATACTATTTTTTTTTATTACTGCATTTGTAATAATTCACATTGCATTTTTAGGCCATGTTCCGTTTATAAGCGCATATAATATACTCGACTACTATGATATTGCCTTTATTAGGCAAAGTATCACGGAGCACGATTCAACGCTAATTAAATATATGAGTGCTTTTATGATTAAGGGAATAATCCCTTTTTCGCTGCTATACGCATCAATTGTAAATAGAAAATATTTCTACCTTTTGCTACCTGTGGCAATATTCTATAGTATATCACTTATGCAAAAAAGTTTAATAGTTACAGTTCTGCTCCCAATTACCATTTATTTACTCCTCCAAAGAAAGTATATTTTAACTCTCATTTGCACGTTAACATTTATAGTTGGAGTTTTTTTATTGGTGTACGCAACTAACCCTAGCCTAAGGGCTACACAAGAAGAAATTAAAGCTGAAATGAAACAAAGGGGGCATCTTTATCTTGAACATGAAGACGTAGGAACTATAGTTGCTTTTTTATCAGCTTCAGATGCAATATATACTCGTGTGTTCGTAACCACCGGCTTGGTATCAGGATATTGGTTTGAAAAAATTCCGAGCCAGTTTCCTTACACAAAAGGATGCGGATATCATTTTCTTGCGCCACTTATTGGTTGCGACTATAAAGATTTTGACTATAGCAGAAAAATATATGAAGCCACATATATTAAAGAATCAAAAATTGGACTAAAGGGTACCGTAACTGTAGCTAATTTTGTATACGATTATGCCAACTTTGGCTACATCGGTTTGGTTCTTTCTGCAATTATTATCAGTGTTTTTTTTGTATTATTAAATACAATTTACAAAGATGATTTTAACTGGCTTATAAGCAATAATGTACTGTTTGTTTTTTGGCTTAGTTCTGGTCAGTTCTCCACCACATTACTTTCGGGTGGTTGGGTTCTTGCAATACTATTGTACTTCTTTTTAGTTCGGAATAAAAAATTACTGGCATTTGAATAATGATTCTCAGCTAAAAGCAAAAAAAAGTGTTTGGATTTTAATGACCGGCACCTTTATTTCCCAGCTAATACCGTTTTTATTTACACCGGTACTCACTCGTTTATTTACTCCTCAGGAATTTGGAGTTTTTGGCCTCTACTTCAGCATAAGTATGATTTGTTCTGTTATTATAACCGGAAGGTATGAAATGACAATTATGCTTCCGGAAAAAAAAACTGACGCCTTTTACTTATTGATCTTATGCTTTTTTATAACAACAATTATCAGCTTAATTACTCTTATCGTAACTCTAATTTTCAAACAGAAATTAGCTGCCGCGTTAAAATGCCCGCAAATTGAAAATTGGCTTTTACTATTGCCTTTCACATTATTTGCAATAGGTACATTTCAAGCACTAAGTTACTGGAACAACAGAGAAGAAAACTATAAATTACTCGCAACAAGCAGGGTGTTAAGATCTGTTGGAACAAGCTTTTGGAGTGTACTTTTTGGTGCAATTGGAATTAAAAATGGAGGACTTATTCTTGGCGACACATTAGGACAGTTGTTTACTTCTATCACCTTATTTTTTAGAACCTATAGTGTTCAAAAAAAACACATTACTGCCGTTTCTGCAGCAACTGTTAAAGCGCAAGCACTTAGGTATAAACAATTTCCGCTCTACAATGTACCATCAGGGCTTTTAGAAAAAGCCTCAGGACATTCGCCAGTAATATTGCTTACCTACTTTTTTGGAGATATAATTAGCGGTTTTTTCTCGTTCTCACAACGTATTATTTCAGCCCCAGCATCAATTGTTGCACGTGCATATGGCGATATTTTTAGACAAGAGGCATCTGTAGAATTTAGGAAAAATGGAAATTGTAAAATATTGTTCTTGAAAACACTATTTAAACTATCTGCAATTGCTATTGCTCCATTCACAATACTTTTTTTGTTTTCTCCGCAGATATTCACTATCGTTTTTGGACAAGAATGGTATCAAGCCGGTGTTTACACCAGCTTGATGACGCCAATGTTTTTCCTTCAGTTTATTGTTAGCCCACTTAGCAGCATGTTTTTAGTTGCCGAAAAACAAGTTGCCGATTTTTTGATTCAATTTTTTTTATTTATAACTCTATTACTTTCATTCGTGATGGGATACCGGGCATATCAAATAGCAGATATTTGCATCATACTATTTACTATTGTTTATAGTTTTAAATACATTATAGAATTATATTTGTCGTTCAAATTTAGCAAAGGAAAAGTAGATGAGCATTAGCAGCATGAATTATCAAATTTGTACTAAAACAGTTATGGACACTTCTGATCCTGAAATTGTTTTCGACAATAATGGTGTGTCTAATCACTATCACGAATTTATGAGATTAGCACCCACTCATCTATATCAGGGTGTTAAAAGTGACTTAGAACTTGAAAAAATTGTTGATACAATAAAAAAAGCCGGCAAAAATAGCGACTATGATTGTATTTGTGGAATAAGTGGTGGCGTTGATAGTTCATACGTAGCATACAAAGCAAAAAAATTAGGACTCAGAATTTTAACGGTACATTTTGATAACGGATGGAATTCCGAACTCGCTGTAAAGAACATCGAAAACATAGTGAAACGATTAAAATACGATTACCAAACCTGGGTAGTTGATTGGGAAGAATTTAAGGATTTACAAATTGCTTTCCTTAAAGCATCTGTTGCTAATGCCGAGACTCCCACTGACCATGCGTTTTTAGCAGCAATTTATAACCTGTGTAATAAATACAACATAAAGTATATTCTTAGCGGAAGTAATTTTGCTACAGAAGCAATTTTACCCAAATGCTGGGGCTATAATGCAAAAGATGTTAAGCACATCAAAGCTATTCAAAAACTATTTGGCAAGATTAGTTTTAAAACTTACCCTTTACTTGGTTTTAATAAAGAATTTTATTACGCCTATGTGAAAGGAATTAAAATGATAAGATTACTGAATTATGTAGAGTACATTAAATCAGATGCAATAAAAACAATAGAAAGTGAAATAGGATGGACAAACTATGGTGGTAAACATCACGAGTCAGTTTTTACACGTTTTTTCCAATCACACATTTTACCTGAAAAATTTCATATAGACAAGCGAAAAGCACACCTCTCTACACTTATTTGCTCAGGGCAAATGACCAGAGAAAACGCACTGGAAGAATTAGCTAAACCACTATACGATCCTATCAAATTAAAAGAAGATAAAGAATATGTAATTAAAAAACTCGGCTTAACTAATGATGAATTTAACTCAATAATGGAAGCTCCTCCAAAATCTTACAGAGATTACCCCAACGATGAAAAAAAACTCAAACTTATCTACTCCATCTATTATAAAATAAGACGAAATAAATGGTAGTTATTATTGATTACGGGCTGGGCAACTTAGGTTCGATAAAAAATATGTTGAACAAGATTGGTATTCAATCTGAAATATCGAACGATTTGGAAAAAATAAATAATGCCGAAAAATTAATTTTGCCTGGAGTTGGATCATTTGATAATGGAATGTCAAGTTTAAATGACTTGAACTTAATAGAAGCTCTCACTCAAAAAGTAATTATTGAAAAAACACCTATTTTAGGAATATGCCTTGGTATGCAGTTAATGACGAAGAATAGCCAAGAAGGTACATTACCCGGATTAGGGTGGATAAATGCCGAAACAAAAAAGTTTAAAACACACACTAATACCAGAAAATTTCCTGTTCCCCAAATGGGATGGAATTACATTGATATAAAAAAAAACACTCCTATTTGCACTGATTTTTTTAGTGAATCTAAATTTTATTTTGTTCATGCATACTACGTAGAAACATACAATCCGGACGATGTTTTGTTTCAATCACAATATGGAGAAAATTACACATCAGGGTTTGAATATAAGAATATCATAGGCGTACAATTTCATCCCGAAAAAAGTCATAAATACGGAATGAAACTTCTGCGAAATTTTATCAATAATTACTGATGGCATTAATACGTGTAATCCCCATATTGCTTCTTCGTAATGGCGGCTTAGTTAAGTCAATAAAATTTGCCGACTATAAATACGTAGGCGATCCATTGAATGCTGTAAAAATTTTTAACGAAAAAGAAGTTGACGAATTAATTTTTCTTGACATCACAGCAACCCTTGAGGGTAAAAAGCCCAACTTGGTTTTTTTGAAAGAAATTGCATCGGAATGTTTTATGCCACTTACATATGGCGGTGGGATAAAAACGGCTGATGAAATTAAAGATATACTTAAAGTCGGTATCGAAAAAGTTTGTATTAACAGTGCAGCGGTTGAAAACCCCGAAATGATAAAGAAATCAGTTGATAGATACGGTAGCTCATCCATTTGTGTTTCTATCGATGTTAAAAAAAATTTTTTGGGTAAATATGAAATATACACACATAGCGGAACTAAAAACACTAAGTACGACCCAGTAAGCTTTGCAATAGAGATGGACAAAGCGGGCGTGGGTGAATTAATTGTTAACTCAATTGACGCTGACGGAACAATGAATGGATATAATGCCGAGATAATAAAAAAAATTACCGAGAAAGTAAACATGCAGGTAGTTGCAGCTGGTGGAGCAGGAAATTTAGAGCACATGTTTGATGTAGTTAAACACGGAGGCGCTTCTGCGGTAGCTGCTGGCAGTATGTTTGTTTTTCATGGTAAAATGCGTGCAGTGTTAATTAGCTATCCTTCACAAGACGAAATAAAAAATACATTTATCAGTTGAAAATAAAAATAAAAATTTGTCACCTTACATCTGCTCACAAATGGAACGATGTGCGTATTTTCATTAAGCAATGTTCTTCTTTAGCTATTGCCGGCTTTGATACTAACCTTATTGCAGTAAACTGCGAATCTAAGCAAGTAAATGGTGTAAATATTATTGGTGTAAATGCGTTAGTTACAAATCGATACATACGAATGTTTCGCGCGTCAAAACTTGTTTATAAAAAAGCAATAGAAGTAGATGCGGATATTTATCACTTTCACGACCCTGAGTTATTACAGTATGCATTACGATTAAAGAGAAAGGTAAAATAGTAATTTACGATGCACACGAAGATGTTCCTCGACAAATTTTATCCAAGTATTGGATAAATAAATACCTAAGGAAAACTATTTCATACTTGTTTGAAAAATATGAAAATTACATCGCACGTAGACTAAACGCAATTGTTTGCGCAACTCCATTTATAAAAAACAGGTTTGTTCATCTCAATAAAAATACTGTCGATATCAACAATTATCCATTGCTCGATGAACTCTACACTGAATCAACTTGGGCATTGAAAACAAATACAGTTACATTTACCGGGCTTATAAATGATATTAGGGGCTGCGAACAATTAGTTGATGCAATGAACTTTGCAAAAAACGTAAAACTGATTTTAGCGGGAATCGTTTCCCCTGTACTTTTTTTAAATAAGCTAAAATCTTCTGCAGGGTGGAACAATGTGGATTTTCGAGGGCAAGTGGATAGGATGTCAGTAGCTAATATTTTGTTGTCTTCAAAAGCAGGAATTGTAACCTTTTTGCCATTACCGAATCATTTTGATGCACAACCCAATAAAATGTTTGAATACATGAGTGCTGGCATTCCGGTAATCGCATCTGATTTTCCACTTTGGAAAGAAATTATTGAGAAAAATAACTGTGGCATTTGTGTTGATCCCACAAAGGCAGACAAAATTGCCGAGGCAATTAATATACTATGTGCGAATGATATATTGGCATCACAATTAGGTGCAAATGGAAGAAATGCGATTTTGAATAAATATAATTGGCCAAACGAGGCGAATAAATTAATTGAATTGTATCAATCGTTTTTTTAAATGAAGCATCTTTCTTACTATTATTTTGTTGCCATTTTTCTTTTGGCATTCGTGCTTCCTGGGTATTTTAGGTTACCTGCAATGCTGATAATATCGGTAGCGATAATTGCATTGTTTTTAAAAAAAATTGATTATAAATATTTACTGGAAAATAAATTACTACTATATATTGTTTTATTTTATTGCGCTCACTTGATAGGAACTACTTATGCAGCAGAAAAATCTCAATCATTTTTTGATTTAGAGGTAAAACTCAGCCTATTAGTTCTTCCTTTCTCACTAATATATTATAATTCCAACAAGAGTGAAATACAACAAAACAAATTATATGGTTTCTACATCTATGGATGTACCATTACCGTTTTATTCTGTTTAATTAATGCAGCATGGTGTTTTATTGATGAAAAAATAAAAATACATAATGGATTATATAATTTAAACTACGGAATAAATTTTTTTTTAACATCAAGGCTTTCCACCTTAATGCATCCAAGCTATTTTGCAATGTATTTATCATTGGCATTGGCACTAATATTTAACCGTTTAGGAACGGCAAACGAAAAAAGGTTCGATAAATTAACCATCCTGCTTTATGTGCTTACAATCATATTACTTGCATCAAAATCTGGCTTGATATCTTTGTTTGCTGTTTTTTCGTACCATATACATATAACTAAAAACTATAAACTTTTGTTTTATTCCATTCTGCTCTCATCTTTTTCGTTCATTTTATTAATGTTTTTTTCGCCTGAGTTTTATAATAGACTTAAGCAACCCGCTGTAACTATAACTACCAACCAAATCAATCCTTCGTCTATCGAAAGTACTTCTGCAAGGGTACTCTGCTGGAAATCGGCAATTGAAGTATACTTGAAAAAACCGATATTGGGGTTTGGTACAGGAAATGGAAATATCGCATTACTTCATCAGTACGAAAAAAATGGATATAAAGCGGTTTTAGAAAAAAAACTTAATGCACATAACCAATATCTTCAAACCGGGCTTTCAAATGGTTTAGTTGGTATTGTGTTTTTGTTATTAATTTTCTTACAAGCATATATCCAAAGTAAAAATAACATCTTACTGTTTAATGTTACGTTTATACTTGCGATTAATTTTCTATTTGAGTCTATGTTGGAAACACAGTCTGGCGTTATATTTTTTGCCTTTTGGTTTTCAGTTTTATCTGATAATAAAAAGAGCTAATTTCCTTTTTTTATAATGCCTATCAATTGGTGGTTGAATTTGTACACACCGCTTTCGTTTAAATGATTATCATCATAATAATCTGTTTTGCTATCACAGTTAGATTTACGACTCATATCAGTAAAAGATATATTTTCTTTTTCAGCAATTTCTTTTAATTCATCTATGAATATTTTTTCATTTGTAATGATGTGTTTTCTTGGTATAGGCGCATATATAAATGTTAATGCAATATTAGCATCTCTACACAGTTCAATAATTTTACAAATGTATTCAAGTTGTTTTTTTACATTTTCTTTATTTAAAGTAACAACATATTTTTTTTCAAATTTTGCTGTATCGATAGTTACTATATAGCCATTTTTTGATTGGCTGTAATTGAAAATCCTCTTGCGATTATAGTTATCAATTATGGGCTTAATTGATAGCATGTTATAACATCGTAAATCATTTATTTCAAAGGCCATATCAGCAACCAAGCTAATATCTTTTGTGCTAGCGTTTATGCTCAAAAATGATTCAGTTCCACTTAAACCAGAACTAACGGGATATACTTCCATGATCACGTTTTTTGTCCTTTTTATTACTTTTTTAAGTATACAGTAGCTGTTTAACGGACTTTGTGAGCTGCTTCCTAGATTATAGGACGATAAACCATATTGGGCAAATATTGCAGGATCGAAACTCCTGTAGCAATGTGACGATCCTAAAAACAAATAGTCGTAAGACTCACATGCAAAAAAATCGTTGTAGCTTTTGCCGAAAACATCTTTGTCTAAAACTATTTTTTCCTGTACCATTTTTATCAATGGAGTATTTTTGTAACTCAAAATAAATAATAAAGTGTATGTGCCGTAATAAAATATTGCGAATATTAATATAAAACGTATTGCTCTTTTTATCATTTAAAATTGAAAATATATAAACTGTTCGTGGTCGGTTTTACCAAGTACAATAATTAACATTAAAAGGCCAATGAAATATATATAACTGTATTTGTGTTTTAAAGGTATAGGAACTGTTTTCTTGATAATAACTAGCAATAATGATAAAATAATAACTATAAAAGTATTGAAAGAAATATTTGTAAGGACTGACTGTACTCCCGATGTATTATAAAAAAGAGAAGTAAATATTTTTTTTAAAATCATGATAGCATTATTTGTGTTGTTTGCTCTGAAAAAAATCCATGCAAGTGTTACCGCATGAAAAACAATCATTACTTTAAATGCTTTGTACACCCACTTGTAATTGATTTTTTTTTCTATACTAGATAGAATGGGCGCAATTATAATTTCTATGACTATGTAAATAGAATGAATTATCCCCCATATCAAGAAGGTGTACTTTGCACCATGCCACATGCCACTTATTAGAAATACGATTATTATGTTGCGTATCCATTTTGATTTGCTCACCTTGTTACCACCCAGAGGTATATAGACGTAATCTCTAAACCAAGTTGATAGTGATATGTGCCATTTGCTCCAGAATTCTGATATGGATGCCGATAAATAAGGGGCCTCAAAATTTTTCATTAAATCGTAACCCATACATTTGGCCGAACCAATTGCAATATCGGTGTAACCCGAAAAATCGCAATATATCTGAAATGAAAAAAAATAAGATGCCAAAAGCAGCTCCCACCCATTTTGACTTTGTATATCAGAATATG
This sequence comes from Bacteroidia bacterium, assembly GCA_020054095.1. Classification (GTDB taxonomy): domain Bacteria; phylum Bacteroidota; class Bacteroidia; order JADZBD01; family JADZBD01; genus JAGVMA01. Next base: position 59,516 of record JAGVMA010000025.1, on the reverse strand, counting down.
ACTGATTAACAATAATTGCGAATGAATCTGCTACGACCACTTTTTTAAAGAGACCCCAAAGCATAATACGCAATCCTCTAATTAAGCATTCATAACTAAAAATTTTGGGTTGGTGAAATTGATGTAAAATATTTTGCGGCCGTTCAATAGGGCCCGCTACTAATTGTGGATAAAACATTACATATAATGCATAGTATCCAAAATGTTTCTCTGCTTTTTGATTTCCATTGTATACCTCTATTGTATAACTCATTGCTTGAAATGTGTGAAACGACAAACCAACAGGTAAAATTATCTCGATATATGGCAGCACTTGCTCATTACCTAAGGCGTAAAAAAACATGTTTACATTATCAATAAAAAAGTTGTAATACTTAAAAAAAAACAATATTCCAATGTTCGCAATAACACTCAGAGCTAAATATGTTTTTTTTTCTTTTTTACCTTCAGACTTCTCAATAAATATACCTGCATAATAATCAATCATAATCGTAAAAAACAGTATTAATATATATGAAGGAATAAAGTACATGTAAAAAATACAACTTGCGCTAAGCAACACAAGCCATCTAAATTTGTGTGGTAACAGGAAATATAGCGCTGTTACTATTGGAAAAAAAAATAAAAACTGAATTTAATTAAAAAGCATCTATCCCTGCTAAGTAAGTATATTTGTCTTAATTTTTACAAATATATTTATTCTTTAATGAATGTAACCATATCTATACCATGCCGTAATGAGGAGAAGTATATTGCAAGGTGCTTACAGTCAATCGTTAATTCAGATTATCCTCAAGATAAACTATTTGTAGCAGTTTGCGATGGAATGAGTACCGATAAAACCCGAAATATAATTGCCGACTTTGAAAATAAATATCCTTTCATAAAACGCGTTGACAATTTAATGCAAACGGCTCCATTTGCGCTCAACCTTGGAATAAACTGCCGCGAGTTTGACATCGCAATAATTTTAGGAGCACATGCTGAAATTGCCCCTGATTATGTTTCTAAATGTGTTGACACATTTTCAATTGACAATTCTATCGGTTGTGTTGGCGGAATTTTGAATAGCGTTTCAGAAGATGATACTACTTCAACTATTGCAGCAGCAATGTCATCCTCCTTTGGTGTAGGCAATGCACACTTTAGAACAGGCAACAAAGTGGGATATGTTGATACTGTTGCATTTGGAGCGTATAAAAAAAATGTTTTTGATAAGTGTGGCTATTTTGACGAAGATTTAACGCGCAACCAGGACGATGAATTTAATTACCGCATATTAAAAAGTGGATTCAAAATTTATCTCAATCCTGAAATAAAATCCACTTACTATGTTCGTTCATCATTCAGTAAATTATTTCACCAATATTTTCAATATGGCTACTGGAAAGTATTTGTAAATAAAAAGCATAATTCAATTACAACCATCAGGCAACTGGTTCCTGCTTGTTTTGTATTGTTTCTTTTCATGGGAATTATCGCATCGTTTTTTTCAATATATATTTCAATTGTATATATAGCTGTATTATTTGTTTATTTATTTACAGCATTATTTGCCGCACTATCGAATATTTTATCTAAACGAAAACCATTTGCAACCGTTTGGACATTTTTAATCTTGCATATAAGCTATGGCTTGGGTTATATAGAAGGACTATTAAATTTTATAATTTTAAACAGAAAACCAAATTCAAGAAAATCAAAACTTACGCGCTAAATGATACCATTTTCACCACCACACATTGATCAGAAAATTATTGATGAAGTTACTACTGCATTAAAGTCGGGATGGATAACTACCGGACCGAGAACAAAAGATTTTGAAAAAAAATTAACTGCATACACCGGTAGTAAGTCCACACTGTGCCTTAACTCTGCTACTGCCGGCCTTGAAATTATTTTGCGCTGGTATGGAGTAGGCGCAGGCGATGAAGTTATTTTACCGGCTTATACCTATTCGGCTACTGCTAATGTGGTAGTGCACTGCGGTGCAAAAGTTATTTTTGTAGATGTAAACCCCGATGATTTTAATATTTCGGTTACTGAAATAGAAAAAGCAATTACAAGTAGAACAAAAGTTATAATGCCCGTTGACTTTGGCGGTTATCCATGCGACTACAATAAAATTAATCATCTGGTTAATCGCTTGGATATTAAATCAAAATTTGTTGCAGCTACAGATGAACAAAAAAATCTAAATCGAATTTTAGTACTGAGCGATGCCGCACATTCCATTGGTGCAACTTATGATGGCAAACTTACAGGTAGCTTAACAGATGTTTCGGTTTTTTCTTTTCATGCCGTTAAAAATTTAACCACTGCCGAAGGTGGTGCCATTGCGTTAAACTTACCCGAGCCATTGAATAACGATGAAATATATAAATATTTATGTGTAAAAACATTGCACGGCCAAAACAAAGATGCATTGGCAAAAATGCAAAAAGGAAATTGGAAGTACGATATTATTGAAGCTGGCTATAAATGTAACATGACGGACTTATCGGCTGCTATTGGCTTAATTGAACTGGCTCGCTACAGCGATACTTTAAAACGCAGGAAAGAAATCTGCGAAGCGTATTCTTCAGCATTTAGCGAGTATGATTGGGCAGAAATACCGGTATTAAAAAATGACATTGCAGAAACATCTTATCACCTTTATCCGATTCGAATTAAAAATATAACAGAACATCAGCGCGATGCAATTATTCAGAAAATATTTGATGCAGATGTTTCAGTGAACGTACATTTTATTCCAGTTCCGGTGATGAGTTTTTACAAATCAATGGGGTATGACATAAAAAATTATCCTATTACGTACAGTAATTTTTCGCGCGAAATTTCTTTACCTGTTTTTTTTGATTTAACTAATGAGCAAATTAAGTTGATTATTGACGCTGTTGTAGGAGCAGTAAATAAAACTATTTAGTGTTAAAGCGCCTGTTCGATATTTTCTTTTCATTCTTTGGGTTACTCCTGCTGTCTCCATTTTTTGTTTTAATAGGCATTTTAGTATTTATTGATAGTGGGTTTCCTGTTTTTTATTTGCAAAGCAGAGTAGGTTGTTATAACAAAGATTTTTTTCTATTTAAATTTAGAACAATGCTTGTTAATTCTGATAAACAAGGGTTGCTAACGATTGGAGGAAAAGACAATAGGGTTACAAAAATTGGATACTACTTGCGTAAATATAAAATTGATGAATTGCCACAGTTGATTAATGTCCTGATTGGCGATATGAGTTTAGTTGGCCCTCGCCCTGAAGTGAGAAAATATGTAGACATGTATTCTGCAGAACAACAAAAAGTTTTAGAAATAAAACCCGGCATCACCGATTATGCTTCAATTGAGTATGTGAACGAAAATGAAATTTTAGGTAAGTCTGACAATCCGGAGGTGGATTACATTCATAAAATTATGCCTGCTAAACTTGCACTTAATTTGAAATACGTGAGGGAAAATAATTTACTTTCAGATATTAAAATTATTTTTAAAACCATTATTAAAGTTATTAAATAATGGCAATCAAACTTTCAAGCTCTCTTACTTTATCGGGGTAGCCCAACTTTTCATAAGAGTTAATTAAATTTCTTATTTGCCGTTTTATCATGTCAAGATTTGAGCACGGCTCATAAAAAATAGCTTGTGGCTGCAATTTCAACTGTTTTAAAAAGGAATCTATTTCGCCTTTACTGAACACGGTTCCTCGGCTAAATGCATTAACATAAAATAAAACTGAATTTCCAAATTCATTCGTTTGATCAAAAATATTGTTGTGCATATCAACATAAGCAAGTACAAAATGCTCGGGAAGATTTACTCCATAAATTGGTATTTGCAAATCTTGAGCTATAATAGAATAAAGCATAGATACTGAAAGTGGATTTCCCTTCTTGCTTTCAAGTACATTGTTGATGTATGAATTTTGCGGAGCATGATAGTTGGTTGTGTTGCCGCTAAATCCGTGTACATCAAAAAGCAGATGATTAATGATTTTTACTTTTTCTAATGCAGTTAAATTATCATTCAACTCAAGCCACACATCTTGTTTTATTTGTTGGATTTTCGTATATATTTTTTCAACATCCAAATCGGGGTATTGGTAACGCGCTATTAAAATAGCACCATCAAGTAGTTTTTGATTTTCGGGCTTAGCCCACATCCTCAGCGCTGCCTGTATTTCTTTAAATTGAATTTTATGAATAATAAGCTCAATTCGATTTTGTATTACCGTATCAAACGAATTTTCCCAAGCGTTTTCTAATGCCGGTATTGCGTCCTGGCCGATGGAAAGTAGTTTGTCTCTGATTTGCTCAAAAATTATAGCATCAGGATCATCTAATAAACTAATGAGTGCTTGTATTTCTGCTTTTTCCACTATTCAAATTTAGTGGGGATAAAGCAAATACATGTTGGCGGCAATTTTACTTTTTAACCGATAGTTGTTAATCTGTCGAGGGTTTGAACAATTAACTTGTCCATTGCCGGATGGTAATTTTTTGTAAATGTTTTGGTAATTCTATTTGCAACTATAACACATACCGTGCACGCTCTGTGTCCCATGTGTTTTGATAAACCGTAGAGCGCTGAAGTCTCCATTTCAAAGTTTGTTATTTTATAATTTTGAAAAGAGAAGTCGGTTAATTTTTCGTTTAAATCAGGCATTAACGGATTTAGCCTTAATGTACGACCCTGAGGGCCATAAAAGCCTGGAGCTGTAGCCGTAATTCCTTGGCGATAATCTGCACCAACAATTTTTAATAAACCTACATCAGCAGATACAATGTAAGGATAGGGCAATTTTTTTTGCCAATTTGTTTGCCTAATAAATTCCTCGCTAATCTCGTTTTCATTTACTGTATCAAGGGCATCGTAGTAATTCAGTAAGCCATCAAAACCAATTCCGTGCGATGAGGCTACATAAGTATCAATTTCAATTGCTTTTTGCAGCGCTCCGGATGTACCAATGCGAACAATGTTCAACGATTTTTTTTTCGCATTTATTTCACGTGTTTTTAAATCAATATTTGCCAATGCGTCTAGCTCGTTTAGCACAATATCAATATTATCGGTGCCTATACCGGTTGATAGCGCAGTAATTCTTTTGCCTTTATACACTCCTGTATGCGTTACAAATTCTCTGTTTTGTGTTTGAAATTCTATTTCATCAAAATGCTTTGAAATATCTGCAACACGCGATTGGTCGCCCACAACAATAATACTGTCGGCAATATTTTCGGGTTTTAAATTCAGGTGATAAATACAGCCCTGTGGCGTTAAAATAAGTTCGGTTTCAGCAATCATATTTGGTTAATAATTATGTTGCTAATTTCAGAAAAAATAGCAATTAACAAGTTGTTTAATACTTATTTTAGTGAAGATATAACACCCGAAAGTATATGAGCACATCGCAAAAGAAAGTACTTGTAGCTGTAGATTTCTCTGAGCAATCGCACGTGGCGCTTGGTCAAGCGTATAACCTGTCAAAACAAATTGGAGCCGAAATTGTGCTGCTACATGTAATAGATGACAGCGGTTTTGTTGCTAACTTTTTATCGCCAGAGCAAAAAGAGCAGATGAAAAAACATGCACAGCAAGAATTGGATAAATTAGTGGCTGAGGCAAAAAATGAAACAAGTTTTGCGATTGAAACAATGATTGGTTACGGTACAGCGTATGATAAAATAAGCGAAGTGGCAGAAATGCTAAACGCTGTTTTTATTGTAATGGGCTGCAATGGGGCGGAGGGACTAAAAAGAAAACTACTCGGCTCAAATACTGTGAAGGTAGTAAAACAATCTGCGGTGCCGGTTATTTCCATAAAAGGTAAGCATCACCGGCAAGGTTGCAGTAATATTGTGTTGCCGCTCGATTTAACAAAAGAGACAAAAGAAAAAGTTAGCAAAGCATTATGGCTTTCTAACTTATACAACGGAGCCGTAATTCGTGTGGTTTCGGTTTTATTTACCACAGATGAATTTATTTTAAACAGATTAGTTCGCCAATTAGGGCAAGTAAAAACTTTTATTGATAAAGCGGGAGTAAAGTGCACTGCCGAATTAATAAAAGGACGTAAATCGGAAGGTAATTTGGCGCATTATGTAGTTGATTATTCAAAGCGAGTGGAAGGTGATTTGATAATGATAATGACTCAGCAAGAGGTAGAGTTTACCCCTTATTTCATTGGCTCATCGGCTCAGGAAATAATTACCAATTCTGATATTCCGGTTTTGAGTATTATTCCTACAATAAAAAAGGACACTTCGGTTTTTACACCTTATTAGTTTACTTCAAATCCAATTACAAGTATATCGTCTAATTGTTCGTGTTCGCCTTTCCAATTTTTTAACTCGGCTTCTATTTTTTTATTTTGCTCAGCCATTGGCAGGTGCGAAATGGACGAAAGCATTTTCTTGAAATTTTTTATTTTATACTTTTTACCATCGGGTCCTCCAAATTGATCGGCATAACCATCGGTAAACATATATACCTTATCACCTTTCAGAAATTTTATTTCGTGTCCGGTAAATTTTTTTTCAATTTGCTTGTGTCCGCCTATTGAAAATTTATTTGCAGTAAACTCTAATAGATTGTTATCGCGTATAATATACAGCGGCCTATAAGCTCCGGAATACTGTATTAATCCCTTTTCTAAATGTATGGCACACAGTGCCACATCCATCCCATCAGTAGTATCATTATCAGCACCGCTTTGTCGCAACGCTTTACGCACACCGTAATCCAGTAATTGCAACGCTTGTTCAGGAGCAGTTACATTGCTGTTTTTCACCACCAAGTTTAATATTTGCACACATATCATGCTCATAAATGCACCCGGAACGCCATGACCTGTACAATCTGCACAAGCAATTAACATAGTCTCGCCCGATGATGAGTACCAATAAAAATCTCCGCTTACAATATCTCGCGGGCTGTAATAAACAAATGAATTAGGAAAAGTTTGATAAAGTTCGTTTAGTGGAGGCATTATTGCGCTCTGTATTCTTTTAGCATAGATAATACTATCGGTAATATCTTTGTTTTTTAATTGGATTTCTTTACTCTGTTTTTCTATTTCAAGCTTTCGGTTGTTAACCAGCTCATTTAAATGCTGCAACTGCGTGTTTGCTACTTCTAATTTTTCGTTGGTACGTTGCTTAATCCTATACCTGCTGTAAGCAAAAACTGCCATAGCCGCCAAAGCCAGCCCGAGTAAAATTAAAAGTGTATTTCTTTTATTTGACTCAGCAAGTTGGTCGTCACTCAATTTTTTGTTCTGCTTGAGCAATTCTATTTCACCTTCTTTTTTCTCGCTTTCGTATTTTACTTTTAATTCTTCAACAAGCTTGTTGTTTTTTTCAGTGAATAATGAATCTTTTAGTTCAACAAATTTTGAGAGAAAAGTAGTTGACGATTCAAATTTCCCCATTGCTTTATAAATATTAGCGGCCTCTTCATAGGCATCAAGCATAAAATCTTTAGCTCCTATTTGTTCGGCATATTTTATTGCAGCCACTATGTTTTGCTCCGCTTCGGCATTTTTGCCGCTTTTTCGCAAGTTAGAGGCAATGTTAATGTGGCTGCTTGCCATTCCTTTTAAGTCTTTATTCGCTTTTTTCATTTCAAGCGATTTGTAATGATATTCCAATGCCTTTTTCGGCATTTTTAAATCTTCATATATCACACCAATATTGTTGTATGAGTATGACACACCTCTTTTGTCTCCGGCATCTTCTCTTATTTTTAATGCTTTAAAATTATAATCGAGCGATAAATTAGGATCGTTTTTAAATTTATAGATGATGGCAATGTTGTTGTATAAATTTGCCAATATTTTTTTGCCGCCTGCAACTTTTTCTTGTATGGCGAGTGCTTCAAAATAATACTTCAGTGCCTCATCGTACTTTTTTAAATTTTGATACGATAATCCAAGCCCAAGTTTTGTCATAGCAATGCCCGGGTTAATTTTATGTTTTTCGTAAACCGATAGTGCTGCTATAAGATATTGCACTGCCCTTTCGTAGTCGCCCGATTGGTTGAATATTGCTCCCATTTGTCGGTTAGCATTTGCAATCAGTGTATCGCTGTTAAGGTCGGTAGCAATTTGCAATGCCTGGTTGCAATAGTTTTTTGATTTTGAAAAATCGTAGTATCTGTATTCTTCGGCTAAGGCAACAAAAAGTGTTACTTTCTTTAGATCATCGCCTTGTGGCAACATCCGTTCAAGCGAATCAATCAGTCGTTTGTTTTGTGCCGATGACAGTACAGCGGAAAACAAAAATGTTACTATGAGAATCGCACGATTAAACATGAACGAATGATTATAAAATTTTCATCTCAACTCTTCGGTTGAGTTGCATATTCTTTTTTTCGGGTTTGCCATCAGCGCCCATGTTTGGGGCAATAGGTTGCGTTTCGCCATATCCTTTTGCAACTAATCTGCTTTTGTCAATTCCGTTTTTAATGAGGTAGCTTACTACTGCCTGAGCTCTGTCTTGCGATAATTTTAAATTAGCATTATCGTTTCCGTTGCTGTCTGTATGGCCTGATAATTCAATGGTGATTGCAGAATTTGTTTTTAAGAATGCAAGCAGTTTATCAAGTTCAGACATTGATTCCTTTCTTAGCGTAGCTTTTGCATTATCAAAAAAGATATTGTTCAATATAATTTTAGCACCTTGTTTAATTTTGTCGAGTTGTATGTTTTTCTCTAATTCAGTTGTGCCTTCCTCTTTTGGTAATTGAATATTTTCGGTGTGAAATAAATAACCATCGGCTTCAAACGAAACATTATAGTTGTTTCCTTTTTTGATAATGAAATTATAAACGCCTGTGGTTTTATTTGCATTTATCAGTGTGTCAACTTTGCCGGTAGTTAAATTTGTAACTACTACACGTCCACCTTTTATCACATTGTTTTCCATGTCGGCAATTTTTCCGTACACAGATAGTGCGCCAATTCCCATTGGCATAATATTCACGCGTCTCAAATCAACCGGGCGTTCTATTTCTTGATAAGATGATTGCACATCAATGTCAAATGGTTCGGATGTGGTTTTGTAGCCGGGCGCTTCGTATTTTAAAATATAGTTCTTCTTTCCTTTAACGGTATTCATTGTAAATAAATATTTCCCCGTTGATTTATTTGGTTTTATTTCCTGAATAATATTTCCCGTTTCCGGATCGAAGAGTGTAATCTTCGTGTCTTCCGGAACATTTTCTGAGCCATTTGCTGTTACAAATCCTTTTACAAGCACCACCGGATCAACTGCAATGGTATCGTAAGATATAACGTAGATATCTTTGTCGCCAAATCCTTCTGGTTTGTTAGCCGAGTAATATGCATGCTTGCCGCTTGCAGATAGCACGTAAAATAAATCGTCATCTGTTGTGTTAATCGGATAGCCGATGTTAGTAGGTTTTTCCCAACCGGTTTCGGTTTTAGTAACATAAAAAATATCAAAGCCGCCCATTGATTTATGTCCCTTTGAACTGAAAAATAATGTTACACCATCGGGGTGCATAAATGGCGCATCTTCATCAAACGGGGTATTCACATCAGGCCCCATGTTAAGCGGAAAGCTCCATTGGTTATTCGGTAAAAGTACGCATCGGTAAATATCGCGCCCGCCATAACCGCCTTTACGGTTGCTCACAAAATAAATTGTTCGTCCGTCAGCGGTAAAACATGCACTTGGTTCCCACGATTTTGAATCTATAAAATCGTTTAGTTTTTGTGGAGTTGACCATATATCTCCGCTGAGCGAGGTGGTGTAAATGTTTCCATCTCCTTGGTCGTCTTTGTAAATTAAAATTTGCTGACCATCTACAGATATTGCAACTGTGGCTTCGTGCCCGGCAGTATTAATTGGCGCACCTATATTTTTTGCATCGTTCCAAGTAGTGTCGTTTTTTGCTGATATATAAATGTCTTCAAAAAATAAATTATCTCTAAAATCCATTTTGCCTCCACTTGTACCTTCTCTTCTGGAGGTAAATGCCAGCACTGATTCATCAGCAGAAATAACAGCAGAGTAATCGGCAAATTTTGAATTTACTTTTTGTCCTAAATTTTTTATTATATAATTTTTCGGGTATTTCATCAATTCGATGGCATTGTAACAGTATTCCATTTTCTGAGTTACTTCAGTTATCATCACTTTATCATTATCCGGAATGTACTCTTTAAAGCGCTCGTAATAGGTGAGCGCATCTTTAGGTCGGTAGTTGAGCAACAAAGCATCGGCATAATATTTAAAGCAAATGACGGGCGCATTTTTTTCTTTGAAGGATGATTCATCACAATTGTCTGATGTGTTTTTTGTGGCAAAGTCGAGATACTCGAATGCTTTATTTTTTTCGTTTGATGAGTGTAAATAACAAACGCCAATTTTATATTTTAAATTGGCGTTATCGGTTTTGCTGTTTAATATATCTAAGTATAGCGGTAGTGCCGAAGCATAATTAGAATCAGCAAAAAAAATCTCTGCGTCTGTAAATTTTCTTTTTAATTCGGCATCGGCACCTGCCCATAATAATTGCGAAAAAAGTAGTGCTGATAGGATGAGTTTTACTATTCGCATAACTGTTCTTTAAATCAGTGTATTCACATCAAAATTTTCTAAATAATCGGCTACGCGTCTCACAAAACTTCCGCCAAGTGCACCATCTACCACACGGTGATCGTAAGAGTGGGAGAGGAACATCATCTGTCTTATTCCTATTGTATCACCGTTAGGTGTTTCAATTACTGCCGGTTTCTTTTTAATTGCACCGGTTGCCATTATTGCGGCTTGTGGTTGGTTTATGATGGGTGTTCCCATTACGTTTCCAAACGAACCCACATTGGTTAAAGTATAAGTTCCGCCTGAAATTTCATCGGGTTGTAACTTGTTTTGACGTGCACGGTTAGCCAAGTCGTTAACTGCTTTGGTTAAACCAAGCAAGTTAAGGTGGTCGGCATTTTTAATTACGGGTACTATTAAATTACCTGTAGGTAATGTTGCGGCCATTCCTATGTTTATGTTTTTTCTGCGGATGATTTTAGTTCCATCTACCGATACGTTTATCATCGGGAAATCTTTTATGGCTTGTATTACTGCCCAAATAAAAACAGGCGTGAAAGTTATTTTTTCGCCTTCGCGTTTTTCAAATTGTTTTTTAATTTTATCGCGCCACATTACAAGATTAGTAACATCGGCTTCAACAAATGATGTAACGTGTGGCGATACGTGTTTGCTCATCACCATGTGATCGGCAATGAGTTTTCGCATTCTGTCCATTTCAATTATCTCATCGCCTGCGCTTACAGATACTACAGGTTTATTTACAACCACTGTTTGTTGCGAACTGCTTGAGCTATTATTGGTTTGTACACTTGTGGATGCGCCATTTGTACTTAGATTTGTACTTAGCGTTTTTCCTTTTCCTTTGTTTGGCAAATAAGCAAGTATATCGTTTTTTGTAACTCTTCCTTCAAGCCCGCTGCCTACAATGGTTTCTAACTCTTCCATTCCAATGCCCTCTGCTTTAGCAATATTGCGCACTAATGGCGAATAAAATTTACCTGCTGCCGATTGCTTTTCTATCTTAATATTTGCAATCGCTGTTTCGGCTACTTGTTTTTGTACAGATGTATGCTGGCTTTCTTTTTGAACTGTAACTGGCGCAGTTTCTTTTGGATGCTCGACTTTAACATTCACATCGCTCGAAATTAGAGCAACTGCTTTGCCTACTTGCACCACTTCTCCTTCTTTAAAAAGTTTTTTAATTAACACGCCTTCGGCTGTTGATGGAATTTCTGAATCAACTTTATCTGTTGCAATTTCCAATACAGGTTCGTCCATGGCAATTTTATCGCCTTCGTTTTTAAGCCATTTTATAATTGTTGCCTCTGCAACGCTTTCGCCCATTTTGGGCATCAACAGTTCGGTATTCGCCATTAGTTTATTCTAATTCGTGTTATTTTAATGAGTGTGTACAAAAATAACTTATTATATGGTATTTGCAAATGTGTACAAAGCAAAAAACCCCGAGCATTGCTCGGGGTTTTTTGCTTTGTAGATTGCCACTATTTAGCAGTTAAAGTGTAAGTGCCTTCGTTACTATCAGTTGTAGCTGGGTTACCTGAAGTTTGCGATCCTTTAAATTTGAAAATTATTTCTTTGTTTTTTAATTGATCAATGTACATAATGTCTGAAGGGGCATCATCGCCTGTATAGGTAATTGTAGATGTAGATGCCGGATTTACCGATGTTGTAACTTCAGATAGTGTACGCATCACAATACGATCTTTGTTTTTGTCTTCGCCAACTTTGCCTGTGAAGTTCCACGTACCTGATGTAGTGGTTGTTAAAGTTGTTTGACCAACTGATGTAACGTCAATCTGAGTAAACGAACCATCTTTATCAAACGTGTATTCAATTGTATAAGGAGTTGTACTGGGGTTACTTCCTTGGATTTGTGTTAATGTGGTACCGTCAAAAGTCCATGTAGATGATACTCCTTGACCATTGGTTGACGATCCTGATCCTGATGACACTTTCCACTCACCGGCTACACGGCCTTTGCGCGAACGGAATGATAAAAACGGGTCGTTTTCACCTTTTTTACAGCTTTCTAAAAATGTGGCCGATGCTATAACAGCAACAGCAGCAATAATTGCAAGTTTTTTCATTTTGTTTTTTGTTTTTGGGTTGGTTTAAATTTCTTGACACAAATATATGAATTTGGTTGCTCGGTTAATTATCAAATCTTTAAATATAAAGCCCAGCAATTTAGCGGGGCTTTTTATTATTAAAGACTATGTGTAATTATTCTTTTGCTTTCATTTTGGTTATTGTAGTGTTGGCACCGTCCACATCTTTAAACCACATTTCTTTATTAGTTAATTTAATAAGTGTTGACATTGTGTCTTTGTTGCCAGAAACCTCGGTAATTATTCCTAATTTATCATCAGTAAATACCCATGTTCCTGATACCGATAGGTTGCCGGCTGTGTATTTGTAAGTGCCGTCTTTATCAAAAGTCCAATAGTCCGAATTAGTAAAATTAACGGCTGTTCCATTTACTTCTACTGATTGTAATAACCAGTCGCCAGCCAAGCGGCCTTTTTTACTGCGTAATGAAAGTTTTGGACCTTCTTCATATTTTCCACAAGATGTGATTGATGCTGCGATAATAGCCACAGCTGCCAAGAGTGATGTGATTTTTTTCATTTTTTATGTTTTGGTTTTAAATTTCTGCTGCAAACTTACTAAAATTATGCCAAAAAAGCCCTGCATATTTTTATACAGGGCTTTTCACCTTAAAAATTGACCAAAAACTATTGTTTTATTTTTTACAAACTTTATTTTTTGCTTGCCTTCGTTGGTTAAAATTTCGATGAAATAAATGCCTTTGGATAAATCTTGGGTATTTATAGTTTGGAAACTTGTGCCACGATTGAGAGACAAAACCCAATAAACACATATTATTATGCTATTGCTTTTAATTGGCTATATTATTTTTGGGCACGGCTTATGAGCCATATTGCAATGAAGAGATAAATAACATTCGGCATCCAAACTCCCAAATAAGCAGGCACGCCTGCTCGTAAGCTAAGTTGTGTGGCTACTTGCATAAGCATCACATACGAAAAACCTAGCCCAAGCCCCACGCCTAAGTGCAAACCAATACCGCCACGCACCTTGCGGCTTGCAATAGCTACTGCAATTAATGTTAAAATAATAGTAGCAAATGGGAAAGCCGTACGCCCATATTTTACAACTTCGTATTGCTCAATATTAGTAGCTCCTTTTTCTTTTTCGGTTTCGATGGTGCTGTTTAGTTCAGAGAAATTCAAATTTTCAATTGCTTGGATGCGCTTGCCAAAATCGGAAGGTTTAAAATTAAGCACCGTATCAAGTTGCTGCCCTTTTTTTATCACCTCTTCGTTTCCGTTAATGTATCTGATAAAATAGTTATTGATAGACCATCTGCTTGTTACGCTGTCCCACTTCACATAATCTGAACGGAGGTAATACATACGGTTTCCGTTATGTATTTTTTCCATCGAAAATTGGTAGCCAATGTTTTTAATATTGTTGTAACTGTTAAAGTATATAAATGTGCCGGGGTTTATTTGTCGGTGAATGTTAATCTCATTGTTATGATACTGGTTACGTATATATGCATCTTCAAAATCGTTTCGTAAGCGATTGGCATGAGGTATAACAAAATGATTAAGATAAAGCGATCCAAGTGTAATTATCATTGCACCTATCATAAATGGCAATAGAAATCTTTTGAAGCTAATGCCCGAACTAAGTATGGCAACAATTTCGGTTTTACTTGCCATGCGCGATGTAAAAAAAATAACCGATATAAAACAAAACAGCGGACTGAATTGGTTAGCGAAATAGGGTATAAAGTTCAAGTAGTAATCGCCAACGATGGCATTAATGGGAGCATCTTTATCTATAAAATCTTCTATCTTTTCTGATACATCAAAAACAATAACAATCATCATTATTAAAATGATGGCGAGATTAAATGTCCCGAAAAATTTTTTTAAAATATACCAGTCAATTTTTTTAAGCATTGTATTTTAAAGTCGGGTTTTTAAGCGTGGAATTAACTGTGTTTTCCACGATGCAAATGTACCATCAATAATTTTAGTACGGGCTTGGGTGACCAAGTGAAGGTAAAAATGCAGGTTGTGTATGGTAGCAATTTGTGCGCCAAGCATTTCGTTGGCGTGCATGAGGTGGCGCAAATATGCCTTTGAATATTGCTTATCGGCAAAGCAATCGGCATCGGCATCAATCACCGAAAAATCATTTTTCCATTTCTCGTTTTTAATATTGATGATGCCATTGTAAGTAAACAATAAGCCATGCCTTGCATTTCGGGTGGGCATTACGCAATCAAACATATCTATGCCTAATGCAATACATTCTAAAATATTCCAAGGTGTGCCCACGCCCATGAGGTAGCGCGGTTTGTCTTTAGGTAAAATTTCGCAAACCAAATCAGTCATTGCATACATGTCTTCTTCCGGTTCGCCTACTGATAAGCCGCCAATGGCATTTCCTGCTCTGTTTTGCGCTGCAATAAATTCGGCCGATTGCTGCCGCAAATCTTTGTAAACGCTTCCTTGCACAATCGGAAATAAATCTTGCTCATAATTGTAAAGTGGCTCGGTTTTATCAAATTGATTGATGCAGCGTGTTAACCATCGGTGCGTCATTTGCATTGATTTTTTTGCGTAATCGTATTCGCAAGGATAGGGCGTACATTCATCAAAAGCCATAATAATATCGGCACCAATTGTTCGCTGTATGTCCATCACATTTTCAGGAGTGAAGAGGTGTTTTGAGCCATCAATATGAGAAGCAAATTTTACGCCTTCCTCTTTTATTTTTCTTGAATTTGCTAACGAGTAAACTTGATAGCCGCCACTATCGGTTAAAATGGGCTTTTGCCAATTCATAAATTGGTGCAAGCCACCTGCATTTTTAAAAACTTTTAAACCTGGCCTAAGATAAAGATGGTAAGTGTTGCCCAAAATTATTTGTGCTTTTATATCATCGGCCAATTCGCGTTGGTGAACCGTTTTTACTGTTCCGGCTGTGCCCACCGGCATAAAAATGGGAGTTTGAATTTTTCCGTGTGCAGTTTCTATCTCTGCCGCACGTGCTTTTGAATGCGTATCGGTATGTTGTAAGTTGAACCTCAAAAAAAACGAAATGCTTTTACAATAAACAGCTGTTAATTACTTTGTTTAAATCATCACAAAGATAGCACTATTGGTGCTTGGCAATGCAGCTAAATTTGTTTGCTAAATGCAGTTGCCACCTTTATCGCCCCAGCTAATAATATTTTCAGTATTCTGTTTCGGGTTTCTTATTCAATTGTTTTACTATCTCTTTATTTTCTCGCGCTTAGCTTTTTACCGAAAAAAACCTTGTAAGGGAAACACACCGCCTGTTTCTATTATTATTTGTGCTCGTAACGAAGACGATAACCTAACAGCATATTTGCCCATTATCATGGCGCAAGATTATCCCGAATACGAAGTGATAGTGGTAAACGATTGTTCGTTTGATAATACGCCCGATGTGCTTAAAGAGTTTGAAAAGAAACACAGTAATTTCAGAACCATCACTATAAAGGAAGATGAATATTACAAGCACGGAAAAAAATTTGCGATAATGGTGGGTATAAAAGGCGCCAAGTATGAAGACTTACTTTTTACTGATGCCGACTGCAAGCCCAACAGCGACCAATGGATAAAAAATATGATTTGTGAATTAAAAGGCGAAGCCGAAATTGTATTGGGTTACGGTGGTTATGAAAAAGAAAAAGGATTGCTTAACAAACTCATCCGATTCGATACCTTTCAAATAGCACAGCAGTACCTTTCATTTTGTTTGGCAGGGCGAACTTATATGGGCGTAGGTCGAAATTTGGCGTACAAAAAATCGCTCTTTTTTAAGATAAAAGGCTTTGCATCGCACTATTTTATTGAGAGTGGCGATGATGACCTGTTTGTAAACGAGGCTGCAACCAAACGTAACTCAAAAGTAGAAATTGCAGTGCAAAGTCATACGGTTTCAAAACCTAAAACAAGTTACCGCGAATGGCTGCGCCAAAAACGCAGACACGTTAGTACATCATCGTTCTATAATTTTAAAACAAAGTTCAGATTAGGAATGTTGTTTTTTAGCCAATGGATATTATACATTGGCTTAGTTGCCACGTTGCTTATTCCGGTTCAGCAGTTTCCGTATTATGTTCCGCTTTGTTTGTTTGGTTTCAGATTGCTGGTGCAATTAATTGTATTTAAGTTATCAATGGATAAGCTGTGCGAAAATGATTTAATATGGCTAACGCCTTTTTTCGAACTGATGCTGATGTTTTTTTATCCTTTAGTAATGGTATCAAAATTGTTTGTTAAAAAAAGTAAATGGACGAAAACATAAATAGCAGAGAACTTACGGCAAAAGCCGTTTATGACATAAAACTGGTAAACCGTGCTTTGCGCGATGCCGACCAAAAAGCTTATGCCGAGCTGATGGAAAGGTACCGCGAATCGGTTTATTTTATGTTACTCAAAATGGTAAACAATAAAGAAGATGCCGATGATTTAACCATTGAAGCATTTGGCAAAGCTTTTAAACGATTGCATCAGTACACGCCCGAATACGCTTTTAGTACCTGGCTTTTTAAAATTGCTACTAATAACTGCATTGATTTTATGCGAAACAAGCGCAAGAAAAATTTACTATCAATAGACAGAACCATTAAAAACGATGAAGGTGGCGAAATGCAGATGGAAGTAAAAGCCGATGAACCCGATCCGGAAGATAGCATGGTAAAAAAGCAAAAAGTGGAGGCATTGCGTGCAGTTGTAGAAAAACTTAAGCCACGTTACCGAGCATTGATAGAGAAACGGTATTTCGAAGAAAAATCGTATGAAGAAATTTCGGAAGAGATGGAAATACCTTTAGGCACCGTAAAAGCGCAATTATTTAGGGCGCGCGACTTTTTACAAAACATTTTAAAAAATGCCGAAGGCAAAATATAAGCCGGCATGAGTTTAATCGAAAATTATTTTCCTGATTTAGATGCCAACCGATTGGCGCAGTTCAACAATTTGCCGTCTTTGTACACCGAGTGGAATGCACGCATCAATGTTATTTCCAGAAAAGATATTGATAACATTATGCTTCATCACGTGTTGCACTCGTTGGCTATTGCCAAAGCAATAAATTTTAAACCCGGCACCAAAATTTTGGATGTGGGCACAGGCGGAGGTTTCCCGGGTGTGCCGCTCGCTATTTTTTTTCCTGATTGCTATTTTACGTTAGTAGATTCAATAGGCAAAAAAATAAAAGTGGTGAATGAGGTAGCTGCAGCGTTACAGCTAAAAAATATAAAAACCATGCACGAGCGTGCAGAAAACATAAGCGATATATTCGATTTTGTAATTAGCCGTGCCGTTACACAATTTCCGGAATTTTACAAATGGGTTCAACACAAGTTTTCTAAAAAACATATTAATGCCTTACCTAATGGGATACTCTACTTGAAGGGGGGCGATTTATCTGAGGAGCTAAGTGCTTTTAAAAAGCAGATTATAACTTATAATTTGACTGAATATTTTAAAGAAGATTTTTTTGAAACTAAAAAAATCATTTATCTGCCGTGTTAGTTTTTCCGTTGTTCTTTTAACTTTCGTTCAATATATTTTTCGGTTGGGAGTAAACTATCTTGTATTCTTTTGGCGTAATGTATAGAATCTAGTATCTCCTTCTGCTTCTCATCTACTAAAAGTTTTTGAATTTCAATAATTGATTTTTGTTTTCGTGTAGTTCTTAATCGCATGAAAGTGATGTATGTAAAAATGATCACTACTATAAGTATTATTGCAATTGAGACAATGATGATGTTTTTTATTATTTGTTCTTTTCCGTCAATTGCCTTCTGAGCAAGTTTTTCGGCTTCTGCTTTAGCACTTAATTCGGCTGCTTTTTTATCCACCTCGTATTGTGTTTTTAAAGAGCTAAGTTCTTTTGAGTTTTCAAGATTATAAATACTATCGTTTTGGTTTTTGAATTTAACATGATAGCTGTATGCTTTTTTATAATCCCCTAACCCTTCATGAGAAATTGCATATTCGCCATACGCATTCATTAGTAGTCTGGGTGCCGAAAAGTTTTTAAGTAAAACAACAGCAGAGTCTAAATACGCTATTGCAATTTCGTATCGCCTTTGCTTATTATACATTTTTGCTAAGGCATTATATAAATCGCACTGGTTACTACTGTTTTTACTTGTGCGCACACACGATAATGCTTTGTTAAAATAAAAAATTGCTGAATCGGGCTTGTTTGTACTCAAATACAAATCGCCATAGTTTCTGTAAAACAAATCGAGTTGAGTTTTATTATTATTAACAGCATATAAGCGATCCGCTATTCTATAAAAATAAAAAGCCGAATCGTATTGTAACATAATTTGTTTTACGGTAGCCAAGGCTGTTGCGGCATTGCCTGCCTTTGTTGCGTTTTTGGATTCGTTACTGATGTTTAAACTTTTTCTGAAATAGTTGATTGATTTATCGTAGTCGCGCATCTCCAGGTAAACCGCACCCATGTTATGGTAAGCGTTAATAAGCTCTGGTTTTACATTTAGCTTTTCTTTTATAACCATTGATTTTAAAAAGTAGTCTAATGCAATTTTATAATTTGATTGCGACAGGTAAACATTACCTATGTTGTTATATACTCGTGCAATGCCTTTATCATCTTTTAATTGTTCGCGAATCTTGAGTGATAGATTAAAATACTCAATACTTTTATCATATTGAGCCATGTTCATGTAGTTGTTTCCAATATTGTTGTAGCACTGTGCCAGCTTCACGAAATTCCCGTCACTTTGCGCTTTTTTTGAGGCAATGTTAAAAAGTTCAATTGCCTTTATGTGATTGTCAATTGCTTCAAAATACACTCCTTTTTGAAAGTAAGTTGAGATAATTCCTGATTTATAGCCAATTTTTTCAGACAGCGCTATCGCTGCCTCAGCATAGTACAATGCACTATCATAAGCGCCAATTTCTATATATGCTTGGCTTATTAATACACCAATTTTTACTTTAGTTGTGTCTGTTTTATCACACGTTAGTTTAATAAATAATGAATCAAGGGGTGCTTTTTGCGACAATTTTAAGTCGCATTGTGCAAGTATGTGTTGCGTTAAAAGTAATGATATGGCAAGTAATAGGCGCATTTACATTCGTTCCGGAACTTCAATTCCCAAAAGCTGCATAGCTTGTTTTATTTGCTCGGCTACCTTTAACGATAATGCTATGCGGAAGTTTTTTAAGTTGCGGTTTTCTTCTTTCAGGATATGTATATCGTGATAAAAACTATTGTAAGCCGTAGCCAAATCGTAAGTATAAGCCGCAATAACCGATGGGTTATATTCTTTAGCCGCTTGCGCGAGCAGGGCAGGGTAGTGGTAAAGTAGTTTTATTAAAGTCTTTTCTTTTGCATCTAAATTAATATGCGCTGCGCTGTAATTTTGTTCACTCGCAGTTTCCGCTTTGCGGATAATTGATTTAATCCGTGCATACGTGTACTGTATAAACGGGCCGGTGTTGCCATTAAAATCAATACTTTCTTTCGGATTGAAAAGCATTTTCTTTTTCGGGTCAACTTTTAAAATAAAATATTTTAATGCCGCAAGACCTATCATGCGGTAAAGGTTTTCGGCCTCATCGCTTGTAAAGTTTTCTATTTTACCGAGCGCCTGTGTAGTTTCTCGAGCTGTGTCAATCATTTCTTTTATCAATTCATCGGCATCCACCACGGTGCCCTCGCGCGATTTCATTTTACCTTCGGGCAACTCTACCATGCCATAAGAAAGGTGGTAGCAATTATCTGCCCAGGCGTAGCCAAGTTTTTTGAGGGTTTTAAAAAGCACTTTAAAATGATAATCTTGCTCGTTGCCCACTGTGTAAATAAACCCTTTCACATTAGGGAATTCTTTGTGGCGTTCTATGGCAGTGCCTATGTCTTGGGTAATGTAAACCGAAGTGCCATCTGAACGCAAAAGCACTTTTTCGTCTAATTTTTCTTGTTTTAAATCAATAATTACCGAGCCATCAGGGCGCTTTATAAATACATTTTTTGCCAATCCTTCTTCCACTGCTTTTTTGCCGAGCAAATAAGTTTGGCTTTCGTAATATGTTTTATCGAAACGGATGCCAATGCATTTAAAAGTTTCGGCAAAGCCATCGTAAACCCAGCCGTTCATTTTTTTCCATAACGCAATGGTCGCCTCATCACCGGCTTCCCATTTGCGAAGCATCTCTTGTACTCCTTTCGATAAATCAGCATGGAGTCGTGCTAGTTCGTTTAACTTCTCCCATGCATTTTTTTTTATTTCTTCTTTCTCATCTAAGTTTTTCGCAATTGAATATAAATTGAAAACTTCCTCCTTTTCAGCCGCATTTAAATCTTGTACATGTGCAAATTCACTTTCTAATATTTCAGATCGTTCACCAAGTAGTTTTTGCTCAAACATCACATAATATTTCCCTACCCAATGGTCGCCTTTTATGCCTGCTTTTTCAGGTGTTTCGCCTTTTCCCCACTTTTGCCATGCAAGCATGCTTTTGCAAATGTGTATACCGCGGTCGTTCACTAAGTTTGCTTTTATTACTTTGTGGCCATTGGCTTCTAAAATTTGCGCCATGCTCCAGCCCAATAAAATATTACGCACATGACCTAAATGAATGGGTTTATTGGTGTTAGGAGAGCAATATTCTACCATTATTTCTGCTTTTTGCTCTTGGCTGGTAGTTTCTTTTGCTATAAAACTGTTTAGCCAATAACTATCGGCTATCACCAAATTAAGAAAACCTTTCACCACATTAAAATTACTTACATCGGCACAGTTGCTTTTAAGGTAGTTGCCAATATCGGCAGCGGTTTGCTCCGGATTTTTTTTAGATGCTTTTAAAAACGGAAATACCACCAGTGTTATATCGCCTTCAAAATCGGGGTTGGTTTTCTGAAAAACCACTGCCGATTTATCAAAATCAGCGGTATATAAAGTTTTCAGTGCATTTATAATGCTTTGGCTTAGTATTTCCTCTATTTTCACGCTGCGAATATAACCATCTTTAAGAATAAATTTTGTGGTTTACAAAACCTCATTATATTTGCAGCCCGTTTTAAAAAATTAATAACAGTATCTAATTAAAAAATAACAATGAAACGCACATTCCAACCCTCGCAGCGCAAACGTAGAAACAAACATGGTTTCCGTAAGCGTATGGCATCTGCTAATGGCAGAAGAACATTGGCTGCACGCAGAAAAAGGGGCCGTAGAGCATTAACTGTATCGAGCAAAAAATTGCACAAGCGCTAATTTTCATAGTTCCAACTATAAATTTATCGCCCTTTTGGTAATTGTAACTGAAAGGGCGATTTGTTTTTTTACGCCTTGTCTCTATTCTTTTATTTTAAATCAGTACACTTTGGTTTGAAACGGAACACCAATAGGCAGCTTAATACATAATAGTCCAAACCGGCAATTGCCGCAATTTTTTATCTTTGCCGCCAATTATGCAAGGCCACACTATTTTAATTTTTGATTTCGGATCGCAGTTTACGCAATTGATAGCACGCAGGGTGCGCGAGTTAAATGTGTATTGCGAAATTCATCCGTACACGGAGATAGAAAAAACCAATTTTGCGGCTTCGCACATTAAAGGCGTTATCCTGTCGGGTAGCCCATTTTCGGTGCGCGCAGCTAATGCGCCTAACCCCGATTTGGCTGCCATAAAAGGCAAATTGCCACTGCTTGGTGTGTGCTATGGAGCGCAATTATTGGCGCATAAATGTGGCGGAAAAGTACAATCATCTGAGCACCGAGAATATGGCCGCGCTAATTTATCGCATATTGAAAACGGTAATGCTTTATTTAAAAACATAAGTGCAAATTCGCAAGTGTGGATGAGCCACAGCGATACAATTACCGAACTATCGGCCGATTGTAAAATAATAGCAAGCACTAAAGATGTAAAATTTGCGGGCTATGAATTTACGGCCGAAAAAACTTTTGGTATTCAGTTTCACCCCGAAGTGTATCACACCACCGAAGGAAAAGAATTGCTCAAAAACTTTGTAGTAAACATTTGCGGTTGCTCACAAACCTGGACTCCCGATTCGTTTATTGATACAACTGTGGCCGATTTAAAACAAAAATTAGGTACAGATAAAGTGGTGATGGCGCTATCGGGCGGAGTAGATTCTTCGGTGGCGGCAGTGCTTTTGCACAAAGCAATAGGCGCTAATTTGTATTGCATTTTTGTGGATAATGGCTTGCTACGCAAAAACGAATTTGATGATGTATTGGCATCTTACAAAACACTTGGCTTAAACGTGAAAGGTGTGGATGCCAAAAATCAATTTTACGATGCACTGCAAGGATTAACCGATCCGGAAAAAAAACGCAAAGCAATAGGCAAAACTTTTATTGATGTATTTGACCAAGAATCGAAACAAATAACCGATGCACTTTGGCTGGGGCAAGGCACCATTTACCCCGATGTTATTGAATCTATATCGGTAAAAGGACCATCGGCAACCATAAAAAGCCATCATAATGTGGGCGGCTTGCCCGAAAAAATGAAACTTAAAATAGTGGAACCATTGCGTTTACTTTTTAAAGATGAAGTGCGAAGAGTA
The DNA here is from genome assembly GCA_020054095.1 of Bacteroidia bacterium. Classification (GTDB taxonomy): domain Bacteria; phylum Bacteroidota; class Bacteroidia; order JADZBD01; family JADZBD01; genus JAGVMA01. The sequence goes on along the minus strand of JAGVMA010000025.1, from coordinate 36,276 downwards.
GGTGCATCGCTCGAAATTCCGCAAGCAATTTTAGGTCGCCATCCGTTTCCGGGCCCTGGCTTGGGCATTCGCATATTAGGCGACATTACTCCCGAAAAGGTACGAATATTGCAAGAGGTAGATTTTATATTTATTCAGCTATTGAAAACCAAAAATTTATATAAAGATGTGTGGCAAGCGGGTGCTGTATTTTTGCCGATACAATCGGTGGGGGTGATGGGCGATGAGCGCACTTATGAAAACGTGGTGGCGTTGCGTGCCGTAACTTCTACCGATGGAATGACTGCCGACTGGTGTCATTTGCCGTATGAATTTTTAGCAGAAGTATCAAACGAAATAATAAATAAAGTAAAAGGCATTAACCGTGTAGTTTACGATATAAGTTCAAAACCACCCGCCACCATTGAATGGGAATAGTTAACAGCATAATGTGTAAAGTACAGCGCACAAACTGTGATGCAAAATCTGCAATCTGCAATTTGCAATTCATTATTTGTTTTTTAGCTTTATTTGCTAATGCTGCTTACGCACAACCCGGCCCCGGTGATATAAAAAAAACCAAAAGCAGCGCTGTAATTGATGGTGTGTTTTATTATTTGCACACCGTAGAAAAAGGACAAACACTTTATTCTATATCAAAAGTATATGAAGTGAAAGTAGAAGAAATTACATCGCTTAATGCCGATGCGGTTACATCTATAAAACCCGGACAAATTTTAAAAATTCCATATAAAGAAAAAGAGAAAGCCAATATGCCAAAGAAAAACCTGCAATTAAAGGGTGACTATTTTTATTACAAAGTGGAACAAGGTGAAACACTTTATGGCATCGCACAAAAGCACGGATTGAAAGTGGATGAAGTGCTAAAATATAATCCGGATGCGATTGATGGCGTTAAAACAGGCGACTTGCTTGCTATTCCGGGTTTGCCCAAAGAGATTCAGAATACGAATGAACCCGTTAACTTAAACGATATTAAAAAGGACAAAGAAATAAAACAGGTGAAACCCGAATTGAAGACCAATACAAGTTTCAATGGTAATCAGCCAACCGATAACGAATTTAGGATGGCAGTTTTTCTTCCGTTTTATTTAATTGGCTTAGATAACATTGAACCTGAGAAAATAAAAAAGAACCAAACCGATTTTCCTGAAAAATCAAGAATAGCAGTGGAATTTTATAATGGAATTTTATTGGCTTTAGATTCAATGAAAAAGCAAGGGCTAAATGTTACGCTCGATGTGTTTGATACAGGAAACGATTCTACCATCAAATTATCGGAAGAAACAAAAAGCAAATTATCCTTAGCCGATTGTATTATTGGTCCGCTTTATACCAATAATTTTTCGCTCATATCGGCTTATGCCAAACAAAAAAATATTCCCATTATATCGGCACTCAGCCAAAATAATAAAATACTTTTAGGAAACGAATGGGTTATAAAAGCCACACCATCGGTTATTACACAGGTGGAGCAAATGGCGTTTTACATCGGTAATAACTACGCAACCGAAAATATAATGATGCTCGGTAATAATAACCCGAAAGAAACGGTTTACAGCAATACCATAAAAAATGGCATTAACACAACTGTGAAAAACAAAAACAGCACCGATACAGTTATGCTCGTTAATACACTAAAAGGAATTGCCGATAATTTAAAGCCCGGTAAAATAAATATCATCATCATCACTAATTCTAATCCATCGCAAACCACCGATTTACTTTCCAAGCTAAATAAAATGAAAGATGGCAGAAAAGACAGCATACTGGTTTTTGGTATGAATGCATGGCAAAGCATTGAGAGTATTGATATTGAATACCTCAATAACCTGCATGTTCATATTCCGGAAACACATTTTGTAAACTACACTTTGCCCGGAGTGAAACAACTAATTGCAAATTACCGCACTAAATACAAAACAGAACCTACCGAGTACAGCTACCATGGTTTTGACTTAGCTTATTATTTTATGGCTGCCTATAAAAAATACGGAGAAGGAAATATAATGGAAAACTTTGTAGCTACCAATTGGCAAGGCTCGCACAGCGGCTATTGGTTTTATAAATCATCGGTAGAAAGCGGCTACGAAAACAAAAGCGTATTTATTTTACAATACGCTAATAGCACCTTAATTAAGGTAAACAAATAATGCTAACGAAAGAAAATATTGCAGATTGGTTTAAACAATTGCAATTGGAAACTTGCCAAGCATTAGAAATTGCCGATGGAAAAGCAAAATTCAGTTCGGATAAATGGAGCAGAGAAGAGGGAGGCGGTGGCGATTCGCGCATTGTGCAACATGGCAATGTGATAGAAAAAGGCGGTGTCAACTTTTCGGCAGTATGGGGCAATGCACCGGCAATGTTGGTTAAAGAGTTAAATCTTAGTAGCAATAATTCGCGGTTTTTTGCTTCGGGAGTATCCATCGTTATTCACCCCGAAAATCCTTTTGTGCCCATTATTCACATGAATGTGCGCTATTTTGAAATAGACGAAAATACATGGTGGTTTGGCGGAGGTATAGATTTAACTCCCATTTATGTGGATAAAGAGGAAGCGCACTTTTTTCATAATCAGTTAAAAATTGCTTGTGATAAGCACGACCCTAATTTTTATTCTGATTTTAAGAAATGGGCCGATGATTATTTTTTTATAAAACACCGCAACGAAACCAGAGGTATTGGCGGTATATTTTTTGATAAACTGAATAGCGGAAAAACAAAGGAAAAGCTATTTGCTTTTGTGAAAGAAATAGGAAACAGTTTTGCTCCTACTTACACTCAAATTATCGGCAAAAAGCGCAATCTCGCCTTTACTGCCGAAAATAAACAATGGCAATTTTTAAGGCGCGGCCGTTACGCTGAGTTTAATTTGGTTTACGATAGGGGAACAAAATTTGGATTAGAAACCAACGGAAGAGTTGAGTCAATACTTATGAGCTTACCTCCTCAGGCAAATTGGATATACAATCACCTCCCGATTCGTAATAGCCTTGAAAATCAAACAGTTACATTCTTAAGAAAAGGCATTCAGTGGTCTGATGTTTAGCATTTCTCCGTCCTTTCAACTTCTAATTTAAAAAGCAACATTTGCATGTAAATCAGATAGATAGATGCAACTTAATGCAACTATTTACTGTCTATAAAAAAGCAATGCAACTAAATAGCAATAACGTGGTTAATAAAAATACCGAAACAAACTTGCTTTTCTACATAAGTTGGTTTACTTTGGTTCGCATTATTGATAATTAGTGAAGTTGTTGTTTAAAAATAAATTAATTTTTTATTCATCTGCCCATGAAAAAAAACAAATCCTCAATGACGAAAAAACTTAAAAGGTCATTATTCGCTGCTGCAATACTTTGCATCGGCAGCGTATCAGCTCAAAGCTTTTTATCAACGCACAACTTTACATTACCGGCCGATAGTTTGGATGGTTTTGATGCGCAACAACACATCAGCGAAATTAGTTCGCGTGAGCCCAATGCATATCCGCAACTAATAAACAGTTACTTGCAAAAGAAAATCAATGAATTTTTGGAAAATAAATACCCCGGTTATTTCAGAAATTATAATCAAAGCAGCACACCACAAATGATGGTTCCTTGTACTAACGAAGATTTTGAAATGTGTAACTACACCGGTTGGACAGGCGGGCAAGGCAATACCCAAGTGTGTGGTGCAGCTAACGCACCACACCCAGTTTATACTCAAACATCAACTGTAGTTGGCGCCCCACAGCATACCATCATGACCGGTAATGGATTAGACCCTTGCGGACAATTTCCGGTTGTAAACCCTGGCGGTACTTGCTCTGCACGCTTAGGTGATGGAGCTGTTTCCGGTTACGGAGCTGCGCGCTTAGAACAAACTTTTACTGTTGCAAATAACAATGCGATTTTTACTTATTATTATGCAGTGGTGGTTCAAGACGCATTGCACGCAAATAACGAACAACCATTTTTCCGTGCCGACATGTTTGACCAAGCTGGTAATCCAATCCTTTGCGGAAACTATGTAGTGGTTGGTGGTCCAAATATTCCAAACTTTACACTTTCTACTACTTGTGGATTCAATGATGTGTATGTTCGCCCTTGGACCCCTGTGAGTATTGACTTGCAAGCATACATTGGTCAAAACGTAACTATTCGTTTTACGGTTGGTGATTGCTGCTACGGTGGTCACTATGGTTATGCTTATGTTGATGCCCGCTGCTCGCCATTAACATTGGTTCAAAACGATTCACTATGCCAAGGAGGATCAGTAACACTTTCTGCACCTGCAGGTGCAAACTCATATTTGTGGACTCCGGGTAATCAAACTACACAATCAATAACAGTTACTACTGGTGGCCAATACTGCTGTACAATGACATCGGTTGCAAACTGCACAACACAAATTTGCCGTACAGTAGTTGTTTATCCTGCTCCGGTTGCAAGTTTCACGGTAAATAATCCAGTTTGTTCAATGAACACTCAGTTTACCAATACGTCCACGGGGGGGAATACGTACACATGGAACTTTGGTGATAACACTCCCATAGATTACAATCAGAATCCAACGCATAGTTATGTCAATACAGGAAATTACACAGTTACGCTCATAGTTACCTCCTCCAATGGTTGTGTCGACTCCGTACAGGTACCTGTTTCGCCAAGCAATGGTGGAACTGCACAGTTTACCAGCACTGCGGTATGTTTAAATAATCCAACTGTATTTACCGATCAGTCTACACAAGCTACACAGTGGGATTGGAATTTTGATGAGCCATCATCTGGCCCTAATAACGTATCTAACCTTCAAAACCCTACACACACTTACAGTACCGCAGGTACATACAACGTGATGTTGGTAATTAACAGTTCATCACCTTGTCCGGATACAATTTATAATCAAGTTACAGTTCATCCGCTGCCTACAGCACAATTTTCAGCCACCACCGTTTGCGAAGGTCAAGTAACTACATTTACTGATCAGTCAACAATATCTGGTGGAAATATCGTTTCATGGGCATGGAATTTTGGTGATCCTAACTCGGGACCCAATAATATTTCTACTGTTCAAAACCCTACGCACACATTTACAGCTGCCGGCACGTACAGCGTAATATTGACTGTAACATCTAACCAAGGTTGCCAAAGCACTTTTGCATTGCAAGTGGTGGTTTATCCACAACCTACCGCCCAATTTACAGCAACTACTGTGTGCGTAAATGCACCTACCGTGTTTACTGATTTATCAACTAATGCAGTACAATGGGCTTGGGACTTTGGCGATAATACAACAGGAAATACACAAAATCCAACACACCCGTATGCAACCGATGGCACTTACACGGTTACACTTGTTGTAACTGGGCAAGGCGGATGTACTGCAACCACTACATTACAGGTTATAGTTAATCCGGGTCCTACAGCACAGTTCATAGCAACTACAGTTTGTGTTGGCAATCCTACTGTATTTACTGACCAATCAACTATCAGCTCAGGAAATATAACATCTTGGGCTTGGGATTTCGGTAACACACAAACATCTGGTCAACAAAGCCCATCATACACGTATTTAGCTGCAGGTAACTATACAGTTACATTAGTCGTTACATCTAACAATGGTTGTTCGCAAACCATTACTCAACAAGTAAATGTTAATCCTTTACCTACAGCTGCGTTCACTAATACTTCTGTTTGTTTAAATGCTTCAACTCAGTTTACCGATCAGTCAACTGTTAACCCAGGCAATATAACAGGATGGGCTTGGGATTTTGGAGATAACACTAATTCCACCTCGCAAAGTCCACCGCACACTTACACAGCTCCAGGAACTTACAATGTGATTTTGGTAGTAACTTCTGCTGGCGGATGTATTGATAGCATCATGCAAACAGTAACAGTTAATCCACTGCCAACACCAAACTTTACTGCTGATGATACTGCAGGTTGCGTTACACACTGTGTAAATTTTACCGATTTATCAACCGTTACACCCGGTACCATTACAGGTTGGGCTTGGGATTTTGGCGATGGTAGTACAAGCACACAACAAAACCCTAACTATTGCTATACCAATGCAGGTACTTATACTGTAACGCTCACGGTTACTACCAATAACGGATGTACGGCTACACTTGTTAAAAATGGTTATATCACTGTGTTCCCTTTACCGGTTGCAGAATTTAGTTCATCACCAAACCCCACTACTGTTCTTGATCCAAATGTAAACTTCACTGATTTATCACAAGGCAATCCGGTAGAATGGACTTGGACCTATGGTGATGGCTCTCAGGGTTACGATACAATCCAAAATCCTTCACACTTATTCCCCGCTGATAACACGGGCATTAACCAATATCTGGTAACACTTTCTATTGTTGATGGAAACGGATGCGTGGATACAGTACAACACATAGTGGAGATTATTCCCGAATTCACTTTCTTCGCTCCCAATACCGTTACACCTAATGATGACGGAATAAATGATTTCTTCTTCACTTACGGTATTGGATGGAAAACATACAAGCTCATGATTTTCGACCGTTGGGGCGATTTAATTTGGTGGACAGAAGACATGAACAAAGGATGGGATGCTAAAATGCTTAGCCGAGGTGATGGAAAAACATTAGTACAAGAAGATACTTACGTGTGGAAAGTAGTGATATTAGATGTGTTTGATAAAAAGCACAATTACATTGGCCACGTTAGCGTAGTTAGATGATAAATTATAATTATAAAAAAAAGCCCCGCTTACAGCGGGGCTTTTTTAGTTCCTTTGTATTCCATGAAATGGAGATTACTACAAATTTTTATTTGTGCCAATTCATTTTTATTTGCACAAGTTAATTTTGATTTTGAAAACAATGTGGAGCGGAAGCGCAACAAGCGAACTGCTTTTGTTTCCACAGCACATGCAGTTTTATACGGAATATCTTTTTCGGCATTGCGCCAGGTGTGGTACACTGATAATGCAGTTACTAATTTCCATTTTTTTAATGATAACAATGAATGGTTGCAAATGGATAAAGCCGGCCATGCTGTTACAGCATATAATATAGCCCGATTAACTACAAATATGTATAATTGGTGCGGCATATATAATAGCACAAAAAAAAATGCATTTATTGGCAGTGCAGTTAGCTTGTTTTATTTAACCTCGCTCGAAATGCTTGACGGATATTCCAGCGGCTGGGGTTTTTCTATGGGTGATATGGCAGCAAATATTGGTGGCATTGTTATACTTAATGCTCAAGAACTATTATGGGGAGAGCAACGTATTTTACTCAAGTTCTCTTTTCATCCTAGTATTTATGCAAAATATCGCCCTGCACTTTTAGGTAAAAACACAGTACAACAAATTTTAAAAGATTACAACGGCCAAACCTATTGGCTATCAGTGAATATTGCCGATTTTTTAACTGCCGATACACGTTTCCCGAAATGGTTGAACATTGCACTTGGCTATAGTGCCGAAGGAATGATAGGCGGCTCATACAATCCTATAATTATATCTGGCACGAGCGTAATAGCCTTTGAGCGTTACAGGCAATATTACCTCTCGATTGATTTTGATTTAAGAAAAATAAAAACAAAAAATAAATTTTTGAAATCGCTATTTAATGCCATCAGCATCATAAAATTTCCTGCCCCGGCATTAGAGTTTAGCCGAAATAAAATAAAAGCAAAAGCGTTTTATTTCTAGTCAACCAACCCTTCTCTCACTCTTTTATTGTAATCTAAAATAAGGATGTAATACCATGCTACGCCAACAATATACATGGCTGCGGTAATTAAAAATACATTGGAATAACTTACTCCTTCGTTACGCAAAACGCCAAAAATTAATCCGCTAAAAAACCACGAGCCGCTCCATATTGCCGATGTAATGGCACTTACTTTCTCGCGGTTGCGTTTGCCCACATATTTCATCACCACTTCCGATGTCATTGGTCCGGCTAAGTTCATTAGCGGCTGCCTTAACAAATAACATACTATTGCAACATAAACGGCTACTTGCATTTCTTTATAATACTCGGTAGTACACATAAAAATTAAAGCAACTATTGCTAACGATTGCGTAAGCGGAATGGCGCGTGTATAACCCATTGTTTTTTTTATGTTTGGCACCATCAGCGAACCTATTGCAACTAATATAGAAGCAATTAAATTAATGGATGCGAATTGTGATGCATCTAAATTGTGAACGGTATTAAAAAACAAACTGATAAATGGAATGGTGAATCCGGCACCTATGGCTATTATTAGTGTAGGTATTAATGCTTTTGTAATTAGTATCCAATCGGCATTTGTGTGTTTTTCATTTTTATTTTCAATTATCTGTTGTTCAGATAATTTTTCATCCATCTCAATTTTCGAAATAAGATAAATGCCAATAAAGCTCGAAAAAGTAATTACATATAAAATGGTGCGCTCGTCAAATACTACTGCATCTATTTGCGATAATGCCGATATTATAATGCTGCTTGCAATAGTGCCTAAGCTCCAGGTAGCATAGCTAAGCGAAATACCTGCCGTGTGATTTTCTGCCGGAGAGTTTCGCAATATATATGGCAGCACCGGTATTTGCATAAGCGTGAACGAAGCGCCCCACATAAATTGCATGGCATGGTTGGTAATATTGGCATGTGTTTGCACGGTATATAAAATTCCAATTGCAAATGAGGGAACTAAAATGGTGGAGAGCAAAAAAAATGGTTTCAACTTTCTGTTTTTAATAAGGTAACCCACTATGAGTGCTAAAACCAATACACCCAAGTATCTGTATTTTGTTGCATCGGCAATCATTCCATCGGTATATCCTTCTTTTTTCATGTAGAGTGGCAGTATTGCCAAAAAAGAGGAATTGATGAGTTGCAAAAAAAACTCAGCCCAAATTAAATTTAAAATAGAAGAATCGAGGCGAACATATTCGGTAATTAAATCTTTTATTTTATTTTTTGAATGTGGCATTTCTTAGTTTGCGGCAGCAGCTTTTATTATATTTTCTATTTCGTTAGGTGCAAACCACTGAGTTGTATTGTTTTTATTAAACCAAGTGATTTGTCGTTTAGCAAAGTTGCGGGTGTTTTGTTTTATTTTGGTTATTGCATCTTGCAAATTTGTTTTACCCCCTAAGTGCTCAAATAACTCCTTGTAACCTACTGTTTGCAGTGCATTGCAATCTTTTAAATGCAAAAGCGATTTTACTTCGGCAAGCAATCCGTTTTCCATCATTTCATCCACACGGTTATTTATTCGCTTGTATAAAATGTCTCGCTCAGTATTCAAGCCAATAAAAATGGTTTTAAAACTCCTTTTCTTATCGGTTTTTGTTCGCAAAGCAGAGTAGGGCATGTTGGTTGTTAAACACACTTCGAGTGCGCGCATAATGCGGTGTGGATTATTCAAATCCACTTCATTATAATAATCTTTATCGTGTTGTTTTAATAATTCGTGCAAAGCGTCTATTCCTTTTTTAGCATAAAGTTCAATCAACTCATTCCTTGTTTTTTCTTCCACACTTGGCAGTTTATCAAAACCTTTACTCACGGCATCTATGTATAATCCGCTACCGCCAACCATTACCAGCGTATCGTGTTTTTTAAATAATTCATCAAGCAATTGAATTGCCTCCGCTTCGTATTTTCCGGCATTGTAATTTTCTGTTACCCTGTGCGATTGTATAAAATGATGTTTAATAGCGGCCAGCTCAGCGGCCGATGGCACAGCAGTGCCTATTTGCATTTCTTTAAAAATTTGTCTGGAATCAGCCGAAACAATTTCGGTATTTAAAAACTTAGCAAGCTCAATTGCCACAGCCGTTTTGCCAATAGCGGTAGGACCTACTATACAAACTAATTTCTTTTGTAACATTTATATCTCATCCGATTCTTCGCCATGCTCTGCCGTTTCTTCTTCTTCACCTTTTTCTTCGCCCTCTTCACTTTCAGCACCATCTTCCATCATGTCTTCATCTTTTTCCTCTTCATCATAACCCTCTTCGCTGGTAAATATTTTTTCTTTTTTATCAGTTGGCAATTCTTCTTCCTCATCTTCATCCGGAACAGGAGGTGTTACGTTCTTATACTGCTTAGGCGCCATGCCTATTTGCCGCACACACGCAGGGTAGCTCACTTTGGCATTTTCTTCGGTTATTTTTATAAGCTCTATCAAAAATGTCCATTCTTTTTCAGGATCAAATAAGTATAATATTTTTTGGCGCGGCTGCTCAATAAATAACGAAACTTTTGCGGCATCCATCATTCGCACCTTTTGCCCTTTGCGTTCGTACAAAGCTACTTCATTGTTTTTGCCCCAGTTATCATCACTCATGAAAAACGATGCATCCTTTGTGTTGTCAAATCCTATTGCCTTTTGTATTGCATTGTGAAAATCAAAAAAAGTTTGAGTTGATTTTATTTCTATTTCTCGGTAAACATCATCAAACTCTTCGAACGTAATTCTGAAACGATAAACTGCTGCCATTTATTATTGTATTGTTATTTGTTTTATAGCATCCAAAAATACTAAAACATTTATAATATTTTTACACTGTGCAATTAAACACTAATCCGGCTTTTGTTTTTGATTTTATCGAGAAAAATCAAATTCCTGCCAATGGCTACAAGCAATCGTTTACTCATGTTTTGCAAATAGATGTTTCATATTTCGTGGTACTGTATTATAAACGCGCAACACAAGATGTGCTGCTGCTGTTGCAAACTCCGCTTACGCAAATAAACACATCGGCTGTAGCCGAACTTTTGGCGCAAGAAGTCAATAACAATCATTTGGTAGAAGATGCAATCATGAAACTCGAAAAAGCAATTTTCGATTCACCTGCCGGCTCTTTTTATTTTGATGCACATTAGATTTTTGCACTTTTTACTATAATTACTACTTTAACGCTTCAATATTTTAGTTATGATAAGAAAAATAAAACTACTTGCTGCCGTTCTGTTTTTTTCGGTGGCGGCAAATGCTCAAGACACTGTGAAAGTGGGCGGGATAAACCAAGATGCTGAAAATTTTTACAACACAGGCATCACTTATTTTGCTAATAAGCAGTACAGCGAAGCACTTGCTAATTTTAATCAGGCAATTACCGCCAAGCCCGATTTTGAAAAAGCATACTACAACCGTGGCATTACAAAATTTGAACTCAAAGATGTGCAAGGTGCTATTGCCGATTACAACAAAACTATTGAGCTAAATGCTAAAAGCGATGTGGCATACTTTAGTCGTGGACAAGCAAATTATGCTACAGGTAAAAAAGACGATGCACTTAACGATTACTCCAAGTGTATCGAAAATAATCCGGCATACGCGCAAGCATACTATTACCGTGGCGGAATAAAATTTGAAAACAAAGATTACAAAGGCGCTATTGCCGATTTCACAAGCGCCATCACTAATAAATCCGATTATATGTATGCCTATAACGACCGCGCGAGCGCCAAGCGAATGATTGATGATTACACAGGCGCTATTACTGATTATAAAAGCGCTATATCTATTGATATGAATGTAGATTTTGTGTGGAATAATTTGGGCAGCGTTTACCGCAAAAAAGGCGATTACAAACAAGCGATAGATGCTTATACCAATGCAATTAAATTAAAGCCCACTGCACTTTATTACAACAACAGAGGCAGTGCCAAGTATGACGATGGCCAATACCAAGATGCGATTAACGATTTTGATTTGGCAATAAAAATAAAAAGCGATTATGCTTTTGCATACAATAATCGTGCGGGTGCAAAAATTAAATTAAAAGATTACAAAGGCGCTGTTGCTGATTGCGATAAAGCCATTCAGCTTAACAGCAATTATGGCGAAGCGTTTTTAAATCGTGGTATTGCCAAGCAAATGCTGCGCGATGACAGTTGCTGTGCCGATTGGAAAACAGCCCAAAAATTAGGCGTAGCCGATGGTAAAACTTATTCTTCAACTTGCGATTAACTCATTAATTATATCTGTTATGAAAAAAATATTTTACACCCTTCTTTTCTTTCCGCTTGCAATAGTTGCGCAAGTGAACGTGGAATTTAAAAAAGAAAATTTTAAAGACCGAAAAGACGAATTAAAAGATGCCATTAATAATATCGAAAATGGCGATGATTTTTTTGGGCGAAGCACAGCTTATTATTCATCGGCATTACCGTTTTATATCAAAGCGAATGATTTTAATCCTAACAATGCGCTTTTAAATTTTAAAATTGGCTTGTGTTACCTGCACAGTAGTTTTAAAGGCAAAGCCACCACTTATTTAGAATTGGCTTATAAACTTAATCCCATTGTAGCGCCCGATATTCACTATTGGTTGGCACGCACATATCACCTTTCTATGGAGTGGGATAAAGCTATTGCATCGTATCAAAAGTTTTTGACTGTGGCAAAAGAGATGAACAATACCGAGTTTTACCAAACGGCAGGTAAAAAAATTACCGAGTGCAAAAATGGAAAAGAATTGGTGCAAAAACCGGTGCGAGTTTTTATTGATAACATTGGCTCAACAGTTAACTCAGCCGACCCTGAATACGGTGCCGTAATTTCGGCCGATGAAAGTGTGATGATGTTTACATCGCGCAGAAACACTACTACCGGTGGCGGCATGGATATTGAAATTAATCAGCATTACGAAGATATTTATATCACCTACCGCAAAAACGGACAATGGATAACATCCGTGAATATGGGCGAACCCGTGAATACTAAAAACAGGCACGATGCAGTTTCATCGGTAAGTGCCGATGGACAAACACTTTTAATTTATTTGGACGACAAGAAAAACGGAAGCGGAAATATTTATATCTGCGAAAATAAAAATGGCGTGTGGGGCAAACCCGAAAAGCTGAATAAAAATATTAATTCGGATTATCACGAATCAGGCGCATGTATTTCGCCCGATGGCAAAACTATTTATTTTACCAGCGATAAACCTGAGGGAGGACTTGGCAAGCACGACATTTTTATGAGCAAACTGGATGAAAAAGGAAAATGGGGAGCGCCCGTTAGTTTGGGCACAGGCATTAATACTGCTTATGATGAAGATGCGGTTTTTATTCACCCCGATGGCAAAACACTTTATTTTTCATCAGAAGGACATAACTCAATGGGCGGATTAGACGTATTTAAAACTGTGTACGATGAAAAAACTAAAACATGGAGCAAGCCCGAAAACATGGGCTATCCCATTAACTCGCCCGATCAAGATGTTTTCTTTGTACTATCAGCAAGTGGTAAACATGGTTATTACACATCTATTAAGCCCGATGGAAAAGGCGATGCCGATGTGTACATGATTACTTTTTTGGGTGCCGAAAAACCACCCGTAATGAGTAACGAAGATAATTTGTTGGCTTCGCTTACAGCGCCTATTAAAGAAACCGTGGTGATGCAAAAAGTGGACGTTACCGTGCCGCAACTTACTTTATTAAAAGGAATTATTACCGATGCCATTACTCAAAAACCACTGCAAGCAACCATTGAATTAGTGGATAATACTAAAAACGAAATTATTGCCACTTTCCAATCTAACGGAAGCACGGGCAAATACTTAGTATCACTGCCGGCCGGAAAAAATTATGGTATTGCCGTTAAATGCGAGGGCTATTTATTTCACTCCGAAAATTTTGACATACCACTAACCAACGGCTACCAAGAAGTGAACAAAGATGTGCAACTTAAAAACGTGAAGGTGGGAAGTAAAATTGTATTGAAAAATATTTTCTTCGATACCGATAAATCTACCTTGCGATCAGAAAGTACTGCCGAATTGGAGCGCCTTATAAAATTGCTTAACGATATACCTACACTTAAAATAGAAATAAGCGGACACACCGATAGCCGCGGCAGCGATGACCATAACCTAAAATTATCTGATGCGCGCGCAAAAGCCGTGGTAGATTATTTAGTGGCAAAAGGCATTAGCAAAGACCGATTAAAATCTGCCGGCTATGGCGAAACCAAACCTATTGACAGTAACGATACCGAAGAAGGACTGCAAAATAACCGCAGAACCGAATTTGAGATTTTGAGTAAGTAGAATATATTGTAATTTATTTGGTGATAAGATTAAGTATTCGTGCTACAATTAATTACAACCACCGATGGGTCGCACAGCATATATAATGCTGTGCTTGATGAAACTTATCACTCGCGGCACGGTGCGGTGCAAGAGAGCTTGTATGTTTTTATAAATAATGGACTTAATTATTTCATTGACACTTCTCCCGATGCTTCAGCTACGCTCAGCATCCACAGTAATATCAATAAGGATGCTGAGCGTAGCCGAAGCATCCATAATCAAGAAATAAATATTTTAGAAATTGGTTTTGGCACCGGGCTTAATGCATTGCTAACTTGCATTGCAGCCGAACAGTTAAATTGTAATGTTAGTTACGATGCATTGGAGGCATTTCCGCTTAATGCTGCTATTATTGCCCGGTTAAATTATGCAACACAAGTTGCCGATGGCAATAATTATTTTGAAAAATTGCACAACCCCAATTGGGATGTTGCAGAAAAAATCACTGAAAAATTTTGGCTCACAAAAATCAGCACATCGGTGCAATGTTTTGTGCCATATAAAAATTACGATTTAATATTTTTTGATGCTTTTGCTCCGCGTGTTCAACCCGAAATGTGGACGCAGGAAATTTTCGGTAAAATGCACACGCTGCTTAATACAGGTGGAACATTGGTTACCTATTGCGCTAAAGGCGATGTTCGCAGAGCAATGCAATCAGCTGGATTTAAAACAGAAAAACTGCAAGGCCCACCCGGCAAACGCGAAATGCTGAGGGCAATAAAATTATAATTCCAATATATCGGAGTTGTAATTTTATTTGTTTTAGAGATTCTGCACTTCGTTCAGAATGACAAGTTTTGGATACTATGTCATACCTCTTGTAGCTTGCAACCTTAATACAAAATACTTTGTACTTAATACTTTATTCTTTAGTTTTAAAAAATGTTTAATGTTCGTGTGTATGGTATTTGCATTCAGGAGGGTAATTTATTGGTTGCCGATGAGCGCATAAAAGGAATGGAAATTACCAAGCTGCCCGGTGGTGGTTTAGAATTTGGCGAAGGAACAAGAGATTGCCTTGCGCGTGAGTTTATGGAAGAGACAGGGCAAAAAGTGGAAGTACTCAACCATTTTTTTACTACTGATTTTTTTGTGCCTTCCGCTTTCGATAAAAAAAGTCAGGTAATAAGTATTTACTATTTAGTGAAATTTAACTCGGCAATAGAATTTAAAACCTCGAAACAAAAAATGCAATTTGAAACTACCAATGGCGATGTGTTTTCGTTCAGGTGGGTAACATTAGAGGAACTGTGTGCCGATATATTTACTTTTCCAATAGATAAAAAAGTGGCCGAAATGATTGTCGCTGATTATAAATAGATTTTTTACATTTACACTTTATTAAAATTATAGAATATGAATTTAGTAGAACGAGCAAAAAATATAATCATTAACCCTAAAGAAGAATGGGGCAAGGTGGCCGAGGAAGAAGCTACAATGGCAAGCGTGATAATTTCTTATGTAATTCCGCTTGCATTAATACCGACAGTTGCAGCATTTATAGGTTATGGATTTATTGGCTATAATGTTCCGTTTTTTGGTAAAGTGACTGGCATTAGTTGGGGCATACAGCATGCTGTTACAGCTTTTGCTGGCTCGTTGCTTGGTGTTACCATCACAGCATTTGTGGTTGATTTATTAGCACCATCATTTGGTTCGGAAAAAAATATTGCGCGTTCAACACAATTAGTTGCTTATGCATTTACACCCGGTTTTGTGGGTGGTATTTTAAATGTGTTGCCATCGTTGGCAATGTTAGGCGTATTGGTTGGTTTGTATGGTATTTACCTTTTGTATTTAGGTATTCCGGTTTTGAAAAAAACACCTGAAGATAAAACTGTGGTTTATTTAATTGTATCTATTTTAGCATTGATAGTGGCGTATGCAATTATTGGTGTTATAGTAAGTTCGATAATGGTTGCCGCGTTTGGCTTGGGCACTTTAGGCGTATAATTTTTATATCTTTTACAAAAAAAGCGGGAGGGCAAATTTGCCCTCCCGCTTTTTTTGTTTTTATAACTATCTGTTTTTAATAATTCATTTGAAACTGTAATCGGAGTAAACTTCCTTTTTGGTTATTCACAGGAAGTTTATAGTCTTCGAATCTGCGTTCGCTCATAGTCCACATGGCAACTATTTCAAAGTTTTTATACGGCTGCCACTCAATACCCAATTCCATTTCGTTTACTTTATATGAGCGCGCATCTGTTTCGTGTTTTTTGCCGCCATCGTAATATTGCCCGCGCACAAAGGGAATTAAAATTTGGTTTTTCAGCTTCACCATGTAACTCATTGTGATGTATCCGCCTGTTAAATTTTGTGTTTCAATCGAATCGGTTTTCGGATTGTACTCAGGACCTTTGCCTACGTTATATTCCGCTTGTATGCCAAATGGTTTGGGATACAAAACAAATGATGCAGCCATGCGCTGGTCTAAATAAGTTTTGTCTTTATTAATTTTTACGCCCGATGAAATTTGATCGCTGGTAAGCACATACTCACCGGTATATGCCTGAAATCCCGCTTCGAAAATTTGACCGTTTTTAAATTCAAACGGATAAGATAAACGCGTAACAATGTGTGGCGCATCATTTGATTCGGGCTTGTTTGCAGTTTGTCCGTTATAAGCACCAATGCCGAATACACCATAATCGCCACTGCCTTTTAATCCATCATTAACAAGAGAAGCAAAACGCTTGCGAATTTTTTCGGGAGCCCAGTAAAAAAATATACCCATGTCTCGCTCATTCGATAATGAGCTATTTAGAGCATCGTTACGGTCGAGCGGCAGTCGGTTTTGACTCGATTGCATATTCTCGAAACCGAAAGGAATTTTACTTTGCCCAAAACGAAACCGAAATTCTTTTTTCTTATCAAGCGATACATCAAAATAGGCATCGCGCAGTTGCCCAAAGTGTAATCCTGTACTCGATGCCGATGAAGCAAAATCGGGTTGGATGTAAATGTAAACTCTATCGTGCACATTGCCGCTTATGATTACGCGCATTCGTCTTAAAAAAAATCCGCCATCTAACCCCCACGATCTGTCGCATTGTTCGCATCGTAGCGAATCATTTGTTTCGAATAAACGATTGTAACGCACTTGGGCATAGCCGCGTATGCTAAAGTTATCGTACCACTTTTTCTCTTTCGGTTTTTCTTCTTTTTTGGTGATTGAATCGGTAGCGATGTTTTGTTGGGCATTTATATTAGCCAATTGAACAAAATAAATAAATGCGATTAACAATAGCTTAATTTTCATAATTTACAGTTAGTTTTAGTTTTACAAATAATTAACGCAAAGCAAACATTACAAGGTAAATTGTAATTAAAGCAAATGTTAAATAATAGTTACTAATATTAATTTAATGTTAAGCAGATGCAATTAGTTGACATATGCTTAATGTGTATTTTTACACTTGTTATTATGCACAAAAGAATAATTATAGCGCTGCTTTATTTTAGCACAGTAAGCTTTGCTCAGCCAAAAGATAATGGCAACTGGTTAATGTATTTTGGCAACAATGCCACTAATTCAAAATTTAATTGGCATAACGAGGTGCAGTATCGCAACTATAATTTTGTGGGTGATATTGAACAGTTATTGTTACGCACCGGCATTGGCTACAATATTACGCCTAACAATAATAACGTGCTGCTGGGTTATGGTTTTATTTATACCGAAAAATATATTTCTGAAACAGAAAAATCGAATAACTCCGAACATCGTTTGTTTCAGCAATATATTTCTAAGTATGCGGTAAAGCGTGTTTTTTTTCAGAACAGATATAGAATTGAAGAACGTTTTTTAAAAAATAATTTTAAATTAAGGTTAAGGTATTTTTGGGCCATAAATATTCCGCTTAATAAAACCACCATGGAAAAGGGTGCTGTTTATTTGTCGGCATACAACGAAGTTTTTTTGAACACACAATCTGCCGTGTTTGACCGCAACCGTGTGTATGGTGCATTAGGTTATGTGCTTGGTAAAAACATAAAATTAGAGATTGGCTATATGTCTCAGCTGTATGAAAAAACAAATCGCAACCAGTTTCAGGTTGCGATTTTTAATAATTTACCTTTTTACAAAAGCGATTTTTAATTTAGTGTCCTCCGCTTGCTTGCACTTCATTAATATTAATTGTTTCTACTACAATGTTTTTTAAACCTGCGGTGTGCTTCTTGAAATCCTGAATAGATTCGAGCACATCATAATCAATGTTTTCTGAATTACTGCCGTCAATAACAAGCTTACTGTTTTCGGGCACCGTGTCGAGTGTTTTGCGAATGCTCGCTTTGTTTAAAAACGTAACTTCTTCAGATAGTTTTATGTAAATAGTATTGGCAGCTTTATCCTCTTTATAGTGATAAGAGTTGCGGTAGTTTTTACGTAAAACATAAAAAACCCCGAAACACATACCAATACCAATTCCTTTTAATAAATCGGTGCAGAGAATTGAAACAATGGTTACAATGAATGGTATAAATTGTTCCCAACCGAGTTTGTACATTGTTTTATATAAACCCACGTTTGATAATTTGTAACCTACCATTAACAATATTGCAGCTAATGATGCTAACGGAATTTTATTTAATAAACCCGGAATAGAAATAGCCGAAACCAATAAAATAAAACCATGTGTGATGGCCGATAATTTTGTTCTTCCGCCCGAGTTAATATTAGCCGAGCTGCGAACAATAACTTGTGTAACGGGTAGGCCGCCAATAAGTCCGGATAAAATATTACCCACGCCTTGCGCTTTTAATTCGGTATTTGTGGGCGTTCGTCTTTTATAGGGGTCGAGTTTGTCAGTAGCCTCTACACATAATAATGTTTCAATACTTGCAACAATGGCAAGCGTAACCGCAGTTACATATATTTGCGGATTATTGAGTGATGAAAAATCGGGGAAGGTGAAAAAACTGATGAACTCTTTAGCGCTATTTGCCACCGGCAATTGTACTAAGTGTTCGCCCGATAAAACGTATTCGGGCTTACCAATGCTGAACAAGTAATTCATAATAATACCAAGTACAACTACAAATAACGCACCCGGTAAAAATTTGAAGAGTGCAATTTTTTTCATGAACGGCTTGTCGAATAAAATTAAAATAGCGAGCGAAATAGCAGTGATAATTATTGCTCCGGGGCTGTTGTATATAAATGCATAGTATAATTCTGAAAATGTATTGTGTCCATCATCTTGCATAAGCGCTTCATCGCCCATAAAATCTTTATCAAATCCAAGTGCATGTGGTATTTCTTTTAAAATAAGTGTGATACCAATAGCTGCTAACATTCCTTTTATTACAGATGAAGGAAAATAGTAACCAATAACGCCTGCTTTTAAAAATCCGGCAATTAGCTGCAAAACACCTGCTAAAACCACTGCGGCTAAAAATGCTTCGAAGGTGCCCAGCGTTTTTATAGCACCTAAAACTATTACTACTAAGCCGGCAGCAGGCCCCGATACTCCGAGTGCCGAACCGCTTAGAAAGCCAATTACCAATCCGCCAACAAAACCTGCAATAATTCCTGAGAAAAGTAAGTCGGGCCTGCCCGTGGATGCAAGTGCAATGCCAAGGCAGAGCGGTAATGCAACTAAATATACTACTAATCCGGCAGGTAAATCGCTTGATAGACTGCCAAATAATGGTTGTTTTTTATTCATAAATTTTATTTGTTTCAAATTGATAAACAGCGGGCAGGTCTTTTGGTGATGTGAAATTTACATTCAAATCTTTTAGGATACCATCTTTTAAATCGTAAACCCAGCCGTGTATATGCAATGGTTGATTGTTTTTCCATGCGTTTTGTACTATTGAAGTTTTGCCTAAATCGCCAACTTGCTCCATAACATTTAACTCTATAAATCTACGAACACGCTCGTTTTCATCTTTTATTGCTTCAAGTTCATTACTATGAATACGATATACATCTTTAATATGGCGCAACCAATTATCAATCAAACCAAATTGCTTGTTACCCATTGCCGCTATAACACCACCGCAGCCATAATGTCCGCACACGATGATGTGTTTTACTTTTAATACTTCTACAGCATAAGAAAGCACGCTAAGCAAATTCATATCAGTGTGCACCACCATGTTCGCAATATTACGGTGTACAAATATTTCGCCCGGATTTGTACCGGTTATCTGGTCAGCAGGTACACGGCTATCTGAGCAGCCAATCCATAAATATTCGGGCGATTGACCTTTAGCTAAGTTTTCGAAAAACGAAGGTTCAATAGTTTTTTTTGATAATGCCCATGCTTTGTTGTTTTCCAATAATCGTTGATAAGATTTTTCCATAAGAAATTTTTAAATTAATGTTTAAAATAAATGAATATTTGCGCAAAATTTTGCGCACACTTAAAAATAAGAGCTTAAAAAACTAAGCAATACTAAAATCAGGAGGTGGTGAAAATGGCCTAATGTAACCACAATGAGTAACTGGATTGTTTGAAATAAAATTATACGAACCATTGTTTAGGTAAAACATAAACGAAAAGACAGCAAAGTAATTTTCGCTTAATTTATTCTCGTTTTTTTCTTCGCTCGATTCTTTTTCTTCTTTTTCCGTTTCTTCAATTTCGCAATAAAAATTATCAGTAATTAAAGTAGGTGAAATAATGTAAGTAAAGCTATAGGAAGCAAAAAGAAGCGACCATAAGAAAACCAATGTAAATGTTGTGCCGTATTTTTTCATTAAAAGCGACACAAATGTATATTTATATCTTATTTTTTATCCCAAAAACTGTTAAAAAATATTTTAATATATTCCAAAAAATGAAATATATTTGCTTTGAGAAAAATAGCCCCTTATTTAAACATCTATGAAAAAAATTTACTCACTACTTTTTATTGCCGTTATTGCGTTTACACTTAACACGGCACAAGCACAAGATAACGTAGGTATAGGCACTAACACACCTGACCAAACCGCTATTCTTGAAATGCTATCGAACAACAAAGGCGTTCTTGTTCCTCGTATGACGGCTGTAAACCGTTTGGCAATTGTTAATCCAGCCAATGGTCTATTAGTTTTTGATACAGATACAGGATGCTTTTTTTATTACAATGCTTTAACCACTCTTTGGAAAAATCTGTGCGTTGTTTCCGGAGTTGGCCCTACCGGCCCAACAGGAGCAAATGGTGCTACTGGTGCGCAAGGCCCTTCGGGTCCAAGTGGCTCTAATGGTGCTACTGGAGCTACTGGCGATACAGGTCCAACGGGTGCTAATGGCGCCAATGGAGCAACCGGCCCAACAGGTCCTACGGGTCCAACTGGCTTCGGTATTGGCCCAACAGGTCCAACAGGTGCTACTGGAAACAATGGAGCGAATGGCGCTACTGGCGCACAAGGTCCAACTGGAGCAAACGGTACCAACGGCACTAACGGAGCCACAGGCGCTACAGGTGCTAATGGCGCTAATGGAACAAACGGTGCTACAGGTCCAACAGGCCCTACCGGTGCTAATGGAACAAACGGAACTACAGGAGCACAAGGCCCAACAGGTCCAACAGGCGCTACAGGAGCAACTGGTACCTTCACAACCAATGCTTGGTTAATCTTAGGTAATTCAGGAACTACAGCAGGAACTAACTTTATTGGAACATTAGATGCGCAAGATTTTGTTGTAAAAACAAATGGTGCTGCCGCAACTAACGAACGCATACGTACTTTGGTAGGCGGACAAATAGTTCAAAACAGAACCACTATACAAACCGGAGATGTTTTTTCAGTTTACTCAGATAACTATGTAGGTGCAATAAACAGCACGCTTGGTAACTGGGCAATTAATGGTTACGCTAACTCAACTACAGGTGCCGGTATTTATGGCGAAAATAGTGCAGCCGGTGTGGGTGTTTTCGGAACTGCTCAAGGAAATAGCTTTGGTGTTTATGGAACAAACCCTGCAAATGGTGCAGGTGTATTTGGTACCAATGCCGCCACAGGATGGGGCGTTTATGGTAACTCTACTTCTACAGGTATTGGCGTGCAAGGATTTAACAATAATAACGGAACAGGAGTTTTTGGTTGGGATAATTTTACAGGTGTAGGAAGCCCTCTTGGATTAAGAGGTTTGGTTAATAATAATACAGGATTTCCATTATATGCTTATAACCAAGGCGCAAATGGTACAGGTGTGTTAAGCGCAGGTAATGCTCGCACACCGGTATTTTATTTGCCAGTAGGTGCAGGCGGTAGTTTTGATGGTCAAACTTATGGTGTACATGGTTATGCTTACGGTGGAAGTACTGTTGGCCAGACTGCCGGTGGTTATTTTCAAGATAGCTTAACCGCAGCACTTGATTACTTTGCACTTGTGGCGGCTTATGTTGGTGGTGTTAACTACAAAATTATTGGTAACGGTGCAGTATCAACTATAGTTGATGGCACTAACAATGATAAAGTTGTAATGTTTTCGCCCGAAGCACCTGAGGTATTATTTGAGGATTACGGACAAGGACAATTAGTTAATGGCAAAGCCGTTATTCAATTAGACGAAATATTTGCTAAAAACGTAACTATTAACGACAAGCATCCTTTGCGTGTATTCATTCAGTTAGAAGGCGATTGCAAAGGCGTTTATGTAACCAACAAAACAGCAACAGGTTTCGAGGTGATAGAATTAAATGGCGGAAACAGTAATGTGTCATTCACCTATAAAGTAGTAGGTAACCGTGCCGATGCTTATGTAAATGGCGATTTGTCATCTAAATATGCAGATATACGTTTCCCGATTGCACCTAAAAAGGAGAAAACAAGTGCCGTTATTGTTGACAATAACCCTATTCCTCCGGTATTTAACACACCTAATCAGAAAAAGAAATAAGGCATAAAATTTTAAATTTCAGAAGCCCCGAACTGTAAAGTCGGGGCTTTTTTGTTGGCCTGTAATTAGCAAAAATTATTAGCTTTGCTACCCTTTTAAAGAAAAAAGAATGAGTAAAAGCAAAACTGCCGAAATTTTAGGCGCAAGTGCCGATGGTTTACTAAACCACACTTGCAAAACCATCACAAAAGAGCAAATTCATTTACCTGGTGCCGATTTTGTTGACCGCATTTTCAGCCATACAAACAGAACACCTCAGGTGCTAAGAAGCTTACAGCAGCTTTATGGAACAGGCCGACTGGCAAATACAGGTTACATGAGCATTTTGCCCGTTGACCAAGGAATAGAACATAGTGCAGGCGCTTCATTTGCTCCTAACCCAATATATTTTGATAGCGAAAACATTGTGAAACTTGCCGTGGAAGGTGGCTGCAATGCTGTAGCATCTACTTATGGCGTGCTTGCATCGGTGGCTCGTAAATACGCGCACAAAATACCTTTCGTTGTAAAAATTAACCATAACGAATTTCTGTCTTATCCTAATAAGTTTGACCAAATAATGTTTGGCACCGTGGAAGACGCTTGGCGCATGGGAGCTGTGGCTGTGGGCGCTACTATTTATTTCGGTTCAGCCGAATCGGGCAGACAAATAGTGGAGGTTGCAAAAGCATTTGACCGTGCTCACGAATTAGGAATGGCAACCATTTTATGGTGCTATACGCGCAATAGCGCATTTAAAAAAGATGGTGTAGATTACCATACTGCTACCGATTTATCATCGCAAGCCAACCATTTGGGAGTTACCATTCAAGCAGATATTATAAAACAAAAACTATCGGATAAAAATGGTGGCTACACTGCTATTGGTCATGGTAAAACACATCCTAAAGTTTACAGCGAATTAACTACCGATCATCCAATAGACTTGTGCCGATACCAGGTTGCTAATTGCTACATGGGGCGCATGGGCTTAATAAATAGCGGAGGTGAATCAAAAGGCGCTACTGATTTAGTGGAAGCTATTTCAACGGCAGTTATTAATAAACGCGGAGGCGGACAAGGATTGATATCAGGACGTAAAGCATTTCAAAAAGATATGAAAACAGGCGTAGCATTACTCAACACAATACAAGATGTTTACCTCGATAAAACAATTACCATAGCATAACCCTAAACTTTATTTGCTGTTCAAAAAAATCTAATTTTAATTTAAAAGCATGAGTTGGTTTAAACGAATAAAAGATGGCATTACTACTTCAACAAAGGAGAAGAAAGAAACTCCCGAAGGATTGTGGTATAAATGCCCATCGTGCAAAAAAATAACACCTGCAGAAGATCATGCGAAAATAGCTTGGGTTTGCCCTAATTGTAATTACCACGAGCGCATAGGATCACACGAATACTTTCATCTACTTTTTGATGGCGATAATTTTACCGAATTATTCTCGAACATTACTGCAGGCGACCCATTAAAATTTGTGGATACTAAAAAGTATGCCGACAGATTAGTGGAGTCGCAAAAAAAATCGGAATTAAAAGATGCTATTCGCTGTGCTCACGGCCAAGTAGGTGGTTATGATTTAACTGTAGCTTGTATGGATTTCGGGTTCATTGGCGGTTCGATGGGCTCAGTTGTTGGCGAAAAAATATCGCGCGCAATAGATTATGCCATTGAGCAGAAAACACCATTTATGATAATTTCAAAATCGGGCGGTGCACGCATGATGGAAGCTGCATTCTCTTTAATGCAAATGGCAAAAACATCGGCAAAACTTACACTGCTTGCCGATGCCGGATTACCATATATCTCTTATTTAACCGACCCAACTACCGGTGGTGTTACCGCATCGTATGCAATGCTTGGCGATTTAAATGTATCTGAACCTGAAGCATTAATTGGATTTGCCGGCCCACGTGTGGTAAAAGAAACTATAAAAAAAGATTTACCAAAAGGATTTCAAACTGCTGAGTTTGTTTTAGAGCATGGCTTCTTGGATAAAATTATTGATAGAAAAGAACTCAAGCCCAAAATGACGCAGCTCTTAGGTTTTTTCAAACACTAAAATGAAAAAGGAATATTACGCTCATCCCACTGCAGTGATAGACGATGGATGCACAATTGCAAAAGATGTAAAAGTGTGGCATTTTTCGCACATCATGCCTAATTGTACAATTGGCGAGGGTTGTAACATCGGACAAAATGTGGTTATATCACCCGAAGTTGTTTTAGGAAAAAATGTAAAAATCCAAAACAATGTTTCAATTTACACAGGCGTAACTTGCGATGATGATGTTTTTTTAGGACCATCAATGGTTTTTACTAATGTTACTAACCCAAGGAGTGGCGTTAACCGCAGAGGACAATATAGTAAAACACATGTGGGAAAAGGAGCGAGCATTGGCGCTAATGCAACAATAGTTTGTGGCCACGATATTGGTGCTTACGCTTTTATTGGCGCAGGCGCTGTGGTTACCAAAAATGTTCCACCATACTCATTGTGGGTAGGAAATCCGGCTAAGCAATTAGGCTGGATGAGCGAATACGGCCACAGGTTAATTTTTAATAAAGAAGGAATTGCAGAATGCGAAGAGAGCAAAGAAAAATATAAATTAGAAAATGGACAAGTAACTAAAATAGGATGAGTAAAATTAAATTTGGTGTAATAGGGCAGGGGCACATAGGCAAGCGACATGCCGAAATGGTGAGGAGAAACCCGGCTACAGAATTAGTTGCTGTGTGCGATGTGTTGCCTAAAGATAAAATTGGATTGACGGATATAAAAGAGAAATTTTATCAGTCGGCTGAGGAAATGATAAAAGCACATCCGGAAATGGAAGTGGTAAATATTTGCACACCTAACGGATTGCACGCCACACATAGTTTATTGGCGCTCGAAAATAAAAAGCATGTGGTGGTTGAAAAACCAATGGCATTGCATCGGCAAGATTGCGAAAAAATTATTTCGGTGGCATTGCAGCAGCACAAACAGGTTTTTTGTGTAATGCAAAATCGCTACTCGCCTCCTTCGGAGTGGCTTAAAAAAATTGTTGCCGATAAAATAATTGGAGATGTTTACATGGTTCAACTCAATTGCTATTGGAATCGTGATGACAGATATTATAAAAAAGGCGGCTGGAAAGGAACACAAGACTTAGATGGCGGCACATTGTTTACTCAATTTTCACATTGGATAGATTTGTTGTACTGGATGTTTGGCGATATTACTGATATACAAGCCAAGTTTGCAGATTTTACTCATGCACAATCTACCGATTTTGAAGACAGCGGTTATGTTAATTTCCGATTTGTAAATGGCGGTATGGGAAGTATAAATTATTCTACCGCTGTGTGGGATAAAAATTTAGAAAGTAGTATTTCTATTATTGGCAGCAAAGGCAGTGTTAAAGTTGGCGGTCAATACATGGACCAGGTAGAATATTGTCACATAAAAGATTACACGTTACCTGTTTTAGATGCAACTGCCGAAGCTAACGATTATGGAGCATATAAGGGTTCGGCTAATAACCACAATCAAGTAATACAAAATGTGGTGGATGCTATAACCGGAAAAAGCACCATTACTACAAATGCCTTAGAAGGATTAAAAGTAGTTGACATAATTGAGCGCATTTATTCTTTCAGAAAACCAAACAGAAAATCATAAATATGGGAATTT
Organism: Bacteroidia bacterium; assembly: GCA_020054095.1. Classification (GTDB taxonomy): domain Bacteria; phylum Bacteroidota; class Bacteroidia; order JADZBD01; family JADZBD01; genus JAGVMA01. The sequence continues at coordinate 9,671 of JAGVMA010000025.1, read as the reverse complement.
ACAAAGACATTATTGATGGTAAATCAGCAATAGCTGTAATAGGATTGGGTTACGTGGGATTGCCCATTGCTCTTGCATTTGCAAAGAAATGCAAAGTGATTGGTTTTGATATAAATGAAAAACGTGTGGCTATGATGCGCAAGGGCATTGACCCGAGCCAAGAATTATCTAAAAAAGATTTTGAAGGATGCGATATTTCATTTACAGCATCACTTGACGAATTAAAAAAAGCTAAGTTTTTTATTATTGCCGTTCCCACACCTATTGATGAACATAATTTGCCGGATTTAAAACCACTTGTAGGTGCATCCACAAGTGTAGGTAAAGTTCTAAAAAAAGGGGATTATGTGGTGTACGAATCAACTGTTTATCCCGGATGCACCGAAGAAGATTGTATTCCTGTTTTAGAACAACATTCAAAATTAAAATTCAAAAAAGATTTCAAAGTTGGTTATTCACCCGAGCGCATTAATCCGGGCGACAAAGAGCACACGATAACAAAAATTTTAAAAGTAGTAAGTGGTTGCGATGCCGAATCATTAGAAGAAATTTCAAAAGTTTATGAAATAATAGTTGAGCCGGGCACACACAAAGCATCATCTATAAAAGTGGCAGAGGCAGCAAAAATTATTGAAAACACGCAGCGCGATGTAAATATTGCATTGATGAACGAGTTGTCAATTATTTTTTCGCGCTTAGGGATAAATACCTACGATGTTTTAGAAGCTGCCGGCACGAAGTGGAATTTCCTGAAATTTTATCCGGGATTAGTAGGCGGCCATTGTATAGGTGTAGATCCTTATTATTTAACTTATAAAGCTGAAGAGTTGGGCTATCACGCTCGGGTTATAAATAGCGGTCGCTATGTTAACGATTCAATGGGTTTTTATGTAGCAAAAAATTTGGTGAAAAAAATTATTGCAGCCGGGAAAAATATTTCAAAATCAAAGGTGCTTGTGATGGGTGCTACATTTAAAGAAGATGTGAGCGACATTCGTAACTCAAAAGTTGCCGACATTGTGAAGGAGTTAAAATCGTTCAGCGTAAAAGTAGATGTGGTTGATCCGCATGCCGATTCGGAAGAGCTGAAACACGAATACGGATTTGGTTTAAGTAAATTAGGAAAAGATTACGATGGAATTATCGTAGCCGTTAATCACAAAGAATACAAAGTGCTTAACGAAAAATACTTTAAAACTATTTTAGGAAATAAAGGTGTACTGGTAGATATAAAAGGGATGTATCGAGGTAAAATAAAAGGCACCACTTATTGGAGCTTGTAAGCTAACTTTTCGCTGCTTTAAAAGTAAGTTGATAATACGTCCCTTCGCCTTGCAGTTTTCTTACCGAGCCATCTAATTGTTCAATTAATATTTTCACTAATTCCAACCCAAGCGTAGTGCTGTCTGCCGAAAACGGATCGAAGCTAAAACCGGAGCCATTATCGCCAATTTTCATTTCGTACAATCCGTCCATGTTTTCGCGTAGGTTAATATAAATTTCACCGTTATCAGTGTTTTTAAAAGCATACTTAATTGAATTGGAAATAATTTCGTTAAGCAATAAGCCAAGAGGAATAACAGTATTTAGGTTAAGTGCTTTTATTTTTATATCGGTTACAAGTTTTATGTCTTTATTTATATTGTAAGTGTCTAATAAACTTTTCACCAGTTCATTTATATAATCTGCAATATCCACATGGCTCATACTCTCTGATTTGTAAAGTCGCTCGTGAATAAGTGCTATTGATTTTATTTTGCTTTTGCTCTCCTCAAATACTTTTAGCGCTTCCTTATCGGTAATATTTGCCGATTGTATATTGATTAAACTATTTACAATTTGCAAATTGTTTTTTACTCGGTGATGCACTTCCTTTAGCAACACATCGCGCTCCTCTTTTTGTTTTTGTAATTCCGATGTTCGCTCACGTACTAGTTTTTCTAAAACCATGTTACGTTTTTTAATTTGTAATTTCCGGATACGATTGTAATAATATATTCCGGCAGCTAAAATGATGGCGCAAAAAATCATGAAGCCGGTAGTGCGCCACAATGGAGCTAAAATGGTAAACTTTATTTCTGCGGGTGTGCTGCTCCACACATCGTCTTCGTTACAGGCAACAACTTTAAATATATAGGTACCGGGCGATAAGTTAGAGTAGGTAGCAAAATCATGATCAGTAGGTTTGTTCCAGTTTTCTTCAAATCCTTCGAGCATGTATTTGTATCTTACTTTTTCCGGATTTGATTTATTGATACCCGTAAAATCAAATGTTAAATGGTTTTGCCCGAATGAAAATTCATGTTCTATTGGCATGTTAAACCAAAACGAAAGTGAATCGCCAAATTTTTCCCAGTTAATTTCCTCAAAGTTCAGGCGCATATTAGTTACATGCACCTTTGGTTCTGTTTTATTTTCGGTATCGTATTTCGGAATGTGCTTTATAAGTCCCTTGATAGTTCCAAAATATAAATTGCCTTTGCCATCAATACAAGTTGCGCGTGCGTTACACTCTATGCCTTTAAATCCTTCAAAACGGTTATAGTTTTTTATTTTTCTGATAAATCCTCCATCATCCACAGTTATTCTGTCAACACCTTTATTTGTTCCTACCCAAATATTTCCATCCAAATCTTTATTCATCAAATAAACTGTTGGTGATGATAATCCTTCGTTAATGCCGTAAGCTTTAAAAGTAGAACCTTTAAGTACAGCAATACCATTATCCGTACCAACCCAAATATTTTGGTAATTATCTATCACAATATTTCCGATGTATGAATTTGGTAATCCTTGATCCATACCATATAATTTGAAATTTTTACCATCGAAAATAAAAATACCGTTATTGGTTCCAATCACAAGGTTTCCATTTTTCAATTCCTTTATTTGATAAACGTATTGGCTAAAGAGGCCTTGCTTCTCAGTGAAAAGTGTTTTTTCTCCCGAACTATTTATTTTTACTAAACCATAACCGTAAGCGCCAAGCCATGTGTTGCCTTTGCTATCACATAAAATTGTCCTCACTCCCACTGGTTTGCTTATACTGTCAATAACTTTAGTAAAAGTGCTTTTCCCATTTTTGTAATAAACTAAACCATCGTTTGTGCCAACTATAATTTCCTTTTTTGCATTTTCATTAATTGCAAATACTCTCGCATCTTCATTAATTGGTATAATTATTTTTTCGGTGATACCATTATACATATACACTCCTTTACCCGCAACACCAGTATAAATATTATTAGCCGAATCAACGTAAACAGTATAAATAGCTTCGTCATTTAATCCACTGATAGCATCATAATATTCAAATCGTTCAGTTGATAATCTTAGCAAGCCACTGCCGCGTGTGCCAAACCACATAATTCCATTTGCATCGCAATAAATGTCGTTTATCGAAATATTACTTAATCCATTTTGCTTATTGTAGTTGGCAAAACTTGTTTGTCCATTTTTTTGCACATACAATCCGTTGTTACTTGTAGCTATCCATAGGTTAGACGATTTATCTACCAGCACTTTTGTAATCGTTAACGATTGTGGAAGATTAACAATTGTATTCGTGTTAGTTGTTATGTCATACTTAGCTAATATTCCGGGTTTAGAACTAACGTAAAGTGTATTCTTATCGGCAACTGTAATACTTGTAATATGACCGTTTAAGTTTTTATCCGTTTCTATGTGGTGAGTTATTTTTCCGTTTTGATAAAGGTGCAAACCGGTGGTAGTTCCTACCCAAATTTTCCCGTTGTCGCCTCTTGTAAAACACGTGATGCTGATTTTCTCGTTGCTTTTTTCGTCTTTGTCAATATTGGTGAATGTTTTTCCATTATAAATGGCTAGGCCGACCGGTGTGCCAATTAATAAGTTACCGTTACTATCAAAAATTAAAGCAGCTATGTAGTTACTTATTAAGCCATCCGTTTCGGATATTTTAGTGATTTGCTTGCCGTTAAATTTATTTATTCCGCCCCAGCTTGTGCCAAACCACATGTTTCCGTTTTTGTCTTCTTCTATTGCATTCACAATTGGGCCACTCAACCCCTGCGATTCATCATAAGGTTTAAATTCTTTTCCATCGAAACGGCAAACACCGCCACCCGCAGTGCCCACCCACAAATAGCCGCGACTATCTTCGTAAATACAATTTATTTCCGATTGTGATAAACCCTCTTCAAGTGAGTAGGGGCGGAAATCTAAATTTTGCGAAAACGAATTTTCGCAAGCGAAAAAGACAAGCGAGAAAATAACTGTTTTTATTTTGTATAGAGGAGATTTCAGAAATTCAATTTTGTATAAAAATAATCAAAAACTTCAGTATTCTTTCACCGCGCAAGCAGTTTTAGACAAAATATTTTCGATTGTTTTGAGTGAGTCAAAAAGCTCCGAAAACGATTCTATCACGTAATATTTCTCCTGAATAATGTCGTTTCTGAATGCATTGTTCATTACAGCCGCCACATCAAATTTTGCTTTGGTTGATAGTGCCGAAAAAGCATTCTTGGTTTCACCGCCCGATGAAATTATTCCCGCTCCGTAAATTTTGTTTTCTCCTGCGTCCTTTATCAATCCAAATTCAAGTGTAAACCAATACAAGCGCCCCAGCATTTCCATCGCAATGGGATTATTAATGTGCTGCAACGCTATTTTGCTTAATGCGAAAACATAATCGGTAAACGCTTTATTACTAAGCAGCGGAATGTGGCCAAACACATCGTGAAACATATCGGGCTCTTCAATATAATCAAGTTGCGAAAGTTTGCGAAGCCAAGTAGTTGCCGGAAATGTTTTTTGCGAAAGCAATGTGAAAAATTCATCAACGGGAATAATGCCCGGCACCACTTTTAACTTCCAGCCGGTAAGTTTCAGTAATCGCTCTTCCACTTCGCTAAAATCCGGAATTTTATCAGCTACAAAACCCACATCATTCAGCGCAGTTAAATATGCCTCTGATACTTTGCCCGATAAATTGCCCATTTGCCGCTCGAACAATATTTTCCACACCGCAAAGTCCTCTGCTGTGTAAAGGTGATAATTTTGTTTGCCGTTAAATGCCCTGTCCGATTCTTTTCTTTGTTTGATTGGTGTTTCCATTGTTTTGATTTTTGTTGTAAAAAAAATCCCTGCTCTTTTTCTGGAGCAGGGATTTTAAAATTTCCGTTGAGTTAAAACAATTAACTACCGCTCCGCTTGTGGCGTGTGGTAATAATAATAATTGTTAACTGTACTTATCATGCAGCAAATGTAAATAAAAATATAAAACCGCTTACTTATTTTTAACGGGCACTGCACCGCCATAAATGCTGTTTCCATCTACCGAGTGAATATTAATGGGCACACCTGATGAATTAACGCTGCTGCCGTTCACTTCCTTAATATTAATTGGTAGCACACTGCCATAAAAGCTGCTTCCGCCTATTGCTTTTAAATTTATCGGTAATTCGCCATACACGCTACTGCCGCCAATGCTTTTAATGTTCACATTCATGTCATCTAACAATATTTTAGAGTTGTTTGCGTTTGCATTATTGATAAACTTAAAATTTTGCACAACTATTGTACATAACGCTAAAGCGATAACCGTTAAAATGGTTTTTGTGTATTTATCTGTGTTCATGGTTTTTTGTTTTTTGGGTTTCTATTAATTCAATTTTTTAAGCGACTTTTGTTTGACAATAATCATGCTAAATATTAACAAAAATATTTTTTTCATTCTTTTCGGATTTCTGTTTTGCGAAGCGGCATCGCAAATTACGGTGAAAGGAACTATTTATGGCGAAGATGATTTGCCGCTAAACAATGTGATGGTAATAAGTCAACACAAAAAAACGGGTTTTATTTGCGAATTAAATGGCAGTTTTAAATTATCGATGGATAAAACAGATACCATTGTTTTTGCTTGTGTGGGCTTAAATACAGCTAAGTATTGTTTTAAAGATTCGGCAACTAAAACCGAATACGATATTAAAGTAAGGATGACCAAGCAAACACTCGTTTTAAAAGAGGTGGTTATATATCCTATTAAAACTAATGAGGAGATAGAGGAGCAGAAAAAAAATCTCGGCACAAAAAACACAGATACCTATAAGAGCTATTCGGTATTAGCAAATCCTATAACGGCATTGTTCGAACGATTTAGTAAAAAAGAACAAAGCAAACGAAAAGTGGAAGAAATGATGAACGAAGATCGTATGCGCGATTTGCTAAAAGACCTTTTCAGAATATATGTAAGCTATGATATTATTGATTTGAGTGACGAGCAGTTTGATGGCTTTATTTCCTTTATGAGTTTACCCGAAGAGTATATTAAAACTGCAAGCGATTACGAACTTGGCGAAACGGTGAAGAAAAAATACTTGGAGTATAAAGCGCTTATGTATAAAGGCAAATAAACTACTCGGAAGAAAAGTGAAATTCTAAATCAGGATTTTTTTCTTGCGCCATTTGCAATGCCCATGCCGATTCGGCTAAAAAAACCAAACGCTCATCTTTATCAATTGCCAAATGGTGAATTTTTTCATCAATAAATAAATCGAGTTTTGCTTTTGCACCCGTTACCCAACATGCTTTGTATAAATTTAGCGGCTCAAAAGTACATGAGGCACCGTACTCGTGTTTTAACCTAAACTGAATTACCTCAAATTGCAACGCACCCACAGTACCCAAAATTTTACGGTTGTTATTTTTTTTGGTAAACAATTGCGCCACACCCTCATCGGTAAGTTGTTCTAACCCTTTCTGCAATTGTTTTGTTTTCATTGGGTCGGTGTTTACCACATATTTAAAAATTTCGGGCGAAAAGCGCGGTATCCCTTTAAATTGCATTTTTTCACCTTCCGTTAGCGTATCACCAATTTTAAAATTCCCCGAATCGTACAGGCCAATTATATCGCCCGGATAAGCAACATCAATAACATTTTTTTCCTGCGCCATAAATGCCGTAGGATTCGAAAAACGCATGTTACGTTCTTCGCGCACATTAAAATAATTTTTGTTCCGTTCAAAACTGCCCGAGCATATTCTTAAAAACGCAATTCTATCGCGGTGTTTTGGGTCGAGGTTGGCGTGTATTTTAAAAATAAAGCCGCTTAGTTTTGTTTCGTCCACATTTACGGCTCGTTTATCGCTGTTGCGATTGAGTGGAGGAGGTGCAATATCTACAAAACAATCGAGCAATTCGCGGACGCCAAAATTATTTACGGCACTGCCAAAAAAAACAGGGCAAATTTCGCCACGCAAATACCGCTCGGTGTCAAATTTGTCGTACACACCTTCAATTAACTCTATATCGGTTTTTAATTGCTTTGTAAAATCTTCTCCCACATATTCTTCCAATGTGGTATCGTTTAAATTATCAATCACCACTTTTTCTTTGCTTAGTTTTTGTCCGCTGGCTTCAAATAAAATTAAATTTTTCTCGTACAAACTATACACGCCTTTAAACTGCTTGCCAATGCCAATAGGCCAACTAAGCGGGCGCACTCTTATTTTTAATTCTTTTTCTATTTCGTCAAGTAAGTCAAATGGGTTTTGCCCTTCGCGATCAAGTTTATTGATAAAAACAATTACAGGCGTATTACGCATGCGGCAAACTTCGAGCAACTTCCTTGTTTGCGCTTCCACACCTTTCACACAATCAATAACCATTATCACGCTATCCACGGCAGTTAATGTGCGGTAAGTATCTTCTGCAAAATCTTCATGGCCGGGCGTATCTAAAATATTAATCTTAGCGCCTCGGTATTCAAATGCCATAACCGAAGTAGAAACCGAAATACCTCTTTGGCGTTCTATTTCCATAAAATCGGAAGTAGCGTGCTTTTTTATTTTATTAGATTTTACGGCACCAGCCGATTGAATGGCACCGCCAAAGAGCAGCAACTTTTCAGTTAGTGTAGTTTTTCCGGCATCGGGGTGCGATATTATCCCGAATGTGCGCCTGCGTGCTATTTCTTCTTTTAGTGCCATTTTTAAACAGGTGGCAAAAATATCATTTTTTAATTGTTATTTAGCACTATTGTAACCATGAGCGAACACAATCAAAAAACATTAAAAGATGCCATCAATGCCATGCTCGATGCCTATAAATTAAAGGGCGGCATTTTGCAATCGCGCATTAATAATAAATGGGCCGATATGATGGGACCCATGATTGCATCGCATACCAAAGAAATTAAAATAATTGGCTCCACACTTTATATTTATGTTGATTCTGCTCCTTTAAAACAAGAATTAATGATGGCGCGCGCTAAAATAGTGCAGCGCATTAACGAAGAAATGAACGAAAATTTAGTGAAAGAAGTTATTGTGAAATAATTTTTTTATTTTTTCAGAAGCGCAAGTGCAGTGCATTATTGTTCCCTTTGTTCCCGCTGTACACTGCAAGTTGCTTATCTAAGCCCACAAGCTATGCGCACGCAAGCTTTACGTTTCCATCTTTTAATCCTGAGCTTGCCGAAGGAGGGGCTATGTAGTTTAGCTTTGGTGCATCTGTTCCTCTTTGCGAAGTCGAAGTGTTTATGTTTGGTTAGCTGTCACACTGAGCCTGTCGAAGTGTCCTTACAATCCGTCTGCCCTAATCGTGCTCCAACCAACCCTAATCGTACATTGGTTAACCCAAATTACTCATACCACCTTACCTAATTGAACTTCAGCCAAACCCAATTGAGCATCGGTGCATCAGTACCCGGCATCGGTCTGCCCTTATCAAGCTCCAACCTAACCTTATCACGCTTCGGTTTAACCTTATCGAGCATCGGTGCGCCCAAGTTGAGCATCGGCCTATCCCTATCGAGCATCAACTTAACCCAATCGTGCTTCGAAGCGACCCAATCCGCCATTGGCTTAACCCAATCGAGCATCGGTCAACCCAAATCCTTAATCTGTCCGACCAAATTCGCAATCGGACTCGCCCTTTTTTTCATCCATCCCCCTATTTATCAGCACAATAAACCACCTCATTCTTGAAACCGAAAACAGGCAGTTTTTTTCACACAGCAGGAGGTTTGCAGCAGCTATAGCGATAAAATAAACGAAGCTATGGCATTAAGCCGGAGCGTTTATTTTAGTCGCAGTTTTTACACCGTAAAAAATCGCCTTTGCAAACCTCGATTTTTTGGATACTTTTTTCTAAAAAAAGTATCATAAGAAATCTATTTAAAAAAATAATTTTTATTTTTTGTAACCTTTTCTTTCCCTCAATCGTTAAACACCCAAATCCCCGTTCATTAAAAAACAAATTTGAGCATGAATCATTTTTACTAAGCAAAAATACTTTCAAAAAAAAGAAGTAAAAGTTTTTTGCCACGCTTGCAATAGTGCAAGCGTAACTTAAAACAATAGTAAAATGATACAACCAAGCTATCCGTGCAAGCAAGCAGAGCTTTACACGGCAGCCCGAATCGGCTGGAGAAATTTTCTCAACCAATTACCTGCGTTCACATCTTACAAGCCGTTTTACACCAATGCCTACCACAACAATCGGCTACTCGAAATTACCGCAGCCGAAACCATGGCCGATGAATCAGTGCGAAGAGCAAAAGTAAAATCAAAACATTTAATCCTCACTCAAAAAGCCGAACTGGCGCGCAACCGCTGGCAAGATATTAAAAGCTATATCAATTCAGCTTTTACCGATGCCGAACTCGAAATAAAATACCAAGAAGCAG
>JAGVMA010000006.1 GCA_020054095.1 Bacteroidia bacterium | reverse complement strand
TTAACACAGTAGCTTCGTTTTCTGCTAACTCATCCACTTTACCAAGTATGCGGTTAACTTCGCTCAAGCGCATTGGAACCGGCTCTCCACCTTTAGTTTCGCCTAAGAAGCCTAGTACCCCCGTTATGTTTTTTAAAATGTGAGTTACCTCACCAACTAAGGCAGCTTCTACCAAGATGTATCCAGGAAAAAAGCTACGTTCTTTATTCACTTTTTTTCCGTTACGCATCTGCACCACCTTCTCGGTAGGGATTAAAACTTGTGAAACAAAATCTTCCATTTTTAAGCGCGATATCTCACTCTCGATGTATTGCTTCACCTTTTTTTCTTTACCACTGATAGCTCTTACTACGTACCATTTTTTTACAGATGCCTTCTCGCTCATTTCTCAGTTTTTATGCAAACAATTGATAAATAAAACTAACCGACTTATTAAATGCCGTATCCATAAGGAAAACGATAACAGCAAAAATCAACGATGCTATCATTACAATAACAGCGCTGTCTTGCAACTCTTTCCAAGTGGGCCAAGAAACTTTGTTTATCAACTCGTTAGATGTTTCTTGAAGATATGTTCTTATTTTACTCATTTAGTTTTTTATTGCACGGGCGGAGAGATTCGAACTCCCATCAACGGTTTTGGAGACCGCTATTCTACCCTTGAACTACGCCCGTTTATTCGAGTGGCAAAAAAAGCAGTTGGCAGTTGACATTTTTTGCAAGCGCCAACCGCCCTAAGCCAATTTTATTTTACAATTTCAGTTACCTGACCGGCACCAACGGTACGACCACCTTCGCGGATAGCGAACCGTAATCCTTTATCCATTGCAACGGGTACTATTAACTTAACGGTAATTGTTACGTTATCGCCAGGCATAACCATTTCGCGACCTTCCGGTAAATCAATTTCTCCGGTTACGTCAGTTGTACGTAAGTAGAACTGTGGACGGTATTTGTTATGGAATGGTGTGTGACGACCACCTTCTTCTTTTTTCAATACGTAAATCTCAGCTTTGAATTCAGTATGTGGAGTGATAGAACCTGGTTTTGCGATAACCATACCTCTCCAAATATCTTTCTTATCAACACCACGTAATAATAAACCTACGTTATCTCCGGCTTCACCGCTATCTAATAATTTACGGAACATTTCAACACCGGTGATAGTTGATTTCATGCTTTGCTCACGCATTCCTATGATTTCAACCTCTTCGTTTACGTTACATACTCCTGTTTCGATACGGCCTGTAGCAACAGTACCACGACCTGTGATAGTGAACACATCTTCAACCGGCATTAAGAAAGGTTTTTCAACCTGACGTGGAGGAATTGGAATAAATGTATCAACTGCATCCATCAATTGCATGATAGTAGCTGACCATTTTGGATCTTTATTTAAACCACCAAGTGCTGAACCGCGAATAATTGGAGTATTAGCGCCATCAAATTGATAAAACGATAATAAATCGCGGATTTCCATTTCTACTAAATCTAATAACTCAGGATCTTCAACTGCATCCACTTTATTCATGAACACAACAATCTTAGGAACACCTACCTGACGTGCTAAGAGGATATGCTCACGAGTTTGCGGCATTGGACCATCAGTAGCAGCAACAACCAATATAGCGCCATCCATTTGAGCAGCACCTGTAACCATGTTTTTTACATAGTCAGCGTGACCAGGACAGTCAACGTGTGCATAGTGACGTTTTTCTGTAGTGTACTCTACGTGCGAAGTATTAATTGTAATACCACGCTCTTTTTCTTCAGGAGCGTTATCAATTGAAGAGAAATCTCTTACTTCTGATAGACCTTTTTCAGCTAATACTACAGTGATTGCTGCGGTTAAGGTAGTTTTACCGTGGTCAACGTGACCGATAGTACCAATGTTTACGTGTGGCTTACTACGGTCGAATTTTTCTTTTGCCATGCTATTTTTATTTGTTTAGGTGTTGGTTTATTTTTTATTTATCTACTTTGTTTTATGTTTTATTTCTTTCATTCGTTTGAGCTGTTGAGGAGAATCGAACTCTCGACCTCTTCCTTACCAAGGAAGTGCTCTACCACTGAGCTACAACAGCTCTTAAATTTAGCTGATTCACTTTGACAGCTTTTTGAGCGGAAGACGGGGCTCGAACCCGCCACCTATAGCTTGGAAGGCTATCGCTCTACCAAATGAGCTACTTCCGCCAGTTTTTCTGCCATCGCTTCTGTCCTCAGTTTCTTGTGGGGAGAGAAGGATTCGAACCTTCGAAGTCGAAACAATGGATTTACAGTCCATCCCATTTGGCCACTCTGGTATCTCCCCTGCAAACTGTGCTTCTTTCTGCTGAGCCGAAGAAGGGGCTCGAACCCCCGACCTGCTGATTACAAATCAGCTGCTCTACCAGCTGAGCTACTTCGGCTTTTAATCCTGCTTGCAGTAGGCAAGTTAAGCTGCAGTGCCTAATTTTAAAGAACTTTAGCCCTTTTTCAGATAGGAAAAATCACACCCTCCCCGAAAAAGGACTGCAAATGTAATAAACATTTAATACCGTGCAAATAAAATTATTTGATTTTCGGGGAAAAATAAGTGTGTTTTGAAAAATGCTGAAATGCTGTTTTAGGCAACGGGTGGTATGTTAATTTTAGCGAGCAGTTCCTTTGCTTTAGCGATGTTGGTTACCTTGTCAAAACTGATGGAAAGTTTGTTTTTATTTTCTCGCATGGTTACAAGTTTTGAGTTTTGCTGAACAAATACCAAAACACTGCTAAATAGCGTGCTTTGGTAATAGCCCGATTTTTGATTGGCTACAAAATAGCAAACCATTTTATTGTTTTTAAGTATGATTTTTTCTACGCCAAGCGAAATAGCTATCCACCGCAAGCGAATGGTATCAATAAGTTCAAATGCGGTTGGTGGCACGGGGCCAAAGCGGTCAATTAAGTTGTTTAAAAACTGTTGTAAGTTTTCTTCGGTTCTGCTTTCGTCCAAATCGCGATAAAGCGAAAGCCGTTCGGCAGTGTTATTCACATAATTATCGGGCAAAAGAATTTCTAAATCGGTTTCAATTACACAATCTTTTACATATTGCAGTGCTGTGTTTACAGGCGTTACCAAATGACTATTGACCATTTTTTTATCAGCCTTCGACAAGTCTGCGGCTGATAAATCTGTTTGCAAATGCTCATCAGTAGCTCCCATTTCTTCTCTTAGTTCGGCAATGGCTTCGTCTAATATTTTCTGGTACATTTCGTAACCAATATCGGTGATGAATCCACTTTGCTCGGCACCAAGCATATTACCTGCACCGCGTATATCTAAATCGCGCATGGCGATGTGGAAACCGCTGCCTAAATCCGAAAATTCTTCAATCGCTTTTAGGCGTTTTCGTGCTTCATCGGTTAATGTTAAGAACGATGGAACAAGTAAATAGCAGTGCGCTTTTTTGTTGGTGCGGCCCACGCGGCCACGCATTTGGTGTATATCGCTGAGTCCGAAATTTTGTGCATCGTTTATAATTATAGTGTTTGCATTGGGTATATCGAGGCCAGATTCAACTATTGTTGTAGAAACCAACACATCGCTATCGCCTTCAATAAAATTAAGCATCACATCTTCTAATTGTTCGCCATCCATTTGTCCATGGCCTATTGCAACATTTACATCAGGGCAAAGGCGTTTTATCATTCCGGCAATTTCGGGCAAGCTGCCTACGCGATTATGAATAAAAAAAACTTGTCCGCCACGGGCAACTTCTTCTCTTATTGCATCGCGAATAATTTCTTCGTTATAATTATGCACCTGTGTGTGTACGGGGTAACGGTTAGCAGGTGGTGTGCTAATTATTGATAAGTCGCGCGCACCCATCATGCTAAATTGTAATGTGCGCGGAATAGGCGTGGCAGTTAGTGTGAGTGTATCTACATTAGCTTTTATTGTTTTTAACTTATCCTTCACTCCTACTCCAAATTTCTGCTCTTCATCAATAATGAGTAAGCCCAAATCTTTAAACTTAACATCGTTGCCGGCTAATTTGTGTGTACCTATTAAAATATCAATTTTTCCTTCTTTTAGTTTTTGTAGTGTGTCTTTTTGTTCTTTGGCTGTTTTAAATCGGTTTATATAATCTATGTTGCAAGGAAACCCGTTAAGTCTATCGGTAAAAGTTTTGTAATGCTGCAATGCCAAAATAGTGGTGGGCACTAAAACGGCAACCTGTTTGCTATCGCACACGGCTTTAAATGCTGCACGCATTGCTATTTCGGTTTTACCAAAACCCACATCGCCACACACTAATCTATCCATAGGCGCATCGTCTTCCATATCGCGCTTTACATCATTGGTAGCTTTTAACTGATCAGGTGTGTCTTCATAAATAAAACTTGCTTCCAATTCGTTTTGCAAATAATTATCGGGCGGATAAGCATGGCCTTGGGTAGATTTTCGTTTAGCATATAGCCGAATTAAATCGTAAGCAATTTCTTTTACTTTCTTTTTGGTTTTTTGCTTTAGCGTTTGCCAAGCATTGCTTCCTATCTTATCAATTTTTGGCGGTGCGCCTTCTTTGCCCGAATATTTCGCGATGCGGTGCAGCGAGTTGATGCTTACATATAATATATCGTTATCGCGATAAACGATACGAATAGATTCTTGCAACTTGCCGTTTACATCTATTTTTTCTAATCCGCCAAAGCGACCTATGCCATGATCAATGTGGGTTACAAAATCTCCGGGGCTTAGTTCTTTTAAATCGCGGAGTGTGAGTGCTTCTTTCTTTTTGTAGAACGCGTTTTTTAATTTAAAGCGATGGTGGCGTTCAAAAATTTGGTGATCGGTATAACAGGCAATTTTTAAATCAGTATCAATAAATCCGTTACTAAGTGAAAGCGGTACGGAGCTGAAATCTATTTCTTTTCCTATATCATTAAAAATTGCTTTTAGTCGCTCGGTTTGTTTTTGGGTATCAGAAAAAATATAATTTACAATATCGTTTTCGCTATTTTGTTTTAATGCCTGGCCCAGCAGTTCAAAATTTTTGTTGAACGATTGCTGTGGCTGTGTGTTGAAAGAAAAAGAGTCTGGCTGATGCGAAAAATGGATAACTGAATGTTGTTTTAGCAACTCATTAAATTCTGTTGCGTTTATAAAAAGCTCATTAGGTTGCAAATGTTTGATGGGCGATTGCTTTTCTTGCTTGGCACCAAAAGCAAGTTCGGCTGCTTCGTATTCTTTTTGTAGTTTATGTGCACAAAGTTCCATGTTATTTATCCACAGCACGGCCGATGTTCCCATATATTCTAAAAACGACTGCCTGCTTTCGTTCAGTAATTTATCTTCCACATTGGGTAAAATGGCAACCACCGTTTTTTTATCTATTGATAATTGTGTGGCGGCATCAAAAGTGCGAATGGTTTCCACTTCATCGCCAAAAAATTCGATGCGATACGGCAATTCATCGGCAAACGAAAAAACATCTACAATACCACCGCGCACAGCATATTGTCCGGGGGCGGCCACAAAATCTTCGCGCGAAAAACCGTATTGTGCAAGCATATCGGTAACAAAATCAATAGATAGTTTTTCGGTTTGTTTTATTTCCAAACTGTTTTTTTCGAGGTGCGATTTTGTTACCACGCGCTCGGTTAATGCTTCGGGATAAGTTACAATAAGGCATTTATTGTTTTCCGAATTGGGCAAAAGTGATTTTAATACTTCGGCACGTTGTAAAATATTGGCATTGTCAATTTCTTCTACCTGATAGGGGTGCTTGTAAGAAGATGGGAAAAATAAAATAGATTTTTCGCCCACTATGCTTTGTAAATCGTTGTAAAAATAAGCGGCTTCGTCTTTATCGTTTAAAACGAAAAGTGTGGGCGTGGTTTTATGTGCAAACAATGCCGCAGCCACAAAAGCGCCCGATGAGCCCGATAAGTTTTTAATGGAGACAAATGCAGGTGAGGCAGAATTTAGTTTTTCACTAATCTGCAAAACGGTAGTTGACGATTGGTATAGTTTTAAAATATCGGCAGCACTCATCAGCGCGGTAAAAGTAGGAAAAGATTAGAGACTTAAAATTTGGAATTATTGTCAAATAAGATTTAAAGTTGAACGGGTAAGAAATTTTTCCGATTTATTTTTGCGTTACGCCTATTTCAATTAATTTAGTACCTGTATTAACCAATAAAACCAATTTTACATGAAAAAACTTTTACTTCTTTCTTTATTCGGATTCTTCGGTTTCCAAGTGGCTAATGCGCAATGCGCTGCCAATTTTACATTTGTGGTGAATGGCACCAATGTTACTTTCACTAATACTTCTACAGGTTTTGGCAACCAATCTGGCTGGACATGGTCATTTGGCGATGCAACAACATCTACGCTTCAAAGCCCACCGGTACATACTTATCCGGGGCCGGGTACTTACACTGTGTGCTGCGGTGGAGTTGATTTTATTTCTCAGTGTTATGATTCTGTTTGTAAAACAGTAACTATTATTGCATCAAGTGTAAACGAAGTTTTGTTAAGCGAATCATCGGTAGCAGTTTTCCCTAATCCAAGCATGGAAAATGCATCGGTTAGTTTTAATTTAACATCTAAAGCGATGGTTAGCATTGGCATTTACGATGTGGCAGGCAAATTAGTGAGCACAGTGCTTAATACCGAGCTTAGCAATGGCAGCCAAAAAGTAGATTTAGATGCTGCTAACCTTAACAAAGGCATTTATTTTGTTCGCCTTGATGTT
>JAGVMA010000078.1 GCA_020054095.1 Bacteroidia bacterium | reverse complement strand
TTAGAAAAAAATAATGCCCCAGTTTTCGCACCTGCATGTTCACACCCAGTTTTCGTTGCTCGATGGAGCAGCCGATATAACATCGCTTTATAAAAAAGCGGTGAAAGATAATATGCCCGCATTAGCCATCACCGATCACGGCAATATGTTTGGCGCATTTAAGTTTGTAGCCGAAGCCGGCAAGCACAATACGCCCGATAATCCCAATAAAATAAAACCAATAGTAGGTTGCGAATTTTATGTGGTAGAAAACCGCCACAAAAAAGTGTTTACCAAAGATGATAGAGATGTGCGCAACCATCAGCTCTTTCTTGCCAAAGATGCCGAAGGATATAAAAACTTGGTAAAGCTATGCTCGCTTGGCTTTATTGAAGGATTATACTCCAAATATCCGCGCATTGATAAAGAACTTATTTTGCAATACCACAAAGGTTTAATTGCCACCACGTGCTGCATAGGCGCATCGGTGCCGCGCACCATTTTGCGCAAAGGCGAGGCCGATGGCGAAAAAGAATTTAAATGGTGGTTAGATTTATTTGGAGAAGATTATTATGTGGAAATACAGCGCCACGATATTCCGGAGCAAAACACCGTGAACGAAGTGCTGCTTGGCTTTGCAAAAAAATACAATGTAAAAGTTATCGCCTCTAACGATTCGCATTACGTAAACCAGGAAGACAGCAATGCACACGATATTTTACTCTGCATCAATACAGGCGAAAAACAAAGCACACCCACTTTTAAAGATATGGGCGATGATGATGGAACATTCTCTCGCGGCAAGCGCTTTGCGTTTTATAACGATCAGTTTTATTTTAAAACCACAGCCGAAATGTGCGAGCTGTTTGCCGATGTGCCCGAATCTATTGACAATACAAATGAAATAGTAAGTAAAATACAGCCGCTTAAATTAAAGCAAGATATTTTACTGCCGCATTACCAAATTCCTGACGGATTTCAATCGCAAGATGATTACCTGAAACACATTACACTCGAAGGCGCAAAAAAACGCTACCAAGATATTTCGCCCGAAATAGAAGAGCGACTTAATTTTGAATTATTCACGGTAAAAACAATGGGCTTTGCCGGTTACTTTTTAATAGTAGCCGATTTTATACGTGCCGGCCGCGATTTGGGAGTGCTTATTGGTCCCGGCAGAGGTTCGGCAGCAGGCAGTGCAGTGGCTTATTGCATTGGCATCACCAATATCGATCCCATCAAATACAATTTACTTTTCGAGCGCTTCTTAAATCCCGACAGAAAATCAATGCCCGATATTGATACCGATTTTGATGACGAAGGCCGCCAAAAAGTAATTGATTATGTGGTGGATAAATATGGAAAAAACCAAGTTGCACAAATTGTAACCTATGGCACTATGGCCGCCAAGTCGAGTATTAAAGATGTGGCGCGCGTTATGGATTTACCATTGCCCGATGCAAATGCATTGGCAAAATTAGTTTCAGATAGGCCGGGCGTGGAGCTGGATAGATTGATAAATGCTCCGCTTAAAGGCGAAAACAGTTTAGAAGAAAAAGAGAAATTGCCATCGGATGATATAGCAAATGCACAAAAGTTGCGCACCATTTTAGATGGCGATGATTTGCAGGCAGCAGTCTTAAAAGAAGCATTAGTACTCGAAGGTTCGGTACGAGGAACAGGCATACACGCAGCGGGCATCATCATTGCACCAAAAGATTTAACAGAAATTATTCCCGTTTGCACTTCAAAAGAAACCAATTTATTAATTACACAATACGAAGGGAAAATTATTGAAGATGCAGGTGTAATTAAAATGGACTTTTTAGGATTGCGAACACTCTCCATCATTCGCGATGCACTTATTTTAATTGAACAAAACCACGGAGTTAAAATTGATATTGATACCATTTCGCTCGATGATAAAAAAACATTTGAGCTGTTTCAAAAAGGATTAACCGTTGGTATTTTTCAGTTTGAGGCAGGCCACGTTCCGCCCATTTTGCGCGACATGAAGCCCACGCAATTTGAAGATTTAATTGCGCTTAACGCTTTAAACCGTCCCGGTCCGCTGGCTTATATTCCTAATTATGTAAAACGCAAACATGGAAAAGAAGCCATCGTTTACGATTTGCCTGAGATGGAAGAATACTTGAAAGAAACCTACGGCATCACCGTTTATCAAGAACAGGTAATGTTGCTTTCGCAAAAATTAGCGGGCTTTACCAAAGGCGATGCCGATGTGTTACGCAAAGCGATGGGAAAAAAAGACCGTGCTACGCTCGATAAAATGAAGAGCAAATTTATGGAGGGCGCCCAAAACAAAAATCATCCGGCCGATAAACTCGAAAAAATTTGGAAAGATTGGGAATCGTTTGCCGAATATGCTTTTAACAAATCGCACTCTACTTGTTATGCTTTTGTGGCATTCCAAACTGCTTACTTAAAAGCGCATTACCCGGCAGAGTATATGGCATCGGTGCTTACACATAACCTTAGTAACATTGATAAGGTTACTTTTTTTATGGACGAAAGTAAGCGTATAGGTATTCCTGTTTTAGGTCCAGATGTAAACGAGAGCCAATATCAATTTGCAGTAAACAAAAAAGGTGAAATACGTTTTGGCTTGGGCGCAGTAAAAGGAGTGGGCGAGGCGGCTGTTGCATCCATTATTCAAGAGCGCACACAAAATGGGCCATTCGCCAATCCGTTTGATTTAGTGAGCCGCATTAATTTGCGCGCTGCCAATAAAAAAACATTTGAATCACTGGCGTATGCCGGAGCATTTGATTTTTATAAAGAGATGCACCGCGCACAATATTTTCATCAGGATGAAAACGAAATAGTTTTCTTGGAAAAAATATTACGCTGGGGCGCGCACATGCAAGAAATGAGCAACTCATCGCAAGCATCGTTATTTGATGCAACACCCGAAGTGAACAGGCCATCGCCAAAAATTCCGCAAGCAGAAGAATGGGGCAAGTTAGATTTGCTCCGTTACGAAAAAGAAGTGCTGGGCGTTTATCTTTCAGGTCATCCGCTCGACAATTATAAATTTGAGATGAAACAATTTTGCCCCAATAAAGTGGCCGATTTAAAAGAGATGGAAAAAGCAAAAGGCAAAGACTTGGCAATAGGCGGCACCATTACGATGGTAAATCATCAAATATCTAAAAACGGAAAACCTTATTGCAAATTCACCATCGAAGATTTTGAGGATGCTGTGGAGTTGTTTTTGTTTGGGCAAGATTACATTAATTTTAAACCGTATTTAAACATGGATTTTTTTGTTTTTATGCGCGGCAAAATTCAAGAGCGATTTAACCAACCCGATAATTTAGAGTTTAAAATTAGCAGTGTGCAACTTTTATCTGAACTGCGCGAAAAAATGTGCAAAAATCTCACTGTATCGTTACCGGTGGCAGATATAAATGATGCACTGGTTGAAAAACTTTTGGGCCTTGTTTCAGAAAACAATAAAACCAACAAACCCACCTGCTCGTTAAAATTTATGATTTATGATGCCGATGAGAATATTAGTGTGGAAATGCCTGCCAAAAAAATGAAAGTTAACCCTGACAGCGAACTAATTTCGGCACTCGAAAATATGCCAGAAGTGAAAATTAAAGTAAATTAAAATGCCACATTGGCTTAAAAAAATAACTGGTAAAATTTTAGATAAACTTTATTACCTTTAAATAATTATTGTAAAACATAAAAAAACTAAATTAAAATGGCATTAGAAATAACAGACGCAAACTTCGAGGAAGTTGTAATGAAATCAGACAAACCGGTATTAATTGATTTTTGGGCAGAATGGTGTGGCCCTTGTCGCATGGTAGGCCCAATAGTGGAAGAGCTGGCAAAAGATTATGATGGCAAAGCCGTAATAGGTAAAATGAATGTGGATCATAACCCAAATATTCCTACTCAATTTGGCATACGCAACATACCCACTATTTTGTTTTTTAAAGGAGGCAAGATGGTGGATAAACAAGTGGGCGCAGTACCTAAATCGGTGCTCGATGGGAAAATTAAAGCGCAGTTGTAGTAATAAAAACAAAGGATTTAGATTATAACTGGTGAGTAAGTAGAAAATTAAAGCCCGCAATATCTTTTTTTTCCTTTTCGTTATATGTAAACTAAATTTAACTGTCATGAAAGCACTTCTTCTAATTTTTATGATTTTTTTTAGCTTGATTCCAGTTTACTGTCAGACTGAGAAAATTAATCAGTTTGACAACCAAAACAAAAAAAACGGTAAATGGATTGTGTATCTTGATCAAAAATGGAACAAAGTTGATAGTAGTAAAGCAATTTATTATCGTTACACTTGGTACGACCACGGTATAAATATCCACCCGATGGGTGCTGGCGGTGGAAAAAATTCTACAATGCAAACCACAGTAGATACATCCAAGCAAACAGGAAAAGCGAAAATGCTTGATGGTGAATATAAATGGTATGAGAACGGGAAATTAAAATACACTCATATTTTTAAGAACGGGGAATACATTTCTTACACGGAATATAATAATTCTGGAAAAATTTCAACCTTTTTCGATTATGCAAAAGGCTGCGAAGCACAACCACACAGTTGGACAATATTTGTTTACGATAAAGATGGAAATGTAACTCTCACTTCTCCTATGTGTAAAGACAAAAATGGAAATTGGCCAAAAATGAGAGATTAAATTTTTTTAAAATGCCAATAAACCAACAAGAGCTACAACAGTTTTCGCATCTTGAATTACTTGCACGGCAAGTAGTTGAAGGGTTTATTACAGGTTTGCACAAAAGTCCGTTTCACGGATTTTCAGTTGAATTTGCTGAGCACCGATTGTATAACACCGGTGAATCTACTCGCCACATAGACTGGAAACTTTTTGCACGCACCGAAAAACTTTTTGTTAAACGCTACGAAGAAGAAACCAATTTGCGTTGCCAAATTATTATTGACAATTCTTCGTCCATGTATTTCCCGTTTAACGAAACACAGCGGCATGAAGCAAAAAATAAAATTTCATTTTCTGTTTATGCTGCAGCAGCAATTATTGAACTGTTAAAAACCCAGCGTGATGCCGTGGGCTTGAGTTTGTTTGCCGATAAATTAGACATACACACACCGGCACGCTCAAGTGCGGTGCACCATAAACTATTGTATAGTGAGCTGGAAAAATTGTTGCAACCAATTACGGCTGACACAAAAAAGCAAACATCGGCAATAACTGCCCTGCACCAAATTGCCGATGCCATTCACAAGCGCTCGCTTGTAGTGCTGTTTAGCGATATGTTCGACTCGGCAGACAATGCCGAAGAATTATTTGCTGCCCTGCAACATTTAAAGCATAATAAACACGAAGTGGTTTTGTTTCACGTTACAGATAAGGCGAAAGAATTAGATTTTGAATTTGAAAATCGCCCTTATAATTTTATTGATTTAGAAACCGGTGAGCAAATAAAATTGCACCCCAATCAGGTTAAAGAAAACTATTTAAAATCAATAACTGATTTTAAAACCAATCTTAAATTGCACTGCGCGCAATATAAAATAGATTTTGTGGAAGCTGACATAAACTTAGGATTTAAGCAAGTGCTATTGCCTTATTTGTTAAAACGGAGTGCGCTTTATTAAGGCGCTTTCACTTTTTCTTTAGTATCTTCACAACTTCAAAATTTAAAAATGGAACTAAGTAAATTAACTGCCATAGCCCCTGTTGACGGCAGATACCGAAAGCAAACCGATGTTTTAGCAACCTATTTTTCCGAGTTTGGATTGATTAAATACCGAGTTCAAATTGAAGTGGAGTACTTTATAGCGTTGTGTAATTTGCCATTGCCACAACTTAAATCGTTCGACAAGAAAAAATTCACTTCACTCAGAAGCATCTACATTAACTTTTCGTTGAGCGATGCTGAGCAAATAAAAGAGATTGAGAAAACCACCAATCACGATGTAAAAGCGGTAGAGTATTTTTTAAAGAAAAAATTTGATTCACTTAAGCTGTCGAATCACAAAGAGTTTATTCATTTTGGATTAACATCGCAAGACATAAACAATACAGCAATTCCTTTTTCAATAAAAGATGCAATGGCAGCAGTGCTTTTGCCAGAGAAAGAAAAAACGATAACAATTTTAAAAGTACTTGCTAAGCAATGGAGCAATGTGCCCATGCTTGCTCGCACACACGGGCAGCCGGCTTCGCCCACCACATTGGGTAAAGAATTAATGGTTTTTGTTCAGCGGTTAGAATTACAGTTAAAAGCATTAAAGCAAATTCCGCACGCTGCAAAATTTGGCGGTGCTACCGGAAATATGAATGCCCATTATGTAGCGTACCCAACTAC
>JAGVMA010000011.1 GCA_020054095.1 Bacteroidia bacterium | reverse complement strand
TAAACGAATAGTCGAAACTTGCTTTTCGGTTTTTAATGTTTATGCTGCTTTCTTCCACGCGGCAAATATATTTGATTTTGTAAGCAATGAAATCAGAAAACCTTAAATTTACCCATGCTGTTTCCATCGCTTAATTACAAATTTATTGCAGTTGAAGGTAATATTGGTGCCGGCAAAACTACACTTGCCTGCAAACTGGCACAGTGGTATAACACGCGCTTGGTATTAGAAGAATTTGAAGAGAATCCATTTTTGCCACAGTTTTATAAAAACCCGCAGGCATTTGCATTTAACTTAGAAACATCGTTTTTGATTGAACGCCACAAGCAACTAAAAGCCGAGTTTACAAAAGGCAACCATTACCGCATTGCTGATTATTATATTGGCAAAACATTGCTTTTTGCACACGCTAATTTAAATGCGCACGAATATGGTTTGTTTAACTATTTATATCAATCGCTTAGCGCAGACATTCAAAAACCCGATTTAATTTTGTTTTTACAACCAGCTACCGATGAACTTAAAAATAACATTAACAAGCGCGGCCGCAGTTACGAAAAAGAGATAAAGCAAACCTATTTGGAAAAAATACAAGCCGAATACCAGCGCTATTTAACATCGCAAACCGAAATACCTGTGCTTGTTTTAAATTTAAAATCGGCACAATATGTAAATAGCTTAAACGATTTTGAGTTTTTAAATGCACTGCTGAAAAAAGATTTTAAACCAGGAATTACAAGTGTTGAGCTATGAGTGCTTACCAAGCCCTAATTTTATTACTTTTGAAAAAAGAGCTTCCTCTGAAAAAAAATTTACTTCTTACTTTAGCCTTGGCTTTAATATTTTATGCGAAGTTGTTAATTCGCAGCGTGTAAATAGTGGTAATTCTACAATTAATACAGCCGCTTTAAAACAAGGTATTTACATCATCCACATAATAACCGCCAACGGAACTTTTTCTCAGAAAATGATAAAACAATAATTTCATAAACCAAGCACTCATAAAAAAAGAGCCGCATGGCTCTTTTTTTATTTTAAAATAGTTACGATTGGCGAAAAGCTGTGTATAATGTATTTATTATTATAAATATGAAGTTGGTAAATATTTAACACGAGCAACATTACAAACATAAATGCTATTAAATAGTTCCGTTTTGATTTTAAAAGATATGCAATAAAGGATGCAAGCGCTAAAGCAAATACCGGATAACTCTGTGTAAGCGCTCGTGCAGAGTAGGTAGCACCATATTTCCAATCGCTCCACGATATGATAATCCAAATATTGAGTAAACAAAACACAAGAACCGATTTACGAAAGGGCATGTTTCTCATATAGAAAAACCCAAGCACCATAAGAAGCGCAACGGGCGTGTAAATAAACCAACCAATTTCAGTGCCCACCAAAACTCTGAACCAAGGATTTAGGAAAAACCATTTGCTGCCTACATCAAACACAAAAGAACCTGTGGTGTATTTCCAATATAGTAATTGCGGAAGAACGCCCACTGCTACACCAATTGCAGCGTAAAGCAAGTGCGAATAGTTTGTTTTAATCAAATTCCATTTTTCATTTGCTGCCAATTTACTTTGCGTGTTCCACAAGAGCGGAATAAAAAGCATAATGATTTCGGTGGGGCGCGAAATAGTGGCAAGGCCAATTACCAAACCAATTGCAGTTGCATAATATGCTTTTGCCGATTGATGCCATTTTATAGTTAACCAAATTACAATAGCATATAAAGGAAAAATAAATGCGTGGCTCATGCCTCCATCAACCGATACATACTGTACCAAATTAGAAGTGAGAGCGATAAACAACATTGTACTTGCAGTAGTCAGCTCATCAAAATAAAGCTGTAGTATTTTTCTCAAATAATAAAACCCAATAAGCGCCCAAAAAATAGCTGCAAACAAAATTGCATACTGATAAGGTGCCGAAAAGCCATCGGCAGGATAGCCCATTAAGCCAGACGTGCTATGTGCCAAAAGAAAAAATGGCAATTGCATTATAGCAACTCCGCACAAGTATTTATTGGTATATCCTTTTTGATTTTCTAAATAAATTGCCTGGTATAATTTGCCGCCCGTAACATGGTAGGTGCTGTCAATTTTTTCTATCCAATCAATGTTTTTAAAATCATTGTAAATAAATGCCGATGGCAAATACATGTAATAGCCCAAGGCATCCCAAGAAGTAGCATTGTAACCATTTGCATTGTTGTCTTTTATGTAACCTAATCTGAACGAAATAAAAAAAACAGCAATTAGAACCAATGCTATTGCCGATTGTTTTTTTATGGAATACAAGGCGATTATTTCTTGTTTTTAGCTTCGCGCTTTTTTTTCCGGACACGCATGTTAAGCGTTTCTACCAAAAATGCAAATGCCATGGATGAGTAAACGTACTGTTTAGGCACATGCACATCACACGATTCCATGATGAGCAATGCGCCTATCATTAACAAAAACGCAAGCGCAAGCATTTTTACAGTAGGATTTGTATCAATAAAATCGCTCACTTTTTCTGAAAAAATTAGCATAATAATCATGCTAATAATTACGGCAGCTATCATAATTATTACTTCGTTAACAATGCCCACTGCCGTTAAAATAGAATCGAATGAAAAAACAATATCTACAAAAACTATTTGCATAACAATGGCAAAAAGGGTTGTCCCTTTTTTCTTCTGATTTTTTTCTTCCTCGCTGTCATCAGCCGCATCCATTTTTTCGTGAATTTCGGATGTAGTTTTGGCCAAGAGAAAAACACCGCCTACAAATAAAATAATATCGCGGCCGCTAAAGCCATGCCCAAAAAGCGTGAATAAATCATCTTTCAATCCAATTATCCAAGTGATGGCAAATAGCAATGCAATGCGTAAAATTAACGCCATCATTAAACCAATATTGCGCGCCTTGCGTTGGTCAATGCGGTTAGGCAATTTGCCGGCAATTATCGAAATGAAAATGATGTTATCTATACCCAATACTATTTCGAGCAATGCAAGTGTGAGCAAACTTATTAATCCATCTACCGATAGCAGGTGGTGAAACTGTGATGCGTAATCAACCATAACTTATAAAAGTAAGGAGCAAATTTATAAATTAGTTTATAGTCTGAAGTTTAAAGTTTAAAGATGGTTTTAGTTGCAATGAAAACCGTCATATCCTAAAACCAGAAACAAGTAACCTGCCTGCCGCAGGCAGTGCAGGCAAGCCCGCAACCAGCAACTCATAACCCAATAACCAATAATCATCTGCCATTACCGCTCGGCAATTAATAACTGCTAATTGGCATAAAATACCTAAAATTGCGCCCTGAATTTTTAAATACACTTTTTATGAAAAACCTTGCTACAGCGCTGCTTTTAATTTGCGCCACCGCTTTAACAGCACAAGATAAAACCCGCAGCTATTTTGTTGATCCACAATGGGCGCCACGCGAACATAATGTAGATTTTCAGCACATGAAACTTGAATTAAGCTTTGTGCCGGAGCAAGGTCTTGTGAAAGGTAAAGTAACACACACGTTCGCTCCGCTAATGCCTACCGTTGATTCTATTTTTTTAGATGCGCCCGACATTAAAATAAAAGATGTGATGGTGAATAATAAGCCGGCAAAATTTAGAATAAGCACAGAAGGCGTTACTGTTTTTACATCTCCTGCACTCATCTGGGGAACCAAAGACAGCATGGTGATAAATTATGAAGCTACACCCAAAAAAGGTTTGTATTTCGTTGGTTGGAACGATCCCAAAGGAATGTGCCGCAAACAAATTTGGAGCCAAGGGCAGGGCATAGATAACCGCCACTGGATACCAATGTATGATGAAATGAATGATAAAATGACAACCGAACTAATTGTAACCTTTAATAAAGATTACAAAGTGCTATCAAACGGAACACAATTTGCACCCAAAGAAAATAAAGACGGCACAAAAACTTGGCGCTATAAAATGAAAAACCCGCATGCCCCCTATTTGGTGATGCTTGGCATTGGCATTTATGATATAAAGCAAACAAAATCGAAAGGTGGTGTACCCATGAATTTGTATTATTACCCCGATTGGCTAAGCCGTGTGGACGCAACATATAAATACAGCGAAGAGATAATGGATTTTTTTGAAAGCGAGATTGGTGTAAAATATGGCTGGGAAAGTTATTCGCAAATTCCGGTTCAGGAATTTATGTACGGAGCTATGGAAAATACAACTGCTACTGTCTTTGGTGATTTTCTTTTTGTGGACGATAGAAGTTACAACGATAGGTTTTATGTAGGTGTGAATGCACACGAATTAGCGCACCAATGGTTTGGCGATTTAATTACCGCCCGCAGCGATGCTCACCACTGGCTGCAAGAAAGCTTTGCAACCTATTACGATTGGCTTTTTGAGAAAAAACAATTTGGCGATGATGTTTTTGATATGTTCAGGCGCGGAGCACAAAATAGCGCAATAGAAGAGTTAAAGAAAAATAAATACCCGGTAGCTCACAGCGAAAGCGGCAGCACGCGCCATTATCAGCAAGGCGCAATGGTGCTTAATATGTTAAAATATGTTTCGGGCGGACGCGATGCTTATAACAAAGCAATAAAATATTATCTGGAAAAACACAAGTATCAAAATGTGGATTCGGATAATTTGCTTTACGCTTTTCATGAAACGCTGGGCTTATCTCTTAATTGGTTTTGGGAGCAATGGGTTTATAAAAACGGACTGCCTAAATACAAAGTGAATTACACCAAGCAACAGGGCTTTACCGAAATCACTGTGGTGCAGGTGCAACCTTTATCTAATTTAACGGGCAATCACGAGCTAGGCGAAAGCGCAGTTAACAGTGTATCGCAAGATCCATTTGTACAAAAAAAAAAATCGAGCTACTCGGCAGCCGGATTATTTAAAATGCCAATTTGGTTCGAGGTGTATTACAAAGATGGCACATCAGAAAAAAAACAGCAGTGGATAGAAAAACAAACCGAGACCGTGAAAATTCCAAATCCATCAGGTAAAGAAATTGATTACATCATTTTCGACCCCAATAATATGGTGATGAAAGAGGTAGACTTTGAAAAAACGATTGATATGTTGCAATCGCAGGCACTTAAAGCACAATACTTGCTCGATAGGTTAGATGCCGTGATAGCGATGCGCGGTATGCCGCTTGAGAAAAAACGCGATGCGCTTGTGAAAGTTTTTAACAAAGAAACTTACCACGCCATAAAAACCGAAATTATAATGCAGCTTGCCGATGATAAAAATGCAGCAGCAGTTGCTGTGTTTAAATCGGCAATAAAAGATAAAGATGCGAACGTGCGCAAATCGGTTTTACAAAACATAAAAAATATTCCTGCCGAAATTTTTGCTGAAATTGAAGTATTGCTCAAAGATGCATCTTACGATGTGGTAGCGCTTACTCTTGATGTACTCTACATGGCAAACCCTGCCAAAATGAAAGATTACCTCGAAACTACAAAAGGCGTAATAGGCACATCGGGCAGAAACGTGGAAGTGAAGTGGCTTGAATACTCAT
>JAGVMA010000073.1 GCA_020054095.1 Bacteroidia bacterium | reverse complement strand
TTGCGATTTGCGATTTGCGATTTGCGATTTGCTTCATAAAGTATAATTTTTAGCTAATGTATAAAATAGGAAGGTAAAAGTCAAGTTTATTTTGGAAAATTTTCGGATGAGGTATTCCCTTATAGCTAATCGGCAATTATTTGCTAAACTTTAAGGATAACAAAATTGTGCAATCACTTTTTAAGCATCAATACCTAACAACGATATTGCTTAAATCTTTTCTTTTTAAATCGGGCACTTTGCAATCGCTTGTAGTATAGCCGATAGGAATTAGCAAAAAAGGTTTTTCGTTTTCGGGGCGGTTAAGCACCTTACTTAAAAAATTCATTGGACTGGGCGTGTGCGTGAGTGCCGCCAGGCCTGCATTGTGTATTGCTGCCAATAAAAATCCGCATGCCAATCCCACCGATTCAGTAACATAATAATTTTGTCGTTTTTTGCCATCGGGCATAAATTCGTATGAGCGTTTAAAAACAATAATTAGTGCAGGAGCAATTTCTAGAAAAGGTTTGTGCCAATCGGTGCCAAGTGGTTCAAGGTCTTCCAGCCATTCATCACTCATGCGCCCTTCGTAGCTAATTTTTTCTTCTTTTTCAGCTTCTATGCGAATTTGCTTTTTTATTTCGGGATTGGTAACTACACAAAAAGTCCAGGGTTGCTTATGTGCGCCTGATGGTGCTGTGCTGGCGGTGAGCAAAATATTGTTTAGCACTTCATCGGCTATGGGCTGTGCTGTAAAATCGCGCACGGTTCTGCGTTCGTTCATCCAATTGTAAAATTGCCTACTGCGCTCAAGCATTTCACTTTCGGGGAACGAGGCTTTGCTGTAATTAACATAGTTGTATTGTTTTGCCATAGGTAGTATCAAACATAATAAAAAATTATACCGCTTATAATTATTTATGGCTCCATTTTCTATAAATTATTGCGGCATTTACAATTGGTATTACATTTGTAAACTAATGAAACGGATAGCCATTTTTGCATCGGGGCAAGGAACAAATGCCGAGCATATTATAAAGCATTTTCAGCAAACAAAAACTGCCGAGGTTGCTTTGCTGGTTTGCAATAAAGGTGGTGCCGAGGTGGTTTTAAAAGCTATGCTGCTTAATATTCCGGTTATAGTTTTAGACAGAGCACCATATTATGGCGATGCCGGTTTTATCAATTATCTGAAAAAAGAAAAAATAGATTTAATAGTACTTGCCGGATTTTTATTGCTTGTGCCGCCAGCATTAATAAAAGTTTTCGCAGATAAAATAATAAATATTCATCCGGCATTGTTGCCCCATTATGGCGGCAAAGGAATGTATGGCAGCAAAGTACACGAAGCAGTTTTGGCCGCAAAAGAAACCGAAAGCGGTATTACGATTCATCTGGTAAACGAAAAATTTGATGAGGGTAAAATTATTTTTCAGGCAAAGTGCGAAGTTTCCGATGCCGATACTTTAGAAACGCTAAGCGCAAAAATTCAGCAGTTGCACTACCTGCATTTCCCAAACGTAATTGAGCATCAGTTGCTCGGCTTGCAATAAATATGTCAGTGACTGAACAGCTTTTTTTCAGAGAATTAAAAACAATTGATGAGTTAGAATTGGCATTAAAATTCAGATATCGGATTTATAATGAATCAAAAGTTTTGCAGCAATTAATAAATCCCAATAAGCAGGAGATAGATATTTCTGTTTACGATTTATACGCAAAACATTTTGCAATATTAAATTCGGCTAACGAACCTATTGCCTATTTGCGAATGGTTTATTTTAATCCACAGCCATCGGCCGATGAGGTTGTAAAAATTGCATCGAGAAACAAGATAGCATTAGGCGAAAAATTATTGCAGTTTCCATTTTTAGAGCATTATCCACACGTTTACTGGAAGAATAATTTCATAAAAAGCTGCGCTAATTTTATTGAAGCAGACAAATTAGCAATACACGAAAATTATAGAAAAGCGGCCGATAATATGCTGCATAATTTATGGCTTGCAGTGATGGCGGTGTATAAAACAGAAAATTACAAAGTAATAAGTTCGTGCACATTGGGCCTCGAAAAATATTATAAAAATTATGGATTTTACCGCGCACATGGCTCGGCAAAATTTGTAAGTAAAAATTTACCTCCGGCAGCTTTAGTGGTTGCCGAAAATGCTAACGGACTGGCATCGCGTTTTAAAAAACAATTTGATGCCGTGGTTAATGAATTTGCACAATCACAAACAATAGCTATAAAAATTTAAAGCAGTTTTTCTTTTTACATTTGCAGCATGAATTTCGATTTTAAAGAAATAGCAACCGTAACCATGATTTTATTTGCCGTAATAGATGTGGCAGGTTCGCTGCCCGTTTTACTCGATTTAAAATCAAAAGTGGGGCAAATTGAATCGGGTAAAGTAACATTTGTTTCGGGCGCAATTATGATTGCATTCATGTTCGTGGGGGAAAGTATTTTGGCGCTCATTGGCATTGATGTAAACTCGTTTGCTATTGCCGGCTCGTTCATTATTTTCTTTTTAGCATTAGAAATGATATTGGGCGTAAAGTTTTATAAAGACGATTCGGCCGCAACTGCATCAATAGTTCCTATTGCGTTTCCGCTTATTGCAGGTACGGGCACTCTCACCACGCTTTTATCTATGCGTGCCGAATATGAAATGAGTAGTATTATGATTGCCATCGTGATAAATTTATTTATAGTTTACATTACACTTCGCAATATTTACCGATTAGAAAAACTGTTAGGCCCCGGAGGCATTAATATATTGCGCAAAGTATTCGGGATTATATTGCTGGCGATAGCCGTAAAATTATTTACGGTTAATGCAGGTATTACACTTGGCAAATAAACTTGAACATCAGCATTTATACCGATGGCGCATCGCGCGGAAACCCGGGTCCGGGAGGTTATGGTATTGTGATGAAAGCAGGAGCACACCGCAAAGAAATTTCGGAAGGATTTAAATACACAACTAATAACCGAATGGAATTGCTAAGCGTAATAGTGGCACTCGAAACGTTAAAAAATATTCCGAGCGCAGCTACTGTTTATTCCGACAGTAAATATGTGGTAGATGCTGTAGAAAAAAAATGGGTAATGGGTTGGGAGCAGAAAGGATTTGCAAAAAAAGCAAATGCTGATTTATGGCAGCGGTTTTTGAAAATTTACCGAAAACACAATGTAAAATTTGTTTGGGTGAAAGGCCATGCATCAAATGCCGAAAACAACAGGTGCGATGAATTAGCCGTAGCCGCTGCATTGGGCACTAATTTAAAACCCGATTTAGGTTATGAACATAATCCAAATTAGGCCAGCACAATTTTTTGGTTTAAATTTCGTTAATACTTATCCTCTAATTAATTAATAATACAAAATGAAAAAGACTCTTTTCCTATTCTTCCTGCTTTTTTCGGGCGCTGCAATGGCACAAATGCAAGACACCATTGTTAAAAAAAATGGCGATGTGCTTAAAGTAAAAGTTACTGAAATAGGCACCGAAGAAATTAAATTTAAAACCACCACCGCACCTGATGCTCCAATAATAAGCATAAAAAAATCAGATGTGAAAACGATAAAAGTTGGTGGACAAACTATTTACAGCGATGAAGAAAAAAAGCAAACTGCTACCGAGGATGTATTGATTAAAAAAAATGGCGATGTGCTTAAAATTACCGTTACCGAAATAGGCACCGAAGAAATTAAATTTAAACTTTATAATAATCCCGATGGGCCTATTATAACAGTAAATAAATCGGAAATACGCACACTGAAAATTGGAGGCCAGTTAGTTATTGATAACAAAGAAGCGCAAGATGATATTATTGTGAAAAAGGATGGCAGCACTACGCTAAAAGTAAAAATTGTGGAAATGGGCAATAAAGAAATAAAATTCCGATTGCCCAATGAACCCGATGGCCCGATAATTACAATCAACAAATCGGAAGTTAAAACCGTAAAAATTAAAGATCAAATTGTATATGAATACAAGCCCGATCCATTCAGCACATCTAACAGCGGTATATTGGATAAAACCTCGTCTATTAAATTTCACTTTTTTTCACCGCTGCGCACACACCTTGCGCTCACTTACGAGTGGATGAACAAACCCGGATTTAATTTTGAAGCCGGATTGGGAATAATTGGCGTTGGAGTAAAACCAATTAATGATTTTGGCAATGGCGTTTCAAATCCTAAAGGGGCATTTTTGAGATTTGGACCTAAGTTTTTATTGGGCAATTCATCGGATATTGAAATAGAGGGTGCGCGTTATGCGCACCCTTTAAAAGGAAGATATTTTAAAGTGGAAATGATTTTACAAGCGCTGAACACTCGAAATTTTGTAGATACAGGTAGTTTTACAACCACAAGAGTGTATTACACCAACAAGTACCAATCGGTAACACTTAATTTAATTTATGGCCGCCAAAATATTTATGGAAATGCGGTTACTGTTGGTTATTATTTTGGAGTAGGATATAGTTTAGAAAGTAAAACCACGATAGGAAAACCTGTAAACACCAATTGGTATTACGATTATGACAGCCCACGCAGATACAGTCATGTTTATTTCGGCAAGGAGTTTCCGTTAACCTTAACAGCCGGATTTACTATAGGGCTTATTCACAAAACGCCCGACAGGTGGAAGGGAAAAAAATCGTACAAAAATAACCCGCGTTCTAAGTAGTAAACTTATTTTATTAGTTCATTATAAATGGCCGTGATTTTTTCGCGCTGTAGTTTTGTTTTTTCAAGCTCGTCTTCCATTTTTTTTAAACCCACTGCATCGTTGTTCACTTCCTTCATTTGGTTTATTTTGCTTTGTGTTCGCTCTTGCTTATCGGTGTAAAATTTTATAATGTCGTTTACTGATTTTTGCCAGAAATATTTTATCCACTTGCTTTTTTCACTCTTTGCATTGGCAGCAAACAGCGCAACTCCGGTGTCAATTGTTTCATCAGAGCAGCGCTTTAAAAACTCTACATAATAAGTTGCAAAACTTATATTGCTAAAGCCATGTATTTTGGGAGCCGTTTTTAAAAAGAAATCGTTTTTATCTTCCCCTGCATATTTGCTGTACACATTCGCTACGCTCAATAATAAACTTGTTGTTTTTTCGTTCTCGAACTGTGCGCACATTTTCATGCCTTCATCAGGACTTAATTTTGTTAAGCCGTTTAATGCTTGACCAAGCACCGCATACGATTGGTCGTTAACAGCTTGCTTGTATAGCGAAAGCAAATCTTTATCGTCAGGAAAATTGGTTGCCAAAAACTCCACCGCTTCGGCACGCACCAGCGATTTTTTATCGTTAACAGCAAGCAGTTTCATTTTTTCTTTCACCTGATTTTTGTTTTCATCGTTCAGCACGCTGCTTATTTTTTTAATTCCATAAAGGCGCAAGTCCCAAAACTTATCATCAAGTGATTTTAAAATTACAGGAAACGATTTTGCACTGCTTTCCTTTGCAATTTTTGTAAGCGATTCATACCTGTCTAAATAAAGCGGAGCATTGCTGTATTCATATATCCACTGCTCCATTGGTTTGTTTTCTGTTTTGGTGCACAGCACCATTTTTTCGGCATCCACATTTACCAAATCAGGGTTTGCCGGACATTCAAAAACAAAATTCTGGCTCTGTTTGGTAACAATTATTTCGTGGCGAGTTACTTTTCCGCCTGCATAAATATCAATTGCCATCGGCAACTGAAAAAGTGGAGTAGTAGCAAAATCTTGAACTTGTTTTATAGATACAGTGTATTTTTTATCCGTTGCATCGTAGTTGTGATTAATAATCAAATCGGGGTGCCCCGATGATAAAAACCATTGATTAAAAAACCAGTTTAAATCTTTTCCGGTTATTTCTTCAAATGCCAGCCTAAGCTGATGAATTTCTGCCGGCTTGTATTTATTATTTTCTAAGTATAATTTCAGCGATGCAAAAAACGCATCATCGCCAATAATTTTTCGAAGCATGTGTAAAATTTGTCCGCCTTTATTATACGAGTGTCCATCAAACATGTCTTCTTTATCCTCATAGCCAAATCGTATTAAGTTTTCTTGTTTGCGCGATGCTTCTGCCAAATAACCCGTCATAGATTCGTAGTGGTGCATATCTGCCTCATCGCGTCCGTATTTATATTCTATCCACAAATATTCGCCATAGGTTGCAAACGATTCGTTAAGCGGCAAATTAGCCCACGATTCGCAAGTAACTAAATCGCCAAACCAGTGGTGAAATAACTCGTGCGCTATCACATCTTCGTTATCGCGGTCAATCATTTCGCGCGTGGTGCGGTTTAAAAATTCGCCATGTATAACTGCCGATGTGTTTTCCATCGCTCCCGAAACATAATCGCGCACAATTATTTGCGAATATTTTTCCCACGGATAATCAACTCCTAAAACCTTTGAATAAAACTGGAGCATTTCGGGCGTATTGCCAAATATTGCTTTCGCATCTATTTCGTATTCTTTTTCTACATAATAATTTACATCCAATACTTTTCCATCGCTCGGGCGTTTCCATTTATCTTTTACAATGCTGTATTCGCCTATTGCCATCATGGTTAAATATGGCGCAGCACCTAATTCTTGTTTCCAATAATCGGTTTTAGTGCCATCGGTATTTTCTTTTGAGTAAACCAAAATGCCATTTGAAAGTGTAGCGTATTTTTTCTCGATGGTGATGTAAATTTCCTGAGTCATTCGCTCATTGGGTTTATCAATAGTGGGAAACCAGCACGAACTTGCTTCTGTTTCGCCCTGCGTCCAAATTTGCATTGGCTTGTTTTTTTCATCGCCAAGCGGATTTATAAAATACAATCCTTTGTCAGATGTAATTGCCGAACTGCCTTTTACTTCCAACTCATTGGGCTTGGCAGTGTATTCAATAAACACATCGTATTTTTCGGTAAAAAGATAACTGCGATTGAGTTTTATTTTCAGTTTCTTTTTATCGTAATTATATAGTAACGGAGTTTTTACATTGTTGTTTAAAACAGATACTTCTTTTATATCCATTCCTTTTGCATCCAGTTCAAGCGAATCGGTTGAATAATAATAGGGCTTAAGCGTGAGAGTAGCTTTCCCATAGAGGTATTGCTTTTGCCAATCAAATTTTACTTCCAGTTTAGTGTGCAACAAATCGTTTACACGCGTTACCGATGCATTGTAGCGAGGCAATTCAATAACCGTTTTTTTATTATCGGGCACCACCGTTAGCGAGTCGAGCAAAATATAGGGTTCGCGATTAGTAAAATTGTTTGAATTAGTTTGTGATGATGTTTGTTGCTTTGTTTTACACGATAGAATAAAAATGAAAGCAACTGCTGTGAGGGTAATTTTCTTTATCATTTTTTTGCTGTAAAAAGTGGCCAAAGGTGCATAAAATAAATAGATGTACAAACCCGCTGTTACAAGCGGATAAAATGGATTATAAAAGGCATCGGCTCAAGTATAAAAATAAGTAACTTGCATCTTTAAAATTAAAACATGTACACAATAAAAGTAAACGCCACCGAAACTCTTAACATAGAAACGGAAGCCAACAGCACAAAAGGAAAAATTAATGGCAGTAATTTTGATTTAAATATTGTGGATGTAAATAATCGCACGTTTCATGTTATTCGCGATGGAAAATCATACACGGCCGAAGTGGTAAAATTCGATAGCGAAACAAAAACATTTTTGATTGTAATAAACGGAAATAAATACACCATTGAAGTACGCGATAAATACGATTTGCTTTTAGATAAATTAGGGATGGGTGCATTATCGGTAAAAAAAGTAAATGTATTAAAAGCGCCCATGCCCGGCTTGGTACTCGATGTGCGAGTGGGCGAAGGAACACAAGTGAAAAAGGGCGATGCGCTGGTGGTGCTCGAGGCAATGAAAATGGAAAACATTATTAAATCGCCTACGGATGGTGTGGTGAAAAAAATAAACATTACCAAAGGCAAAGCGGTAGAAAAAAACGAAGTACTCATTAACTTTTTATAAATAAACAAATGCAAAAAAACAGAAGAGATTTTTTAAAACAAGCCGGAGTATTTACACTCGGCAGTATGGCGCTCACAAGTGTTGGAACTACTTTTGCCGCCAATGTGTTTAATCTTGTTCCGCACAATACCGTTTTTCCTTTACCGCCACTGCCTTATGCTTACGATGCTTTAGAACCATTTATTGATAAGGCTACCATGGAAATTCATCACAGCAAACATCATCAGGCGTATGTAACTAATTTGAATAAAGCCATTGCCGAACAAAATTCAGGTGATATAGATTTGGTTACTCTACTCATGAACACTGCGAAGTATAATGTTGCTACACGCAATAATGCCGGTGGCCATTTTAATCACAGTTTGTTTTGGCAATTGTTAAAAGCACCCATCAAAGTAGATACTAAAACCAACCCATCGGCACCGATAGATATAAAAACGCATTTACCACAGTTCCCATCCGGTAAATTAGCCGAAGAAATAAATAAAACTTTTGGCAGTTTAGATGAATTTAAAAAGCAGTTTACCGAAAAAGCAAAAACAGTTTTTGGCAGCGGCTGGTGTTGGCTGATTGTAAACAACGAAAACAAATTACAAATATGCACTTCGCCCAATCAGGACAACCCAATTATGGATATTGCCGAAGTAAAAGGAAAACCGATTATAGCTTTAGATGTGTGGGAACACGCCTATTATTTAAAACATCAAAACAAACGTGCCGATTATATCGAATCGTTTTGGATGGTGCTTAACTGGGATTTTGCAGGGCAGTTATTTGGGGTGTAAATCCGAAAAGATTTATTCTCTATTTACTTTATATATATTAATCCAGTTGAAATATTTGCCGTTTTCATCAGGGTTAAATCCAACATATGCATAGATTAAGCCTCCCTTTACAGTAAGCATTTTGAAATCTTTTGGGGCTGCAAATTCATATATCAGCTTATTTTCTTCATTATAAACTTGTACATAGTTGCGTTTGTAATCTACGATATCAAAATAATAACTGTAGAAATTTGTATCTGAAACTATTTTACTAATTGTCAAACTATCGGTAATACCTGGTGAATAGCTTCTGTATGTAAAATTAGTTATTGAGTCGTGATAGATATAGCCATACTGACATGTTGTAAGCCCGTATAAGTTATAATTATTCATTTCACCAATGTTTTTTATCAACGGTAGTTTTGTGCTATTGTCATTAGCCCCTTTTTCTCCAAAACACTCCTTGTTTATGCTTTCTGGATTATTTTTCAAAATATAAATTTTTTCACTTGCCTCGTTTGAGTAATAAATTACCTTTTTTTGTGCGTCAAAAAAAAGACTTGAATTGTCGGCATATATCAAGTATTTATTCTTTGAATATATAGAGTCATATTTTCCGTAAGAGCCCCCAAGAGTTATATTTTTCCTCTTTGTGCTATAATTTATATACCCAATTTTGTCCGTGTTACTGTAAAAAAGGGAATCTCTTTTTATATTGTCCCAAACCGAAATTTTACTATTTATTATAAAATACAACTTGTTTTTTTTATAGTCAAAGAAGTGTGAAGATGTTGAATAGTATTTTTTATAATCGATAGATTGCCGCATTATGAACTTACCAGATTTATCGTAAAGAAATATGTTCCCGCCTTTTTTAAGTCCTATTGTGTTTTTATTTAATTCAATAAATGAAATTCTGCCGCCTGATAATAGCTCTGTCTGTTTTAGTGATTTGCGACTAGCAAACATAATTCTCATTATATTATTGAAGCTAAATATGAAGTTACGTTCACTTTTTTCGAGAGAATTTAAAGGCGTCATATTGTCGTCAAATACAAAACATCTTCCTGTTTGCCATTCAGCACAATAAAAATGGTGGTCAATATAGGCGCAATCGCATTCATACATATAATTTTCTGAAATATAATTTATTTTGACGGAGTCTAAAAGTGAAATCGTGTTTTGGCAAAATGAAATTATAGAAAGCGATAGTAGAATTGAACTTGTAAATATTTTTTTCATACAATATAAAATGCTGGATAGTATTACTATCCAGCATTATAGAAGAATTAATTATTATTTCCCCCGCAACTACCAGTACATCCACCGAATATATAGCGGCCACATCTTATTTTTACAACAATTGGAGGTGCTCCCGCTAAACACTCAGAAGAAGGAGGGTTAGTTTGCTTTGGATGACAGTAACGTTTTTCTAAAAATCTATACACCATTAAATTATCGTTTTCATCGGCTATGCCACTTGCATCGCGTTTTTCAAATGTAACAAACCATATTAAATTACTCATTACAATTGTTTCGTTAATTGTGTTACTGCTTGATGGAGCTAACCCGGATATTGGAATTGCAGGTGTATTGTTTTTATCATAAAACTGTGTTCCGGCTATGTAGCTGGGCACATTGGTAGTGTTTATGTTTTGGTTAAAAACAGTGGAGTCGAAAAATGGCACAAAAAGTTGAGC
>JAGVMA010000079.1 GCA_020054095.1 Bacteroidia bacterium | reverse complement strand
GCTGCTATGGCTCGCAGCGAAGTTGCGATTTGCGATTTGCGATTTGCTTCATAAAGTATAATTTTTAGCTAATGTATAAAATAGGAAGGTAAAAGTCAAGGATTTTTTAATTTTTTTACACGAACGGTAGCCGTTGCTGTGTTTTGATTTATACTTTTACGCAACAAAAACAATTAAAATGAAATAGTCATATACTTTTGCAACACATACCAATATGAATTATATGACTCATCCTATTTGGCATCAAAAACTAAAAATTACATTTCAAATGAAAAAATTAATTCCTGCATTTATATTATTGCTGCTAATAGCAGCCAATGGTTTTTCGCAAACAGCCGATGAAATTATTGAGAAACACATTAAAGCATTGGGCGGAAAAGAGAAATACAAATCGGTTACAAGTTTAAAAATTAGCGGTAAAGCCGGAGGTGGTGGTTTTGAATTTCCTATTACTACTATTCAAACGCGCAGCGGCAATTATAAATCGGAAATGACCATACAGGGATTATCGAGCATTGAAGCTTATGATAGCAAAGCTCAAGGTGGCTGGTATGTTTCTCCGTTTAGTGGCGATAAAAGCGCACACAAGATGAATGAAGAGCAAGTGAAATCAACCAAAGAACAAGCGAAAATTGAACCGCTGTTATTTACTTATAAAGAAGATGGTGCAACGGTAGAATACCTTGGCACCGATGACATAGATGGTGTGGAAGTTTACAAGATAATGCTCGTTAAAAAAAACAAAGACATTGTTTACTATTATATCGAAACTTCAAACTATTTGATTTTAAAAGAAAGTCAGAAAATAAAATTTGAAGATAAAGAATACGAAACCGAATCGTATTACAGTAATTACAAAACTGTAGATGGGGTATTAATTGCCCACAGTGTTGAACAAATGAACGATGGTAAAATTGTTGGCAGTTTCACCATCGAAAAAATTGAAATCAATTTGAATTTTGATGATTCGTTATTTGCAATGCCCGTTACAAAATAAATTTTTTTTAAAAACTTATCACATGAAACTATTCTATAAAACCAGTTTACTATTATTTATTTCTTGTGTTGCAGCAGCGCAGGTAAAAGTTACATCAAGCATGTTTGGCGCACTTGAAACTCGCCAAATAGGCCCCGCAACAATGAGCGGACGTATTACCGCAATAGATGCCATAAGTAAAAACACACGCATATTATATGTGGGCACTGCCGGTGGCGGTGTGTGGAAATCTACCACTGCAGGCGTTTCGTTTAAACCTGTGTTCGATAAATATTGTCAATCTATTGGTGCATTAGTTATTGACCAAAAAAATCCGGAAACAGTGTGGGTGGGAACGGGCGAAAGCAATATGCGTAACAGCGTATCGGTAGGCACCGGAATTTATCGTACTAATGATGGCGGCAGTAACTGGAAATTAATGGGGCTCGACAGTGTAGAGCACATTAGCAAAATAATTATTGACCCTAATAATTCGGATATAGTATATGTTGCTTGTCCGGGCCCATTGTGGAGCGACAGCAAGCAGCGCGGACTTTACAAAACTACCGATGGCGGAAAAACATGGGTTAAAATATGGTACGTGAACGAAAAAACAGGTTGTGCCGATATTGTCATGGATCCGAAAAACCCACAAGTGCTTTATGCATCTGCTTGGCAATTTCGCAGAACACCATGGTCGTTTAGTTCGGGCGGACCGGGCAGTGGTTTATTTAAAAGTACTGATGCAGGAAAAACTTGGACAAAAATTCAAAACGGATTTGATGGACAAGAATTAGGAAGAATATGTTTGGCCATCTCGCCAAGCGATGGAAATAAATTGTATTGCATTGCCGAATCGGCAAAAACCGCATTGTACTCATCATCAGATGGCGGAGCAAATTGGGTAAAAAAATCATCGGGCATGAATGTAACGTGGCGCCCATTTTACTTCAGCGTAATTGTGGTTGACCCTACAGATCCGCAACGCATCTATCGCCCAAGTTTAGAATTATCAATAAGCTCTGATGGTGGCGAATCGTTTAAAGAAGCATCTTTTGAAGGTGGCTGGGTGCACAGCGATCATCACGCACTTTGGGTAAACCCAAATAATAACCAACATTTATTGTTAGGTACTGATGGCGGTGTTTATCAATCGCTCGACCGGGGTAATAGTTGGACCATGTTTGGCAATTTACCTGTTTCGCAATTTTACCATGTGGCAGCAGATATGCAAACGCCTTATAATGTATATGGCGGATTGCAAGATAACGGTTCGTGGTTTGCTCCCTCGCAAAGTGTGGGCGGCATAGAAAATAAAGATTGGACAAACTGTGGTGGTGGCGATGGTTTTTGGGTACAACCCGATTTAAGCGACCCGAATATTTTATACAGCGAATCGCAAGGCGGTACCATAAACAGATTTAATAAATCAACTAACGAGTACAAAGGCATTAAACCTTATGCACTTGCTGGCGAATCAAAATTGCGCTTAAACTGGAACACGCCAATAGTAACACAAAGTACTAATCCGAACACAATTTACTTTGGCGCACAATATTTATATCGCTCAAAAAATAAAGGCGATACCTGGGAGCGAATTTCTCCAGACTTAACTACCAACGACCAAAAAAAAATGCAACAAGAAAAATCGGGCGGACTATCGGTAGATAATTCTGGCGCAGAAAATCATTGCACCATTTTTTCTATTTGCGAATCGCCACTTGATGCTAACACAATTTGGGCAGGAACCGATGATGGCAATGTGCAAGTAACAACAGATGGCGGTAAAACCTGGACCAATGTTGCAAAAAACATCACAGCTAAAGGTCTGCCGGCAAACACATGGTGCAGCAGCATTGATGCAAGCAAGTTTGATAAAAACACCGTGTTTGCAACTTTTGAAGGACACGCTACTGGCGATATGAAAACATATATCTACAAATCAACCGACTTAGGAAAAACGTGGGCAAAAATTTCTACCGATGATGTAAAAGGATTTGCACACAAAATAAAACAAGACATTGTGAATCCTGATTTACTTTTTGCCGGAACTGAATTTGGTTTGTATGTAACATTAGATGGTGGCAAAAATTGGTTTCAGTACAAAGCCAATATGCCATCGGTTGCAGTTCGCGATATACAAATTCAACCAACTACAAATGATTTAGTGATGGCAACACATGGCCGTGGAATAATTATTTTAGATGACATTACTCCGCTTCGTAATTTTTTAAAATTAGTTGATACCGAAATGAATTTTGTTCCTACTCGCCCCTATTATTTAACGCAAGGGAAATTTGGCGGTGCTTGGCCTAATGGCGGCTATTCAGGACCAAACTCTGACGAAGAGTACATGATTATGTATTATCTAAAAGATAGAGTATCATCAGGAAAAGTTGAAATTGAAATTTACGATGCTAACGGAACTTTATTAAAAACATTACCCGGAACAAAACGCAGAGGCATAAATAAAGTTACTTGGGATATGCGCCAAAAACCACCGCGCGTTGCAAGTGGTGTAAAAGTAGATTTCAGCGGGTTTTATGGCCCAATGATTACAGAAGGAATTTTTACGGTAAAGCTGAACGTGAACGGAAAAATAATTGAAAATAAAATTGACATTAAAGCCGATCCGCTATCGCCATACTCAAGCGAAGAGCGAAAATTGCAACAACAAACCGTGAAGCAAATTATTAAAATGCAAGAAGACCTTGCTTTTTTGAGCGACAAGTTGAAGGCGTTAAAAGAAAGCTGCGGCAGCGTTAATGCTGAAAAAAATAAAGAGTTGCAAACTGCTATTGCTAATTTCAACAAAAAAATAACTGCCGTGATGGAGCTCCTTGCTGCTTCAATTGAAGGCACCGCAATAACAGGCGAAGAAAAAATTAGAGAAAAAATATCGGAAGTGTATTATGGCGTTTCGAGTTTTGATGGCAAGCCAACCGACTCGCATTTAGACAGAATAAAAGGATTGCAAAAAGAATTAGACGATGCTAACAAAAAAGCAGAAGATTTATTTGCAAAAGACCTGGTAACACTAAATGCATTGCTTACCAAAAACAAGTTAGATAATTTAAAAGTAATGACTTGGGAAGAATGGGATGCTAAAACCAAGAAGAAATAAAAGTGTTTTTTAATTTGTTCGTGTTCGGGCGCGCCTTTGGCGCGCCCGATTTATTTGTTAAAATAAGTTAACGGTAAAATAATTGTGTGCACTTGCCGTTATTTCATCTGAAAAAAATTAATTCGAATGAAAAGGCACTTAATCGAAATACGCAGAAAAATCTTGATGGCACTAATACACGATGTGGGTTTGCCGCTTTTGCTCAATTTCAGAAAACCAAAGCCGTGGTATTACACACACGAACAATTAAGAATCCTGCCCGAAGGTAGTTGGGGCAAAGCACTTGCCGAATTGCTCGACAAAAACAATTATAAACTATTGGCAAACTACGAACACCACGATGCCAAACATGTTTTACTCGGATATCCAATGGATGAAGTGAGCGAAGTGCGGTTGCAATTTTTCTTTTTCGGAAACCGCAGATATACTTTCCCGGTTTTGAGCACCGTATTTGTTGGCAGTTTGCTTATGCCCGAATATTGGAATGTGTTTTTAAATGAATATAAAAAAGGACAAAAGCTACCCGAAATAAATAAATTCGATTTGCCTAACATGATGCATCTTCAGTTAAACGATGTGAGAAGAATGATGCGCATTGTTATTTAAACTGTTGCAATTGGTGATACATTATTTCAAATAATTGATACTATATTTACAACTCAAAAATTAAGGTAAATGAATAAAGTTGTAAAAAATGCCGA
The DNA here is from genome assembly GCA_020054095.1 of Bacteroidia bacterium. GTDB lineage: Bacteria > Bacteroidota > Bacteroidia > JADZBD01 > JADZBD01 > JAGVMA01. The sequence goes on along the minus strand of JAGVMA010000079.1, from coordinate 7,192 downwards.
GGAAGCAACCAAGGATATTGCCGACAATATGGTGTTGGCTTTGGGTGGTTTTGGCTTGTGCGGAATCCCAGAAAACTGCATTGCATCGCTTGTGAAAAAAGGAGTGAAAGGATTAACATGCATCTCTAACAATGCGGGTGTTGATGACTTTGGAATTGGATTGATGCTGCAAAACCGACAAGTAAAAAAAATGATATCGTCTTATGTTGGCGAGAATGCAGAATTTGAACGACAAATGCTTACCGGTGAATTAGAAGTTGATTTAATTCCGCAAGGCACATTAGCCACTCGCTTACTCGCAGCCGGATACGGTATGCCTGCAATTTTTACACCCGCTGGCGTGGGCACCGAAATTGCAAACGGAAAAGAAGTACGAAATTTTAATGGCAAAGATTATTTAATGGAACATGCTTTTGATCCCGATTTTGCAATTGTAAAAGCATGGAAAGGCGATACACACGGCAACTTAATTTTTAACCAAACTGCTCGCAACTTCAACCCATTAGTTGCAATGAGTGGGAAAATTACAATTGCCGAAGTAGAGGAATTAGTTCCGGCCGGAGAATTAAACCCTGATCACATTCATGTGCCGGGAATATATGTTCACCGCATTTTTAAAGGAGAAAACTACGAAAAACGAATTGAACAACGCACAGTAAGAAAAAAATAATATGCTCGATAAAAACGGAATTGCAAAACGAATTGCAAAAGAAATTAAAAACGGATACTATGTTAATCTCGGAATTGGCATTCCAACATTAGTTGCTAATTATATCCCGCAAGGAATGGATGTGGTGCTACAATCAGAAAACGGATTGCTTGGCATGGGGCCATTTCCTTTTGAAAATGAGGAGGATGCTGATTTAATTAATGCCGGAAAACAAACAATTACCACCGTTGCGGGATCTGCCTTCTTTGATTCCGCAATGAGTTTCGGCATGATACGCGCACGCAAAGTTGATTTAACAATTTTATGCGCAATGGAAGTGAGCGAAACGGGTGATATTGCCAATTGGAAAATTCCGGGTAAAATGGTAAAAGGAATGGGCGGTGCTATGGATTTAGTGGCATCGGCAAAAAATATAATTGTTGCCATGCAACACGTAAACAAAGCAGGCGAATCAAAACTTTTACCAAAATGCGAATTACCATTAACCGGAATTAAATGTGTTAAACGCATAGTTACCGAACTTGCCGTACTTGATGTGCACCCTACTAAAGGATTTGTTTTATTAGAACGTGCACCCGGTATTTCAGTTGAACAAATTAAAAACGCCACTGCCGGAAAACTTGTAATTGAAGGCAATATTCCTGAAATGAAAATAGATTAACAATGCTTCTGCAATTATTTACAGCCCGAAGAATGATGCAATTCATCGGGTTTTTTTTATTTGCATACACCTGCTTAAGGGCAATTGTAATATCAATTACTTACGATGAGGCCTATACATTTTTAGAATTTGTGTTAAAGCCCAATTGGATTTCTCCACCAGCTAATTATATGGGAGCCAACAATCATCTGCTGAATACTTGGTTAATGAAAATTTGTTACAACACATTTGGCATGAGTGAGTTTTCACTTCGGTTTCCCAATGTGCTTGCCCATATTTTATATTTGTATTGTTCCTGGAAAATTTGCAACGCTTTATTTAAAAGCAAACCTGCATTGTTTGCATTTATAATAATTAATACAAATCCATTTCTACTCGATTTTTTTTCTTTAGCCCGTGGCTATGGCATATCAATCGGGCTTATGATGCTGTCGCTTTATTTTTTGCTAAAATATATTAGCGGCAATAAAATATTTTATTCGCTTTGTAGTTTAATTGTGCTCTCATTTTCGGTTTTAGCCAATTTATCATTTATTTATTTTTATTTTCTTTTGTTATTTCTTCTGCTATTAATTCCGTTTTACAAAAAAGCAGTTTCCTGGGAAATAATTTTAACCGTACTTACTGGTGGTACATTTCTGTATTTTATTCTACCCTATATTTTCACACTCGATAAGGCGGGTGCATTTTTTTACGGAGGCAACCGCGATATTTTCTCCGAAACATTAACAAGCTTAGCAAATGCAAGTTTTTATTTTGATGGGGATTTCTATCCGCAATTATCAAATGTGTTTGTTACGATTATTGTACTAATACTTTTTGTTTCAATTTTTATTGCGCTGAAATACTTGATTAATAAAAACAAATCGGATAGTACCTTGTTTTTTCAATCAATATGTTTTATCATAATAGGGATATTAGCAGGATGCACATTGCAACACATCATGTTAAACACCAAATTACCATACGACCGAACTTCTCTTTATTTAATTCCGCTTATTTGCTTAATTGTAACTTTTGTTTTAAATCATTTTCAAAATGAAAAAATTAAACAATGGCTTTTTGTATCAGCAAGTTTTTTATCAGCACTATTGTTTTTTCATGCATTAAACTTTTCGCACGTTATTGCATGGAAAACAAATGGAATTACCAAAACTATTTTTAATAAACTAAAAAACGAACAATCCGTTTATCCGCTTAGCATAGGAATAGATTTTATGTTCGAGCCGTGTTTTGCATATTACAAAATGTTGTACAATTGCCATAATGTAAATTATACTTTTTGCATCAATCTGAATAAAACCAATAAGTATTTCGTAATTACTTCGCTATCTAAACAAAATCGCTACTTAAATAATTTTAAAACTTCTGTATTAATAAATTTTGAAGACCACGGTGTTATTCTCTATAAAAACGAGAGCTATAATTCAAGCCCTGTTGAAACCGTACCCTTTAAAGAAGATTTTGAAAATTACAAAAAAGAAACTGCTCGAAATATTTCTGATTTAAAATTTATATCGGGCAAGCAATCTACCATCTGCGATTCTTTAGATAATTATAGTCGCGGAATTGAAATTATAATTAACGACACACTAATAAACTCAAATGCGTTTTACTTTTCGAGCTATTTTTCATCTCAAAATTTTAAAAATAATTATTGTGCCCTTGTTTTTTCATTAGAGAACAAAACCGATGGGGTGTATTATTGGTTTCCGATAAATGTGCATGTTTTTGGCACTACCGCCAATTGGAATAAAGCGGACTACTTAATGCACTTGCCCGATAATGTTAAAAAAGGCGATGTGTTAAAAATTTATTTCTGGAATAATTATCCTGAGAAAATATATGTTGATGATATGAGTTTAAGGTTTTTAAAATATTAAAAATGGAACGCAGTTGCAGATTTAAAAACCTTGATGTTTTTTTCACTGATGAAGGGAAAGGGCGTGCCATTGTTTTTTTACACGGCTACCCCGAATCGAAAGAAGTTTGGATGGAGTTCACAAAGTCGTTCACAAAAACGTATCGCATAATCTGCATTGACTTACCGGGCTTCGGCAAAACTGCATCCATCGGCTACATTCACACAATGGAATTGATGGCTGAATGTGTAAAAAAAGTGATGGACGAAATAGGATTAAGAAAATATGCTTTAGTTGGCCACTCTATGGGCGGCTATGTTGCACTTGCTTTTGCCGAATTGTTTGAAAAAAACACCTTGGGAATTTCACTTTTCCACTCCACTGCCCTACCCGATAGCGAAGAGAAAAAGACAGATAGAAACAGGGCAATATCAATTGTGAAACAAAATCACAAGCATTATGTTATGGAATTAATTCCAAAATTATTTGCGCCCAATAGCAGCGGAAACTTTTCAGATAAAGTTGATTTCCTGAAAAATATTTTCATCAACACCTCGCAGCAAGGAATTATTAATGCACTTGAAGGAATGAAAATTAGAGCAGACAGAACTTCAATTTTAAAAAAAGCAAGTTTTCCTGTTCAGTTTATTATTGGCGCTCACGACCAAATATTACTCACTGAATCGCTGATTGAACAGAGTAGCCTCTGTAAAATATCACACCTTCTTCTGCTCGAAAAATCTGGACACATTGGTTTTTTTGAAGAACCTGAAGTTTGTCAAATGGGAATTCGGAAGTTTTTGCGGATGTGTTTTAAATAAAAATATCCGCCACGAAAAATGCAGCGGATATTTTTCAATCATTAAAAATTACAGCGTACCTCTTTTAGCTTGCTCGCGCTCTATTGATTCAAACAGTGCTTTAAAATTGCCGGCACCAAAACCACGTGCGCCCATGCGTTGTATAATTTCGAAAAACAGTGTTGGTCTGTCTTCTACCGGCTTGGTAAATATTTGCAACAAGTATCCTTCCTCATCGGCATCCACTAATATTGCTAGTTTTTCTAAAACAGAAATATCTTCTTTCATAATATTCATGTGCTTGCCCAAGCGTGCAGGAATTTCTTCGTAATAAGTTTTGGGCGGTGCCGATAAAAATTCTACTCCACGTGTGCGTAATTCAGAAACTGTTTTTATAATATCATCAGTAGCAACCGCTATGTGTTGTACTCCCGATCCCTCATAAAAATCCAAGTACTCTTCAATTTGCGATTTTTTCTTTCCTTCTGCCGGTTCGTTTATCGGAAACTTTATTCTCCCGTTTCCGTTGCTCATCACTTTACTCATCAATGCGGAATATTCGGTGTGTATTTGCTTATCATCAAACGAGAGAAAATTAACAAAACCCATCACATCTTCGTACCATTTTACCCATTGATTCATTTCGCCCCAGCCCACATTGCCCACCATGTGATCAATAAATTTTAAACCTACCGGTGAAGGATTGTAATCCGATTTCCATGATTGATAGCCGGGCAAAAATAATCCTTTGTAATTTTTACGCTCCACAAACATGTGCACCGTTTCGCCATAAGTATAAATACCTGAGCGAACCACTTCACCATGCTCATCTTTTTCTACTGCGGGTTCCATAAAAGATTTTGCACCACGCTTGGTGGTTTCTTCCCAAGATTTGCGGGCATCGTCCACCCAAAGCGCAATTACTTTAACGCCATCGCCATGTTTTGCAAGGTGCTGGTTAATTACTGAATTTGAATTTAGTGGTGTAGTTAACACCAATCTGATTTTATCTTGCGCTAAAACATAAGAAGCATAATCGCGGCAACCGGTTTCAAGCCCTTTGTAAGCATAAGACTGAAAACCAAATGCAGTTTTATAGAAGTGAGCAGATTGCTTTGCATTGCCTACATAAAACTCCACATAATCTGTTCCCAAGAGTGGAAGAAAATCCTGAGCTCCCTCAAATATTTTTTCTAATCCGTATTCTACGTTTTTAATTGTTTGTGCCATTGTAAAATGTATTAATGTGTTATTATAAAGTTGAATGATGAATCTTGGATTTTAAAAAATCCTAATAAGAATAGAAATCTACGACCACATGGCCATCGCCTGCACCATTAATTGCGAGTATTGAAACTGTGTTTTCATTTCATTACAATATTATCAAATATTGTTCAACAAAAAAAGCGAAGCAGTTTTTATTTGCTCCGCTTTTTTAAGGGAAGGGTGTAGAGAAAAATTCTTATTTAACTATACTCACGTGTCCGATGAGTGAGTGTTTTATTCCATTTACATCGTAACAAACTATTTTCCAAACGTAGGTATCTTGCTGAGCAACATTGCTTCCGCCATTTGCTCTTCCGTCCCAGCCTTTACCCCAAACTTGGTTATACCAAATCATATTTCCCCAGCGGTCGAAAATCCACATCTCAAATTTATCACTGTCAATGCCTTCTCCTTTAGGGAAAAATTCATCGTTTTTACCATCACCATCAGGTGTAAAGGCATTTGGAACGAAGATGGTAAAATCAGGTTGAATGTAAACGCAGTATGATGTAGAATCAATACAACCTTCGTTAGATTCAACTACCAAGTTCACACAGTACCTTCCTGTGTCAGCAAAAGTATGACAAGGATTTTGCTGATTACTTGTATTGTTAGGTCCTGAGAAATCTCCAAAATTCCAAGTCCAAGAAGCTGCATTGGTTGAATTATCTGTAAAGCAGATGACAGGATTTAATATTGATACCGAATCCTTTGAAGCTGTGAAATCAGCCACTGGATTAGAGTTAACTGTAATCATATTGTTCATTGTAAGAATGGATGTGCAACCCGTGTTAGATGTAACCGTTAAGCTAACATCATAAGCACCCGGAGTGTTGAAGCATACACCTGTTGGGTTTTGCTGTGTAGATGTTGCAGGAGTTCCGTTTTCGAAAGTCCATGTCCAAGCAGTTGTATTTTGAGTGGTGTTTGTAAAATCAATACAGAGTGGTGCACAACCAGAACTATCGCTCGAGAAGAAAGTAATTATAGGTGATGGATTTACAGTAATGGTTACAGTGGCACTATCCATAGGTGTGGTGCAGTTATCGCTAACCCAAACGGTGTAAGTAGTAGTAGCTGTAGGCGATACGGTTACGGTTTGTCCCATTAAGTTACCAGGCACCCATGAGTATGTGTAACTTGTTCCGCTGCCACCCGCTGCAGTTGCGCTTAGCTGTGTGCTGTTACCAATACAAATATTTGTAGGCTGTGCACTTGCTCCGGCAATAAGAGGAGGATAAACAGTAACTGTAACAGTTGCCGGATTGGCCGAGCATCCGTTAGCATCAGTTACAAATACAGTATAAGTGGTAGTAGATGTTGGATTAACATTTGGTCCGGCAGGAGCCCAAGAGTATGTGTAATTTGGAGTACCGCCCGATGCATTCGCAGTAAGTGTAGTGCTGCCGCCAATACATATTGGCTGAATTGTAGGTGCTACTACTGTTAATAGTGGTGGCTCAGTAATTGTTACCACAGCCGTATCCGGGCAATTATTAGCATCTAAACAAAACACAGTATAAGTACCGGCACAAAGTCCGGTTGCATTTGCAGCATTTCCACCTGTTGGAGTCCAACTGTATATATAAGGAGTAGTACCTCCGGTAACAGTAACTGTTGCAGTTCCATCGCAAGCACCAAAGCAAGTTGCATTTGTAGATGCAGTAATGGTGGCTGTAATACCCGCAGCATTTGCCACTACCACTGTAGAGCTTGTAGAGCAGCCATTGGCATCAGTAACATAAACTGTGTACGTTCCAGCAAATAACCCAGTTGCATTTGCGGTATTTCCGCCAGTAGGCGCCCAACTGTATGTGTAACCAGGTGTACCACCCGAAGCAACAACCGATGCACTTCCATCCGGTTGATTACAATTTGATGTTACGGACGACATCACTAAGTTTATTGCAGTAGGTTCTGTAATAGTTGCTGT
>JAGVMA010000040.1 GCA_020054095.1 Bacteroidia bacterium | reverse complement strand
GTGGCAATACAGCGCCAATATTGCCGAAGATGGCTGGACAGATGCAGGCATCACCGTTAAAGCAAGCACATCCATTAGCGGATTGGAAAGCGAAAAGCGTTACTTTTTCCGTGTGGCAGTGGTTATCAATAACCAAATGGGCCCTTTTAGCGAAGTGAAAGATTTATTGGTGTTGTAAAAAAGAAAAACCACCTGCCTATCGGCAGGTGGTTTTTAAACATTAAACTTTAAAATACCTTGTGCTAATTTCATCAGCACCACTGCTTTGCCTTGCTCAAATAGTTGTTTTATTTTTTCGGGTAAAAAATGTTGCATCACCTCATCGTAATTGCCAAACATTTGTGTGCTTAGCCCATTGGTAACTACTTGTATGTTTTTGTTTTGGTGCAATTGGTCAATAAAATTTAAAACCACTTGCTCGTAATTTTCGGTGAGCGGGTAAATGCTAATTTCTACTGTTACATCCATTGTTATAAAAATTAAAAGGTGCTGTTATTTTATTTTTTCGCCATACTCCATTAAGTATGCTTTTATAAAATCATCTAAATCGCCATCTAAAATAGTTTGCGTATTAGATGTTTCGTAATTGGTTCGCAAATCTTTTATGAGTTTATAAGGGTGCAGCACATAGTTGCGAATTTGCGAACCCCATTCTATTTTTTTCTTTCCGGCCTCTATGGCTGCTGTGGTTTCCATGCGCTTGCGCATTTCGTTTTCGTAAAGTTGTGAGCGCAGCAGGCGCAATGCGTTTTCTTTATTAGTGCCTTGCGAGCGGCTTTCCTGGTTTTTTATAATAATGCCCGATGGCTTGTGGTAAAGCCGCACTGCGGTTTCTACCTTGTTCACATTTTGGCCGCCTGCCCCACCCGAGCGAAAAGTTTCCCATTCTATATCGGCATCTTTTATGTCTATTTCAATACTATCATCAATAAGCGGATAAACATAAACCGATGCAAATGAAGTGTGGCGCTTGGCATTTGCATCAAAAGGTGAAATGCGAACCAAACGGTGTACACCGTTTTCGCCTTTTAAATAACCGTAAGCGTAATCGCCATCAAATTGCAGCGTTACCGATTTTATGCCCGCCATATCACCATCTTGTATGTCTTGCTCGGTAACTTTTATTCCGTGTTTTTCGCCCCACATAATGTACATGCGCATAAGCATAGCTGCCCAGTCGCAGCTTTCGGTGCCGCCTGCGCCTGCATTAATTTGCAACACAGCACTCAAATGGTCTTCGTTGCCGCTAAGCATGTTTTTAAATTCGAGTTGTTCGGTTTTTTGTAAGGCCTCGGCATATTGTTTTTCCACATCGGCTTCGGTAGCTTCGGCAGCTTTATAAAAATCAAAAATTACTTGCAGGTCATCGTTACAAACTGCAAGTTCGGTGTATGCAACAATCCATGCTTTTACAGTTCGGATTTTGCGTAAAATTTCTTCCGCTTTTTTGGCATCGTTCCAAAAATTGGGCGCCAATGTTTTTTCTTCTAACTCTTCTAAGGTATTTTTTTTCTTGTCGAGGTCAAAGATGCCTCCTTAACGCATCCTGACGATCTTTAATATCCTTTATCTGCTCAGTAGTAATCATGCCACAAATATAGTATTAGTTATAATGTATGAGCAGGTTGATAAATTATACCTGCTTTCAGCAGACAAGCTTTTAATACTAACTTTGCGCCATGAATAAGGAGGAAAAACAATTTATGATTGCCGATGGCACTTATTGCCATATTTTACCCGATAAAATTATTTTTGGTGAACCGATTAGTATCATTCAAATTCCGGAAATGAACCACAGTAATAGAAATACGTTTACACTATTGATGGCACTTTTTTATACAGCAATTATTTCCGGCTTATCCTATTTATATTTCAATGGCAATTTTGTTCAGTGGCTTTGGTTGGCATTATCACTGGCTGCCATAGGCGGATTGTATAGTTTGTTCTTAAACCGCGATGCTTCAGATACCAATTGCATTGAGCGCAATTTACTCACGAGCGTAAAACTTATAAAACGTAATTGGGGCTACTCCACCATCGTGTTTTTTTTTAAAACTAATAAAGGCGAAAAGCTTCGTAAAATTGTAAACATTTACGATTCGGCTGAGTTTGAAGCAAAAGCCGAACTACTATTAAAACAAGAACAGCTAATATAGCGCAATGAATTTTAAACGTACATTATTAATTACCGGAGGTGCAGGTTTTATTGGCTCGCATGTGGTACGCTTGTTTGTAAACAAATATCCCGATTACAAAATAGTGAACATTGATAAACTTACTTATGCAGGTAACCTTGCTAATTTAACCGACATAGAAAGAAAAGCTAATTACGAATTTGTGAAAGGCGATATTTGTGACAGCGGTTTTGTTCAATCGTTGTTTGCGAAATTAAACTTTGATGGTGTAATTCATTTAGCTGCTGAAAGCCATGTGGATCGAAGCATTGCAAACCCTATGGAATTTGTTACCACCAATGTTATAGGAACCGTAACGCTACTAAATGCAGCAAAAGAAAACTGGAAAACAATACCTAGCAACAATAAAATATTTTACCACGTAAGCACCGATGAAGTTTACGGTGCGCTGGGCGAAACAGGAATGTTTACCGAGCAAACCAAATACGATCCACACAGCCCTTATTCTGCATCAAAAGCAAGCAGCGACCACTTTGTACGCGCTTATCACGATACTTATCAATTGCCAACTGTGATTTCAAACTGTTCTAACAATTACGGTTCGTATCATTTCCCCGAAAAATTAATACCGCTTGCTATTAACAACATAAAAAATAACAAGCCTGTTCCCGTTTACGGCAAAGGCGAAAATGTACGCGATTGGCTTTTTGTGGAAGACCATGCGTGCGCTATTGATTTAATTTTTCATAAAGGAAAAACAGGCGAAACCTATAACATAGGCGGCAATAACGAATGGAAAAACATTGACCTGATAAATTTGCTTTGCAAAATAATGGACAAAAAATTAGCAAGACCTGATGGCGAATCGGCTAAACTAATAACATTTGTAAAAGACCGTGCCGGCCACGATTTACGTTACGCCATTGATTCATCAAAACTGCAAAACGAATTGGGTTGGCAGCCATCGTTACAATTTGAAGAAGGATTGGAAAAAACGGTTGATTGGTATTTAGCAAACCAAACATGGTTGCAAAATGTAACCAGCGGCAGCTACCAAAAATATTACGAAGAACAGTACACCAAAAGGTAAGCAAGCGATGTACGAGAAGCCGTTTACCGATATCAATATTTCATTATTCAGCTTTTTAGTTACCGGTGGTGCGGGCTTTATTGGTTCGCACATAGTAGAATATTTAGTAAAACATGGCGCAAAAAAAATAGTGGTGCTCGATAATTTAGCTACCGGATTTGAATCAAACATAAAGCAGTTTTACACATCGGCAAATTTCATTTTCCGCAAAGGCGATATTTGCGATTACGAAAATTGCCTGCAAGCATTGGAAGGAATTGACTACGTGTTTCACCAAGCTGCATTGGGCTCTGTGCCTCGCTCGGTTGAAAATCCATTGGCAACCGAAAAAGCAAACTGCAACGGATTTGTAACATTACTAACGGCTGCCAAAGAAAAAAAAGTAAAGCGCATTGTTTATGCAAGTTCATCGTCCGTGTACGGAGATATAGCCGATTCGCCAAAAACTGAAATGCGAACCGGAAATTTATTATCGCCATATGCTGCATCAAAAATGATTGACGAAGTGTACGCCCAAGTTTTTTCGCAGGCATATAATATGCAAATAGTTGGCCTGCGTTATTTTAATATTTTCGGACCGAGGCAAAACCCAAAAGGCGAATATGCGGCCGCCATTCCATTGTTTATTGATGCACTTTTAAAAAATAATTCGCCCATTATTTTTGGCGATGGCGAACAATCGCGCGATTTTACTTTTGTAGCCAATGCCGTGCAGGCAAATATTAAAGCGGCTTTTGCCGATACCGAAAAAGTGAATGGCGATATTTTTAATGTGGCATGTGGCAATAGCTTTTCTGTAAATCATCTGGTGAACACAATAAAAGAGCACACACAGGCAAGCGCAAACGCAAGCTACAAGCCATCGCGAAAGGGAGAACCGAAAAACTCGCAGGCAGATGTCGCAAAAGCAAGAAACGCATTTGATTATAATCCTGAAATATTATTTGATGAAGGAATTTTAATCACCATAAACTCGCTAAAAGATGGAAGGTAAAAATATACTTCAATCAATAGGTGTTGATTTCACGCCTCGCTTTGAACTAAATAAATACAATAGCCGTAAGCCAAATTTATGGCGCTACCGCGAAGCAATACCAATAAAGGAAGACAACAACATAATAAGTTTTGAAGAAGGATTTACGCCTCTTTTACCGATTGATTTTAACGGCAAAAAAATTTATGTGAAACAGGATTATCTTTTCCCTACCGGCTCATACAAAGACCGTGGCGCGAGTGTATTAATGAGCCATGCAAAAGAAATAGGAATAAAACATTGTGTACAGGATTCATCGGGCAATGCGGGTTGTGCCATTGCTGCATACAGTGCTTTGGCAGGAATTTGCTGCGATATTTTTGTGCCTGCAAGTACATCGGCTGCCAAATTAAAACAAATAGAAAGTTACGGTGCTGCACTAAAAAAAATTGAGGGCTCGCGCGAAGATACAGCAGCTGCGGCTAAAGCCGCAGTTGCACACACTTTTTATGCATCGCACTGTTACAATAATTATTTTTACCAAGGCACAAAAACTTTTGCATACGAGGTGTGCGAACAGTTACATTGGCAAGCGCCCGATGCTGTTGTACTGCCGGCAGGAAACGGAACACTGGTTTTGGGATGCTATGTCGGTTTCACTGATTTATTAAATGCGGGTATCATTTCTAAAATGCCAAAAATAATTGCAGTGCAAGCAGAAAATTGCTCACCACTTGCACAAGCATTTAATAAAAATGAAAGCCATTACACACAAGTAAAGACAACCGAAACTTTTGCCGAAGGCATTGCCATTGCAAAACCTCATCGTGGAAACGAGATAATGCAAATTGTGAAGTTAACCAACGGCTGTTTTGTAACCGTAAACGAAACAGAAATAGCTACAACCTGGAAAGAAACTGCGGCAAAAGGATTTTATATTGAGCCAACATCGGCTGCTACTATTGCAGGGATGAAAAAATACACTGCAGGTTTTGATGATAAAACCATTGTTACACTTTTTACAGGAAACGGACTAAAAAAGTAAACATTTCCATCGCACATTTGATTTGGCTGTTTGCCGAATTCGCCTATTTTTGCAGTCCTTAAAAACAAATTAAAACAAAACACACATGGCAGACACAGGAGATGTAAGCATCGGTACAGTATTACGCTTTAATGGCGAACTATGCAGAGTGGAAGAATATCAGCACCGCACACCGGGCAACTTACGCGCTTTTTACCAAGCCAAAATGCGTAACCTAAAAAATGGTAAACTTATTGAAAACCGTTTTCGCTCGGGCGAGATAGTAGAGATTGTACGAGTGGAGTATAAAGATTTGCAGTTTATTTACCCTGAAGGCGAAATGGTGGTTTGCATGGATAACGAAACATTTGAGCAAATTTATTTGAACAAAACCATGTTTGGCGAAGGCGCAAAATTTTTAAAAGAAGGTGTTACCGTTCGCATAGCATTTGAAGAAGGAGAGACTCCTATTTTAGCCGAGCCGCCAACTTTTGTTGAGCTGGAAGTAACTTATACCGAACCAGGTGTGAAAGGCGATACAGCTACAAACACATTAAAACCCGCCACACTCGAAACCGGAGCCGAAATAAATGTTCCGCTCTTTATTAACCAAGGAGAAAAAATAAAAGTTGATACTCGCACGGGTAGTTATTCTGAACGAGTGAAATAAGTTTAGGCAAAAAAAATAAAAAAGCCCCGCATTTCAGCGGGGCTTTTTTATTGCTCAATAACTTTAGCTGTCTTGCTTTCAATAATAACAGTCTGCTGCTTTTGCGGGCTATCAGGAAATCTGACATCTGTATATTTAGATTGCATATTCCCGTTTTCATCATAAGTGTCAATTCTGTTAGCAGTAATGTAATATGTAAATTCAGCATTAGAACTTCCACCATCAAGCTCTATTACGTCAAATCCTTCCTTTGTTCTATTTATTACATACACTCCTTTACAATCGCCATTAAGTTGAATAAACACTCTCAATGGATGTTTATCATTTACCACCACATTATTAGAAAATACAGGGTCAATTGATATATGGCACTTACCATTTATTAACTTGCCTTGTCCAAAGTCCTGAAATAATATTTCCGGAGCTTCAGGACAAAACATATTCACGCTCTTTCCGTTTAAGTCCTTTACAATAGTAGATACTGCTCCAACACCGTTAATTTTATAATCAGTTCCTCCTACCCTACCACCCACATATGCATATGCGTTTCCACTTCCATTCGAAAAATACCCGCCCCAAGTATTATTTCCGGTACCAGTTGAGTAACCATACACACCTACGCCTGATCCTGCAAATGCACCACCAGATCCAGCGATTAAAGAATAAAATGCTCCTATACCTTGACCACTTGCAGTAATGCCCGTTCCTGCTCCAGCATTACCATACCCTGCAATACCAAAATTTGTTCCGGTGAATGCTCCACCGCTTCCATTAGTTAAGTACGATCCTGTTGTGTTATTTCCAATACCCAAAACACCCGTTCCAATCACTGTAGTTCCAATATTTGCACCATACAATCCAAAACCTTGGCTTTGTGATGTCATCCCTACAACGCCATTACCAGTAGAAGCACCTGTGGTGGCCATATTTCTTCCGATAATTGCACCAAAGCCATTATTAGTTGAGTTTTCAAATCTTCCAATATATGAGTTTGCTGCTGCCCCCATAACTGTAAATAAATACGCAGGTGTAGTTGTGCCAATGCCCACAAAACCCGATGATAAAATACGCATACGTTCAATATTATTAGTATAAATTGCAAAAGGAAATGCATTTGTGCTACCAATAAATTCGAGGCCGGTTGAAAGTGCATTACCAGTTAACGACCAGCCAAGAGTAGAATTAAACAGTGGCACCCAAGCAGTGCCATTGTAATAATAAAACAAGTTAAGCGATGTATCGTAAACCAACAATCCTGTTGCAGGAGTTGCAATTGCGTTACGATTACCTGTCGTCATTCGTGGGATTAGCAAACCCAAGGTAGTAGACGATATATCGAGGATGGAAGATGCAGTAGCTGTAGCTCCAGTTATATTAATTGCTACGCTTTGCGCTTTAACAAAGTTTGAAAATGTTAATGCCAATAATAAAGCCGAAGAGATTAGTTTAGCTTTCATGGTTTATTTTTTTATAATTAATTTTTTTGTGACTGATTGTAAATCGTTGGAAGCACGCAAGAAATAAATGCCTTGTGCAAAAATATTTTCTATTGCAAATATGTTATTGCCTTTTGATACTGTAACATTTTCGCGCTGAATAATTTTTCCGGATGCATCAAAAAGCTCAAGTGTGTAAACGCCATCGGTAATTGCATTTATTTGTAAAAAGTTGCTATTACCATCCGTTACTATTGTAAGTGCATCTAAAACATTGTTAAAGCAATTTTCAAAACTTAAAATATTTCCTTCGGTTTTATAATTTGAAAAATCAAATTGTGATAATCTGTAATAAGATGTGACCGGCAAAGGGCTATCATCAATAAACGTATAGTTTAGTGTTATGTTACTGTTTCCAGCTCCATCCACAATTGCTATTTGCTCAAAGTTAAATCCATCGGTGCTTCGTTCAATCATGAAATAGTCGTTATTTGTTTCAGATTGGGTTGTCCAGTTTAGTTCGGCAGTTTTATTTGTAGCATTACATGTTGCATTAAAATCTGATAAAACCACAGGAAGGGGATAAAGGTTATCTACCAGAACCCATGGGCGAAAGAAATTAGCAGATGATACCGCAGTGGAAATGGTTACTGTATTTGCACCTGTATTAACTACTCCTATTGGAGCCATATCGTACCAAACATTGGCTGTGGTGTTAAACCGCTGTGCCTGAAGGTTGGCTTCACTAATTGTGTTTCCTACGGCCAACCATTCTGCATCAATATATGTAAACAACATTCCTGATAACGCTGGCTTGGTGGTATAGCTTGCTGCATTTGTAATCCACCATCTGTCTAAAACATAAGTTTGGTTAGGAAGAAGCGTATTATTATTTGTTAGATGAGTAACACCGGTTGCCCAAGGTGTATTCATAAAGGTTGGTGTTCTATATGTTGAAAAATCTATATAGCCGGTGGCACCAACACCTGCTGTGCCAATGGTAATTGAATGTGGGATACTGATTGCGCCCGTATATCCGAAAGGCATAGTGTAAGTTCCTGTTGATGTGCCAATCATCCACCTCACTCTATTTGTTTCTGCTTCAGAAATTATTCTACCGGCTCCGCTAATTGCATTGGTTGCCGGATTGGCCTGTACGATGTATATACCACCGTTCATCACTACATAAGGATTAGCGTTAAAAACAATGCGTGCCTGCGCAATAGTAAACACTTGTGAAAATAATAGGGCGATTATAATAAATAAGGGGCGCATTTATTATGTATAAAATTACGAAAAACTGATTGAACAGCATAAATATATACTACAAAAATGCCGAAACTGGTTTTTTTAACGACTAAATAGTTTTTCTACCATACCAGCAAGCGCATCAATAAAAACGGGCGAGTCATTTAAACTTTCTACGAGTTGTATTTTTTGGCCACCGTGCTCGGTAAAAATTTCTTGGTACTCGGTTCCAATTTCGTGGATGGTTTCTAAACAATCGGCAACAAAGGCAGGGGAAAAAACCAACACTTTCTTTTTGCCCTGCTTTGCCAGTTCTTCTATTACTTTATCGCTGTATGGCTTTAGCCATTTATCATCTAAGCGCGATTGAAAAGTGGTTTCGTATTTTCCTTCAGGAATATTTAAGCGGCTAACTAATTGGCGAGTGGTTGCAAAGCAATTGGCACGATAGCACAATCTGTTTGCAGGTGTTATTTTATTGCAACACGAGCCTATTTGGCACGAACCATTACCAAACTCTTTTGATGCTTTTATAATTTGCCGTTCGGGCAAACCGTGATAACTGAAAATAAAATAATCGTAATCTGCTAAACTGTATTTCGATGCTTTTTCAACACAGGCATTAATAAAGCCTTCATTATCAAAAAAGTTGTTTACAAATGAAAGTGGCGGATGATTTTTCCATTTTTTAAATACGCGGTTTGTTTCCTCGATAGATGATGTGGTGCTGGATGTAGCGTACTGCGGGTAAAGCGGAATAGCAATTATCTTGCTTACGTTTGCCGCTTTTAATTTTTTTACTGCCGATTCAATACTCGGGTTTTGATAACGCATACCTAATTCCACAACAAAATTACTGCCGAGCGATGTTTGCAGTAATTCTTTTTGCTTGATGCTATTAATTAAAAGTGGCGAACCTTCGTTAGTCCAAATTGCTTGATACAATTTTGCTGACTTAGGCGCACGAAAAGGCACAATGATACCATTCACCAATAAAAAACGCGCAATAGGGTTTATGTCAATAACGCGCGGGTCGTTAAGAAACTGCGTGAGGTATTTTCTTACATCAGCAGTTTTAGGGCTATCGGGTGTTCCGAGATTTATTAAGAGGATGCCTGTTTTCAACTCTAAATATGCAACGCTCTTTTACCGGTTGCATCCAAACATGCTTCTTTAAACGATTCGGTAAACGTAGGATGAGCGTGGCTCATGCGCGAAATATCTTCGGCACTTGCACGATATTCCATTGCAACAACTGCTTCAGCAATCATATCGGCAGCTCGTGGGCCTATCATGTGCACTCCCAAAATTTCATCTGTTGCATCATCAGCAAGTACTTTAATAAATCCATCGGTATCCATTGATGCACGCGCTCTGCCACTTGCTTTAAATGGGAAGCTGCCCACCTTGTATTTTTTACCTTGCTCTTTCAATTGCTCTTCGGTATAACCTACGGCAGCTACTTCGGGCCATGTGTAAACTACGCCCGGTATTAAATTGTAATTAATATGTGGTTTTTGTCCGGCTAAAGTTTCGGCAACAAATATACCTTCTTCCTCTGCTTTATGAGCAAGCATAGCGCCTTTCACCACATCGCCAATGGCATAAATACCTTGCACATTTGTTTGCAGATGATTGTCGGTTTCTATTCTGCCTCTGTTGTCGGTTTTAACTCCGGATTTATCCAAGCCAAGTTTGTCGGTGTATGGTTTTCTGCCAACAGACACCAAACAATAGTCGCCTTTTAATTCAATTTTTTCGCCTTTTGCATTTTCAGCAGTTACTACAACTTCTTTTCCTTTATTTTTTGCTACTGTTACTTTGTGATTGAAATAAAAATCAAAGCCCAATTTTTTTAGACTTTTTTGTAATTCTTTTCCTAATGCACCATCCATTGTGCTGATGATTCCGCTTGTAAATTCTACCACCGAAGTTTTAGACCCTAAGCGAGCATAAACTGAGCCTAACTCTAAGCCAATAACACCGCCACCGATAATAATCATGTGTTTAGGCACTTCGGTTAACTCTAATGCTTCGGTAGAAGTGATTACTCGTTTCTTGTCTATTTCTATTCCGGGAAGTGTTGATGGTTTTGAGCCGGTAGCAATAATTGTTTTCTGTGTTTCAATTTGAAGCCCCTCTGTCCCTCCAAGGGGGATAACTTGTATCGTGTTTTTATTGATGAAAGAACCATGCCCGTTAAAAACAGTTATTTTGTTTTTCTTCATCAAAAAATTAATACCATCGCAGGTTTGTTTCACCACATCGCCTTTGCGTTTTATCATTTGTTTTAAATTCACTTTCACATCTTTTACATCTATGCCGTGCTCAGTAAAAGTGTGTGTAGCGTTGTGGTAATGCTCCGATGAATCTAACAGTGCTTTTGATGGAATACAGCCAACATTAAGGCAAGTACCGCCAAGTGTATTGTATCGTTCAATAATTGCTGTTTTCATTCCCAACTGTGCGCAACGAATGGCTGCCACATATCCTCCGGGGCCCGAACCAATAACTGTAACATCAAATTTTTCCATACAATATTATTTTGAGATTAATCTTTGCTATATACTCTTAAAATGGCTATAAATGTACTATTTTTTGCGTATAGGCAGATTTTTAAGCGAAACAATGTGTTCGTCTTTTTCTGTAGCTAAACGCTCATAAAGTTTTGTAATATTTTCAACCTCAGTTGCATTATAGGCAATGAATTGCCCGTTTTGCAGATGCTGATTAATATTATTAAAAATGAGCATTTCATCCATTCCAATTAAATGCTGAAGTTTCACTCCAAGTGCATCCGCGATTTTACATAACAATGAATAATTAATATCAACCTGCCCATTTTCAATTCTACCATAATGACGCTGACTTAAATCCAATTCTACAGCCATGTTTTGTTGCGACAAAACTTTCATTGTTCGAAGTTTGCGTATGTACCATATATTTTTTCCATAGTCCAAATATATTGAAACGTCTAAAAAACGCATTAAATGTCTAAAGTTGTTGAAAGGGAATAAAAAAAATATTTACAAAAAACATATTTGTTTCAATGCTATAAAGCAGAAACTTAAATATTTATTTACTATGAAAAACATACTTTTTTCAACTCCTATTTTACTACTTTTTGCTTCTAGTTGCAAGAGGGAAAACATACAATATACCGTGCTTGTGGAGTTATAACAAGTACCAAAAAAAATTATCTACCCTTTTTAATTATATCTGCAAAAAATGAAAATATATTTTTCTATAATTTACACAATTTCACTCTTTTTAATGATTAGCAGTAATAATGCAGAAGTTAAAAACGACACACATTTGGAGAGTGTAAAAAAATAATTTTCGAAAAGGAAAAGGAGTTAATGGAACTACTCAATTTATATAAAATTCCTACAGAAGAATCAAGAGTTGTATTAATGCCACCATCAAAGTGCTCTTCTTGTAAAAAGGAAGCGCTTGAAATCTTAGACACAATTAGCAATGTATATATATTTGCATCCAATCCAACTGTTTTTGAATCTCAAAATAAAAATCAATGGGTAATTTATTACGATGAAAAAAATGTTACGAAAAGAGGATTAACTAAATTATATCCGGAAATATTTATTGTAAAAAACAAAAAAATAATCGAATACAAACCTTTGCTAAATTAATTTTTTATTGAACAATTGGTATCATTCCTCTAACTCCCATATCAACGACCGTATGGCCATTAAGAGGTTCAAATAAATTATTATTTGCAGCATCTGTACACTCAAAACTTTTGTTGGTAGATAACGAAACAACAATTACAATATCGTTCGTTTCATTCCCGGTAATGGTAAGTGGATTTGCAAACTGCCCTATTACAACACACGATCCTGATGGAACAGGTGAAGATAAAATTTTTAATGCAATTATTTTTTTATCGGCAATACCGAAAAAATGGCAAAAACTATTGTTGCAACTACGGCAAAAAAAGCTATGTAATCGCCAAAGAGTGTGTAAAAGGTAATGTAATTACTAAAATACAGTTGCTCTTTTACTACTGCTTGTTGCCACCACGCAGTTTGTTGCGTTGCTTCGCCCTGCGGATTTATAAAACAAGAAATTCCTGTGTTTGCCGAGCGAGCAATCCATCTGCGAGTTTCAATAGCTCGCAGCGAAGCGTAGCTCAAATGCTGTTTATATCCCGGAGTATCGCCCCACCATCCGTCATTCGTAATAATAAAAAGCAGTCCGGCACTTTTGTTCACATAATCGCCTACATAACCTCCGTAAATTGATTCGTAGCAAATGATGGGTGCAATAGTTCTTTTATCATCAGCATAAAAAACCGATGGCTCATCTTGCACTCCCAAGCTACCTGTACTGCCACCCATTTTTATTGCAAGCGATTCTAAAAAACCTAAAACCTGCGGAAACGGCATTTTTTCTACACCGGGAACTAATTTAGATTTATGATAAATCTGCACCGAGTCAGAATTATCTATTTGAATAGCTGTGTTGAACACGTCATAATATCCTTCTTCGCGTTCAAATTTACGCGCAGTTAAAGATGGTTTTTCTTTGCCCTCATAAGCTTTCCATGTGTTTGCGCCAATAATTATTTTAAGGCGCGGAAATTTTTTAACGTATTTTTTTAACGCACTGTAACTATAGGTTTGCTTAAAATCGTTTTCCCAAATACTTTCAGTAAGTGCAGTTTCGGGGAAAACTAAATAAGATGTATTTGAATCTACTTTTTGTAAAGCGAGTTGCAACATTTTATCTAATTGCTGCATAAAATTGCCGCTAAATTTTTCGTTGTACGGGTCAATGTTTGGCTGCACAATAACTACATCTGTGCCGCCACCTTTATAAAATGTTTTGCTTACAAATTTCACTATAACCGAACAAATAACAGGAACCAGAATTAACAAAATTAAAGCAGCACTGTTTTTTCTGATAAGAGACGTTTTTCTATCGGATGAAAAATGTAAATCATAAAGTCGCAGTACTAAAAAATTAGTTGCTATAATCCATAATGCTCCGCCAAAAACACCTGTGTATTCATACCATTGCACCAGGTTGTAATAATTTGAAAATACGTTTCCTAAATTGAGCCAGGTCCAGGATATGTCCCAATGCAGGTGCAGGTATTCAAATGAAATCCAATAAGCCGAAAAAATAAACGGAGCATATTTATGCCCGATTTTATTTTTTGTTTTGTGGTAAAACAAAAACACTAACGACATTAAAAGCGAGTTTGCCGCGATTGCCATTATTGCTCCACCGGCAGTAGCATTCCAAATCCACCAAGTGCTGATCGCATTCCAAATAAAAAAACTGAGATAACTGTAGCCAAATACTGCTCTGCTTTTTTTTACAACATCTGATACGGTTATTCTTTGTTCTAAAATTAAAAGCGGCACAAAAGCAAAGAAAATAATTGGTGCAAAGCCCATAACGGGCCAGGCGGCTGTTAGCAGCAATCCGGTTGTTATGGCTAATGAAAAATAATTGCTTTTCGTCAAAAACTGTTATTTGCGCTAAAGATACAGTTATCCTAAAAGCAAAACTCCCGATATTTTTTATCGGGAGTTTACAATTTAATTTTTATTCTTTTTCATCTGGTAAGCCAACCACATCTTCGTCTTTGGTGGGGCCGTTAGGATCGTCTTTCATCATTTCATTATCTAAATCGGTATCGTTAACCGGATTTGTATTCATCAGATCATCGTCTTCTTTGCTGAAATTCATATCATCAGAATCTGCACCTTTGTTAGCTGCATAAGCAAGTTTGGCGAAGTAACGTGCTCTGCGCGATTGGTGCATGGCTCGTATATATTTGCCCTGAGCAAATAATTTACGAGCAAAGCGCTGGTGGCGAATGGCTTTTGCCAAATTGCCGGTATAAACTTTATTTTCTTTTACCGCTTTTTTGGTTTTATGAATTACCACTTGAGTTACGGCAATAACTCGTTTAGCATTTGCTTTGTAGTTAGGCTTTGGTCCTTTTTTTTGAGCTATGGCAGGTGCAATCATCAGAGCTATTAGCGTTAACATCATTATTTTTTTCATACGCTGGTTTTTTAATTTTTTTGTTATGACTACTATTTTTTTGAATGGTTTAATGTGTTTCAGAAATTGTGCCGCTAACGCATTAGATACATTTTGCCAAATCCTTTTTTGAAATATGAATCAGCACCCGATTCGCGTTTTTCCATCTCGCTGCCGTTTAATTGTGTTTGCACACGGTATAAGTAAATTCCGTTAGCTAATTTATCGCCAAACATATCTGTCCCATCCCATGCATAATCAGTAATGTTGCGCCCAATGTGAATATTACCCAATTCATCTTTACTTATTTCTTTTATTAATTTTCCGGTGATGGTGAATATTTGAATTTTAAAGTAATCGGGTACTTCGTTTCCCGTTAACGTAAATACAAAACGGGTGGAAGTTGAAAATGGATTTGGATAGTTTAACACTTCGGTTACACTTGGTTTATTTATTACTTCAAAGGTTATTTTATAATCTATCGCCCCCGAATTGTTTGCGCTGCGGTCTTTTGCCTGAACGATAAATTCATAAATACCATCTTCTAAAAGTGTGGGTGTGTAATTTATTTTACAACTATTGTTAGGTAAGTTAGCTTGTTCAAAAATCATAATACTACTAAAATAAATACGCTGTGCCGTTTGCTGCGATGGGCTTTTAACGTACACCGCAAAATCAGCAGTATCGTTTAATGCCAAAAACATATTTTCGTCTTTTAGCTTAACAAGTATGGATGGTTTACCCGATACAATATCTCCGTTAAGGATATGCACTCCATCGAACGTAACATCAAGCAGCGGATTAGTCTTATCTACGCCAACAAAAAATCCTAACTGTGCTATGTTGTTAAAATGATATTGCTCGTATTTTGTTTGTGGTCGGTTTATTGGGTTTATTTCCATCCACACGCTATTTATGCCCGGCAAACCATTGGTAGCAAAATTAACCGATGTGATTAGCGAGCTATCGGGCATTAAAGGTTTTGCCATGTAACTCGATACAGGTTGCAAGGCTCTGTTTCGGTCAATTATCCAGAATGTAACGAGTGTACTATCCATGTAAAATTCGCTCACATTTGTAACTGCTACTTTAAATCGCAAGCTGTCGCCTTCTTGTAGCGTATCGCTGTAAAAAGAAAACAATACGGGCGGATTCACTGACAATTCGGGTGCGGGCTGGTAAAATACTTGCCATTTTTTTAATTGTGCTGCAGTGTTCAAGCTGTCATCTTCAACAAACAAATTAAGTTTCAAGAACGGATAATTAGCCGCATTAATATTGCTGATGTAGATATTTGCAGAATCAATGGGCAGTCCTTGTCGCAACACCACCTCTTGTCCTGCGTTGTTTATGCCAATAATATTTAATGCTACTGAATCTTGCGATGGATTTTCAAATGATTTTTGATACCATGATAATGAATCCCAAGAAATGGCAGGACCAATGATTTCGGAATTAATTGTGCCTACGTAAGCGTTGTTGGTAAGCACAGTTTGCAGTTGCAAAAAATCGGTGGCCGATTGTCCAACCAATTCAATTACAGAAGAAGTATCGCCTTTTTTGCAAAAGAAAATATAAGGTATTGAGTCGGGCATGGTGTGTATGTACTGCGAACCAAGCAAATCAAAAGCGGTTTTAGCTGTAGTATCAGCCCACGAGCGAAACGAACCATTTATCCAGGTGTAAGCCAAAACATAATGTCCATTTGGCACAGAGTCCATTAACATTTGTTTCATGCCTTGCATTTGAGCGGCATCGCTGTAGCGGAAAATAAAATAGCGCTCCATCCTATCGCGACAATTGCTCAAGTTGTTTTGATTTCCGTAATCGTGATTGGTATTGTACTCCACAGGCGGCTGTTGCGAATTATCAATCCAATGTTTGCCCCATGGTAGTAATGTAATTGGATCAATAACTGCTATGTGCATTGCCGGTGCGCCACCGCATCCTGCATATTCTATAATGTCTAAATCGAGTTTATATTCCGTTCCGTAAAGTTGTGTGGTATTTAAATTTGGTGGTCGCTGACCATAATCGTTACAAATTAAAGTTTTGCCCGTTTGCACAAAATCAAAGGTGCGTGTGGTTCGGTTATGATTTAAAAAAGAAAAATCATCATTCTTGAACTGAAAAAAATGTGCCTGCTCCCACCCGCGTTTATTTTTTATGTATTGGAAAGAAAATTCTTTCCAGCGATAATTAGTTGTATCGGTTGTATCTCTGCGAATGCGCCAAAAATAAACAGTGCTATCTGTTAACGTAAGCGGTACTTGCCATTTTAAAACACCGCCCGGTGCAATTAATTGTGTGGATGATAGAACAGTGGTAAACAAATCAGTGGTATCAATCTCAAAACGATACTTTGCTGTTTTTGCAAATGGGTCTCCGGTTGATGCTTTAAGTGTAACTGTATCATTAGGAATTATTGCGTACTTGTATGGATAAATTGGATTGATATCGCCCGAAGAAATTAAAAGCAATGCAGGTGGGAATACTACATTGTTATTGTTTTCGCTCAATTCATTAATTGCATATAGTGGGTCAACTCTCACTTCAAATTTATTTAAGCCGGGTCCTTTTATTTTATCTACTTCAAATGTGAAAGCAACAGTATCGCGGTAATAAATTGCTGTGAGCTGCTTTGTTTTAATCACCGATGAGCCATCGGGGAAAATGCGTTTAACTTCTACCAGAACGGTGTCGTTAGTTGCTTTTCCGATATTGGTGATAACTACGTTCATACCAAACGAATCAATGGCAGTGGTTACAATTTGTGGCGAGAAATAAATGCTGCTGTCAGCAATTGAGTAATCCGGTAAGAGGTGATTGTTCAATTTTAGTGCCGGGTCGCCATGCAGTGTAAATTCAAAAAGCACTGCATTTAATATAGGGTCAAGTGGGTTTTGATAAGTGGTGATGGATTGTTTTATGTTCTCGGCTAATGATTTATTGTAATGTGTACCGGATAGGTTATTGTAAAAACCCGCGCTAAAAAGGTTAAGTGCAAACATTACACTCTTGCTTACAGTTGCAACAAATGCAACTACTCCCTTGTTTGGGACGAGTACCCACTCTTCGCTTGCGCTTGATTGAGCTAAGCCAACTGGCTGGTGGATATCTCCGGTGAAACAAGCATTAGCTAAAAGTACAGGATACTTCCCATAGTTATTGTAGTTCTGTGGCAAATCCAAGTTTTGGTCAAAACTGTTACCCGATGCATGGCCAAAAAATGTCATCAATGAAACACCATTATTTACTAGTGCCTTCACTGAGTCGGATATTGTTAGTTGGATGGGCTGGCTAGTGGTTTTTAAAAAAGTATGAACAGATCCGCCAAAGAGCGGGCTTTCTATTACGTTTTCGTAATTTGTTAAGTATTGTTGTATGGCATTTTGTTCAAATGTATTTGAGCCGCCTCCAAAATGTAAAACATGCTTCATCCATGCTCCTGGTGTATTAGATTCGTGTAAGATAATCTTGTTCAAATAATCAATAACTTCTTGGTTAGTATTTGCTGCTAATCTACCGGTAGGTATAAATGGTTGTAGCATAGTTCCAATTAATCCGGCAGTAAACATGTTATCTACAGCAGGATAGCCGATGCACGGAACTAGAGTTTTGTTAAAGTTGCTTTGGAAGCTACTATTATATGATGCTTTACGACTCTCTATATACACTATTGATTTACCAAGAAGAAAGAGGTAACGAGGAACAACATCGGCAGTATCAATTCCAAAACGTAAAAAGTTTTTTACTCCGAGGGGATGGTTTTCTATACCATTAGCATATTGATCATATAATTCGTTTACATCCGCAACTAAAACATTGTGCGAGCCTCCAGCTAAAGATTGGCGATAATTCTCGTATTGTTGTGCTCCATTCATCAGCGAATTATGTGTGATGATCAAATATGCCGAATCAAAATCAGAAGGTGAAAATTGTGTGAATTGAGCATTGCTAGTTACTGGTGTAAGGGATGAAATAGTTTGTATTTGAGAGGATGCGAAAACATAACACTCTTTTTCATTGTTTGTATTTTGCACCAATACTTTTTGGTTACCATTTGCACTTGTTACAATGTATCTTTTTGCATTAGTAATGTCGTATAAATAAATCTGTGTGTTTGAGGAGCTAAAATTTGAAAAATTTAAAAAAGATTTTGTTTGCTGTGTATTATCGGGCAGAAACAATTTATATGCTGATGTGTTTTCTAAATTCAAGTTATGGGGAAACTTGAGCGAAACATGTGCAATAGCTGTTCTATTGCCCCATGAAAAATTGGGATTGTTTACACTTGTAAATCTAACTGTTGTGTTAGCTCCTAATTGGTTACTTGCCAACTGAAAATTAATGACTACTTGCTTGTAACCATCAAATAATGTATCAGCAATAACATTAAATACATTATTGATGTTATTATACTCGGCAAGCAACTCATGATCTTTAGCAAGCGTGTTAAATTCATTTGATGCTCCTACTGCTGTAAACTTAATTACCGATAATGGGCCTCCGGAAAAAACATTTGATGTGTTAAATATAAAAGGTAGTGGGCTGTTGCCTTTTGTGAAAGCGTAATCAAACCAACCTTCGCCTTGTGTGTACTGTGGCTCTGTAGCTCCTACGGTTAACGTATTTCCTCCAAAAAAATCATTCGGTCTAATAATGACATCTTCTTTGAAAAAATAATTTACAGGAGTATATTGACTAAATGTTGTATCCGAAATAACTTGTAAGCGCAAATTGTTAGATGTATTTGGTTTCCAAGTGAGAAAGTAAGTGGCTGTATCTGTAATTAAACTATAATAGGGATTGGGATTTGCGGCAGTATCGTACAGTTGTTGGTCGAAATAACCATCGTTTTTGCGGCCGTAGAATTCTATGAAATCGCTTGTATTAAAAATACCATCTGCTTCACCGTTTATAAATATCGCCTGCTCTGCTCCTCTGCCAAACAATTGAAACCACTGCGGATTTAATCCGGATAAGTTTATGCCACTTGCTGCAAGTGCCGATGAGTCTATGCGGTAAACCCCGTCAGAATATATTTTAATGCGATAATATTTTTGGCTGTAGTCAATCCACTCGTTGCCATAATTTTGGGCAAGCAAGTTGTTTGCAAAAAAAACGATGAAGAATAAGGTGTAAAGTTTCTTCATTAGACTGTTGAAGTATTATTTTATTTTCTTTTTATCTAAATCTATTTTTACAGAAAATATATTTGAATAAAGCGCTACTGAGGCATCGCCAATATCGGTTAGTGCATAATCAATACTAAAACGTTTTATTTTTACACCCAGTCCAAAGTTAGGTTGTATGCTCCAGCCCTTTTTACCGGCAATATCTGTGATTTGTTGAAGATTATAAACCCCCATTCTCAAAAAAACCAAATTATTGTAGCCAAACTCAAAGCCGCCATGCGGGTCAATACTTGTAAAGTTCGATTTAATGATGGTATTTCTTTTTCCATCAAATGTGAAATCAAAATTGGCCTCTGCCATTAGCGATAAGTTGTGTTTAAAATCCCATTTACGAGCTGCGCCTAGTATCATTTTGGGGAGTGTAATTTCTACGCTGTTATCGGGTATTTCATTGCCGGTGGCAATAAAGGTTTGCTTCATTTCGTCAGTTAAATTAAAACTCCATGCATTAAAAGTGGTGGTAACATCGCGCAGCATTAAACCAAAATTCCATTTTTTGTATTCGTATTGAGCTCCGGCATCTATACCAAATCCCCAAGCACCGGCAAAATCACCTACTTTTCTGCGTATAATTTTTGCACTTGCTCCTACTTTAAGTCCTTCCATTTTTAATTTCCGTGCATACGAAAACATAAATGCATAATCGGCAGCTGTAAATGTTGTAATTCTGTCGTAATTCACATTCCCCTGGGCGTCTATCAGTTCGGTTGTATTTGGAATGTTATCCACTCCAAAACGAATTATGTTCACACTAAATACAGACGAGGAGTCTATTCGCTTTGCAAAACCTGCATAGTCGTATTTGGCTATTCCGGCAAAATATTGGGCGTGCATTAACGCCACGTTGTAATCGGTTTTAATGTGTAGCAATCCGGCCGGGTTCCAATATCCTGCTGTAACATCATTTACCGAAACAACATTTGAGTTCGACATGCCCAGCGCACGAGCTCCTACGCCAATTGACAAAAACTCATTACTGTATTTTGGCGCTTGGGCTAATGCCGAAGAAGTAATAACTACGGCAACTAAAAATGAATTTAATTTTTTCATGTTTAACGAGTTTAAAGATAAGTAATATTTGCTTATCAACAATTACATACGATAACGGAAAAACCAACGATTTATTGTCTGCATTAATACTATTTTTGGGTCGTGGAAATAACTGAAAAAAGATTAGCCAATTTAGATGCCACCCGATTTTGGGCATTTCTATCGGTATTTTTATTGCATATACTTTCAGTTCCGGAATTTAAATACCATCCACAGCTAAAGCAGTTTTTTGATGCACACATTAACACCTTTCAGCTTGGCGTTGATTATTTTTTTACGCTTTCAGGCTTCATCATCACTTGGACTATTTTAAACGAGTACCAATCATCTGGAAACTTTTCGTTGAAAAACTTTTATCGTAAGCGTGCGCTGCGAATTTTTCCGCTTTATTTTTTAATATTCATGATAATATATGTAAGTCATTTTTTTACCAACCAACTATATACGCTGCCTCCGGCTTGGCATTTTGCACTTACTCTTAATTTCTACTTGGCAGATAATCCAATTTTGTTTTTACCATTTGCTGCCATTTGTTGGACAATTGCAGTTGAACTTCAGTTTTATCTTTTTTTCGGATTTTGCATTAAGTATCTGAAAAAATATTTTACCGAAATATGCTTATCGATGATTTTAGTAAGTATACTTTTTAGAGCAATGGCACAATCAAATAGTCAACTTATTTATTTCAGCAGCTTTAGTTACTTAAGCTATTTCTCAATGGGGGCAATGGCTGCAAGGCTGGCAATAAACAAAAGCGCATTTATCGAAAAAATAAAAAATCTCAGTTTTGGCTTCATCCTTATCTTTTACCTCGTAATTTTCATTAACATATTATTTTACTCGGTATGGTATAATAGCGGTGTTCTACTTGTGTTCGAAAAAATAATTTTTGGCTTATTTTTCTGCTTCGTTATACTCGAACAAGTATATGCGAATAATTCTTTAATTAAACTTGGTGGCAACGGCAATATTAATTTTCTCGGAAAAATATCATTCGGCTTGTATTGTTTTCACACCATAGCACTCAGTATTTTTAGTAAAATTGCTATCGCATTTGAACTAAACAGTAAATTAGAATTGCTGATGATGAACCCACTTTTTATTTTTGGAATAACCGTGCTATTGGCTTGGCTCAGTTTCACTTTTCTTGAAAAAAGATTTTTAAATTATAAAAACAACCTTTGATAAAACGAAACATACCCAACTTTATCACCTGCCTAAACTTGCTTTGTGGCTGCATAGGTATTGTGTTTGCCTTTAAAGGCAATCTTATTTGGAGCGCATATATGGTTGGTATAGCTGCCATTTTCGATTTTTTAGATGGATTTATGGCGCGCATCTTAAAGGTACATTCCGAAATTGGTAAGCAACTCGATTCGCTTGCAGATATGGTAACATTTGGTGTATTGCCGGGCATTGTAATGTTCCACTTAATTGGCTATGCTTGCTTGATTCAAAAATTCAACCCCGCTAATCTATCGCTGAGTACAGCTATTGATAGTTTTACAAAGCCAAACGAATTTAATTTTCTGCCCTATTTTGCTTTTTTAATTCCAGTTTTTTCGGCAATACGATTAGCAAAATTTAACGTTGACACTCGCCAAACCGATTCATTTATAGGATTACCCACACCGGCAAACAGTATTTTTATTTGTTCTATTCCGCTAATAATTGGCAGCGGACTTGAGTTTATTACCAGTGCAGTTAATAATTTTAAAACAGCATTAAACGCTGTTAATAATCCGCTAAGTTTGTTCGATAGTTTGCAATCACTTGATTTAAATAAAATGCTGTCGGCAGTTCCCACAGAAATTCCATCACTTTCTGTTCCGTGGGAACTGGGAATAATGCATCCCTATTTACTTATTGCTATTACCGTTATTTTTTCCTTATTACTTGTTGCACCACTGCCACTATTTGCATTAAAGTTTAAGACATTCGCCTTTAAAGGGAATGAAATTCGCTACCTTTTTTTAGTATTATCTGCCATTGTGTTAATATTATTTCAGTACCAAGGAATTGCATTAAGCATAGTTTTGTACATCTTTTTATCAATTGTAAATAACTTAATAAATAAAAAAAAAAGAAATGAAATTTAGAGCCGAAATAAATGTGATGCCATTAAAAGCCCTGCTTGACCCGCAAGGGAAAGCAGTAACAAACAGCATGAAAAATTTGAGTTTATCAGAAATAGAAAATGTTCGCATAGGCAAACACATAACACTTGTAATAGAAGCCGGAAATAAAGAAATGGCAAAAACCAAAGTTGACGAGGCATGCAAAAAATTATTGCACAACCCAATTATGGAATATTACGAATTTGAAATTTTTGAAAATTAATAACTGTCGAATTCAGTCCACAGTCGCGATTTAAATCCGATGTAAACCATAGCAGTGTTTAGTACTAACTGCTCGTTTCTCTCGGTTCGAAATAAACATCCGGCTTCAAATTGCGTGCCCCACTCGGGCTTTATCATGTAGGCACATCGCAAGCCGGCAATAATTAAATTAGTTTTAACGCCCTGTGTTAATTCGTTACCAAACTCGTGCGGACGTGTTATGTAAGATTGAAAAATATCGCGCCCCATATTTTCTCCTGCACTATCGGCACCATAAGCAGCGTAAATTAATTTTCCTTCCATTAAAATATTTTTGTAACGATAAGTTAAAATTCCTATGCCTTCGTAAAAATTTGCACCCAGCGGATGTGCCAACGACTGGTTGAGTTGACCATAGTTCTGTTGCACACTACCGTGTGCATACATATATGGTCTCACCACATTTACTTCGGTGCGCATAGCAAGGTTTTTGATCTTGAAAAGATTTTCGGTTTTAAACCCCATTTGCACTGCTTGTTTATTCGCCCACCATCCGCGCCTTGCTTTTATTTCGGGTAAATAAAATTCGTCTAACATTAATTGCCCATATAAATGGTTATTTCTATTGAATTTTACTTTGCAACCAAAACCCAAAAAAGCATTATCAGAAGAGCCAAGTGAATATTCAATGGGACGAAAAAACGCCACAGGATTTAGATAGTTCACATCAAAATTGCGGACACGGTTAGTATCTTTTCCTTGCCAAACTACAGATTCAAAAATATTTAAGTTAAGCCAGCGAGTGGCATTCCAACTTAAAAAATGAAACGTGCCGAATTTATTTTTAGTGTCTGATTTTAATTTAGATGGAGCCGTAATATCTTGCTGCCAAGCAAAAAGCGATTGATATTTCAGTTTCCAGATTTTAGTACTGATTTTAAAAAAAGGATATGGCGCTGCAGCGTCTGATAAAAAAAGTGAGCGGTATCCATCGCCAATAAAATTTTTGTCGTTACCTAATTGGAGATTGAAAATTTTATTTGGCGACACTGAAACATAGCCCCATAATTTTTGCATACTGTATCCGTTTTTTGTAGGATAAGCACGCCCCCAGCCGGGAATAATAGCTGTGTATTTTGCCACACTATCGGCATAATTTGGCAAGTCTGCAGAAGCGGTATATGCATTTAGTTGAACGTGAAAACGGTAATTAGTAAACTGAAAACATGCACCGCCTCCTAAATAATTTTTTAATTGCGAAGTATTCAATTGATAGCCGGCATTAAAATCGGCAATGGGTGAAATATTAAAAACAGCGCGTGAAAGAAGTACTTTTTGTGGTGTATCGAAACGAGCAAATTTGCTGAAAGGTGTTTTTAAAAAAAACGGCAGTAATTCCGAATTTATGTTTTGTTTTTCGGAATTAGTGGTTTTTACCTCAGTATATAAATAGGGTTTTATTGCGCTGTGCTCAACGGCTCCAAACTTATCGTAGAGTTCAAGCACATCACGGTTAAGCGAAATATTAGTGGGCTGAGAAAAAATAGGGAAGTGGAAAAGTAAAGAGCAAATAATAAAATAAAAATAAATTTTACACTTCATTTGCCGCGACCTTTTTATCGTTCACATGAACGGCTGTGAGTTTATTTTTCTCTTCTAACTTCCTGCGCCTGCGATTGTTAAAAAACACAGGTACTTGAGATAACAAGATAGCCGCTCCACCAATAATTAAGAGTTGAATTCCAACTTGGAAATTTCGCACTGCTATTACTCCGGCTACTATTAGAATATTGGCGGAATAAATTATCAAAACTGTTTTTCGGTGCGAGAACCCCAAATCCATAAGGTGGTGGTGAATATGGTTGCGGTCGGCAGTAAAGGGTGATATCCCTTTTATGATTCGGATTACGAAAACACGCAGCGTGTCCATCAGCGGATAAGCAAGCACCGCCATTGCAAAAACGGGTTTAGAAATTTCGGTTATCATCACCGAATCGCTTTGGTCAAGGCGATTGTATTCTATTAAACGAATAGCCATAATAACGGTGATTAGCCCGATTATAAGCGAACCGGAATCGCCCATAAAAATTTTTGCGGGGCTGAAATTGAAAAATAAAAATCCGAACAATGCGCCTGCTAATGAAAATGCCAAAAGCGACATCACATTGTCTCCGGCAATTAAAAACCAAGTTCCAAATGCGGCAGATGAAATTAACCCAACACCGGCTGCTAATCCATCCACTCCATCTATTAAATTAAATGCATTGATTACAACTATAATTGTAAAGATTGAGAAAAAAACTGTTGCCCAATAAGGCAATTCTAAAATTCCAAAAACACCATGCATACCGGTTAAGCGCACGTTTGCCATTAGTACTAAAACCATTCCAACTAAAATATGCGCCATTAGTTTTTTGATGGCAGCAGTGCCAATAATGTCATCTTTCACTCCCACAAAAAACATAATTAGCATGGTTGCTAATATGTATTTAAAATCGTTCATGGATGAGGTAGATAGATTTACTTCCGATAAGTATTTTAAATCACTTATTTGATTACCGATTCCGTCTGTTTTGAAAAAACTTTCGGTAGGAAACCACAGCGCAAAAGAGAAAATAGTGGCTGCAAAAATGATAATACCACCTATGGTCGGCACCCTGCGCGAGTGTAATTTCCGGTGTTCATCGGGTTCATCAAGCAAACGCTTTAATATAGCAACCTTTATAAGCGAAGGAGTTGCTATAATTACTAAAAAAAATGCAGTTATAAATACGATGAGTGGGTACAATATATGGGCGTTGTGGTTAACAAATGTAGGCTATTTATGCTAAAAATCGTAATAAATATTGGTGAGCGAAGTACGAATACCTACGTAGAAAAATGGCGTTTGGTTTAATTCTTTGCCCTGCTTTTGGGTGCGAATACTGATACCGGCAACAATGTTGAAGTTAGTTGATGGATTAACTAAATAACCAATATGCGCATTTATAAAATCAATTTGTGTTGCAGTTCCGCGTCCAAAATTATATGTGTTTGCTGCTATACCGTCACTTGCGTTATTATCCGAATTAAAAATATTGTTGCCGAAGTGTGTGCCTGCGCTATCTTTGCCAATTTGTGCTGAACTGTATCGTATCTCAGCAAAAAAATCAGCAACTCTATAATTTAAAAACAATACTATTTCACTAAAATTTGCGCCCAATGGATGAGCTAATGATTGATTGTATTGCGAATAGTTCTGCTCCACTTTTTTGTAGGCATAAGTGAAAGGTCTCACTTTATTATACTCTGCTTGCAAATGAAGGTTCGGGATTTTAAGCAAGTCGAAAAACTTTAATCCCAATTGATAACCTACTTTATTACGTAACGTGTTTTTTGCTCCAAAATCATCGGCAACAAACTGTGCGTACAAATGATTTTTTCGGAACGAAGCTTTTAATGTGGCACCAACCAATACATTAATAGGTTTATTTAAACCATAAATAAGTGCGTTGCTAAAAATTATGGGGTTAAAATAATTGAAATTCAGTTTTTGTCTGTTTAGAGAATCGCTTGCTTGCCATATTAATCCTTGAAAAAAACCAAGTTGAATTTTTTTTGCAATTGCTATGTTTAGCATCTGAAAACTGCCTGCCTTTTTCTGGAACAACCTTTCTGTACCAACCGGTGTGCTTACCCCACCGGCAGTTAAGTTCATAAACACTGTGTACAAATTAGTGTAACTGATATTTTTCCACGCATTTGTGATTCGCAAATAGGGATAATTAAATGCGTTATCGCTTAAAAGTAACGAACGGTAACCATCGCCCACAAAGTGCTTACCATGCCCCATTTGAATATTGGTGATTTTGCAAGGACTGTAGGAAACATAACCATTGGCCATAGCGTAATCGTAACCATTTAATTTAAATTTTTTCCATCGGCCTTGGCCCGGCACTACTAAATATTGTCGGTTAAAAGTATCAATGTATTGCTGAAATGTACTTTGGTTTTCGTAAAACGAGGTAGCAAATGAAAATTTTGCGCCTATATCACCTTGCGCTAAAACACCGCGTGTGTTGGTGTATATTTTTTCGTTGAGCGAGTCATTAAAATCGCGCCCAATTTGAAAATTAAAAAGCGGATCTATTGTAAGCGAAAAATTATCGGATGTATCTTCAATTACAATAAAACTTTCGCGCTTTAATTTTCTTACTAACCAATTTGTTTTTGGAGGCCAATAATGTTTTCTGTTAAAATTCTTATTGTTTGAAAATTGATAATAGCTATAGCTACGTACGCCTTTTTCGATATACGGTTTAAACTGCGTAAAGTCCGTAATTGAATCTGTATATCCGGAAAGGGAATTGTGCTCAATATTTGCCTCATAGTTTAAACTAAACTCGCGGTTAAGTGGTATGTTTTTCTGCTGTGCAAACAGCAAAACAGGCAAAAAACAAGTTATTATGAGGGATTGTTTCAAAACTTGGGCTAAAAGTAGGATTATTTTTACTTTTAAATCGGTCGTTTTTTCAATAATTGGGAGGGTAAATAATTTGAATATTTATTTCACCAGATGGTAAATTTTTATGATATTCGCATCCCTAAAATTTAAAAAAACAAAAACTAAAAACAATGGCAGTAAAAATTAGATTGCAAAGACATGGTAAAAAAGGTAATGCCTTTTTTCACATTGTTGTAGCGGATGGTCGTGCACCACGCGATGGAAAGTTCATTGAAAAGCTGGGAACTTATAATCCGCTTACAAATCCGGCAACAATTGACCTTAACTTTGATAAAACAGTTAGCTGGTTACAAAACGGGGCTCAGCCCACGGATACAGCTCGCGCTATTTTATCTTACAAAGGTATTTTGTACAAATATCATTTGGCAGTAGGAGTTCGCAAAGGGGCTATTACTCAAGAACAAGCAAATGCAAAATTCGAGAAATGGTTAGAAGAAAAAACCAACAAAATTGATTCGAAAAAAACCAAAGTAGCATCGGTAAAACAAAATGCTTACAAACAAAAAATGGAAGCCGAAACTGCTGCTAAAGAAGCGCGTGCTGCAAAAATTGCTGCTAAGTTAGCTGCACCGGCACCTGCTGCTGAAGCAGAAGCTGCACCGGAAGCACAAAACGAACAACCTGCTGAAGGATAGTATCAATTATATTCTTATTAAAGAGGGCATGATTAAGTTTATGCCCTTTTTTGTTAACGCTAATGCAACACAACGATTATTATTATTTCGGAAAAATTATAAAGTCAAAGGGCTTTGAGGGGCAATTTATTGTAGGTCTTGAAGTGGATAAGCCTGATAATTATAAATCGCTGACTGAAATTTACATTGAACAAAATCGTGAATTAGTAAAGCATAATATCGAAAAAATTGAGGTTAATAAAAACAACACTGCAACCATTCAAATCAATCAAATAAAAAATGCTGATGATGTACGCACTATTCAGCATTGCGATATTTATTTGCCACTGACATTACTTCCTAAGTTAAACGAAAAGCGTTTTTACTTTCACGAGATAGTTGGTTATGCTGTAATTGACAAAAACTATGGCGAAGTGGGTATAGCAAAAGAAGTAATTGAGCATCCACATCAGAATTTACTATTGGTAAAAAATGGTTTTAGAGAAGCGTTAGTTCCGCTATGGGAAAATGTGATAGCAAAAGTTGATCGCACCGAAAAAAAACTTTTTGTAAATACTCCCGAAGGAATTATTGAATCTTACCTTACCAGCGAAGACGAAGAGGAATAAAACCATTTTTGGTTTTGTGCGCTGTTTTACTAACTTTATCATACACAAGCATTTGAACGTGTATGTCCAATCAATCGTTCGCATTTAAACAATTTATAATTAATCAGGATAAATGTGCATTTAAAGTTGGCACTGATTCTGTTTTGCTGGGAGCATGGGTAAATGCAAGCAGTGCAAATTCAATTTTAGATATTGGCACCGGCACCGGAATTATTGCACTTATGCTGGCTCAAAAATCAACAGCAGAGATTGATGCAATTGACATAGATGAAAATGCCTGCAACCAAGCAACAGAAAATGTTGAGCTAAGTAATTGGAAAAACAGAATCACAATTTCTCAAACATCTATTCAGCATCTTGCCGAAAATGCCGCAAAGAAATACGACTTGATAGTTACCAATCCGCCTTACTTTGTTGACTCAACAAAAGCATCGGAAGAGAAAAGAACACTTGCTCGACACGATGATTTAATGCCACGCTGCGAATTAATAGAAGCTGTGATAAACCTGATTGATAAAAAAGGGAAATTTTGCATCATCCTTCCATTTAAAGAAGCAGAACAATTTAGAGAAATGGCTGAGCAAAAAAAGCTGCATTTAAATAAATTAATGCGGGTAAAAACCCGTGCCGACAAATCAACCGATAAGCGAATGATGATGCAATTTGGGTTGGAGCAAAAAACATTTTCGGAGAGCACTATTGTTATTGAGAATAATAACAGGCACGAGTACAGCGATGAGTATAAAGAGCTTACAAAAGATTACTACTTGGCTTTTTAACCAAGTTCTTTTTCAGCAAATACGATATTGTGCTTTTCTAATTCTGATAAAACAGGATTATATACTTCTTGCTCAATTGGCATTAATACACCACGAGTTTTTATCTTATTATTAAGTATCACTTTGGCAGCAATTGCGGCAGGCAATCCCACTGTTTTTGCCATTGCTGTGTGAACAGAATCACTGCCTTTTACAACAAGCGATGAAGTAATTTTTTTCTGTTCACCGCTTATATTCACCACAGTAAATAAATGCTGCATCACAATCATGTCTTTATCGGTAGGTTGTAATTTCCATTTTTCTTCCAATAAATTTTGCAGCATTTGAGCAGGCGAAGCGTTTGCAGCATTTATTTTAATGTCAGATAACAAACCAAGCCATTCCACTTTATCAATCGCTTCGGCATCAGCATCGGCTGCCATAAAATCTGCTAATTTATTTTTTATTGATTTTGAGCCATTGGGTAAATAAGCATCCACCAATTGCTTGTAGGTTAAATTTTCGATGTTTACTTTATAGCTATCGTCAGTTAATCCAAGCTTTACAAGCACGTTCCACGCTTTGCAATAACCCTGGTTACGCAATGTGCCGCGCAAGATTGTTTTAATATTTTCTAAGTCGTAAGGTTTTCGATATGATAATGAATCACGATTAGCATAAGCATCAAATTTACCTAAGCCATCTATCTCTATTGTTTCGGTTTGCAGAAAGAGACGATTATAAGGTATAAATTTCAGATTGCCATCTTCAATATATTGTGCGGTTGATTGTCCTGCCAAAATAACATTGCGCGGGTTCCACGAAAATTTATATCCCCACGGATTGTCATTGCTTTCGGGCGCAACTAATCCTCCACAAAAAGATTTAAACGAAATTATTTCTCCTCCATCGGCTTTAACTTGGTTTATTATTTTCATGGCACTCATGTGGTCGAGTCCGGGGTCGAGTCCACATTCATTCATAAACACAAGATTTTTCTTTCGAGCATGTTCATTCAGCTCAGCCATTTCAGCCGAAATGTAACTTGCCGTAACCAAATGTTTTTTTAATTGCAAACAATTTTTAGCCACGCCTATGTGCATGTGAGCGGGCAAAAGTGAAATAACTAAATCAGCTTTGTCAGTAGCCGCTTTCAGCAAATCATTATTATTAATATCAAGTTCTATTGCACTACAAAACTGCAGTCCTTTAATTTTATCTTGCGCTGCTTTTAATGAACTATCCGCAACTGTTAGTTGCCAGTTTTCTGCTTGAGCATTTTCTGAAAAATAGTTAATCAGCGAAACCGATGATTTTCCTGCTCCTACCAAAAGTATATTACGCATCTCCGTTTTTTTTGCGAAAGTACACAAACCCTTTTAAAGCAAAAACGGAGCGCTTGAGTGCGCCCCGTTTTTGGAATAGAAATTTAGTTTTATAGTTAGTTGTTGTTAACGATTAGTTTTTTGGTAACTATTTTTCCGTTAACATTTAAAGAATAGAAATAGATACCATTACTCATGTTGTTTACATCTAACACATACTGGTACATTCCGGCTGCCAATTGACCATTGTCAATTGTAACAACTTCGCGACCTGTAACATCAAATAGTTTTAAATCAACCATTGCAGAGGTACTTAAGTTAAACTGAATCATGGTTGTTCCTGATGCAGGGTTAGGATAGCTGTTTAGCATAAACGAATTATCGCCTACCAAATTATCAACTCCGGTTAAGCCGTTGTAAATAATTTGTGCATTCCCGGCACCTGTTTGCAAATCGCTAAGGTTATCTCCGGCAATTAAAGCAAATGCAATTTTAACCGAATCGCCCACGTTTAATGTAAATGGCCCTGTAGATACTACATCCATTACGTCATTACCGGTTCCTGTTCCTCCTGCTGTAGGGCGGTTGGTTGAAAGCGTTGTATATTTTTCGCTCGTTGAAAACTCGGGTGTTCCGGCTGTAGGGTCAATACCTCCACCTCCGCCAGTGATGTTATCAACAGCGTAATGTACAAAAGGACCAGATGTTAAGAGTTTAATACCGGCATACAATCCATTATTTGCAGTATTATAAACATAACCCATTTTTAGTGTTTGGTCTTCATTCGCTTTGTTGTTTACATAATTCATCACATCCCAATCTGAAATTACGCCACCAAAAAGGTTAGATACTGTACCGCTTCCTGTATTACGCATTACATATTCTACAATCACAAATTTGCGGTTTCCGGTTGATGTCCATGCATAAGCTTTATGGTGTGTAGTAATGCCTACCGGTGATGGAGCTAAGTTATCTCTGAAAGTTCCATCTAAATCAAAATCAGAAAACACGTTAGGCGTTACTTTGTAAACACGAGTAACGGTGCTGTTATCGTTATTTCCTGTTGTTGATTCGCGGAACATATCCGATACCATTGTGGCTGATGACCCTAGCATGAAACTCGACTCGTACATCATTGATGAATCCATGTAAACAAAACCTAAACCTTGTTGTTGGCCATCTAAATTGTAACCAATTCTACCTTTGGAAGTAATGGTAGTCTTTACATCATTAACAGTTACGTTAATGTAATCAACATTCACGGTAGTGTTAAAGTAGTAATCAGCTTGGTAGATTCCATCAATAATTCTAACACGGAACTGAACCGCTGCATTAAGTGGGGCGTTAACATTAACTCTCGCTCTAAATGGTGCGGCATTATTATTAGTTTGCCCTAATGTATTTAATGCGCCTACTGTGAAAGTAGTAGATCCTAATAAGGTAACTGCAGTAGAAGTTGTCGTGATTGTGGCAGTACAGGATGAAGATGTGGCTGTTAAATAGTTAATGAAATTTCCTGCAATATTAATAGTATCGTTACCTACAAATGAGTTATCATTATTATCCGTAAAGTTCACGTTCTCGTACGAAACGTATTTTACGTTACTCATCGTCATTGCGTTATTCATATTAACCAAGCCGGTGCCTAATTTACCGGCATAAGGCAAGTTGCCGGATAGACTTAGAATACTTGATTTAGCGGTGGCTTTTGTATAAGCAAGAAGCTGTAACGCTGTGTAAGATGGAAACTGCGCTTTTATAATACCAACAACACCTGCACAAACCGGAGATGCCATTGAAGTACCACTCATTGTACCATATTGATTGCCTGGTAATGTTGCTAAAATGTTATTACCCGGAGACATAATATCTACAGAGTAACCGTAGTTAGAGAAGCTCACTTTTGTATCGTTAGATTGTGTTGCACCCACGCTTAATACATAATTATAAGCAGCAGGCCAAAAATCTTGTTCTACTCCATTATTACCCGCAGCAGCTACAACTAATGAGTTTCTGTTAATAGTAGCATAATCAATAATGGTTTGACCAAACGGGCCACCACCTGTACCGCCCCAAGAGCAGTTAATAATTTGGCATCCATGGTCGGCAGCATAAGTTATACCCTGGTACGCAGCTACTAAAGCACCGCTCGCATTCGAAATTTTTACGGGTAAAATTTTACAATTAAAGCCGGGTGATGCAACTCCTGTGCTATTATTTGTTTGTGCGGCAGCACAACCCGATACGTGTACCCCATGATTATTTGATTGCCATGTGGGGTCGTTATCATTCATAGCCACATCCCACCCACGGTAATTGTCAGTAAATCCATCGTTATCATCATCCGATCCGTTAATGGGGTCAGCAGTATTATATTTAATTTGATT
This sequence comes from Bacteroidia bacterium, assembly GCA_020054095.1. Lineage (GTDB taxonomy): Bacteria > Bacteroidota > Bacteroidia > JADZBD01 > JADZBD01 > JAGVMA01. Next base: position 14,758 of record JAGVMA010000040.1, on the reverse strand, counting down.
TGTTAAATCTACGTGTGTTAAATCTACGCCTGTATCGGTAATACCAATTACAACATTAGAATTACCTTGCTGAACATCCCAACCGGTGTAAGCATCAATACGAGTTAAATGGTATTGGCTACCTTGCTGCGGATCGTTTGGAGTAAAATCCGCCTTAGGTATATAATAGGGCTGTGCATATTCAAAATAGCCAAGCGAGAAAAGTTTATTTATCACTTTTTCCAAATTAGCATCGCTTGTGTACTTAATTGTATAGATAAGCGATAAGTCGGCATATTTTTGACCTAACTCATTGTATTTTTTTTCAGGAGGCGTGTGGTTAGGGAATATTTTGTTCACCTGATTTGCTCCTAATTCAACAAAATATGAATTAAGCATCATTAAGTTTTCGATGCCATTAACCATGCAATTGGCACGGTATTGGTCTTTCACCTGAACGATTACAGTTTTAGCCATATACTCGTCTGCCTGTATATTATCCGGCATACGGAAATAACCTCCACTGCCTTTAGTTACAGTAGGATTTATGTTTGCCATTGCAACCGTTGCCGATAGCGCTAAACAAACAATTGAAGTAAATTTTCTCATGGTTTATTGGTTTGGTTTGGTTTCTGTTTTTAAAATTTTGTCTAAAGTATAAAACCAAACGAAAAAAACAAATTTTTTAACGTCTAAATTACAATTCGGTATAGGGCAAAATATCAGTTAATATTAGTAATTGCTTTTTAGCATAGTCAATGGAGGCAAAAAAATGCTGCATGCCATTCGTAAGCACTATGTATTTTGCTTGCAAAGTATAATTGTAAGCAACTGCTTGCTGAAATGCTGCTTCGGTGATATTAACCGATGGCGCTTTACATTCGGCAATTAAAAATGGCTTGCCTTCTTTATTGTATACCACCACATCGGCCCTTTTATTTATGCCGTTATATTCCACCTTTTTCTCCACGGCTATCAAGCCGGGCGGGAAATTTTTTTCAGTAATAATATATTTTATCAGGTGCTGCCTCACCCACTCTTCCGGTGTAAGCTGCACATATTTTTTTCTTATTTCATCAAAAATTTGACGCTTCGTTTCGTGCACTTTAATTTTAAAACTATATTTCGGAAAATTTAACGCTATCACTTTACAAGTATAATCATCTGTGGCCGATTACAAATCAATATTAACCGACTTAAAAGCAAAAAAATACAAGCCCGTTTATTTTTTAATGGGCGATGAACCTTTTTATATTGATAAAATTTCGGATTACATAGAACAGCATGTGTTAGACGATGCCGGAAAAGAATTTAACCAAACCATTTTATACGGGCAAGATGTAGATTTGGCACGCATAGTGGGCGAAGCCAAGCGTTTCCCGATGATGAGTGAGCACACTGTTATTATCATTAAAGAAGCACAGCATTTAAAAGAACTTGGCAAAAAAGGCGATGATGACAGTGATGCCCCAAAGGAAAAACAAAAAACAAAATCAGTACTGGAATTATACCTCGAAAATCCGCAACCAACCACTATTTTAGTTTTTTGTTACAAATACAAAACCATTGACAAGCGCACTTCTTTAGCTAAAACGCTTGATAAAAAAGCCGAAGTTTTTGAATCGAAGAAAATGTACGATGATAAAATACCTGATTGGATTATGAATCAGGTAAAGGAACAAAAAATGAGTATTAGCGTGCAGGCAGCTTTATTACTTGCCGAATATTTGGGCAATGATTTATCAAAGATTTATGGCGAATTAGAAAAACTGCAAATAAACGTAAAGCAAGGCACCGAAATTAATGTTGACCATATTCAAACTTATATCGGCATCAGTAAAGATTACAATGTTTTTGAATTACAGCATGCACTTGCAAGGCGCGATGTTTTAAAAGCGAACAGAATTATAAATTACTTTGCGGCTAACCCTAAAGATAATCCGGTGGTGGTAACCATATCCACGCTTTTCGGGTATTTTTCAAAACTGCTGATGTATTATTGCTTAGCAGATAAATCGGCAGCTAATGTGGCGCGCGAGCTAAAAATAAACCCCTATTTTGTTAAAGATTACGCTGCTGCTGCAAATAATTATGGTGGCGGAAAATTGCTTAACATTATAACAGCATTACGCCAAGCCGATTTACAATCAAAAGGCGTGGGCACCGTTACTACCGACCAAAGCCAGATAATGAAAGAATTAATCTACAAGATTTTACATTAAGCAAACTACCTCATTCCCATCTTGTATTTATCTGAAAGATAATTTTCACGGTAAATAAAATCTTTTTGTGTGTAATTCTTATGGCAACTCATGCACTTTTCTATTTTGCCCCTGTTAACATGCCAGCTTTTTGTTTCCACAGTAGCAAATTCCCAATCGCCACAAGCGGGATTGTAGCCCTTTTCGCGTTTTATCATAATCGTAAATAAAGTAGGCGCACTAAAACTTGTATCTAAAGCAGTAAGTTTTTCCTTTATCAACACACTGCCTGTTTTAAATTTTGGTTTTTTGCTGCTTGTCATTGGTATAAATGCGGTATCGTTTACATATACATTAATGTAATTATTATTGTGAGGAAAATTGGCAGCACTATCTTGCACAGCAGTGGGTGACACACAAAGCATAGATACTTGCGGCATCATAAAAACCGGCTTATCATTTACCTTTTTTAATGCCGATGTATTTTTCACCACTTCTATAAGCTCGGCATCGGTAATGGTAATTTTATCTGCCGATGTAAATGCAACTGTTACAATCAACACAGAAACAAACAAAATGAAAATATACTTTCGCATCGTTAACTGTTTTATATCTTTAACTTTATAATCAAATTTAGTACAAATAATCACAATCTATCTTTATCATGAATTATTGGCTTGTAAAATCTGAACCCGATGCATATAGCTGGGAAACATTTTTAACCGAAAAAAAAACAATATGGAACGGTGTGCGTAATTATGCAGCACGCAACCACATGCGCACCATGAAAAAAGGCGACCATGTGTTTTTTTATCACAGTAATATTGGCTTACACATTGTGGGCATTGCAAAAGTTGTGAAAGAAGCTTATCAAGACCCCACAACCGATGAAGACTGGAGCGCAGTTGACATTGCACCCGTAAAAACACTAAAAAAACCATTAGCACTTGCCGATATAAAAAAAGATGCGCTGCTAAAAGAAATGAAATTGGTAAAAATAGGTCGGTTAAGCGTATCGCCCGTTACCGAAAAAGAATACAAGCGCATTTTAGAACTCACTGCATAGAAATTCACCTATGGTTTTTTGCCGTTCGTCATAATATGTAGTTTATCATTGTAAATTATCAATTTAAAACTATCTTTGTTCCACTTCCCCTATTACAATAATCAAAAAAAAGTATGATTAAGATTTTAAAATATACATTAGTTATATTGCTATTACCATTTATGGCAATGGCACAAAACGCCACTATTAAGGGATTTGTTTACGATAAAAAAACCGGTGATGGAATGCCATCAGCCAATGTATTTTTAAAAGGCACCAAATACAGCATTAGTACCGATGTTAACGGATACTACCAATTATCGGGCATAGCACCGGGCAGCTACACGGTGCAAGTTACTTTTTTAGGATACGATACCATTCGCTTTACAATTACATTTAAAGCTAACGATATTATCAATAAAAAATTCCTTTTAGTAGAATCGGCTACCATGCTCGATGAAGTAGATATATCTGCCAAGCAACAAGAAAAAACCACCGAGGTAAACGTATCTTATATCCCGGTTACGGTTGAAGACATTAAAAAAATACCAAGCGTGGGGGGCGAACCCGATTTTGCACAATACGTGCAAGTATTACCCGGTGTAGTTTTCACGGGCGACCAAGGCGGACAGCTTTACATACGCGGAGGTACACCCATCCAAAACAAAGTATTGCTTGATGGAATGGTAATTTATAATCCATTCCACTCCATTGGTTTGTTTTCGGTTTTTGATGCCGATATTATACGAAATGCCGATGTTTATACAGGCGGATTTGGTGCCGAATACGGTGGCCGTATTTCATCCATAATGGATATAACCACCCGCGATGGAAACAAAAAACGCATAGGCGGAAAAGTATCAGCAAGCACCTTTGGCGCTAAAACATTATTAGAAGGACCTATTAAAAAATTTAATGAAGAAACAGGCAGCTCGGCATCCTACTTAATATCTGCAAAAACATCGTACCTCGATAGAAGTGCCGAATACATTTACCCCTATGTATTAGAAGGCCTGCCATATAGCTTTGTTGATTTATATGGCAAAACATCTTTCAACTCATCTAACGGAAGTAAATTAAGCCTTTTTGGATTTAATTTTAACGACAATGTAAATTACAAAGGAACATCATCATTAGATTGGAAATCGTACGGAATGGGATCTAAATTTGTATTAGTACCTAATAATTCCACTGTTTTAGTTGATGGCACATTCTCTTATTCTAACTACAATATTCAGTTAATAGAAGCCGACAGCAGCCCACGCACATCAGAAATTGCGGGCTTTAACATGGGCCTAAATTTCACTTACTTTAAAGGCAATAATGATTTACGATATGGCATTGAAATACTTGGTTTCCGTACCGATTTTGAATTTTATAATTTCGTGAAACGCAAAATAGTACAGCAGCAAAACACCACCGAATTAGCCGGTTACTTAAAATCAAAACTAATTTCGAAAAACAAAAAAATGATTTTCGAGCCAAGTTTCCGTTTGCACTATTACGCATCGTTGCGCAATTTTTCGCCCGAACCGCGCTTAGGATGGAAGTATAATGCATTTAAAAAACTCCGCTTTAAATTTGCCGGTGGTTTTTATTCGCAAAATTTGCTTAGCGCAAGCTCTGACAGAGATGTGGTAAACCTCTTTTACGGATTCTTATCAGGCCCCGAAAACCTGCAAAAAGAATTTACCGATGAGCGAGGCAATGTAAAACCCGTAAAAAGCCGCTTACAAAAAGCATGGCATGCCATTGCAGGTTTTGAATACGACCTGGGCAAACATTGGGATTTAAACGTGGAAACCTACGTTAAACGCTTTACCCAATTAGCTAACATTAACCGCAATAAATTATTTGATGATGACGAAGACCATGCCGATGTGCCCGATGCCATTAAAAAAGATTTTATTATTGAAACAGGTACCGCACGAGGCATTGATTTCCTTTTGAAATACGATTACAAGCACCTTTATATATGGGCCGTGTATTCATTATCGTGGGTAGATAGATGGGATGGCATAAACAAATATATGCCTCACTTCGATCGCAGACATAACGTAAACCTTGTGGCCGCTTACACATTTGGCAAAAACTTAGATTGGGAATTTGACTGCCGTTGGAATTTGGGCTCCGGATTTCCGTTTACTAAAACTGCCGGCTTTTACGAAAACTTAGTATTTACCGATGGCATTAATACCGATTATACCAATACTAACTTTGATCCTAATAACCCATCGGGTTCTAACAGCCAATTAGGCATACTCTATGGCGAGTTAAACGCAGGGCGCTTACCTTATTACCACCGCTTAGATTTAACAGTGAAAAAAACATTTGCCACCGGTGAAAACTCTAAACTCGAACTCGCACTTGGTGTAACCAATGTATATAACCGCAAAAACATATTTTATTTCGACCGTGTTCGCTACACCCGCGTTAACCAATTACCCATTATGCCAAGCGTAAACCTTACTTGGAATTTTTAGGAAACTATTCTTTCGTACGTAACTATCACCTTTGCCGTCACCCTGAGTCTGCCTGTCGGCAGAAAGGCTTATCGAAGGGGGGAAACTGTAATTACGATTACTCAATTACAATTTTTTGCAAGTAATACTTTTCATTTTCCATCACCATTACAAAATAAATCCCTTTCGGTTCTGCCGATAAATCAATATCGGTTTTATTTTCAGCTACCATAATAACTTGCCCCATCATATTATAAATTTCTACACTATAATTTTTTGCATCTGTTTTTATTGTAAAAACGCCCGTGCTTGGGTTAGGATAAATACTTATTACCGCATTATCTAAACTCAGCTCTTCTTGCCCCACATTGCAATTTAAAACCTCACAGCCATTGCTATCTACTTTTACTAACCAAGCGTCCGCATTTGTAACATAGCAAGTCCCGCTCATAACAAACCCTCCATCACTGGTTTGTTTAACATCATAAAAATAATTATCAATGTTTTGATTTTTATAATAACTACGCTCCCATTGCTGGTTGCCGTTGGCGTCTGTTTTTAAAAGCCATCCGTAAGGGATATTACCATAGTTTTTTGTGCCCGCACACACTATGCTGCCATCGCTTAGCACTATGGGTTTTGTGTATAATATTTCGGCTGTTGTGCCTCCATAAGTATTTTCCCATATTATGTTTCCGTTTTTGTCTGTTTTTGCAAGCCAACCTTGCCAATCTAAGCCATTTATTTGTTTTGCTCCCGCAAGTATTAAATTACTGTCGGACATTTGGCTTACAAACATGGTATTACTGCTACCCGAAAAAATTCTGTTCCATAAGTGGTTACCGTTTATATCTGCTTTTACCAACCAATGTAAATTACCTCTGTTACCTGATATATAATAGCCACCATCCAGTGCCCGCACTGCTCCTATTGCGCCTTCGTTACTTCCGCTGCCGTATGTTTTGTACCATTGCTGGTTGCCATTTTTATCGGTATGCACCATGTAAAAATCAGATTGACCTTGACCATAGCTTGTTGTATAGCCTATAAGAGTTAAACCACTGTCTTCGGGTGTTTCTATTAAGGTGTTAAAATGATCGTTGCCCGTGCCTCCGTATGTCTTTGTCCATAAAGTATCGCCCGAGCCATTAAATTTTGCGAGATGCGCATCCATTTGATTATTAATTATTCGGGTTGCATCGCCACACATTATATAGTTAGAATCAATTGTTCTGATAAGTGATTGTGAAGCTCCAGGAGAAAAAACATTGAAAGAATCTGGATAATATTTTTGCCAAATTGTATCCCCCATGGCATTTGTGTGTATAATGGAAAATCCTTCAGGATCTTGGCCAGACTTGATATATGCTCCATTTATAAAAAAATCTAAGTTATTTTCAATAACAGAAGATGAGTAATTTATACAACCAGCGAAAGAATAATCATACGCTTCATTAAATAAATAAAACAAAAAAGCGTGCTATTTTCATTTTATTACAATTAGTTTTTCGGTGGTTAAAACTCCATTGTCTCCCACTAATGTTATATAATATATGCCGTTTTCTATATCGGCTAAGTGGTGTTACAAGCATTTAAAGATATATTTAATAAAGGGAAAAAATCAATGGTACCAAGTAAATTACCTTGTTGTCCACAGTAATACTCATTGTTAGGACATGTCGGATGAATAAAAAAAGGATTAATTGTTACATCATGTTCCCCCTCAGCTGAATGCCCATTGTCAGGCCGAAACGGGTAATAACGCATTCTGCCTCGTGTATGATCAACTATAAATGAAAATTCATCAATAATTGGCGAATCGCTATTACCATTACAATGTATATAGAACGTGTGTTTTAAAACTGTGTGAGGGAAAACAATTCTCCCCCCCCCATTTTCATAGTTTAATACTGTGAAGCCATTTCCCGCAAGCCCTTGAAGTTCACTCATATTTTGGTTGCCGGACGTCTGATCAAGCGTTTGAATACCAAATTGCGAACTAAATATTCCAAAGTTTAATCCAAAATTAGGAGCCATTTTACATTTCCGACTTGTGCTGTTTGAGTTTTCACAATCCCCTGTAGAGCAATCTGGATAAAACGGAAATGAAATTGGTTCAATTTTATAACTTATATAATTATTATTATTAAAACCGCTCGGTGATGTCCACCAAGTATGTCCGTCCATAAATATCTGGTACTCGCCTGTATATCCCGGATTTTGGTTTACATTGTAAGATGGTATTATTTGAAATGGGCTTCCGTTATACGGGTTATATGTATCATAAGTATTTTGCGCCATGCACGGCATTAACACAATAGTAAAAATTACTGCAAACAGTTTTTTCATATTTATATAAGCCATAGCAACCGTTTTTTTAATTAAGCTAACTTATAAAAAAAATATCAAAAAACAAATTTTAAGTATTCGTGTACATTATACTACCATTCCCCCACACAATTTAACCATCCACTCACACAATCGTGCGTTTCGTGCACAGGATGCAAGCATCCTCTCTCACAATCTTAACATCCCACTAAACAATGGTTACATTTCACTAAACAATGGTAAGTTCTCGCTAACAAATGTTTACAATCTTTAGAAGAATGTAAGCATTCTTCTAAACAATGGTTACATTTCACTAAACAAACCTGCCATTTGTATAGTAAAAGCAGGTGTTTTTAACAATCGTTAACACGCATTATTGGACTTCGGAGGCCTATAGCACCCCATTTTTATACCAGTTATGCGCTAAAACCTACCAGTTATTGGTTAAAACCTACCACTTATTAGAAAACCCGATTAAACTGCGGAATTAGCATTGCATTAGCCGTATAAGCACCTGTAAACGCTTGGTGTGGCAGGCATGGCTTTCTCCCTCATCACAACCAGCTAAAAAAAATAAAAGCAGAAAAGCCGTAACTCTAAACTATAATTACTATGAACAAAGTAAAAGTAAGTTTGGAACTCGCCAAAATGAGTGTGATGAAAATGGTTGCCTTTGGTAACCATGTTGTAACCAACATTGGAACAAGCAGCTATTTTGCCACACCTTATCCAGCGCTATCAGTAGTTTCGTCTGCTGTTTCCAGTTTACAGACGTTAGCCGAAGAAGCAAAGGGTGGAGGTACGGCAAAAACCGCGGCAGTGAAGGTGCAACGCGATGTGGTGGAGAACTTGTTAGTTCAATTAGGCCATTATGTAGAAGGTATTGCTAACGACAGTGCCGACAGCATAACAGCCGAACTGATAGTACTCACCGCTGGCATGAACGTGAAACGCAATACGCCAAGGCAAAAACAGGTGTTTACTGTTGAGGCCGTAAGCGTGGGCAAAGTAAAGTTAACAGCCAAGCGCGTTGTAAACGGCACACACGAGTGGGAGTACACAACCACACCCAATGTGGCTGCATCGTGGATAGATGCTGATTTGGGAACCAAATCGGTAATAACACTTAGCGGCTTAACAAGTGGTACGCGTTACTACTTCCGTCACAGAGCAGTTCAAAAAAACGGCCCCACCGATTGGGATGGGCCTTACAGTACAATAGTGCTGTAAAAGAAAACAAGCGCTGTTGCCTGAAGAGTTCTTTTGCCAAGCGCAAATTAGGGGATGGCAACAAGGCACAAGTTTATACTCCGGCTGTAGTTTGCAGTCGGAGTTTTTTTTTATAAAAAATCACCCTTAAAAACAGGTATTAGGTTTTAATCAAAAATCGTATATTCGCTGCCCTATTAAAATAAATAAAAATGACAGTATTAGAAAGATTACGTAAACGCTCCGGACTATTGGTTACAATAGTGGGTGTAGCACTTTTTTCGTTTGTATTAACGGGCTTGTTCGAGTCGCGTTTTTCATTGTTTCAAGACAGGCCTTTTGCAGGTGAAATTGCAGGCACCGAAATATCGCTTGAACAATATGACCTGGAAGTGGATAAAATGACTCAGCAACAATTAGATAATACCGGCCAAACATCGCTTGATGCACAAGCACAAGAAATGGTGAGCGGCAATGCATGGGAAAAACTTATCCGCGATTTAACCTTGGGTAAAGAAATAGATGCCTCGGGCATTCAGGTTTCTGACAACGAATTATCGGATATGATTATCGGCAAAAACCCCGATCAATCAGTAAAATCGGCTTTCATGGATCCGCAAACACAAAAAGTGAATCCGCAATTTGCCGATGCAGCCGGAAATTTGAACGGTGCTAAAATAAAAGAGTATGTAGATAAATTACAAGAAAGCCCCGAAGGTGCCGAGTATTACGAAAAATGGAAAAAATTTGAAGAAAGTTTACGCGAACAAAGAAAAAACACAAAATATTTTAATGCCATTAAAAAGGGATTATACGTTACCACATCGTATGCCAAGCAAGAATATTTGGCACAAAATACAATGGTAAAATTTCGTTATATATTAAAACGCTACTCAGTGGTATCGGATACTACCATAAAAGTAACCGAAGACGAAATGCAACGCTATTACAACGAAAACAAATACAAATACAAGCAAGAAGCATCGCGCAAGGTAGAATACTTAGTGTGGGATATTTTACCATCGGGCGAAGACTCAACCGATGCGCTTGATAAATTAAAAGCAATTGCCGATGAGTTTAAAACCACTAAAGAAGATTCGGCATTAGTGGTGCGCGAATCTGAAACGCCTTACTTTGATGCCAACTTAATGAAACGCAATCAAATTTCGGGCGCTATGGATACAAGTATTTTTACTGCTCCGGTGGGCACCGTTATAGGCCCTTATTACGAAGGCATAAAAGTGAAAGTATCTAAACTTATAAAATCTGCCACATCGGTAGATTCGGCAAGTGTGCGCCATATTTTAATACCTTATGTGGGAGCGCAACAAGCCCCGGCCGGTGCAAAACAAACTAAAGAGCAAGCTAAAGCTACTGCCGATAGTTTATTAAAAATATTAAAAAAGAGCACTGCTAATTTTGCTGATTATGTTGTAAAATTTTCTTCCGATTCGGGTTCGGTACGCGAAATGAAAGAGGGGAAAATGGTGCTGAAAGAGAAAAAAAAATTAGGTGCTTACGAATGGTTTAAAGAAGGGCAAATGATGAAAGAATTTCAGGATGCTGCTTTCTTTGGCAAAAAAGGTGATGTGGTAATTGCCGAAACGCCTTATGGTTTCCACATTGTGGAAGTATTAGCGGTGGGTGGTTCATCACCACGCTATCAAATTGCAACCATTGAGCGCACCATTGAGCCAAGTACAAAAACCAAACAAGGTATTTATGACCTTGCAAGTGATTTTGCAATTAAATACAACACTGCCGATTTGTTTAATAAAGGTGTGGAAGAACAAAAACTAAACAAGCGCGTGATTGAAACTTTAAAACAATCTGACAAACAAATACCGGGCATAGAGCAACCTAAAGATTTAATACGCTGGGCTTATACCAATGAAAAAGGAACTGTGTGTGTGGAGCCATTTACACTTGGCAACAAATATGTGGTGGCACTTTTAACCGATGTTCGCGAAAAAGGCATAGCACCGCTTGAGCAACGAAAAATAGAAGTAGAAATTGGTGCAAAGCAGGATAAAAAAGCGGCTATGTTTATGGAAGAGTTTACCAAAGCCGGAGCTACAGCTATAGATGCATTGGGTACGAAACTAAATTTGCCGGTAGAGTTAATTGATAACATTAATTTCTCGGCATTTTCTGTTCCTAACTTAGGCAGAGAGTTAAATGTGCTTGGTAATGTATTTGCATTGAAAGAAAATCAGATTTCAAAACCAATAAAAGGCACACAAGGTGTATTTGTAGTAGTAGTAGATAAAACCACACCTGCTGCCGATACAAAAGATTATACTGCATCTAAAAAACAATTGCAGCAAAAATTACAATACAGCGTTGATACCGATTTGTTTCAGGCAATGAAAGAAATCGCTAATGTGGTAGATAACCGTGTGAAGTATTATTAATAATTAGCTCTGCTAATTACTAAAACAAAAAAGCGTCATCCCTCGACTAAACTCAGGATGACGTTTTTTTATTCTACAATTTTCAAATAGCTAAAGCGCGCTTAACTGCTCTTCTAATGTTTTGATTTTCGCCTGTGCATCTGCTTCTTTTTTGCGCTCTAATGCAAGTATTTCGGGTTTGGCATTTTGCACAAACTTTTCGTTAGCTAATTTTTTCTGAACAGATTGCAAGAAACCTTTGTTGTATTCTATTTCTTTTCCAATGCGTATTTTTTCATCATCTATATTTAACGCACCTTGCAGCGGAACAAAACACTCAATGGTTTTTACCAAAAAACTATAGGCCCCATCTATTTTTTTAGCAGTGTATTTATAGCCGCTAAGGTTGCAAAGTTTAATGATGATAGGATCTAAATCGCAAATCTTATTAATATTTTCGGTTTCAAATTGAAAAATTTCGAGTTTTTCTTTTGGAGAAATATTTTTTTGCTGGCGAAGGTTGCGAATGTTCGCCACCACTTCTTTCAATAACTCAACACGGCTAATAATCACCGAGTCGGTTTTTTGCACTAATGGCCAATCGGCAACTATAATGCAATCTTTTTCGGTTCGCTGCTTTATTAAACTCCAAATTTCCTCGGTAATAAAAGGCATAAAAGGATGCAAGAGTTTTAATATTTTTTCGAAGAAAATAATGGTGGTATCGTAAGTTTGCTTGTCAATTGGCAAAGATTTACCATCTACAAACTCAGGCTTAATCATTTCTAAATACCATGCACAGAAATCGTCCCACACTAATTTATAGGTAGTCATTAACGCTTCGGAGATACGGTATTTGCTGTATAAATCGTTTATGATTTCGAGCTGTTCATTAAAACGAGCATCAAACCAGTTTGCGGCCGTTTTATTTGCCTCTGTTTGTTTTTCGGCAGCTACTTCCCACATATTAACCAATCGGAAAGCATTCCAAATTTTGTTTGAAAAATTGCGGCCTTGTTCGCAATATGCTTCATCAAAAGGTAAATCGTTGCCGGCAGGCGAACATAAAAGCATGCCCACACGCACGCCATCGGCTCCATACTTTTCAATTAAATCTATCGGGTCGGGAGAGTTGCCAAGCGACTTACTCATTTTTCGCCCTTGCTTATCGCGCACAATTCCGGTTAAATACACATTTGTAAATGGTTTATTGTCCATGTATGCGTATCCGGCAATTATCATACGTGCTACCCAGAAAAATAAAATTTCAGGAGCAGTAACCAAATCATTTGTTGGGTAATAATATTGTAAATCTTTGTTCGGCTTTTTGGTGCGAATAACATCGGCATCAAAAACCGTGATGGGCCAAAGCCATGAAGAGAACCAAGTATCAAGCACGTCTTCATCTTGGTTTAACTGCCTCTCCCAACCCTCTCCAAAGGAGATGGCTTTGTTATCACGCATAAAAGCAGCAACAGCATCCTCTCTCGTTTTTGCAACCACACAATCGCCATTGGGTGCATACCATGCCGGAATACGTTGTCCCCACCACAGTTGGCGAGAGATGCACCAATCGTGCACGTTTTCCATCCAATGCTTATAGGTATTTAAAAATTTATCAGGTATTAGTTTTATGTTTTCGTTTAAAACATTTTGCAATGCCGGTTCCGATATTTTATCCATTCTTAAAAACCACTGCATAGATAGTTTTGGTTCTATTACGGCATCGGTACGTTCGCTATATCCTACTTTGTTTTTAATGTCCTCTACTTTAACTATTTGTCCGAGTTCTTCTAAATCTTTGGCAATTTTTTTGCGCACAGCAAATCTATCTTCGCCAATATAAAATTTAGCGGCAGCACTCATTTTACCATCTGCTGCAATGGTATCTATCACTTCGAGCTTGTGCTTAAGTCCTAAGTTATAGTCATTGATATCGTGTGCAGGTGTTACTTTCAGCGCTCCGGTTCCAAATTCCATATCTATGTAATCATCAAAAATTATTGGTACGCTTCGGTTTACAATCGGAATAATGCAGCGCTTACCTTTTAAATGTTTGTATCGCTCATCATCGGGATGAACGCACACGGCAGTATCGCCTAAAATTGTTTCGGGGCGAGTGGTGGCAATAGTTATCCATTCTTCTGTACCTTCAATTTTATATTTTACAAAAAAGAGTTTAGAATTAACTTCCTTGTGAATAACTTCTTCGTCAGATACGGCAGTTAAACCTTGCGGATCCCAATTAACCATGCGCACACCGCGATATATTTGCCCTTTGTTATACAAGTCAATAAAAACATCTATCACCGCTTGGCTCAATGTTTCATCCATCGTAAACTTAGTACGATCCCAATCGCACGAAGCGCCTAATTTTTCTAATTGCTTTAAAATAATTCCGCCATATTTATTTTTCCATTCCCATGCGTGTTTTAAAAATTCTTCGCGCGATAAATCGGTTTTTTTAATTCCTTTTTCTTTGAGCAAAGCCACCACTTTTGCTTCGGTAGCAATAGAAGCATGATCTGTTCCCGGAACCCAGCAGGCATTTTTACCTTGCATGCGTGCTTTGCGTATTAATACATCTTGTATGGTATTATTGAGCATGTGCCCCATGTGAAGCACACCTGTAACATTGGGCGGAGGTATTACTATTGTATAAGGGTCGCGCTCATCGGGCTGCGAACTAAAAAATTTATTTTTCAGCCAATGGCTGTACCATTTATCTTCAACCGATTTGGGGTCGTATGTTTTGGGGATTTCCATATCCGGCAATTAGGGTTGCGAATATACGAATCAAAAAAAAGAAAGCGCAGCAATTGTTGCGCTTTCTTTTTAAGTGCAACCCTAACTAAATACACCAAACACGTATAAAAAATTACTTTTGCTTCAACCCCGCCTAAGCGGGACATCAAGCGTTGTAATTATTACTTTTGCTTCAACATTCTTCTTGTTTGCACATTTTGGCCATTTACATAAAGCGAATAGGTGTAAATGCCCGATGCAAGGTCTTGCGCATTGATGGTGATTTGACCATCGCCTGTTTGCGTTAGTTGCACTTCTTTTATTTTGCGGCCTGTTTCATCCATAAAATTCATAACGGCAGTGGTTATGTTACTTGGCAAATAATATTTTATGATG
>JAGVMA010000043.1 GCA_020054095.1 Bacteroidia bacterium | reverse complement strand
TGGTCAAATCACCATCAATGCGCAAGACCTTGCATCGGGCATTTACACCTATTCGCTTTATGTAAATGGCCAAAATGTGCAAACAAGAAAAATGATGAAAACAAAGTAGAGTAAAGATTCATTTTTTAATTGCAAAAGCATCGGTCGGTTGGCCGATGCTTTTTTTTATCTTCGCTGCAAATAAACGGACAAAGTATTTTCGGTAAATAAAAATGAACGAATCCCTAAAAAACAAAATCTCCCAATTAGCAAATCAGTTACATGCCGAAGTAATTGAAATAAGAAGGCATTTGCACGCCCACCCCGAGCTTTCGTTTCAGGAATATGAAACTGCAAAATTTATATGCAGCAAATTAGATGAGTATGGAATTACTTACCAAGCGGGAATTGTAAAAACCGGAATTGTAGCGCACATTAAAGGCAATAACCCCGAAAAAAAATGTATTGCGCTGCGTGCCGATACCGATGCGCTTGCAATAAAAGAAGAAAATAAAGTGAGCTATTGCTCGAAAAACGAAGGTGTGATGCACGCCTGTGGGCACGATGTGCACACGGCTTCATTACTGGGTACAGTTAAAATATTAAATCAGTTAAAAAATGATTTTGAGGGAACTGTAAAAATTATTTTTCAGCCCGGTGAGGAAAAAGCACCAGGCGGTGCTTCGCTCATGATAAAAGAAGGAGTGCTAATAAACCCGGATGCACAATTAATTTTTGGTCAGCACGTTTTCCCTAATATGGAAACAGGCAAAGTAGGTTTCCGCAGCGGAATGTACATGGCATCTACCGATGAAATTTATTTAACCATAAAAGGAAAAGGCGGCCATGCTGCCATGCCTGCCGAATATGTGAACCCTGTTTTGGTAGGAGCAGCTATCATTGCAGCGCTGCACAATGTGTTTATGAATCCTGAAACAAAAAATATTCCGGATGTGCCCACCGTTTTAGCTTTCGGGAAATTTATTGGCAATGGTACTACCAATGTAATTCCGACCGAAGTAACTATATCGGGCACTATGCGCACGATGGACGAAAATTGGCGAGCAGAAGCAAAAGCACTCATAAAAAAAATTGCAACTGAAAAAGCAAAAAGCATGAATGCAGAATGTGATGTTCGTATCCAAGATGGTTATCCGTTTTTAGTGAACGATGAAAAAATTACTGCCGCTGCAAAAAAAAACGCGCAAGAATTTTTAGGAAAAGATAATGTAGAAGATTTGCCATTGCGAATGACAGCCGAAGATTTTGCTTTTTACACACAACACATTCCGGGCTGTTTTTACAGATTAGGAACCGGCAACAAAGCCAAAGGAATAACTGCCGGGGTGCACACTTCCACTTTCGATATTGATGAAGACGCATTAAAAACAGGTTGCGGATTGATGGCTTGGCTTGCCATTTGCGAATTGAACGCAAAATGATTTTTGAACAAGAAATTATTAATTGGTACCGAAAACACAAGCGCAATTTGCCTTGGCGAAATACCAGTAACCCTTATTTTATTTGGCTCAGCGAAATTATTTTGCAACAAACAAGGGTAGAGCAGGGCATGCCTTATTACATAAAGTTTACCGAAAAATTCACCACAATAAAATCATTAGCCAATGCACCCGAAGAAAAAGTTTTAAAACTTTGGCAGGGTTTGGGCTATTATTCTCGCGCACGAAATTTACACGCTACGGCAAAAATTATTTGCACACAACACAAAGGCATTTTTCCTAAAACACATAATGAACTTATAAAACTAAAAGGCATAGGGCCTTACACGGCTGCTGCCATTTCTTCGTTTGCTTATAACGAGCCACAGGCGGTAGTTGATGGCAATGTGTTTAGGGTATTGGCACGCTATTTTGGAATTTATACCGGTATTGATACTACTGATGGAAAAAAACAATTCAGCGAATTAGCACAAAGCATTATCAATAAAAAATCGCCCGGTGAACATAATCAGGCAATCATGGAATTTGGTTCAATGCAATGCAAGCCCGTTAACCCCGATTGTGAAAATTGCCCTGTGCATAATTCCTGTTTTGCGTTTGCAAAAAAAGCGGTTAGCGAATTGCCTGTAAAAACAAAAAAAACAAAAATCCGTAACCGCTATTTTTATTATTTGGTGATAAACCACAAACGAAACTTTTACATAAAGCAACGCACCGAAAAAGATATTTGGAAAGGATTGTACGACTTTCCGCTTATAGAAACGACTAAGAAAATAAGCCCTGAAAAAATAGTTGCAACAAAAGAATTTAGGAAAATAATTGCCGATAATAATTTTACAATTCTTAATATTAGTGCTGAGTGTAAGCATATTTTATCACACCAAATTATTACTGCCAACTTTATTAAGATAGAAACACCAAATTCTTTAAAACAGAAAATTTTTATTGCGGTAAACAATACAAGTTTTTTAAAATATCCAATTCCACGCCTGGTTGATTTGTACTTTAGAAATGAAAACAAAATTTGATGAAGCAATTTTTTAAATACATCAATTACCTTTTTTCTGCCAAAACAAAACATGGCATACACTCGCCTTTTGTTTATGATTTTGTTACCACCGTTTTAAATGATAAAAAAAATTACCCCGATTACGATAGAATAAAAAATCTGCG
This sequence comes from Bacteroidia bacterium, assembly GCA_020054095.1. Classification (GTDB taxonomy): domain Bacteria; phylum Bacteroidota; class Bacteroidia; order JADZBD01; family JADZBD01; genus JAGVMA01. The sequence continues at coordinate 4,502 of JAGVMA010000043.1, read as the reverse complement.
CAAGCAATTGTTGCAAAATAAAACTACAATTAACGTAACCGATTTGGGCGCAGGTTCAAAAACGAATAAAAGCAACCAGCGTACCATCAGTAAAATTTGTAGCACAGCCGAAAAAAATAAAAAACAGGCACAACTGCTTTACCGCATTGCCGCAAAATATAAGCCCAATGTAATTTTTGAATTGGGCACATCGCTTGGCGTAACATCGCTTTATCTGGCAGCAGCTAATAAAAACACTAATTTAATTACCATTGAAGGTTGCCCCGAAACAGCAACTGTTGCACGCGATAATTTTAAAAAGCAAAATGCTCAAAACATAAAATTGGTACATGGTAATTTTGATGATGTGCTTGATCCTGAATTGCAGAATTATTTCAATACAATAACCGACAAAGAAAACCACACTGCATTGTTTTTTGTTGATGGAAATCATCGCAAAGAACCAACACTAAATTATTTTAACACTTGTTTGCAATACGCAAATGCTAACACCATTTTTATTTTCGATGATATTAACTGGAGTGATGAAATGCGCGAAGCTTGGATTGATATAATAAACCAGGAGCAAGTAACTGTAAGCATTGATTTGTTTTTTATGGGCATTGTTTTTTTACGAAACCAACAAGCCAAAGAAAATTTCGTGCTTAAATTTTAACATTAAATATTATTTACCTTTACGCTTCGGTGGAAAAACAAAACATTATAACATTAGATAAAATTGCCCGCAAGTATGTAATAGGCACCGAAACGATACATGCACTGCGCTCAGTATCACTCAATATTTATCGTAACGAGTACGTTGCTCTCATGGGGCCATCGGGCTCGGGCAAATCCACACTTATGAATGTGCTCGGCTGTTTGGATACACCATCGGGCGGAGAATATATTTTAAATAATACGCCCGTAGCGCAAATGCTCGATAACCAATTGGCAGAAATCAGGAACAAAGAAATTGGTTTTGTTTTTCAAACATTTAATTTGCTGCCGCGCCTCACTGCGCTCGAAAACGTGATACTGCCATTAGTGTATGCCGGTATGAAACGTGTGGACCGTGAAAAACGCGGCAAAGAAGTGATGGAGCAAGTGGGCCTTGCGGATAGAATGAGCCACAAACCAAACGAATTATCGGGCGGGCAGCGCCAGCGTGTTGCTGTTGCCCGTGCATTAGTTAATAAGCCATCCATTATTCTAGCTTATGAACCTACCGGAAATTTAGATACCAAAACTTCGATAGAAATAATGGGCTTGTTTGAAGAAATACACGAGCAAGGCAATACAATTATAGTAGTTACACACGAAGAAGACATTGCCATGCACGCACACCGCATTGTGCGTATGCGCGATGGCTTGGTAGAAACCGATAAACTAAACGAAACAATACACAAAGTGCGCAATCGCACTAATGCATAATGGCTACACGCATTTATACTAAAACGGGCGACAAAGGCCAAACCGGCCTTATAGGCGGCACACGCGTTGCCAAAAATCATATCCGCATTGAAGCGTATGGCACCGTGGACGAATTAAATTCATGGATGGGACTGCTGCGCGATAATTTGCCCGAAGAAAAAAATACCATTATTGAAATACAAGACCGCCTTTTTACAATAGGCGCGCTACTGGCTACCGACCCCGATAAAAACAAAATGAAACTACCCGAACTTGCCGAGCAAGATGTTTTGTTTTTAGAAAACCAAATAGATAAAATGGAAGCCAATTTGCCACCCATGAAAAATTTTGTGCTGCCCGGAGGCAATACCATTGTTTCCTACACACATATTGCCCGTTGCGTTTGTCGCAGGGCTGAGCGTTGCACCATTTCGCTGGCACAGCATGCGCCCGTTGCCGATTTGGTAGTAAAATACCTCAATCGCCTTAGCGATTATCTTTTTGTGCTCTCGCGCCACATTACGCACATACTTAGTGCCGAAGAAATTCCCTGGAAACCACGCACCTGAAACATTTTCAAAAAAAGTATCCACAATACTTTGATGGTATCAATAAATTTTTACTTTTGCACGAAAATCAATGTTTTTCAATAATACCGATGCCTTGCATTACCACTATTTATAAGGCATTTATAAAGTTGAAACAAAAAATTAAAAATACCGTAATAACGGATAAAAAGTAAACCATGTATTGGACACTTGAATTAGCAAAATACCTCGAAGATGCACCTTGGCCTGCCACTAAGGATGAATTGATAGATTACGCCATACGCTCCGGAGCACCTGCCGAAGTAGCCGAAAACTTACAAGAAATTGAAGACGAAGGCGAATCGTACGAAAACATAGAAGAAATTTGGCCCGATTACCCCACCAAAGAAGATTTCTTTTTTAATGAAGACGAATATTAATTAACAACTATTTTACAAAAAAGTCCCTCCCATTTTTTGGGAGGGACTTTTTTGTAACCTTATTTCTGTATAAGCGTATATCAGCGAATGTTAAAACAAATTTTTATAAAAACAGCCCTGTTTTGTTCCGTAATTATTAATTGCAACTTTTTGTATGCTTCACCTGTGAAAATTACCGGGACAATTTTAAATGCACCTGACAAAAAAGTTGAATTGCATTTTGTTCGTACAGGGCTTATTGGATATAGTAAGGATACATTTTATAGATGCGAAATTGATAAACAAGGTAAATTCAAAATTTATTTTTCCATTCAAGGGATTGAAGAAATGTATTTACAATGTGCCGATAATTTCTTTTCTTTCATAGTTACCGAAGGCGATTCTTTAAGCATTAATATAGGCTTTGTTAGCAAAAAACCGCAATTGAAAATATACGGCACTCACGCAAATGAGAATATTTTTTTTCAAAAACTCAACGATTATAAAAATAGTGCCCGTAGCCGAATACTCGTAAAGCAGAATGACAAGTTTCAGAATGTGCTTGCATCTGTTTTAGCTTTTAATGATTCAATAATGGACTTTATAAATACAAATGGAAAAGCTATTGATAATGATTTTATAAAATACATGCTAATTGAAAACGAATACCATAATTACCACTCTGTTTACAATTTGGCGTTATCAAAACACGAAAATATATGCGATAAAAAATATGCTTCGTTTTGGAGCAGGGTAAACGATAGTAATGCATGGGCTGCCGCTAATTGCCCTCATTATCTTTACTTTATAAGCAATTGCTATGTGTTATACAAATTACTCGAACCAGACGGTGCCTCCATGTATGATGAGCAAGATTATGGGATGAATAAACTTTTTAACAAGGCAAAAGACTTAAGCCCCGAAATTAAAGAATATTTATTGGCACAATATGTTGCTTGGGCTATAAGCGCACTTGATGATGACTTAATTAATGTTTTTTACAGTTATTTTTTATTGCATGTGAAGAATGATAATCTTGCAGAGCCACTCGCAATTCAGTTTAAGAATTATCAGAAAATGCATTTGAATAATTTTCCGACTGGCGCCAAATTTATTAAGGAATCGTATAGCGACTTAAATGATTTAATTAAACTTTATAAAGGCAAAGTTGTATATGTTGATTTTTGGGCAAGTTGGTGTGTACCTTGTAAAAATGAAATGCCGTACTCTCAGAAACTTAAAAAAGATTTTGCAAATCAAGGCATCGAGTTTTTGTACATCGCCATTAATGATAAAACAGAAAATTGGCAAAACGCAATTAAGAAATACACTATTAATGGCAATCATGTTAAACTTACGGATGAACAATCGAAATCTATTGGTAGTATTTACAAAATAGATGGTATTCCACGATACATGATTTTTAGCAGTGATGGTAGCTTAATAAATAGTGATGCTTCAGTCCCAAGCGATAGCTTAATCTACGAACAACTAAGTGATGCACTAAATGTTAATTATTTTTCTCCACAGCAATATTATAAAGTTGATACAAATAAAATTTCGGTGCCACAATGCGAGTATGCCATTACTATTTACGATTCTATTTATGGGCCAACAAAAATTAAAGCCAAACCCAAATCAAAAGATTTTTCATTTTCATCTCAAGATGGAGATTACACAAAGTATTTAAAAATTGCTCCCACAGGTTGGTACACTTTTACCATAGAAAAAGACTGTTATTTAACACTCGATATAATTCCTGAGTATAATAGAGATGACTATGATTTTTTTCTTTTCAAAAATTTATCCGATACATTTTGCGATGCAATACACAATAATCGCATAGAGCAAGACCGACATTGTTTATCGCAATATTTTTATAATAGTTCTAAAACGGGATTAAATAAAGAAAGCAAACAATTTTTTTCTCCACCGGGCAATAATCCTCCTTATGTATCGGGCATAGATGCAAAAGCAGGAGATATTTTTTACTTGATGGTTACTTTTGCTATGGGACAGCAGATGCCCTTCAAAATAATTTTACATGGAAATATAAAAACAAGACCATCCCCCATCATCCTCAAAAACGTAACCTTTGAAACCAATAAAACAGTGCTGCAAAAAACATCGTTTGCGGAGCTTGATAAATTAGTAAAACAAATGCAGC